>JAWKLL010000020.1:0-96526 GCA_041392765.1 Saprospiraceae bacterium
GATAGTGAGGCTTTTTTTCTAAGGCAGGCACTTCAAGATGTGCCACCATCATACTACCCACGCCTTGATGAACCAAAGCGCGAAAAGGGTACAGCTCGATGCTGTCAAGGCGCTCCCAATCGTGGGAAATGACAGGTAAATCCAAGTGAGAGTCCACATCCGTATCACCGTGCCCGGGGAAGTGCTTGGCACAGGCAAGGATGCCGTTGTCCTGCATCCCTTTCATATAATGAACGCTTTTTACCGTTACGTTTACGCGGTCTTCCCCAAATGAGCGCGTGCCAATGACGGGGTTGGCAGGGTTGTTATTGACATCCACCACAGGCGCAAAGTTTACATGAACTCCTGTCAGTTTCATTTGCCGAGCTATTTCCTGCCCCATGTCGTAAATGAGCTGGTTGTTGCGTATTGCACCCAGCATGAGTTGGCGAGGAAAGGAGATTACATCCGGCATGCGCATATTCAGCCCCCATTCTCCGTCAATAGCGATCAACAAAGGAAGTTTCGCCGCTGCTTGGTATTTGTTCACAAGCCGCACTTGCTCATCAGGGCTGCCTTTGAAAAAGCAAACCCCGCCTACGTGGTAATCCCGCACTAACTTTTCCACCGCTGCCGCCTGCTCGCTCCCCTGGTTGGAATAGGAACGCACCATGATTAATTGCCCCACCCGCTGCTCCCAGGTCATACTGTTGAAAACAGAATCCACCCACATCGCCTCAACGGCGTTTGACTGGTCGAGGTTCGCGTGATATTGCACCTGACTCAATAGCTGTAAGCCCGGCATCATGCAGCACCCTATGAAGAACAGACAGTTCGATAAAGATAATTTCATAATCACCTAAGTAATTTGACGGACTATAAATAGCCTTTCAAAGATACAAAAGAAAACCGTTAGTTGGAGGCTTAGTAATTTGACGGAAATAAACTGTTCAATTTTTTTTAGGCGATTCGCAAATATTTTCACATAGTTTCTCCCGATAGCTATCGGGACGATAACTATCGGGATCAATTATTTAGAAAATTTTTCCGAATCAAAAATTGAACAGTTTATTTTTATCCCGTCCCTTACCGCTTGGCGTTGGCCAACCCTTCTTTGTAAACGGCTAAACAGCGTTCGCGGGCGAATTTGTGTTCCACGATGGGGGCGGGATAATCTTTCGTTCCGTATTCAGGCACCCACTTTTTCACGTATCGCAGTTCTTTATCGAATTTTTCCACTTGGCTAGTTGGGTTGAACACCCTGAAATAGGGAGCCGCGTCGGTGCCACTACCTGCAGCCCACTGCCAGCCACCGTTGTTGGAGGCAAGGTCGAAATCGAGTAGTTTTTTGGCAAAATAAGCTTCGCCCCAACGCCAGTCGATGAGTAGGTGTTTGGTGAGGAAGCTGGCGGTAATCATACGCACCCGATTGTGCATATAGCCCGTGGCGTTCAACTCGCGCATGCCCGCATCCACGATGGGGTAGCCTGTTTTACCTTGGCACCAAGCATCGAACTCGTCGGGGTTATTTCGCCATTGGATAAGGTCGTATTCCGGGCGGAAAGCACGAGTGGCTACGTGTGGAAAATTAGCCAATATTTGGGCATAAAAATCGCGCCATATCAATTCGTTGAGGAAGGTTTCGTTTAGCGCGAGTGCTTTACGAGCTTTTTCGCGTATGCTGATGGTGCCAAACCGAAAATGAATGCCAAGTTTGGATGTGCCGTCTATGGCGGGGAAATTGCGCGTTTCATGGTAGTTGCGAATAAGTCCTTGTGCAACGGTAGCGGCGGGAATATCAAGAGAGGATAGTTGGAATCCCATCGTAGCCAAAGCAGGTATAGCAGGCGCTGAGAAAGCGTGAAAACAGGCGAAATATTTTTCCGTAGGGTAAGGTTTGAGGTAAAACGATACAGGAGTTGCTAAGTCGCCAATGGTCATTGTATCATCACGCTCGGCCAATTTCTTCTTCCAACTGCGACTGTACGGAGTGAAAACGGTATATACCCCCCCTGTTTGGGTAAGGATTTCCCGTTGTTCGAAAATGACGTGGTCTTTGTACATGTGAAATGGGATGCCGTGCTGGTCGAGCAAAAGCTGTATTTGCTGGTCGCGTTTTTGGGCGTAGGGTTCATAATCGCGATTGGTGGCAACAGCTTTACATGATATTCCTGAAGGATCATCGGCCAGATGGCTTCCGGTGTTCCATAATAAACGCGGAGGTCGTACTGCTGTGCTTGGAGTTGTTGTTGAATCTGCGTTAAAGTATCATGGATGAATTGCACCGTGCATCCGCTTTGTCTTCCAGCTCGTCTAATATATTGCTATCGAAAATAAAAATAAGCCAAAACTGGATATGCCCCCTAAGCGCATGATATAACGCAGCATTGACCATGCAAACACCAAATCTCTTCTAAACCAAAACAGAGCCACTTCACTTGGCATACGTTGCTATTTTGTTTGCTATAACGAGAGAAGGGGGACGTAGTTCAGTGGAAGGGGGGATATTTTGAGGCCGGCATGAATACTTGGAATGGTAATGGTAAATTGGTAAATTTACTTACGAAAATGAAGACCGCCTCCGGCGTTCCGATAGCTATCGGAAGCACCCTCACCTGGTCTCTTGGCATGTCTTCACCCCACGCATATCAAACATACAAAGAAGCCGCTCAACCAAGAAACGAGAAACCCAACGCCTCCGGAGGTTATCATCACCAAATAAGGAGCGAAAGGTTTGGGCTTCGATTGATCCTAAATATTGTTTGACCAGCCAACCCGCTGTCATTGACATGAGAAAGCACCGAGGCACCCGAGGCAATCGCGATTACGATGCAAGCTAGTTGACTGGGAGCTGAGATCGGCATTAGGATAATAGTGGTGCCACCAAAGCCTGGCGGCTGTTATCATGAATACCGTAGCGGATCCTTACACGCTATTCTTACCAAGGCAGCAGCTAGAAACCCAAAAACGATAGCAGGCAATCCCGCGTCTGCCAACAATTGAGCCAGCATATTTCCAGTACCCGTGTCTATCAGCATTTGCTTGAAAACCCCGCCTGCACCTGTAAGGAGAATGATGCTGCCCGCTGGTGCCAACGATTGGTGGGTGATGTGTTGGAGGGTTTTTCTATCCACTTGCCTGCGGATGCCCAACGAGTACCACACAAAGGCATTGGCTAATAACAGGGCTACAAATGGATGCCCTAGCAGTTGGAGTACATCGACTATGCCAGGATGAGCAAAGGGTATAATCCCAGATTTAGTGGCAGTAGCACTAAGTATAGAAATAGTATGGGCAAGGCAATAGCTAGCAAAACCGTGCCGATGGGGGGTGTTGTTGTTCGTGATCACAGGGAGGAGATAATTCTTCAGGTAATCCTATATCATTTATTGCCGATTATACTTTTTGTCAAGAGTACCCTTTACTGCGATCAAGAGCGATGGAATGGCACGACACTAACTATTATATGGCGGCCAGCTTCAGTCTAACTTTAGAATATCGGCTTAACAGCGACGAAGACAGGCGTGGGCGGAATAAAGTGTGTGTGGTGGCTAAACCCGCTGGCAGAGGAATGGCGTACAACAACAGGGAAGTGATTGCCTGTTTGCGTTGCAGGCATATACTACGGGGATGGAAATTTATGATAAAGCCACATCAAAAAAAACGGGAATAGCTACTAAAAAACCCAGTGATGCTCAATGCTAATGGGGTACGCTGAATACCCATTCGACGGAGTAGGTAGGCAGCTACGGCCTGTGCCCGCCTGTATGTTCCAATATAGCACCGACATGGCTCTAAACCAACCACGGTGGCAACAAAACTAAGAGTGAACCAATCCCACTTTTGATCATGCTGTCTATAATGCTCAACAATACGGCGTGTACCACCAGACCCGTGAAAATACTATAACAGCAGTGCCAGAAAGGCGGAGTTCTTTCGATATAAAATAGGCAAAGCAGCAGCAATATGCCGCCTACCATACCGAGAGGAGAACAGTTCATGCCAAGAAAGATGGATGTGAGGTGATTTGTTGAAGCATGTTTCTAAGGGGGTATCAATATCTAAGTGGATGCCATACTGGGGCAGCTCAAATGTGTCCAATTGAGAATCTAACAAGCTTGCGGGCATGAAGTGTCCTTTCCTAGCAAGCAGGCGATTGAGCAGGGATGCTCTAGTGCCGGCATTGGCAGCACAATCCATTCATACACATTGGTGGGCAAGTCCTTGGCACAACTGTTGGCGATAGCTTTCTTTTAGCGCACTACAAGCTACCACAATAGGCTGTTGTTGATGGAGGCACTTTGAAATATGGGAATGAATCGCTTTCAGCCATTCCGCTCGATCTTCATCCTGTAGCGGAATGCCTTTGCTCCATTTTTTCAATATTCGCCTTACTTTTTGCGAAGGGCAGATGGTGAAGTGGTAAGAAAACTAAAGGTCTTTGCCAACGCCTTGCCCACGGTTGTTTTCCCGGAACAGATACCCCCATGATATAATATACTTGGTGGTAATATCTGATTTCATATATCTGATTATTAATTAAGTAGGCTTATTGCTATCCAAAATTAATATATACATGAACAGCGTACACATGATTGATTAACAGTAATCAGCGTTTATAAAGATTTATTCTTTGGTTATGGTATCTTAATTAGCTCACTATCAATGAATAATATTAAAATTGATATTTTGCAATTCTTTTGATAATCAATGATTTAAAAGTACATTAAAAGTCTAGTAAAAGAGCTGGCAGACCCGCCTCCGGCAGCGCCCTCTATATAGTCTCTTGGCATGCCTTTACCCCCCTTTGGGAGAGCTAAGACATGGGACTCACACCCTTTGTAATGATATCACACAACAAAGGCCAACATAGTCCTAAACCAAATGAAAAGTAGATGGATAATTACCGATGAGTAGCCCGTCCTAGGTTACGGGTAAGAAAAACGCTGATGAATACTTTTCTCTGGCAGCAAAGGTACATTATTTATGTAAATAAACAAATTTTTTTTAAAAAAAATATAATAAATATTTTAGAGCAATAGTGTGTTTTGCATAATTTATCTTTTAGCCTCACACGAAATCCGTTTTAATAAACCCTAATGACATTTAAAGTAATCAAAAGGTTCTAAGCAGTCTTTACATTGATAGAGTGCCTTGCAAGCGGTGGAGCCAAACTGCGCTAGCATGGTAGTTTGCCTACTTCCACAGCGTGGGCAAGTCACAGGCTGGGCATCTTGAAATAAGGCGTGTTTATCCACGTTGCCAGGTTCGGGTGGTGCAATACCGTAGGCCTGTAACTTGTTTTTGCCCGATTCGGTCATCCAATCGGTTGTCCAAGCGGGGGTGAGTACCGTTTGAACAACCGAGCGGACACCGTTATCCTCGAGTATGGCTTTTATACCAATTTCAATGGTATTCATAGCAGGGCAGCCGGAGTAGGTGGGTGTAATCACAATTTGAGCCGTACCCTCCTCGTCCAAGCGGGCTTCCCGTACAATGCCTAAATCTACTACGGAAAGCACAGGTATTTCCGGATCGCTTACGTTTTCCAGTATTTGCCATAGCTGTCTTTCCGTGATGGGCATATTCGTTATGATTTACGGCGGGAAAGTAGGCTCTTAAAGTCCACTTTTTCCCCTGTGATTACATTTTCGTTACCAAAAGTAAGGCTTGCCAGGTAAAGTGCCAATAATCCAGCGGCCAAACTAACACCTGCTACCAATAATAGCAGCGAGGTTTGGGCATTGCCTTTCAGTAGATCAGCGATAGCCAATGCCACATTGTAAACAGGAATGAGGGCTGTTTGGTTGTTGAGTTCTGCCCCCGGCATACCCGCCAGCATAGAGGGAATCATCACGATCATCATCAAGGGGCTTACGTAACTTTGGGCTTCTTTGTAGGTGTTGGCGAGCAGCACAACCGCCAAGCTAAGTGCCCCCAAGAACAAGGTAGCTAGCAGGATTAACAACGCCATCCATCCCCAGTCGGTGCCGCTCATGCTAATGGAAAAAGTACTAGATGATTTGGACATGAACCATATTTGTATGTTCATGGCCAAGAGCAAACTTAGTAGGTTCATCGCAGCACTCACAATGCCGACGACGGAAACCGCCGCGAATTTGCCAGCAATGATCTCTCCGGTGGATACTGGAGCGGTAAACAGCGTTTGCAACGTGCGTCTTTCTTTCTCTCCCGCTGTGATGTCGATGGCAATGTAGATACAGCCAATGAAAATAAACAGCAGTACCATCATGGGCAAGAAAGAGGCCAGTACGCGAGCTGCCTGTTTTTCTTCCGCAATGTCGATTTGCTCTACGGCCAATGGGCGGGCAAAAGAGGAGGGCAATTCCTTGGCTGTCAAGCGTTCTTGTAGCATTTGCTCGTTGAGTGCTTGCAGTTGCGCATCGATTATTTTACAGCGCATTTCCACCGCATCATCCGATTGGTCGGCCATGATGGACACCTTGACGGATTGCCCTTCGGCCCATTGCTGGGCAAAGTCGGCAGGCAGGGTGATGCCGATGGTGTTGCTCATACTGTCCAATAGGGTTTTATCGTAGGATTGTGTCACAACGGTGAGCGAGGTGTCTTGTTTTAGCAGGGCTTCTATTGGACTACCAGCCCCCTCCGGCGAAAGCAGCACCGTGAATTTTTCCTGCTGAAGTTTTTCCTGTTGACTGGCACCAATACTGCCAATAAGCGTAAACATAACAGGATACAGGAAAAAAGGCATCAGTATGACGAGGTACAACATACGCTTGTCACGCAGCACCTCTTTGATTTCTTTGCGAAAAATGGTTGCAATAATGGACTTTCTCATGGTTGATAAAAATTAAAGAGTGGCGGTTTCTGCTTTTACCAATTCAAAAAATGCAGCGGCCAATTGTTGGGTACCCGTCTGCTGTTGCACGGTGCCAATGTCGCCTAAGTATTCTAAGTTTCCTTGGTGAATAATGGCGATTCGGTCGCAGAGGCGTTCCACTTCCGTTAGGTTGTGGGTAGAGAAAATAAGGGCCTTGCCTTCTTCTTTCGCCATTTTGCGGATGAATTGCAGGATGAACTCGGAGGCCATGATGTCCAAGCCTGTTGTGGGTTCGTCCAGCACCACTACTTTGGGATCGTGAACCAATGTTCGAGCAATGGAAACACGCTGTTTTTGCCCGGTGGATAGCTTTTCGCAATGCTTGTTGGCAAAAGGCGCGATGCCGAATGCATCTACCAATCGTTCAATCCGTTGCTTGAGTACATTGGACGGCGTATTGTACAACTTGCCGAAATATTCCAACAATTCCACAGGGGTGAGCCTTCTGTACAAATCCATGTCGCCAGTAAGAAAACCCATAGAACTACGGGCTTCCATTTGTTGGTCGCGCATGGAAAAACCGTTCATGAAGGCACTTCCTCCAGAAGGAGTCAGCAGCCCCGACAACATGCGCAAGGTCGTTGTCTTTCCTGCGCCGTTGGGGCCTAAGAGGCCGAAAATTTCACCAGCTTCTACCGTGAAACTCACTTCATTTACCGCCCTGAAAGTGCCAAAGGATTTACTAAGCTGGCGGGCTTCAATCAATGTTTGCATATTTAATGGGTGCTTTGTACAATTAAGTAGTGGATTTGCTTCATTTATTACAGCAATGGTTCAAAAATATGAAAAGGCATCGCTTAAAAGTAGAGATACTGGATGAAATTCCCACAATCTTCGACCAAATTACCTCACGGCAAGTATCTTTGCGCGAGTTTTATCAATACAAACTTAATAAAATGGCATTTATCAAATCAATCTCTGGATTTCGCGGCACGATAGGCGGTAAGGCAGGTGAAAATCTCACGCCTCAGGATATTGTAGAATGTACCGCCGCTTATGCAGAATGGATGGTACGAAACGGCAAAAAAAACAAAGTAGTACTGGGACGTGATGCCCGTCCTTCGGGGGAGATGGTAAGCCAGTTGGTAACGGCTACCTTGGTGGCCAAAGGTTTCGATGTGGTGATAGATTTAGGGCTTTCCACCACACCTACCGTAGAAATGGCCGTACCGCATGTAGGCGCCGGTGGAGGCATTATCCTCACTGCCAGCCACAATCCACATGTATGGAACGCCCTCTAAGCTGCTAAATGAAAGGAGAGTTTATCTCCGCTAATGATGGAGCTAATTTGCTGGCACTATTGGCCGAAGGCAGTATAGAATATGCTTCAATAGACGAGTTAGGAACCGTTACTACCAACCTGACATGGTTGATTATCACATAACTGGGTGTTGGCTTTACACTCACGTTGGTGGACGTGGCGGCCATACAAGCCCAGCAATATAAAGTGGTCTTAGATGCTGTGAATTCTGCAGGAATGGCACTACCGCCGCTGTTGGAAGCATTGGGATGCCCAAGTCTCCGTCATCAATGGGGAGATGCACGGCCATTTTGCCCCACAACCTGAGCCACTGCCTGCGCACCTCGGTGTGCCAAGCAATGATACAGCATCAAGCTGCCGACATGGGCATCTCCGTGGATCCAGATGTGGATAGGTTGGCATTAGTAGGCTGGGCAGCATATGGATGGGGAGGAATACACGTTGGTAATTACCGCCGACTACGTATTGCGCCATACCCCCCAGCCGGTGGTATCAATCTATCTTCCACCCGTGCTTTGCGCGATATTGCCCACCGTCACGGGCAATCTTGCCACGCTTCGGCAGTGGGGGAGGTAAACGTGGTTGAAAAGATGAAAGCCGTGAACGCCGTATTAGGCGGCGAAGGCAACGGAGGCATCATCGACCCCGCCCTCCACTATGGGCGCGACGCATTAGTCGGCGTAGCATTGATTTTGAGCAGTATGGCTACAACGGCCGCGACTTGAACGCACTACGCGCCGACTGCCCCGAATACCACATGGTCAAAGACAAAGTAGTGCTGCCCACCTTGGATGTGGAAGCAGAAATTGGCCTTCATCCAGCAAAAACAAAAAGACCAAGCAACCATCAACACCATCGACGACACAGAAATTAGACTTCCCGGCAGGTTGGGTACACCTACGTCGTTCCAATACCAGAACCCATCGTGAGAATCTATGCCGAAGCCGGCAGCCCCGAACAGGTGCAAACCTTGGTGAATATTGCGTGAGAGGGGATTTTGTGTAAAGACAGGAAAAAATAGCGGTCCCATTTTGGCTTGGCTTTATGCACAAAGCGTGTGTATAAAGACAAGCCTTTAAATGGGATTAGTTATGCCGTCAAATACTAAGTTGTCCAGTAACTTTGGTATGTTTATATTTCCAGTTCCTTACCAAAATGATATAAATACTAAACCTATCTTTGCGACTTGACATCATTTGAACAAATGAACAGCATAAAAGAAGTGTTGGACGAAAACCATTAAGTATGGGGAAAACAGACAACCACCACGAATTGAAGTACTTTACGAAATAGCCGAAATTATTGGCGTGAACGTAAAGGAACTATTGGTTGACAACGAAATTAAAAGGACAAGAAATGAGTAACGAGCAGAAAATAACAGCGACAAAAGTGCCGAACAAGATTTGAAACATTGAAATTCACTTTCCGCATTGCTTTGACAAAGACGGAAATTTTCAATTGGAGAAGTTAAAGCCAACCTGACCGAAAAAAAATCAAACTTTCTACCGAGTTACGGCTTAGACTGGTTAGGTAAAAGCTATGCACGGCTTTGGCAAGTGACCCTGCTACAACTTTACTGAAAGCTGACGAAACCCACAATAGCCAACCCGAAAATGTCAACGCTGAAAACTTGCTGATAAAAGGCGATAACCTCGAAGTGCTTAAACACCTCGCCAATGCCTACTACGAAAAAGTAAAAATGATTTACATTGATCCGCCTTACAATACAGGGAGTGACGGGTTTGTGTATAACGACGATAGAAAATTTACCGTAAGAGAATTGCAACATTTGATTGGTGTTGATGCGGAAAAAGCAAAACGAATCCTCTCCTTTACCCAAAGCAACAGTAACAGCCATTCGGCTTGGCTCACTTTTTTATACCCCAGACTTTACATAGCAAAACAATTATTAAAGGATGAAGGCGTAATTTTTGTTTCTATTGACGATAATGAAGTGGCGCAACTTCGTTTGCTAATGGATGAAGTTTTTGGGGAAGAGAATTTTGTGGGGCAAATAACTTTAGTCAATAACCCAAGAGGAAGAGACTATGGTGGAATTGCACAAATGCACGAGTACATTATAGCGTACTCAAAAACCTTAAATGCAGAAATTAATCTACTTAGTGATAAAAATAAAACTTTTCAATTTCAAGATTCTGTTTCGGGATTTGATTTGCGTGAATTAAGAAATCGAAATATCGCATTTAACAAAAGTAATCGACCTAATCTTTATTATCCGTTCTATATAAATGATAATAAGACTATTGACAATGGATTGTTTGAAATTTCCTTAATTAAGAAAGAAGGTCTTATTGAGCTTTTCCCCAAAGAATCTCAAGGAGTAAAAACTGTTTGGAGGTGGGGAAAAGAAAAGGCCGAAGAAAATCTAAATGTGAATATTGCCGCAAAGTCAATGATAGATGGTGGTTTTCAAATCGTAGAAAAATATCGGAAAGAGGAAAAAATGGCTCGTTCGGTGTGGTGGGATAAAGAAGATAATTCAGAAAAAGGAACGATAGAAGTAAAAAAAATATTTGATGGAAAAAAAATATTTGATTTTCCAAAGTCACGAGATGTAATAGAAAAATTGATTGAAATGGGAGCGAAAAATAACGACTTCATCCTCGACTTCTTCGCAGGCTCAGGCACCACAGGTGATGCCGTCATGCAACTCAATGCAGAAGACGGCGGCAATAGAAAATTTATTTTGGTGCAAATACCCGAAGCAATAGATGCCAAAAAAAGCAGAACGGCTTACGACTTTGTAAAAGATGAATTAAAAATTGAAGTACCAACCATTTTTGAAATAACCAAAGAGCGTTTATTGAGGGCAGCAAAAAAAATAAATGCAGGATTGGATGAGAAAATTGCCAAACTCAAAAGCGAACTGCCGACCCCCGAGAATGTGGCGGAAATAGAAAAAATGGAGCTGTGCAAAACCCACAACGCATTTAAAATCTTTGAAACCACGCCTATTTGGGAAGATTACGATTTTGAAGCTGAGCAGTTTGATGATTCGCAAACGCTGTTTGATGCAGGTAAACTTTCAGAAGATGACATCAAAGCATTGCTCATTACCTGGAAAACGTATGACGGTATTGCATTGACACAGGATTTAGAAAGTGTAAATTTGGGTGGTTACACCGCTTATTACGGCAATGGCAGATTGTATTTGATGCACAAAGGCTTTAATACTAATCATTTGAAAGCACTCTTGGAAAAAATAGATACAGACAAACATTTTGAACCTAAAAGCATCATCGCCTTTGGTTATCATTTTGAAAGTGCTAGATTGAGGGAGATTTCTGAAAATGTAAAAACATACAACAACAAAAAGAAGAGCGAGATTGACTTTATAATTAGATATTGAAACTATGGAACAAAAAAATGAAATCATCATTTATCAAACAGCGGATAACGAAACACAAATTTACGTTCGCATTGATAACGAAACAGTTTGGCTATCTCAAAAACAAATGGCAGAGTTGTTTGACAAGGACTCTGATACAATAGGTTTACACTTGAAAAATATTTTTCAGGAAGCTGAATTAGAGGAAGATTCAACTACCGAGTTTTTCTCGGTAGTTCAAAAAGAAGGGGAAAGAGAAGTTAGAAGGAATATAAAATTTTATAATTTAGATGCCATTATTTCGGTTGGATATAGGGTAAAATCGCACAGAGGTGTACAATTTCGCCAATGGGCTACCCAACGCTTAAAAGATTATTTGGTAAAGGGCTACGCCATCAACCAAAAGCGATTGGAGGAAAACAAAACGCAGTTTTTGCAAACTTTGGAAGATTTAAAGCTTTTGGCCCACAATAATCCAAGCGTAGAAATCAAAGATATTTTAACCCTTATTCAAAATTTTGCCCATACTTGGTTTTCCTTAGACAGCTACGACAAAGGTGCGTTTCCAACCAAAGGAACAGAAAAAGAAATCCAAACTTCTGTTGAGGAGTTGTACGGTGATTTACAGAAATTCAAAGCGGAATTGATGGCAAAAGGGGAAGCTACCGAGCTTTTTGCCCAAGAGAAAACAAAGGGCAACCTGGAAGGCATATTTGGAAGTGTCTTTCAAAGTGTATTCAGTCAGGATGCCTACCCAAGCATAGAAGAAAAAGCCGCGAACATTTACAATATTTCATCATCAAAAATCATCCGTTCAATGACGGAAACAAACGCAGTGCTGCATTTAGTTTTATTTGGTTATTGCAAAAAGCCGGGTACGATTTTAAAGATAAAATAAGCCCTCAAGCCCTTACTACCCTTACCATTTTGATAGCTGAATCAAACCCGGCAGACAAAGATAAAATGATAGGAATCGTTAAATTACTTTTAAATACAGCGAACGATGAAGGGATTTAACTTTGAAAAAAACCTGACGCATCAGGAAAATGCCGTAAAAAGTACATTGGCAGTTTTTGAAAACTTGCAAGTACATCCTGTGCCGGAAGTGGATAAAAACTGCATTAATCCTGTTTACAATAAGATTGAAAAGCAAGGCAATGTTTTCGATAATCAAATTCTGCCAAGAGGCCAATATTATGATAATATCAAAGCCAAACAAAAAGACAATGCGATTGAGGAAAATGTAAAGTCTAAAAGCAACATCATTGATATAATGATGGAAACAGGAACAGGCAAAACCTACACCTACACCAAAACCATTTTTGAACTCAATAAAAGTTACGGCATTTTCAAATTCATTGTTGTTGTTCCAACTTTATCTATCAAGGCAGGAACGATTGATTTTTTGAAATCTGATAGTAGCCGTGAGCATTTCAAAGAACAATACGGTAAAACACTTCACTTGCACATTGTTGAAAGTCAGAAAAACAGCAAGAGCAAAAAGTCCTTCATTCCACCGGCTGTTACCAGTTTTGTTAATGCTGGAAACTTTGAAAAAAACAGTATTCAGGTTTTGATTATCAATGCAGGTATGATTAACTCTGAAACAATGCAAAAGAGTTTTGATAAAGGTTTGTTTGATAAATACACCGTTCCATTTGATGCCATTGGAGCAACTAAACCTTTTATGATTATTGACGAGCCACACAAATTTGGGCAAGGCAATAAGACCTGGGAGAACATTCAAAAAATGAAGCCCCAGTTTATTTTGCGTTATGGTGCAACTTTTCAAGGATATGAAAACCTTATTTACACACTAACTGCCGTTGATTCTTTCAACAGAAATTTAGTGAAAGGAGTTATCGGACATATCACAGAATTTGACAGTGGTAAAAATGCTATTGTAAAATTTATTGATTCAGACGGTACTGAAGCCAGTTTTGAATTGATTG
Organism: Saprospiraceae bacterium; assembly: GCA_041392765.1. GTDB lineage: Bacteria > Bacteroidota > Bacteroidia > Chitinophagales > Saprospiraceae > Lewinella. The sequence goes on from JAWKLL010000020.1 coordinate 13,404, forward strand.
AAAACGACAAACGCAAAACTGTAATCGTTTCCAAAAAAGAAAGCCTCAAAAAGGTTCACCCTGAAATGACTGATTTGGGAATTGAGAACCTAAATAAAAGCACGGTTGTTCTAAGTAACGGATTGGAAATGAAAAAGGGCGATAAAATCAACCCCTATTCGTATGCGGAGAAGTTGCAGGAAACAATGATTCAAAAGGCAATTAAACACCATTTTGAAATTGAAAGAGAACTCTTAACAAGAGAAGTAAAAATAAAGCCGTTAACGCTTTTCTTCATTGACAACATAGACGAATACCGAAACAAAGAAGGATATATCAGAAAAACCGTTGAGCAATACATCAAAGCAGAAATTGAGGAATTACTCAAAACAGAAAAGGACACTTTCTATAAAAAGTATCTCGAAAAAACTTTACTTGACATAACATTAACACACGCAGGTTATTTCTCAAAAGACAACACCGAGAAAGACGAAGCCATTGAGAAAGAGATTAACGAAATTTTGCACGACAAACAAGCAATGCTTGATTTGGAAAATCCAAGACGATTTATTTTTTCAAAATGGACTTTGCGTGAAGGCTGGGACAATCCGAATGTGTTTCAGATTTGTAAACTTCGTAGCAGTGGAAGTGAAATATCAAAATTGCAAGAAGTTGGACGCGGTTTGCGTTTGCCTGTAAACGAATACGGCAATCGTGTAAAAGACGAGCAGTTTTATCTCAACTACTTTGTGGACTTTACTGAAAGCGACTTTGTAGATAAATTGGTGAGTGAAATCAATCAGAAATCAGGAGCAATTTCTTTTGAGCAAGTTCCCGACAAACTCACCGAGCAGATGATTAAAAAGATTTGTGAACTATACGAAACTACCGAAGATGAACTTTTGGAAGTATTGGACACAAACAACGTAATCACACGAACAAACTCATTTAAGACAGGCGGTTTTGACTACATCAAACAGAACTATTCAAGAATTTTTGAAGGCGTTAACTCAAACAAGGTTCGCAAAGCAACTGACCCTAAAAAGAAAGTAGTCGTTAGAACAGAGAAATATCAAGAACTGAAAGACCTTTGGGAAAAACTGAACGAAAAAGTAATCCTTGAATACAAGTTTGACAACGAAGCAAGTTTCAAAACGCTTTTTACTGATTTTCTGAAAGCTCAAAAAGACAATTTTATTTCTGACGGAATTAATGAGAGAATTTCAAAAGTTGAAATCAAGGACAACAAAGCAGTAGCAAGCGAACCTGAATCGGTTTACAATCGAAAGACTTCAACAATTTCTATTTTGAAATACAGCGACTTTTTGAAAGAACTTTCAAAGATTCTAAACATAAATATTACAACAATACACCAATCAATCATTGATGCAGGAACAGACATAAACAAGTATCTCAACCAGACGACACTTAGAGTTATCAAACAGAATTTTGACTTTTTCTTAATGACACAAGCCTTTGATAAATATTCGATTGAATATAAAAAGGTTTCTAATAGCATTCATCCTACCAAGCTAACAGACGATAAAGGCAATGTGCTAAAAGAAATTTCTGCATCTGATGTTGGCGTTCTGTTTTCAGACGAAGATGTTGCAGACTCCTACTTCTTTGAAGAATTATATTACGATTCTGATTTAGAAAAAACAAACATCAAAACTGAAATTAAGGAAGTGATTGTGTTTACTAAGATTCCGAAAAACTCAATTAAAATCCCAGTTGCAGGCGGTAAATCTTATTCACCTGACTTTGCTTATGTGCTAAAGTTCAAGGACGGAGAGCAAAAACTCAACTTCATCGTAGAGACAAAAGACGTGAACACTAAAGACGGACTTCGTGACGAAGAAAAATTCAAAATCAAACACGCTGAAAAGTTCTTTGACGGGAAAGTAAAAATTGAGTTCAGGACACAGTTTAGCAACAACAAAATAGTTGACTTAATCAAAGAACTTGCAGTTAATGAATAGAGTTGATGATATGGAGGGCTATGGTGGGAAAAAATAGCCCAGTTGGCACTAATCGAGGCGGCGGAGTGGGAGCTTAGCCTAAGCTAAGTGACCACTTCGGCAACGAAGAGTAGGGACAAGTGGGAATTTTTGCTCCCATATCGTCTCCATATCACCAATTCTAATAAAGTAACAACAAGCTAACGCACACCCCTAAGCTTTGACAAAGAGCTTGCAAACCGAACGCACAACCAAAGAACCATTGGCGAAGAAATCAACCCCAACTTAAACGGAGTGGCTAAAACATTCTTTGACGATATTCTTAACAAGCGTGAATTATGAATAACAAATCGAATAGTAAGCACGCAAGCAATTGATAGTCAGTCAGATGTTTTTCGTGCGAGGGATAGGAGCGGACGTGCCGACCGCAGGGAGGTACTGGAGCGGATAGCCCGACCCCTGTTTTGCAGGGGGCGCACCCTAACAACGTTCTTGGCGTTTAATTATAAAACCACACAGCTTCGAGTAGAGAGGTGAACGATAGCCTGATGCTCCCCAAAAAAAAGCCCCCCACCAAAAGGCAGAGGGCTTCTTTTCGTTTATTGCCTTGAAAAGCAAGTTTAGAAACTATACCGCAAACCCATTTGCAACTGCCAGCGAGAAGCGAGGCTAAAGTCGTTGGTGAAGGAGTCTTGCAGGTTGGTATCGAAGCTATAGACGGGGATGCCGTTAGCGACACTCACACCGATGGGTTGTGTGTTGGTGGGCAATTGGCGCACACCCCAACCGCTGTTGATAAAGTTGCCGAGGTTCAACATATCCAAGCTGAGTTGGATGATGTGGCCGTTGCTCAGTTTGTAATCTTGCAGTACGCGCACATCCCAGCGGCTGTACCAAGGGCTGAGAATGTCGTATTTCTCGGCGTAGCCACCTCGGTTTTCGTTCAGGTACTCATCCTGCTGGATAAAGGCTTCCAATGCGCGGCGCTGTGCGTTTTGAGCAGTAGCATCACCCGTGAAAGCCATTTGGTTGATCTCGGTGGCAGTAGGTACGTAGATCAGGTCATTGAGTACAGAGCCATCGTTGTTGATGTCGCCGGAGTAGGTATAGGAGAAACGACCTCCTTGTGCATACTCGAAGAAAGCAGCGAACGTAGTAGCCCAGTTGTTGCCGTACTCGAAACGCTTGTGCATACTGCCCACTACACGGTGACGGTTGCCATACAGCGAAGGTGTCAAACGAGGTGCATTGACGTGCCCGATAGCTGGGTTGCGCTCATAAGCATCGCTGGAAATTTCCGCTTCGATGGAGCTAGCGTCCTGTGCATCCAAGAAGTTGTAGCCAATGCTGGTAAACCAGCCGTTGTTCCAGTCTTTGCGTATTTGCAATGAGGCATTGAAGGAGTAGCCCTCGTCCACGTTGGTGAATACGTAGGCATTATTGCCGCGGTCGTTAGCGGTATAGATGGCACGTTCGTCCACGCCCGTCAGTTTGCCGGTAGGTGGTTTCAAACCGTAGTTGCGCACCATCATAGCATTCTGATCTTTGGTGTAAACCAAATCAGCAGAAACCGTCCAGCCATTCATTTTTTTGTCGATACCGAGGTTGCTTCTCCAAACCTGTGGGAACTGGAAGGAAGGATCTGTTACCGTGTAGAACCATGAATTGGGGTTGGCTACTTGGTTGCCCAACCAAACGAATGGGAAACGCCCCGTGAACAAGCCCGTACCACCGCGCAATACGGTAGTCTGGTCGCCGGAAAGGTCGTAGTTGAAGCCCAAACGCGGAGAAATAAGCGGGGCGTTGTCGGGTAAAACAGTGTGGTCGAATTTCACTTCATTACCATCCACATCATAGTAGGGAATGCTGGGGTCATAGCAACAGTTGCGAGCTATGTTTTCCTCAATTTTTTCTGCTGTATTGAAGTAAAGTGGCATATCCATGCGCACACCCAATGTCAGTTTGAACTGGTCGGTAACGTCAATTTCGTCCTGTACATAGAAAGCAAACTGGCCTACATTGGTTTCTGCTAAGCTCCATCCTGTGTCGTTGTAGCCATTGCCTTCGCCATTGAGGGCGTTGAAGGTAGCTTCAGCGGCAGCCACGGCAGCATCCAAAGCACCCGCATTGATGCTGTCCACAAAAGCCTGTGGGCTGCTGGCACCCGGTAGAAACGGCCCGAAGGCACCGTCGTAAAAACCGAGGTTGAAGCTGTTGTCAAACTCGAAACGCTCCAAGCTAGCACCTACTGTCAGCGTGTGCTTGTTTAAGAAAATATTGAGGTTGTCCGTCACCTGATAGACATTCTGGTCGAGGCGGTTGTTGACGGAGAAAGGCTCATGGCCAGCTACGATATAGTTGATACCATCGCGCTGAATCAGGATAGAAGGAAAGGGTGCACTGAATGGGTCGCGAGAATCATTGAAACTCGTAGCACCCACCTGCAACTTGTTCGACAGCTTGTCACTAAACATCGCGCGGTATTCTACAATAGCCGAGTGGATAACGTTGTTGATCGCATAACCACTATTGCGGAACTGGAGGGTAGTAGCATCTGGCCCTCTTCTACCCAATGCTAAAGGGTGGGCAGGTTTTTCTTTGGTAGCATCCAAGAAGTTGTAGGTAGCGGTAAGGGTTTGGTTTTTACCTATGTTCCAGTCCAACTTGAAGATACCCTTGGTATTTTTTTGTGCGAAGAGGAAGTTTTCGTAAGGGCCAGTTTCATAACCAAAGCGGTTGAAAAGTGCTTGAGAAACTAACTCTAAGTCGCTGGCTTCCACGCGGGAAACCTGCGCACCGCTTACACCTGAGCGAGCAGCAATGAAGTTGGAACCCAAGTCGCTGCGGTCTTCAATTTCTGCGTTGGCAAAGAAGAACAGTTTATTCTTGATGATGGGGCCACCCAAGCTGAAACCTGCTTGCAACTGCTTCAGATCTGGAACAAAAATATCATCTCCAGCCACTTTAGACCCCGTCATATCTTGGTTGCGGAAGAATCCGAACACACTACCCTTGAAGGTGTTAGTACCACTCTTCGTTACAGCGTTCACCGCAGCACCCGTAAAGCCCGCTTGTGTCACATCATAAGGAGCAATATTGACCTGAATCTGATCGATGGCATCCAAAGAAATGGGCTGTGCATCGGTCTGTCCGCCGGGCGTAGCAGCATCCAACCCGAAGGGGTTGTTGAAGATAGAGCCGTCCAAGCTAAAGTTGTTAAACTGGTCGTTGCGGCCTGCAAAGCTGTTGCCATCGGATGAAGGTGTCAGGCGCGTATAGTCGGAAGCAGAACGGCTGATCGTAGGTAGGCGAGTCAGCTCAGTACTTCCCACAAGCGTAGCCACACCGGTGCGGTCGCGGTTCACATTTGGGTCAACCGTGCCGATGACCGTCACGCCTTGAATCTCAATACCTGCATCCAGATCGAAATCTAAGCGAGCCGTCTGGCCCAAAGCCAAGTAAATGCCTTCCTTCACATCGTCGGAATAGCCCACATACGAAGCCGTTACAGTATAAGGACCTCCTACACGAAGGTTAGGCAGGGTAAAGCGCCCTTCTTCGTTGGTTGTAATGCCGTACTCGGTGCCAGTCTCTGTGTTAAGTGCTACCACTGTAGCACCAATCAGCGGTTCGCCCGCCTTGTCGCTCACACTACCCGCAATAGTAGCCGTAGTGATCTGAGCATTCAACACAAAGCCGAAAGCAACCAGTACCAGCGTCAGTAGTAATGGTAGTTGGTTTGTTCTCATAACTAAATTTGTGAGGTAAGAAAAAGGATTTTGATCCCGCAAAGCTAAACCTAAACGAAACCATTTACTAACATGAAATTTACAATCCTGAAATTATTAACCTTTAGTTTACAATAAATTAACACAAGAGCAGAAACACACGCCAACCCTTTCTGCTACCCGTGTGCCCTAGCTAAGTAGGTCTAATTTTTCACATCCAAACCCATACACCTATACACCTTTATCACTCCCGATAGCTATCGGGATAGCACCTGTCACACCTATATACTTTTCGCACCTATACACCTTTAGCACCTATACACCTTTAGCACCTATACACCTTTCGCACCTATACACTCCCGATAGCTATCGGGATCGCACCTATACACTCCCGATACTATCAGGATCGCACCTATACACATATCTCCCCCCCCTAACACTCTCTTCACCTAAAAATAGCCCTTTCATAACACAGGCTTCACGCCCAGATAACACACCTATCATAATTTTACTGCTTCTAAAAATAGTCACTAGTGAAGTACATACAGCATCTCAACGATTGGGTATTCAAGATGGTGCACCATAACAGCTTGGTTTACAACACCTGCTGGGAAGACCCTCGCTGCGACCGTCAATTGATGGATTTTAAGGCCGACAGCCATGTGGTTATGATTACCAGCGCAGGCTGCAACGCCTTGGATTATTTGCTCGACAATCCCCAGCGCATCGAATGTGTGGATATGAACCCGCGCCAAAATGCGCTACTCGAACTGAAAAGAGCCAGTTTCTTGCACGGCGATTACAAAGCTCATTTCGATATGTTCGGACAGGGAGCTATGGAAGACTTTGAGGGGCATTACCAACATCATTTACGCCGGCGTTTGCCCGAATATGCCCGCTTGATTTGGGACGACCAGTTGCATTATTTTCAGGGTCGCGGTACCCGCAAGTCTTTCTTCTATTATGGTTCCTCCGGCATGGTGGCGTGGCTGCTGAAAGGTTTTTTGAAAATGAAACCCAAGGTGTATAAGTCGTTGAAACAACTATTGGCCGCCACTTCCATGGAAGAACAGTGCCGACTATACGAAGAAATGGAACCTCGGTTGATCTCACAGTTAGTACATTGGGTCGTGAATCGCCATTTCACTATGTGCATGATTGGCGTGCCACGCAGCCAGCAACTGCTCTTTAAAGATGAATACGAAAAAGGGGTAACAGGATTCCTCAAAGCTACCCTACGCCGTGTTTTTACCACTTTGCCCGTGTCTGACAACTACTTTTGGCAGGTTTATTTCAACGGCCACTACACCCCTGATTGTGCCCCCAACTACGTTCGGGAACAACACTTCGATACCCTGCAAGAGCGGGTTGACCGCATCGTCAGCCATACCGATACCCTGAGTGGATTCCTCAAGAAAAACCCCGGCCAATACTCCCATTTTATTCTATTGGATCATCAGGATTGGCTGGCCGATAACGACGTTCCTGCTTTGGAGGAAGAATGGAGGGACATTTTGGCCAACAGCCGCCCTGGTGCGCGCATCCTTATGCGATCTGCGGCAGAACAGATTGAGTTTATTCCCGATTTTGTCTTTCAGCAGGTCGATTTTATGTCACAAGTAGCATTAGCACCCGTCCATGCTGCCGACAGGGTAGGCTCCTACACGGGCATTATGCTGGGAGTGGTAAAAGCATAAGTACTGAAAAAATACGGACTATGACAACGAATGCGGCATCTCGGCAAGTAGATACTATTAAAAATTACTATCGCTTCCAGTCGAGCATTTACGACCTCACGCGCTGGACTTTTTTGTTTGGCCGCAAGGCTGTCATCCAGGAGTTGCCCTTCGAGCCGGAGGAAACGTTTCATTTGTTGGAAATCGGCTGTGGCACTGGCTACAACCTCATCAGAGCGGCTAAGCAGTACCCCGAGGCGCGGTTCAAAGGTATGGACGTATCCACCGATATGCTGGGAATTGCTAAAGAGCGACTTGCAGCTATTCGGCGGCGCGTGGTACTCCTGAACAAGCCCTACGAACCCGCTTTCTACACCTGGACAGGCAAGCTGGATGCCATACTTTTTTCCTATTCTCTCACCATGATCAACCCGCAGTGGGAGTCGCTAATTATTCAGGCGTACAAGGATTTGAAGCCCGGTGGCTACATCGCGGTAGCCGATTTCCACGACTCCCGCTTTCCTTTTTTCAAACGACACATGGCCGGACATCACGTGCGCATGGATGCCCACCTACTGCCCGTCTTACAGGAGAATTTCAAGACCGAGGTACTGGAAGTACAACGTGCTTGGTTCGGACTATGGCACTACGTTGTTTTCATTGGCCGGAAAATTTGAAGCTATTTTTTTCGCTCAGGGACGGAAAAAATAAGTGATCCCATTTTTGGCTTGGCTTTATGCACTAAGCGTAGGAATACTTGCACAAAGCGGGTGTATAAAGACAAGCCTTCAAAAAATGGGATCAGTTATTTCCGTCAAATTACTAAGAGACGGGATCAGTTATTTTTGTCAAAATGCGATGTTTTAGGGCGCTCCCCCGCAGCAGCCATTTCCTTTCCATCGTACCTATTGGGCGGGGTCAGGTGCTTGCGGGCTTCGCTATTCGCTCGTCCCTCCCGATGGTCGGGAGTAACCCCTCCAGCCCCTTAGCGCGGTGTGTTTTTCGGCAACGTGTGCTAATTTGACAGGGGAATTTTTTGTTGTAACCGGTGCAGATCAACAGGTTTACCTATTGAACCTATAAGCAGCTGAAAAATCTAAGCTCCCAAAGCGGTAATATTGGGATAGCCGACCTGTCTCTACGGCAACGGCATCTTCAAATAGCGTGTAGCTAGATACCTCTAAGGCATTGAAATTGGAGTACATATAGCCACAGCTTAAGCCCAACGCTACCCGTTTACCTGCCGCCCATAGTACGCCAAGGTGGGTGCGTACCGCCAGTGCATTTGTAGCAGGAGAGTCGTAAGAAAAGCGTACAATAGGTACAGGTACACCACTGGCATTTTCCGCCCAATTGCTTGAACCTAGGGTTTGTTGTACGTAATAATTGTTCTGCAAATGCACGCCGCCGAATAGTGTGGTGCGAGCTGTCAGCGCAGTATGGTATTCGACACCCAATGATGTGATGAGGTGGAAAGTAGGGAATTGTATGTAGCCGAATCCTGTATTTGGCAACTCCGGCGTGTCAAGCTCGTAGCCATGTGAATACCCTCCTACGCCAATTCCAGCCACGGCGTACCAATGTGGGAATACACGCAATTTTGTTTGTATCATCCCCTCAAAACTCGGAGATGGTATTGGAATCAACTGAACAGAGCTACCGCCCGTCAACCGAACAACATCAAGCTTCGGGGACAAGCCAACGGAGGCATGTATAGCTATTATTGATTTAGGCAACGCCTCCTGTGCGGAAATACCTGTGGATACGCCTACTGAAACGGCAAGCAGGAGTAGCGAGGTAAGCAAACTTGTTTTCATCTCATATTTTTTAAGCAGTAACGAACAAGAAACGAGGAAGCATAGGAGGGCGGATAATTTTAACATAAACGCATAGCCCTGCCATGCGAAAACTCCTTCATTTAGCGGTCTTGGCTAAAATATAAGCTTAACCGATAGCATGCGCTCTTGGATCGCACAAAATTGGCGCTCATTCGCTCAATCATGAAATTTTGACACACGCTAATGCTGTTTTTAAAAATGATGACAAAAATCACCCGCTACATTGTATTCTATTCATCGTCTGTGGAGTGGATCGTTTTACCTTTGCAGCACAAAACATTACCCAAAGAACATGAATACATCTGGTTATGTCACGGCTGAAGAGGCACTCAGCGTGATCAAGTCGGGGGATCGCGTATTTATACATGGCAGCGCCCTCACCCCTATCTATTTGCTCAATCAATTGGCGGAACGCAGCAGCGAACTGAGGGACGTAGAACTCGTCTCTATCAGCTTATATGGAGATGTTTTCAAGGACTATCCCCATGTGATGCCAGAGCCTTTTACCATGAACTCCCTCTTCGTTTCTGCTCCTATTCGGAAAGATGTAAACGAAGGAAGAGCTGATTACGTACCTGTTTTTTTGAGCGAGATACCCCTTTTATTTCGCCGGGGCATTCTGCCTATTGATGTGGCTATTGTGCAGGTGTCGCCACCTGATAAGCACGGCTATTGTTCCCTTGGCACTTCCGTGGATGTGGCTCGCACAGCAGTAGCAACAGCCAATCATGTCATTGCACAGGTAAATCCTAATGTACCAAGGACACACGGCGACAGCTTCTTGCACATATCCCGTTTTGATTCGGTCGTTTTTCACAATGAACCCCTTCACGAAGCCAATTTCGGTGAAAAAGTAACCAATACAGAGCGGAGGATCGGGCAATACGTGGCAGAACTCATTGATGACCGCAGCACCCTCCAAATGGGTATCGGTGCTATTCCTGATGCGGTATTGTCCAGCTTGCACAATCACAAGGACTTAGGTGTCCATACGGAAATGTTTTCCGATGGTTTGATTCCTTTGTTCAAAAAAGATATTGTCAACAACAAATACAAAGCCATCCACCCCAATAAAACTGTGGCGGGTTTTGCTATCGGTTCTCGGGAACTCTACGATTATGTGGATGACAACCCCGGGTTCGCTTTCCTCGATATTGGCTACGTGAATGCACCCGATGTGATTCGCAGAAATCCCAAGGTGGTAGCTATCAACAGCGCGGTGGAAGTGGACATTACGGGTCAGGTGTGCGCCGACTCTATTGGTACCTACCAGTTTTCAGGGGTGGGTGGCCAAATGGACTTTATCCGTGGAGCGGCACTTAGCGAAGGTGGCAAGCCTATCATCGCCCTCAGTTCACGCACCCATAAAGGAGTGAGCCGCATTGTGCCTTTCCTCAAACCCGGTGCCGGTGTGGTAAGTACCCGTGCGCACGTTCACTATATTGTGACGGAGTATGGTGTTGCCTATTTGTATGGTAAGAACTTGCGTCAGCGTGCCAAGGCACTTATCAATATCGCACACCCCGATGACCGGGAAACATTGACACAGGCCGCTTTTGAACGTTACAAAGTATTATTGTAAAACCCCTTTTTCCAGACAGCTACCGGAGACATACTGCCTTGTGCATAGAGTATTTCGCGGAAATCAGCGGTGGGAAAAGCTACTATATCGGCCAATAACCCGGGAGTAAAGCTCCTCTGTCGTGGAGTTCCAATGCGCGGGCAGCCCGTTGGGTTATGCCTGCAAATACCTCAGCGGTCGTTAGTTTTTGGAAGGTGGCCAGCAGGGAGGCTTGTAGCAACAAGTTGCCCTGCGGAGCACTGCCGGTTCCAGTCGCTAGCAATGGCTAAGGCACAACCTGCGTCAAGCAGCGCACGAGCGGGTGTCCATGGACACCCTAATCCAATGGTGGCTCCGGCAAGGCTACGGGAATGGTGTTGCTGCTGGCCAATAATGCCACTTCTTCCTGCCCTGATGCTTCTAAGTGATCCACGCTCAGTGCGCCACATTCCACGGCCACCTTGCTGCCGCCAGTGGTAAACTGGTCTCCGTGAACCGTTAGGGAAAACCCTTGGCTTTCAGTGCTTGCAAAAAAGGGGTGGCTTGTGCAGGTTGGAAGGCACTTTGTTCAATAAAAATATCGAATCGTTGGCATAGGTGCTCCGATTCCACAGAGGGTACGATTTTCCGCAAAATCGTATGCAGCCAGTCGGTTGCATCTCCTTGAAAATCTTTGGGTGTCATGTGGGCTGCCAAACAGGTAGGGACTACATCCACTGAGTGTTTGGCGGCTGCATCTCGTATGGCGCGAAGCATTTTCAGTTCTTCTTCAACCGATAACCCATAACCACTTTTTACTTCTACGGTAGTTACACCTTGTTGAAGTAGGGTATTGAGTCGTTGAAGCATCAAAGTAGCCAACTCTTCTTGTGTAGCAGCCCTCGTATGCTGAACGGTACTCCATATCCCGCCGCCTGCACGGGCAATATCAAGATAGGAAACACCCGCGTTTCGGGCCGCGAAGTCCATAGCACGGCTTCCAGCAAAACAGATGTGCGTATGCGCATCTACGAATGCAGGCAAAGCCACCCACGTTCCATCAAGGGGGTGATGTATGGCTTGAGGGTACGTTTGGCGCAAGGTTTCCCAATCATTGACGGCCACAATGTTTCCATTTTGTACCAATAGCCCGCCCGCTGGCAAGACCGTCAATGCTTCGTCTCGTATGGCACCTCTTTCGGGTAAGTTGGTTAAGGGTAATAACTGGGCGAAGGGACCAATCAGTTGGAGGTCGGCAGTCATATATTACAATTCAAAGTTTGGAGAAAGTTCCCGTGCTTTCGCCTCGTAGAACTCGTTGATAATCTGGCTAACCTGCTCTGGTGTATCCACAATAGGCAGCAAATCCAAATCTTTGGCACTGATGGTGTGCTCTTTTTCCAGCATCGTGTTTTTCACCCAGTCCATCAACCCTTTCCAAAAATCCGTGCCAACCAAAATGATAGGTACAGGTGTGATTTTACCCGTTTGCGTAAGCGTAACTACTTCAAACAATTCATCCAAGGTACCAAAGCCGCCCGGCAATGCTACGAACGCTTGCGCGAACTTGACAAACATAACCTTGCGGATGAAAAAATAGCGGAAATTGATATTCTTATCGTGATCCACATACGGGTTGGCCCCCTGTTCAAAAGGCAGGTGTATGTTCAAACCCACCGATTTGCCTTCATTTAGGTAGGCTCCTTTATTACCTGCTTCCATAATACCCGGGCCGCCTCCAGTGATGATGCCATAGCCTTCGTCCGTGAGGTGCTGAGCAATGTTTACTGCCAGTTGGTAGTATGGATGCTCGGGTTTGATGCGGGCAGAACCAAAGATACTGACGCAAGGACCTATCAGATTCAACGTTTCAAAACCTTGCACGAACTCGGAAATCACTTTGAACATCGTCCAGGAGTCTTCCCCTTTGATTTGGTGACTCCATTGTTTCATGTGGTGGTATTTGGGGTGGTTGGGGTCGTTGTTTTGCATTGTATTTTTTTTAAAAAGGCTCACAAGTTACAGTTTTTAGACAACTACATAGCTTATTCACTAGAAGAAATGTGAAAAGTGTGCCTCTAAAGCTTTCTATTCTCTAATAAATAATCACCGTCCTGTTTTTTTGGAGGAACATCACTCCTCACAACCTGATAGTTGTCTATTTTTGCGGAAAAATTGAAAGGATGAGGTGTGAGTCATTGAATCAGCGGGTAAAGAATGGGATTAAGATACTGAAAACCGGGGCTTTTTGGATAGGTGTGGCCGTATTGGCTACCTGCACAAACGATGCGAAAGAAGCGGGCACAAGCAACCAAAAAACAGCGGATGTCGATACAGCGCAGATACCTGCCATTTACCACCTAAGTGGTCGCTTGGGGGATACAGAGGTCGTCATGGATATTCAAGAAGAACGCATGCCTTTAGGTACAGAGGAGCGCGTGTTCAAGGGATTCTACTACTATGTGCCTTATGGCGGCCCCATTGCCGTATATGGTTTTTTGGAAGCGAACGGACAACTGATACTCACCGAACAAGGCGCATGGGAAGGCGAAGCACACCGCTTTGAAGGCAAATGGGAAAACGGTCGTCATTTTCAGGGTAAATGGTACAACGGCAACGGAAAAGACATACACCCATTCAACCTACACCACCAAGATAGCGGCATCGTAACACTGCATTTGCGTCACCACGAAGATTCTCTAAAAGCTTTTGCCGATTGGGCAGTTTCCCCACAGTTGTTTTACAGCCTAGAATGGGTAGAACCCTTGCCAAACGATAGCCTGAAAGAGGAATCACTGCGTTTTTTGCAAAAAGCAATTTGGGAAAACCTCTTAGATACTACCTTGCGCTCCTTGCCAGAAAACAAAAATGCTTTGTTGGCAGCCGATAATGCCCTCCGCTATGCCGATTTTATGGACAATATGCACTTTATGCGTCAACAAGGGCTGCTGGATTCTACCGCTACCAATTCGGACGTTTTTCTTAGTGCCAACTACACGTATAGCACCAGTACACAAGTCTATTACAACAGCCTGAACCTCATTACGCTGGGCTTTACGGACTACTATTACACAGGAGGGGCGCACGGTATGTATGCAACGCGTGTTTACAGTTACGATTTGGTGCGTCAACGCCGTCTGCGCCTCAAAGACGTGCTAAAGCCAGGCTTTGAAAAAGCCGTGACTGCTGCATTGGTGCGGGCGGTGCGACTTAAATTTAACCTACCCGATTTATCGCCGCTTTCCACGGTGCTTTTTGAAGACGGTATCCAGCCTAATAATAACTATGGCTTCACAGAAAAAGGGGTCTTCTTCGTTTATGCCCCCTACGAGGTAGCTCCTTATGCCGCTGGTGAGATTGAGTTGTTTGTTGCCTTCGAAAATATTAAAGAATTTGTGCGCCCCGAATGGTTAGAACGCGCCGGATTGAAGCCGAATGAGTGATTATATTTAAAACAACCGCCCCTGCACCGCATCTGGAAGCAAGCGAAATGTTCGCCGATGATGGACGCAAGGCCCGTATTGGGCAATAGCCTGCCGATGTGCCGCCGAGGGGTACCCCTTGTTTTGTTGCCATTGGTAGTGCGGAAAGGCTAGGTGTAGTTCCTGCATATATTCGTCACGCCAGGTTTTTGCCAACACACTCGCGGCAGCTATGGCCGCAAATTTGCCATCTCCTTTTACGATGGTGTGATGAGGAATTTCCTGGTAGGGAACAAACCGATTGCCGTCAATAAGCAACTGTTGAGGCCGCAGCGCGAGTTGATCCAATGCACGGTGCATAGCCATGAAGGAAGCACGCAATATATTATATTGGTCAATTTCGGCAGGCGACAACCAAGCCACCGCCCAAGCCACTGCCTCGGATTCGATGATAGGCCGCAATTCCTGTCGCCGAGACTCCGTAAGTTGCTTTGAATCATTGAGCAGTGGATGGTGAAACCCCTTGGGCACTACCACTGCTGCTGCAAAAACTGGCCCAGCTAAACATCCGCGCCCCGCTTCATCACAGCCAGCTTCGATGAGGTTTTCGTCCAAATGAGATGCTAACATATCTTATAGTGACTGATTAGGGCGCTTCCCCGCAATATCCGTTGCTGTTCCATCCAACAGAATGGGCGGGGTCAGGTGCTTCCGGGCTTCGCTGCGCTCGTCCCTCCCGATGGTCGGGAGTTACCCCCTCCAGCCCCTTAGCGCAATTATCTTCCTACAAATATATACTTAATTTTCAACTTTGCCTTAGCTATGCATTTTGGTGCTTTGTTATGCACACTTGGCATGCCGACCCTACTGTTTTTTGAGAATAAATACTTACATTTGCTACCATGAAATACCCCATCGGCATACAGAACTTTCGCGAAATCCGCACAGGCGGGTATGTGTATGTGGACAAGACACCGCATATTCACCGCGTGCTGGACAGTGGTAAGTATTTTTTCCTCTCGCGCCCACGTCGGTTTGGAAAGTCGCTGCTGTTGTCAACGATGAACGAACTGTACTGCGGTGCTAAGGAGCTATTCGAGGGGCTTTGGATATATGACCAATGGAATTGGGAGGCGAATATACGACCCGTGATTTGGTTGAAGTTCGCCAGTCAAGGTATTAAAAGCATGGGGCTAGTACCGGGCATTCACAATATGCTAGACTCGGAAGCGGCTCGGCTTGGGGTAGTATTAGAAGCTACCGATTACAGCCAAAAGTTCAAGCAACTGCTCGAATACGTAAGTCAAAAGCATGGCCAAAAGGTCGTACTATTGATCGACGAATACGACAAACCCATTATCGATTTCTTAGAAGATATTCCGCAAGCCGAAGCCAACCGTGATGTACTTAAGAACTTCTACTCCATCCTCAAAGACAGCGATGCGCTATTAGAAAAAACCTTCATCACAGGAGTGTCTGCTTTCAGTAAGGTGAGTATTTTTTCAGATTTGAATAACTTAAAAGACTTGACATTACACCCACTTGCCTTCACGTTGACTGGTATCACGCAAAACGAGTTAGAGGAGAATTTCACAGAGCCGCTCGCTTCGCATAATAAGGCAATTGTCAAAGAATGGTACAACGGCTACTCCTGGGGCGGAGACAAAGTCTATAATCCCTTCTCGCTGCTCAACTTTATGGATAGTGGGCAGTATAGGAATTTTTGGCATCAGACTGGCACACCCACTTTTCTCATAAAGGAGATGCAACGCAAAGGCTTTTTCAACGTGACTGATACGGAAGGAACTTCCAAGGACATGATGAACTTCGATATCGCCAAGCTCAATCCTACTACCGTACTGTTCCAAACGGGTTACCTCACCATAAAAGGTTATGATCCCGAGTTTTTGCTTTACAACTTAGGTTATCCAAATAAAGAAGTACGTTTTTCTATGGAAGAATTGCTTTTGGATGCCTATTCTTATGATCCTATTGATGGCTCCGTACCCCGCGTGGCCAATATTGTGCGCGCCTTGCGCCGCAAAGACTTAGACACCGTCATCACCATTATCAACGCCACTTTCTCAGGCATCCCAGCCGAGCATTGGCAAAAAGAAAATGAGCACTTTTATCACGCGCTCATTCACCTCACATTCAGCCTGCTGGGGGTCTATGTCAAATCCGAAGTACATACCGCCAACGGTCGCTGCGATGCATTAGTAGAAACTGCCGACCACATCTATGTCTTTGAGTTCAAATTAGACAAACCCGCCAGCACCGCGCTCCAGCAGATATATGACAAAGGCTACTTCGCGCCTTACGCCGATTCACCTAAAGAAAAGATAGCCGTAGGCGTGAACTTCTCCAAAGCCAAAAAAGCGGTGGAGGAGTGGGTGGTAAATGAGGTGTGAGAGGCATTTTTACTTGGACTTTGTTTTTTATGACAGCAATCAACTGTTCAATTTTTTTCCGTCCTTTGAAGAAATCTTACCAACTATGAACCGAACCATCTGGCTTTGGGGTATATCTTTTGCTGAGTATTATTTATCTGTGGGCAGAGTGGCAGGAGCAGGAGTCGCTACTGATGTTGTCCAAACCATTGTTAATACCTATATTAGCCGTATGGTTTTCAATGCAGACTAGGTTGCGCACGCCATTCGACCGATGGATGTTGGCAGGCCTGATTTTCTCTACGGGTGGGGATACACTATTGATGTTTGTGGAACATGGCCTCGGCTACCCGTATTCTTTCTATTGGGGTTAGGCAGTTTCCTCATTGCACAACTGTCCTATGCGGCGGCATTCCGTCGCTTGGCATCTGGAGCAAAGGGATTACTGAATACCCAACCCTGGTGGGTCTTACCTTTTGTAGGCTACCTGTTGTGGATGCTTACTACGCTATGGGTGAGTATTCCCGTTGATATGCGCCTACCTGTGGCCGTTTATGCTATTGCTATCGTATGGATGGCTTTATCGGCGCTCAATCTGAAAGGGTTAGTGCAAAATGCAATTTTTCAAGGGTTGATGGCGGGGGTGCTGTTGTTCGTCCTTTCCGATTCCTTGATTGCTTGGAACAAATTCCATAGCACTATACCTTATGCCCGGCAATGGATCATGGTGACCTACTTATTGGCACAATGGCTGATTGCTACACGTGCGGCGAGCATTTCGGTTGACAAATGAACTTAATGGGAGGATATGTTATTTTGAATCTTTTCTAAACCTTTCTCCCCCCCAAGGTCGGATTGTCTCTGCCTCAAATGTATGGCTTCCTGTTTGCTTTCCAATAAGTTTAATTTTTTCACCAGAATCTAATGTAACCACAGGAGGTATCGACGCATTGGCGTAGGATATATCCCATTGTTTATCCTCAAAATCAATTATGATGATGAAGGAGTCAGATAAATGGACTATCTCGCCAGCTAAGTATCCTGATGATGGCATACTCCAAACTTTTATTTTCTTTTCTTGCAAACTTTCATACTGCTCTACATGAATGGCAAAAGCATTCTCCAACCTACCTGCACCTCCAGCCAAAAAAAATAGCGTGCCTAGCACCATACTCATTGCAGTACTATAACTGGCCAACTGTAATAAATCTATTTTATACCCACGTGGCGAATGTCGGAGTGCGTACATAGCCATTAACAGGAAAAACACAAGCAACCCAAGCCAAAAAAAGGGTAATAAGCCTAAAAATAGCTCTAATGTTGAGTGTTGCAGGTGTTGGATGAGGCTAAAATCAACCTGTTGAATGGAAAATAAAACAATAGAAAACGCTAAAGCACCTAGTACTAAAGAAAGGATGAAACCCGTCCATAATAGCCCTCTGCTAATGATAAACAGGAAACGGGGATGGGGCGTGATGCCTTTGCTCTGTATGGTATTTAGTAATCGTTCAGAACGTTTCATATTTGCTTTTTTTGCGTGTTTATCAAATTCGCAAGTGCTTTTTTTGCCCTATTCAAACGGGTAGCCACCGTGCCTTCCGGAATGTGAAGTACATCAGATATTTCATCATAACTCATTTGCTCAAAATATTTTAGCACTAAGACTTCTTTATATTTGAGTGGCAAATGGTTCAGTAGTTCCCTACTTCCCACGGGGAAGAGGTCATCTTCTTCTGATTCAGATGACCAGACATGTTCGTCAGCTATTTGTAGCCATACGCTTATCAGGTTCTACTACCGTACGGTTTTACCAAATGAAACGGATTTCCGCCAAGCTGATATAGCAACATTGTGCACAATTCGATACGCCCAGCCGGAGAATGACATGTCAGGGTTGTAGGCATTCAAATTTTCCAAATTCTTATGAATGCGTCTTGTAGTATATCTTCGGCTTCGACTCTGATACAACTACAATACAGTGTATATATCTTAATAATCGATCTTCACTAGCGTTCGTAAAGACAGGAGAAATAATCTACTTCCTGAAGGGACTTCAGCAAAATGGTGTAGTCGTCAAGTTCATCGCATAAATGTTTTGCTATGAGCATACGTTGCAGTTTGACAAAAGTAAACTTATTTTTTAAGGTTCTGCAAAATTTCGCCAACCTTTAGCAAACTTTGCAGAACCCCAAATAACTTATTTTGTGTTTGGTTTCTTAGTGTCCACCTCTATTACCATTGCCACCTCCGTTGCCATTACCATGCTGGCCACCATCACAGGTCGTACACCATTTCCTTGGCAATTTCCGTTGCCAGAAGTATTCTGCCCGTTGGAAGTGCTACACAAGCCCCCTCCTCGTTCGGTGGGAGAGGCGATGATGACTTCGTAATCTACTGTAGAAATATACAATGGAGTATAAGTGCTACCAGCGGCTAAAATCTGTTTGGTAAATGCACGCAAGTGGTTGCGAGATCCGCGTTCCAATGCTGCAAAAACAGCAATAATATCCTGATTGTCAACGGTAGCTGCCAAGTCTTGGAGGTCTTTAATATCCAGGTCTTCAATAGTGGCACCCACCTGATAAGCATCTGCTAGAGACTGATTCCCTAATGCTACTAACTGGAGATATAAAGCCCCCAGATCAGGGTTGGAAAATACTCCTTCAGCTAATTCTTCAGCAGGGTCTGCTAAGCCGTATTTGTCTAATAGACACTTGATTGCATCCGTATGGCGCTGTTCAGATTGGGCAATATTGGTGAATATCTGAACACCCCAGCGTTCATACAAATTCACATATACATCATGTGCCAATTTCTCTTCTTCTCGCATAAATTGCAAGACATCAGCCTCTACTGTTGATAGTTCCTCTGTAGGCATAGACAACAAGCAGGAGCAAGAGCCATCGTTAGATGTGTTTACCTATACTACAGGAGTGACTTCCTCGTTGCCAGTTGCTTCAGTTTCACATTGTAACATAAACATGGTAAGCAATACAATGGCTAACATGCGTACCATTCTTTGGGACAATAAGCGTAACATGGTTCAATATTTTAGTTTGTAAATGGCTTTGAATGAGCCTGTCATATCTTGTTACGCAATTGGTGAAAGATTCTTTCATTTTTAGTGGTCAATTGTGAAAAAAACTTTCCTTTTGAACGTTTGTTTTTGTAAACACCTGTTATTGAGCTTTTATGACTTAAAGTAATTTTGCTTTTACCCTTAAATTTTCTCACTTCGCTTTACCAATACTCGTTTGACTTAGCAATTTGACGGAAATAGTCTTTAGTTATCAACTTGAAGTTGTCCGATAACTACGGTAAGTTTATTTTTCCCGTCCCTTAAGACCATCACAACAAGAAACGCCACTTCGAAAAGGCTAATACCTTCCGAAGCGGCGTTCGCTTTTTATATGACTTGACTACTTGCGTTTATTTAAGTAACTACTTAGGTAGTGCGCTTTCGAGCTAAAAAAGAAGATTTTTCGACTGACAAAGCTCATTTGAGGAGTCATCGTGCTGAGCCGACATGGCGACGAGAATAGCACCGTCAGGTGGAAAAAGAGCTTGGCGAAATTGGTCTACCTAAGTAGTTACTATTTAAAAACGTTTAAGCCCGTTACCTCCATGCCTGTAATGAGAAGGTGAATGTCATGGGTGCCTTCGTAAGTGACAACGCTTTCCAAATTCATCATGTGGCGCAATCGGGTACTCGCTGGTGATACCCATGCCCCCATGGATTTGGCGTGCTTCGCGGGCTATTTCAAGGCCATAGCTACATTATTGCGCTTGGCCATACTGATTTGAGCCGCTGTGGCTTGTCCTTTGTTGGCCAAAGTGCCAAGCCGCCAAGACAACAATTGCGCCTTGGTAATCTCGGTAATCATTTCAGCTAGCTTCTTCTGCGTCAGTTGGAAACCACCAATGGGGCGGCCAAACTGCTCGCGTTCCAAGCTGTATCGAAGGGCAGAATCGTAGCAATCTAATGCGCACCAACGGCACCCACGCTATACCATATCGAGCTTTGTTGAGGCACGACAGCGGTATACCCAACCCTTGTACATTGGGCAACACATTGGCTTTAGGTACGCGCACATCCTCAATGCTAATTCGCCGGTAATGCTGGCGCGCAATGACCATTTGCCATGAATCTTAGGCGCGCTGAATCCTTTCATATCTTTTTCCACAATCAGACCACGGATGATGCCTTCTTCGTCCTTGGCCCATACTACGGCAACGTCTGCTACCGGAGAATTGGTAATCCACATCTTGGCACCATTCAGGATGTACGCATCCCCATCGTCCTTGATATTCGTCACCATACCCGAAGGGTTGGAGCCGTGGTCAGGTTCTGTAAGGCCAAAACAACCTACGAACTCTCCACTTCCCAACTTTGGCAAGTACTTGCGTCGCTGCTCTTCTGAACCGAATTTGTAAATAGGAAACATCACCAATGACCCCTGTACAGAGGCCATAGAACGGATACCCGAGTCGCCTCGTTCCAGTTCTTGCATAATGATGCCATAAGCGATCTCGTCCATGCCGCCACCGCCATACTCAGCTGGCAAGCTGGGGCCAAACGCGCCAACCTCCGCCAATCCTTTGAACAGGTGGGTGGGGCATTCGTTGCGCTCTGCATACTCCTCAATAATAGGCGATACTTCCTGTTTTACCCAGTCGCGTACGGCGGCCCGCGCCATGCGGTGGTCGTCGTCTAATAAGTCCTCTACCAAGTAATGGTCGTGAAACTGGAAGCGGTCTTCCCTCGCTTTTTTCTCAATGATTCCGTTGCTGGTCATGGTTAGGTACAGTTTGTTTTCGGGCTGCAAAGATAGGGATAAGCCAATATAAATTGGATAAAAGAAAGGTAAATTGCAAAAAGAAGATAGTCTTCAATGCTTATTTACGCTTTGGCTAACAAGTCGTTCGTTACTATCACCGACAGTACTAAGTCACTATTGGTATGCAAAAGTGCAACTTCTAATCAACGTATCAACATAACTTGCCCTTTCAGTACGGTTGTTTTCCCATCGGGGAATAGTGCTTCTACTTGCCAGATATAAACACCTGAGTTCATAGGCTGCTCGCGGAAACGGCCATCCCATCCGTGGTCAGGGGCATTGACGGGGAATCTTCCCTCTTCATACAGCAGTTCCCCCCATCGATCCCATACCCGAAAGTGTAGCACCTCTATACCCGGTAGGCCGTGCACCAACAATCGGCTGTTCACCGCATCTCCGTTGGGGGTAAACCCAGAAGGAACATAAACCGGAAAATCCTTCGTTACCCGAAGCTGTATCCATGCCTTGGCCGTACAGCCATTTTCATCCACAACTTCCAAGAAAAGGTCGCGTTGGTTTTCGGGTTTCACTTCAAGCGGTATGCAATCGGTGCAAGACATCCAAGTGCTGTCGAAGGGTGTCCAGATGTATTGCACAATGTCGTAATCACCTGTAATAGCGGGGATGATCCGTATGCTATCGCCAAAAGCAAGGGAGCGGTTGCCGCCAAGGTCAATGGTGATTTCCGCTGGTTCTACCACCTCCACTGGGTTTTGTGGATAAATACAGCCGTTGGCATCCTGGACATATAAGAAGTAATCACCTGCTTCTAACCCAAGGAAAGCCGGGTTGGATTGGTAGTCCGTACCCAAATGGCGGTATCGGTAGGGTGGGGTGCCTCCTTGCGCCTGCACGCGGATAAGGCCATCTCGGCCACCGTGGCAATTTACATCTGTCACTAAAAGATCCGCTATCAGTACATCGGGTTGAGTAATGTTGTATTGCTGAAAAACCTGACAACCATAGTCATCCGTCACGGTGAGGCTGTAATCCCCTGCGGGAATACCCGCCAATACGGCACTATCGCTGCCATTACTCCAAGCGAAAGTATAAGGAGGTTGCCCACCTGAGACTTGGGGCGTGATGTGCCCCGTGGCGGCACTATTGCAAAGAATATCTTCTTGTTCCGAAGTGACTCGAAGGGTAGACGCTTGCTCAACGGTAGCCGATTGTGTCAAAACACATCCTTGGGCATCCGTCACGGTATAGGCGTAAGCACCTGCGCCTAAGGACGATAAGGTGTTGTTGCTACTGCCTGTATTCCATAAATATATATATGGCTGGACACCCCCCGACACTGTCAAACCAATGGCACCGGTAGTCTCTCCGGCGCAAACCACATTGGTAATATCGGCAGTGGCTGCAACTGCGGTAGGTTGCTGGATGGTGATTTCCAAAACATCGGTACAATTATTAGCATCCGTCACCGTGAAGCTGTAATTGCCAGCCGACAATCCGTTGAGTGGGGCATTCCAACTATAAGGCATCGTGCCACCAGACAATGACACCTGAACACTGCCATTGCTAAAACCAAAGCAAGAAGCATCGGTCACTTGCCAGTCGTCAATCGAAACATTCGAGGCTAATGCCACTGTAGCTGAGGTATTGAAGGTACACCCTTGGGCATCCGTCACCGTTAGTCCGTAGTTGCCAGCGGTCAGGCCATTGGCTGTTATGCCTGTTTGCCCGTCTTCCCATTCAAAGCTATAAGGCATGGTGCCGCCGGATGGAAGGGCGGTTGCTTGTCCATTGGGTGGCCCAGTACAGGCTTGTTCAGTGGTTTGGGTAGTAGCCGTAAGGACGGTTGGTTCTTCTAATATAAACGCACTCGCCATTTCGCAATCGTTGGCATCCGTTACGGTAAGCTCATAGGTTTGTGCTGTAAGGCCAACCAAGGTAAAAGGAGTCGTTTGCCCATTACTCCAAAGAAAGGTATAGTCGGGGGTGCCACCTGTTACTTCTGCATTGATGGTGCCATTTCCGCCACCGAAGCAGGAAGGATCTATACCAGTTAGTGCTAATGTCAATGTTGCCGGGCTTTCTACGGTGATACTATTTTCTACTTGGCAGCCATTTTCATCGGTTATCGTAACGCTTGCAATTCCCGCAGGCAGGCCACTTGCCGTAGGGCTGCTGCTGCCATTGCTCCACGTAAAAGAGTAGGGAGGGGTGCCACCCTCAGGTGATGCCAAAGCACTGCCGTCCGAGAACCCAAAGCAACTGACGGAAGTCATGCTGAGGGATACCCCTACCGATTGGGGGGCTGTCAGTTGAAAGTCTAATGAAAAGGTACATTGGTTGGCATCCGTCACCAATACATTGTGCATACCCGCCGCTAATCCAGTTGTCTGCTCGTTGCCCAATGCCCCGTCCCACTGGATGACGTAGGGCATGACACCTCCTGTAATAGCAATTTGAGCGGTTCCGTCCATAGCCCCTTGGCAGAGCGGATTGTTGGTTTGCAGGTTGGTAATATCCAATAGGGGCGGCTGTCCAATTTGAGCAGTACCCGTAGCGGTGCACCCGTTGTTATCTGTGGCCACCACGGAATAGTCGTCCGCAGGAAGGCCATTGAGGTCTGCGGCTGTTCCTACGACGATGCCGCTACTGTTGCTCCATTCATAAGTAATCGTTCCCGTGCCACCTTGTGCAGTAATCATGAGTTCGCCTGTGGAAGTGCCAAAACAGGCGGCATCTTGTGCGGTCGCATCTACTTGTAATGCGGTCGGTTCCAACACATCGATGCTCTCCATCGCCGTGCAATTGTTGGCATCGGTGACTACTACGGTATGTATCCCCGCCGCTGCGGTGAACAAGGTGTCGGTGGTGCTGCCATTGTCCCAAGCGTATTGGTAGCTGCCTGTGCCACCCGTGGGTGCTACCCATGCCAGCCCAGTTGCTGATCCAAAGCAGTTGACGGAATCTTGGAACATGGCTAATGTAAGAGCTTCTGGTTCCGTAATGGCCACTTCTACACTGAAGGGGCAGTTGCCAGCGTCTGTCAGGTTAGCGGTATAAGTGCCAACGCCAATATTGGTGAGTAAAGAATCGGAAGAAAGCCCGTTCCAGTCGAATAGGTACGGCCGTTACCATTGCTGATTTCGATGGTAACGATGCCATCTTGGCTGCCATTACAGGAAATAGCTTGTGTAATAACAGGCTGTAGGTCAGGCAATGGAGGTTGCGTGATGATAAAAGGCAAGCTTAACGGGCAACCATCTGCATCGGTAACGGTAGCGATATAATCTCCTGCTGTCAAGTTGTTGAAGATGCCTGCGGGATTGTTTTCAGTACCCAGTTCTATGGTAAATGGCTGGTGCCAGTTGTAACTTGTATCTCAACACTACCGTCGCTACCAGAGAAACAAGAAGTGCCCACTGGAGTGGCCAAGGCCGTTGGGGGGGTACAATTCAACGAAGTACAGTTAATGCTAGCTGAAAACCAGGGCAGGTCGCAAGAGGTCGCACCTCTATGGTGACAGTTTCCTCCAAGCCCAACCCCGTTACAGTATGCGCTAAGGCCTCGGATGGAGGCATCCAAGGGCCGCCGTTTACACTCACTTCATAGCCTCCAGTAGCACCTGCTACGGCATCCCACGTTACTTGTACACTGCTCGTTGTGGTGATACCACAGCTAAGGGGCGACATATCTAATGCAGGCAGCACATTAATAGTGATCGTATCACTCAAAGTACACCCATAGGAATCCAACGCGGTAACAACGTAGGTAGTAGTCATGTCTGGTGAGGCAATAGGGTTGGGGCAATCGCTACAGCTTAGCCCTGTTGCAGGTGTCCATTCGTAATCAATTTGATAAACGGGGTTGAAGCAAATCCTCCAGGAAAAGAGGGTGCCCGTCAAGCCATTGGTATCATCTGTAATGACTAGTTACCAAGTGCCGTTGGTATTGTAGGTGCCGTCCCACAGGTCGGAGAAATTACCTTCGGGTAGCCATTGCCCAGTAAACGGCACGGCAGACCCCGGCGCAAAAGGCCCTGGTGCATTGATACGGGTAGTAGCGGTTGGTACAAAGCAGGTATTCAGGTAATAGTCAGGGCCAAGGCCGTTGCCACCCTCGGCACCATTGTCGGTGGTGAGTTCTATAAACTGCCCATTGGGGCCAACGAGGAAAATATCGAGGTCGTCAATCCAGGGGTGGTACAGACTGTCGATACAGACCATCTTGATAGCATCCGCCGTTAATTCGGTGGGTAATACGCCAAAAACGTCAATTTCCGAGCGGTAGGCCACATTTGTCAACGGCAAAGCAAGTGGGGTGTTGTTGATGAAGGTTGGAGGATCGGGTAAGGGAACGGGAAGCGTCACGTCTAGTTGAGTTTCATCAGTGGGGCAAGTCGTTAAGTCGGGGCCAGCGTCGGGTTTAAGCAGTCGATTGTCTTTAATGACAACAGTGAAGGTATCCCGATTGCAAGGGTCGCGTTGAATACTAAATAGAATGGTCTCGTCTCCCTCTGTGAGGAAGTCTTCATAAGCGGTAATGGGAATGCGTACCACGCTGTCGCCCGCGGATATGATGATATTATCAGGTAGGTCGGGATAATCAACCCCTTCCGTAGCTGTTCCTCCTACAGAAAACTGTACATCGTAGTCTGCTTCCGCTGGGTTAGGGAGGCTAAATACTATTTCCCCTTCGGTGCAACCTTCCGCTAAACCGCCGTCAATAGCCAATCCATTGATTTCCACGTCTAAGGAGCCAGTGCCAAAACTCTTGGCTTCCAAGAATACCCCCGAATCAAAGATGCCATCTTGGACATCGGCTATGACCAACTTGATGGTATAAAGTTGGCAAGGTTGAACAACGGCTTCTGCCACGAACACATCCGTGAATCCATCAAATATTGGAAGCATATTGCTACCGTTATTGTTGTTGTAAAACTGGCTAAAGGCCAATGAACCGTTGTTACCCACGCAGTTGGCTAAAGTGCCGGAAGCACCCACTACCCCCGGGTTTACATTGTTGATGGTAACGGGGCGATTAGAGCCAGGTATGAGGGCAATATTTTGTGCACCATTCTGGTAGGGCATGTAAATGCCGAGGTACTAATAAAGAAGCCGAACACATCATTATACTCGCTGCAAACGAACTCTGGATACCTCCTCGGAAGCGAAGGCGTAGGTGAACCGAAGTGTATCGTTGGTGGGTATGAACTGTATTGTGTAGCGAATCACATCATTGATACCATTATCCGCAATGTTGGCTAAATCTATATCGTTGAAGGTGCTATTTGTGTTAACACTCGATTGAGCACTACCCGGAGAGTTTACCCCTACAAACCCGGGAGACGCCACCGCTCGCCCCGTAGTCATTACAATCCCCTTTCCATACCGATGGTGTTAAGCCCTTGGCTAAAGTAACCTACGGACATTGGGTCGCCGTCGAAATCAATACTGATGACTTCTACCCCATCTCCTAGGAATACATTGGATATTAGGTTTTCAGGTGTGATAGGAGGCGTATTGGTTACTTCCAATTGACCAAAAAGGTAAACAGGGACGCCTAAGATAATCAACAACAGGAACGTGTAGTTAATTCGCATAATTCAAATATTGGTATGAATACGGTTTGCAAAAAACAGAGAAATCATCACAAAAAAAAGTACTTATTGTGGATTAGGCAGCTAACCGTCAAAAATAGTTAATCTTGCCAAGGAAAGCGGGTGTAAAACTGGCTGATGATGGCTTTGAAGTCATCGGGAATTCTTTTCATTACCTCTAGTTCTACCTCAACAGGAACACCACCATAGTAAGCTTCGGCAATGCCTCCTGCGATGCAAGCCATGGTATCTGCATCGCCACCAAGAGATACGGCATTGCGCACGGCTGATTCCCAATTGTCGCTTTCCAAGAAGGAGCAAATTGATTGAGGTACGGAACCTTGGCAGCTTACGTCGAATTGATAGCTGGGTCGTATAACATTCAGGGGCGTACTTAGATCATACCCGAAAGTGCGTTCAATCTGATCTTTGATGACGGGTTTTCCGAAGCCGTTACGGGCCAGAAAGATGGCAGCCGCTACGGCTTGTGCTCCTTTAATACCCTCGGGATGACCATGCGTGGGCAAAGCGGTTTGCTTGGCTACGTCCAGCACATCGTCCATTTCGTCGAAGGCAAAACCTGCAGGACTGACCCGCATGGCCGAACCATTGCCCCAGCTTTGGTATGGCTCATTCAATATGCCTGCTGCCCATTTTTTGAAAAAACTACCATACCCAGCAGTTGGATAAGCTAGTGCATATTTACGTATTGTATCTTCAAATGGTAAATGGTTCAGCAGCGCATCGGCGATGGCGATAGTGAGAACGGTATCATCTGTAAATCGGCTGTGCGGACAGAACAGTGGGAATTGCGTATCCTTGTGTGGATGTCGTTCAAAAACTGACCCAATAATATCCCCGGCGATAGCCCCCAGCATAGCCCTTTTGTGGTTTTTCGTTCAATATAAAAGCCATTATCCTGCTTATAGTGGCTAAGATACCCATATTTTTTAACCTAGGTTATTTTTTGCTAAAATAAAAAAGGTTATGTGTGAACACAACTGTTCTTTTAAAGGCTTCGTAAACTTACATTTTACCTTTGTAACTTAGCGAATACACAAGGATGTTCATCCATAACGGAAGTATGAATGTAATAAAATTCCTTCGGCATAGGGGTGGGAGCGGATCCCTTGCCCCTGCCGTTTAGGCGGGGCAAGGGATGTAGCGGACGACCCGACAGCACCCTACAAAGCTAGGTAAAAAGGTACGAAGCCGAAGGGCTACATACCTTTTACAGAAGGATATGTCATAGGCAGGGTGCTGGATGCCCCTAATATGCGATTTAATATACCTGAAAAGGAAGGCTTTGCTGGGTGTCTTTTGCTACCACTTGTAGGAAATACATACCACCTACGGCCGGTGCATCAAAAGACCAGTTGTGCAGGCTACCCGTAGCAGTGGTTGTGCCTTGCAGCATCAATGCTCCGCGTGCATCGATGATGCGATAGAAAACAGGTGTGCCTGCCGAAAGGCCAGATATTTGCGGTGTCACGACCTTGTCTATCAAGCGGATAGGGTGAAGTGTCCATCCGTTTTCGCCCTGTGAGCGAAGGGAGCGAACCTCGGAATAAGACTGGCTACCATCGAAATCCTCCTGCAAGATACGGTAGTAAAGGGTAGCTGCCGCAGGCGCATTTTTGTCCACCCAACGGTATGCTTGGGTTTGCTGCACGGTACCTGCGCCGGCTATTTCGCCAATTGGAGCGAAGCTGCGGCCATCGGATGAACGCTCTATGACAAAGCGGCGGTTGTTGGTCTCCGTAGCGGTTTGCCAGTGAAGGTTGACTTGCGGTAGGGTAGCATCCCATTGGGCGGTAAAAGCATCCCACTCTACGGGGAAAACGGAGGTGGTACCGGACATGACAGTAGCCAAGTTAGCCACGCAAAGAGAATTATTGGTGGTGGTGAAACTTAGATCGGCAGAATAAGTTTCATCCGCAGCACTGATGTTGGTAATGGAGATGACAGAGTTGGTTGTCGAAGCGTTTAATCCGGTATTGATAATGCTGTTGATTTGCAAGTCGGTATTACCTACTGTAACCGTAGCGGGAACCGTGTTGACGGTGAAGTCCATACCTGCTAGCGTCCACGTGTAAGTAGAAGTAGCGTCGATGAAGCTGGCGGTAACAGAGAAGGTGCCTGTTTGACCGACCAACAGTTGTTTGGGTGCCATATCCACCGGGGTAACGGTGGCACTGGGCGCAACTGTTAGGATGATGGGGTCGGATAGAACATCCGGGCACCCATCTGTTGTTGCTTCCATTTCATATAGACCAGATTGGGTGGGCTGGGCATTGGTAAGCGAAAGGTCGGCGGCGCCATTGCCGCTCTGCACCACGGTAGCACCATTTAACAACCATTGGTAAGTATCTGGAAAGCCGGAGGGGGTGGAGATGGTGATGGTGAAATCTTCGCCTTGGCAGATCGTATTAAAAATTGTAATTGGCGCATCAATGACGATTTCCACGGATTCCTCGACGAATAGTTCTACTACTGGAGATAACACTGTTGTGCTAGCATTGGTGGCTTTGAATTGTACATCCATACCGTTGAACGCGAGGGTGATATCACCTGAAATAAATAAGGCAAGGGTATAAACATTGCCCCCCGCTTCTCTCCCTACGACTAACTCGTAATCCACGCCAGCTACTGTTTGCATAACAGAGGACGATCCACTGGCGGCAGGGGTGTTTAGCATCAGGGTGACAGTAGGCGTTTCTACGGTAAAGAGGTGGGCGCAAATGCGCCAAAATCAATGAATACAGCACCAAACTGCTCCGTATCATTGCTGCCTATACAATAGTTTTGGTCGGACAAGCCAGCAAAAATTTGGGCATTGGCATCGAAGGTATTGAAGAACAATAACGCGATACCGAAAAGGAAAAAACGTAAAGTAACATTCATAGGAAAATGATTTAGTTTCAGGATTACAATACCAGCCACTGATTGCTACAGGAGCAATCAATAACCATTCATTCGCGAAAAAAACTTTTGAAGTACAGGATTAGATGGAGAAACTACGCATAATAATTTACAAATATACTATGATTTATGAATAAAATCACCATATATTAGATTTTTTGAAACGGAAGGAGGCAAAGGTCCCAAACGTTGCAACTTCTCTTCGGCCATCTTGCGCCCTGCGTAGGCACAATGGAGCAGTTCGTGCCCATCCAAGTAAGCACAAAGGAATCCCGACCAGAAAGCGTCACCGGCACCTGTGGTATCGCGTACGACCACCGGGCGAGCAGGCACGGTGTGGCGTTCGCGCATATTGCTAACGTAGCAACCTTTATCGCCTAGGGTGATACAAACGATGGACGCACCCTGACCGTGGAAGAAGTCAGCAGCTTCCATAGGGTCGTTTAAGGGAAAGCCATAGAGACGCTCCCAGTCCACTTCGCTGCATTTGACCAATGCCCCTTTGCTGCACCAATCCCAGACGATTTGCTGTGCTTCGCGTTGATCTGGCCATATTTTTGAGGCGTAGTTGACATCAATACTAATGTCTCCACCTGCATCGGCTACCTTATCTGCGGCAGCGAGGATACTGCTGCGGGCAGGTTCGCGGCTGAGGGCGAAACAAGTGGTATGAAAAATGCGCACGTTTTGTAGTATGGCTTCCGGCAATTGTTCCGGGGTGATTTGTACATCAGCCAAGCGATAAGGCTCAAAGTTGGAGACCGCTTTCGATTTTGTTACCAAAATAAGGGTAGAGGGCATGGGGTGACGATGCACCAACTGCGTATCCATGCCGAGCTGCTGTACATACTGAAAAAGCATAGTGCCCATGTCGTCCTGCCCTACGGAGGCGGCCAAGGCTACGCGACAACCTAGGCGATGTAGGTTGCTGCCCATATTGGCAGGGCTTCCCCGGGATGGGTTGGAAGCGGGCATCAGCATCGAATGTGTCAACGTAATCCGTACTGATGAGATCTACTAACAGTTCGCCAACGGCGAGTACATCATAAGTATGAGCTTGTCCGGTTTCAGCCATTGGATATTTTATGAAGTTAGTTTGTAATTTGGTCGTGAAAGTAAGGAAGTTTTGCTTTTTTTACACCGTTCTATTGAAAGTAATCTATTTATATGAAAACCAAGTCACGTTCATTACCACCTTATGCCCCGGCTGCCACTTGGATACCCGATGAACAAACGGAAACCAGCCAGCGTTACCCCGAAGTGTATCAAGAACATCCACCGGTGCATTGGTGAAATGGGAGACCAAGGGGCAAAATGGGGTTCTTATACAAGCGGAGAAGCCTACAATTGTGGATTCAGTGCTACGAGGGCGACCAGTGGAGGGTGCGTTTTGCTAGGGGTGTTTTTGATAGCCGTGTTAGTTATGCGTTGGTGGATGGCTTCATCGCTCAGGTTATACACCCACGGGAAACAACCGATGCATTGGTATTGGAAACCAACCAAACGGTTTGTACCATCGACAAGACCGATTGCCGTATCGCTTTTCCGACAAGGCAACGGGTGACGTGCTACTAGCTGAAAATCGCCGTTTCTCTCTCGTTCTACTGTTTTGGGAGGTACGGATCAGGTGCGTGTTCAGTTCGAAGCACCTAAAGAGGAGGTTTATTACGGCCTTATGGGCGACAAAAGCTGGGATTTGAATCTGCGCGGCAAGCATTTTCAAAACTGGAACAGCGATGCTTTCGGATTTCACAAGGAATTAGATCCGCTCTACCGCACGATTCCATTTTATTACGGACTCAAAGGCGATAAGGCTTACGGGGTGTTTTTTCACAATAGTTGGCGCACTCATTTTGATTTCGACAGCCGCAAAGACCAGACTGTAACGATGTGGGCAGAGGGAGGAGAAATGGATTACTTTTTCTTATACGGCCCCTCGTTGAACCAAGTGGCTATTTCCTACCACCAGTTGACAGGAAAACCCGAATTACCTCCGCTATGGGCTTTGGGTTTCCATCAGTGCCGTTGGAGTTACTACCCTGAATCGAGGGTGCGGGCGTTGGCACAGACCTTCCGCGATTTAGAGATACCCTGCGATGCCATCTATTTGGATATTGACTATATGGATGGCTACCGCTGTTTTACTTGGAATTGCGATTATTTTCCTGAACCTAAAAAACTGATAGGTGACCTATTAGAGCAGGGGTTTCAAACCATCGTTATGATAGACCCCGGTATTCGGGTG
The DNA here is from genome assembly GCA_041392765.1 of Saprospiraceae bacterium. Taxonomy (GTDB): domain Bacteria; phylum Bacteroidota; class Bacteroidia; order Chitinophagales; family Saprospiraceae; genus Lewinella. Next base: position 45,497 of record JAWKLL010000020.1, read on the forward strand.
GATGAAGATTACCACGTATATCGGGATGGAGTAGCACGCGATGCTTTCTGCAGACGCACCCATGGTGAAATGATGCGTGGCCCTGTTTGGCCGCCGGATTGTGTATGGCCGGATTACACCCGCGCAGAGGTGCGCGAATGGTGGGGACAGCTTTACCGCGAATTGTATAACGAACAAGGGGTGAGTGGTTTTTGGAACGATATGAATGAACCTGCTGTATTCAAAGTGCATCACCTCACCTTTCCCGATGCGGTGTTACACCATTGGGAAGGCCAGCCGGTGGATCATAGGGCGGCGCACAATATCTACGGGCAGCAGATGTCGAGGGGCACACAAGAAGGATTGAAAGCATTGCAACCCGATAAACGCCCCTTTGTATTGACACGTGCTTCTTTTGCGGGTGGTCAACGATTTGCCGCCGTTTGGACAGGCGATAATGTGGCCAGTTGGGAACACCTCCAATTAGCCAACCGCCAGTGCCAACGGTTGAGTATTTCAGGCTTTTCATTGGTGGGAACCGATATTGGTGGTTTTGTCGATCAGCCTACGCCTCAGTTGTATGTGCGTTGGTTGCAGTTGGGCGTATTCCACCCTGTATTTCGGGTACATTCCATGGGAAATAACGTAGATGGTGCTTCAGAAGCTGATGCCGAAACAATTAAGGCCGCTGAAGCTGTCAACCGCTTGGATCAGGAGCCTTGGGTGTTCGGCGAACCTTATACCAGTCAGGCGAGGCGCGCTATTTCCTTTCGTTATGAGTTGTTGCCTTACCTTTATACCGCCGTTCATGCCCATGTAGCAACGGGGTTGCCCGTCTTGCGCAGCCTTGTGTTTGAAGACCAAACGGATGCAAAAACCAAGCTTCGGGAAAATGAATTCCTCTTTGGGCATCATATATTGGTAAGCCCCGTGGTGGAACCCGATGTGCAATCACATACCACTTATTTGCCACAAGGTAGTTGGTTGGATTATTTTACAGGTAAATTGTATAAAGGGGGTAGCACCCATAGACGTAAAGTAAACGCCGACAGCATACCCGTATATGTGCGTGCGGGGGCGGTGATTCCCAATTATCCGGTGCAACAGCATGTACATGAACAACCATTATATACCGTCACTTTGCGGGCTTATTTTGGGAACAGTGGCTGCGAAAGCCACTATTATGTAGATAAAGGTGAAGGATATGGATACCAGCAAGGAGGATTCCGCAACCACCGATTTGTAACGACAGCAACTGCCGATGCTTTTACCATCCGTCAGGAAATAACGGGTGAGTTTATGAATGAAACGGAAACCTTTGAAATCAAGTTATTTGGTTTGCCCTTCCGGCCTGAGCAGTTGTGGATTGATGGAGAGTCCATTCAAATCATTGATAAAGAAGCACATTGCTATGTGGTCGTTGCCCCAGTTGATTTCAAGGAGGTGACGGTGCGCTAGTTGGAAGGGCTACCCGTAGATCAGGTTGATGCCAGTGACGTACTTGCTGTTTTTGGTTTGCCGAAAAGGCAAGTGTTGAAAAATGAACTGTGCATCGTTATCGTCAGTCAGATCATATTTTAGTTCTAGCACGATAGCTTGGTCTGTCAGGAACTGGCTGTTACCGGGCGGTGCTACCCAAGAAAAAGGGGCGAATTGCAGGTTTTGATCCACGGTAATTCTAAAACGCCCATCCTGGCTGCCCCAGTAGGTACGCTGATAACGATTAACGAGCACTGGCCGTTGTGGCAGATACTTTAAAGCATCTATTTGCTTAAACGTGTTGCGAAGGGAAGTCCATTGCGTAGTGGGTAAAGCTGTGTTTTCTTTGGTGCCCATTTCGCCGTCTTTGATTTTTATTTCAAAAACGGGATCATGTAGCGTAGCGTAATCTGTTCCGTACCACCGCAGGCGGTGTTTACGCCGATTGACTACCCCCGCTGTGTTTTGTTGGAAAGCGTCGAGATCGGGGGTGTCGAAATAAATATTATTGACTTGCCGAGGTGGAAATAAAGATTGAAAACCTGCCGGGTGCATACGAATGGCTTGTAGCACCCATGCCTCCGGCAGACCATCAATTCGATATTTTTTTTCGTAGCGCAACGGTTATATTTCTTCGTGTCCTACAATCTCCAGCCCATACCCGGGTAGTGCCACCCTGCGCTTAGGGCTATTCGTCAGGAGGGTGATTTTTCCCAACCCTAGATCCCGGAGAATCTGGGCACCTACGCCAAAGTCGCGCTGCTCCATACGGGAGGATATTTCGGCCACGTCTTCTCCTTTTTGTTGACCAATTTGCAATTGGCGGATGTGTTCCAAAATATCATCGTTTTTTTCTCCATGCCGCATGTAAAGCAGTACCCCTTCGCCTTGTTCAGCTATTTTTTCCAGTGACTTTCTTACGCCAAGATTGGAACCTTCCATGATAAGGTGAAGCAGGCCGCTTGTTTCTAACCCTGATTGCACCCTAACGAGTACAGGCTTATCTGGCGACCAATTGCCTCCTTTGACAAAAGCCAAGTGTAGGTCATCGGTAGTAAGTTGGCGGTAAGCCACCAAGTTGAATTTGCCAAAATTGGTGTCTAATTCCATGGATGCTTCGCGGCGGATGATGCGCTCGGTACGCATCCGGTAAGCTACCAAGTCCTTGATAGCGATGATTTTGAGCTGGTGCTGTTGAGCAATTTGTACCAACTGTGGCAACCGTGCCATAGAACCATCGGGGTTTAGTATTTCCACCAATACGCCAGCGGGTGCAAAGCCTGCCAAGCGGGCTAGGTCAATGGCTGCTTCGGTATGCCCGGTACGCCTTAAAACCCCGCCTGTTTTGGCTCTTAGCGGGAAAATATGGCCAGGTCTAGCAAAATCGGCGGCACGAATAGTGGGGTCTATCATGGCGCGGATGCCTGTGGCTCGGTCGTAGGCAGATATGCCTGTCGTGCAGCCACGCCCGATGAGGTCGATAGAAACGGTGAAGGCTGTTTCGTGTAGGGCGGTATTGGAAGTTACCATCATCGGCAACTCCAGCTCATCAGCGCGATGCTCATCTATGGGAGTACAGATCAAGCCTCGCCCATAAGTAGCCATGAAGTTGATGATTTCAGGTGTGATACATTCAGCAGCACAAATGAAATCGCCTTCATTTTCCCTATCTTCGTCATCAACGACGATGATGACCTCGCCAGCCTTGATAGCGGTAATGGCCTCTTCAATGGTGTTGAGCACGATAGGCTCAGTTTCGTTTTGGTGGTTGCCAGACATTGGTTTTAATTCCTTTAAAATATCGGAAATACCCGGCAAACAGCGCCAGGTTCATAGTCAAAAAATAGCGGATGCTGCGCAGTAAACTGATGTGTACTCCTAACTGTTGCAAGACTACGTCGAGTAACGGCACGCCTAGGTACAATGCTAAAAGCCCGCTGAAACTGAAGTGATAAAAACCTTGCTCCCCTAGTAGGCCACTGCTAAGCAGCAGCAAAATTAACCATATTGGGCCGAGCCAGCGCACTATTTTGTGGGAAAAGATCGCAAATTGCGGCATTTGTGTAGGAGGCCACCACAAATCGGTAAATGTCAGCATGTTTTGGAGATTGCCAGCGGAAATGCGCGCTTTGCGGCGGAACTCCTCTTTTATCTCGTGGCCGACGGGTTCGTAACAGCGAGCTGTTGGTTCATTGATCGCCAAGCCTCCTTTTCGGAAGGCTTGCATGGTGATGTAAAAATCATCCACCAAAAAGTTATCGGGAACAGGCGCAAAATAATCCGACCGCAGGGCATAACAACCACCAAAGGGGCCTACCATCCTTTTCCAAGCGACACTCTCGTTGTATTTCAGTTGCCCTTCCCAAGAAATATAGGTGCTTTCCGAATGGGATATATCCTCCGGTTGCATTTCGGTGTGAACCATGTGGGCATCTACAATCGCCATGTTCGGTTCGCGAAAGTGCTTGACCAATGACTGGGTCACAAGCGGACTAAGCATAACGCTGGCATCGGTGATGATAAAAATATGCTCCTTACCTGCTGGCACTCGCTGGGTAGCCATTACGGCTAATTGGTTGATAACGCCGGGTTTGCCTTGCCGTTGGGTGAAAGGAACGAAATGGAAATGGGGGTATTGCTGTGTATATTCGTCAACAATCGTATTGGTGGCATCACTGGAATTGTCAGAGCCAATGTAAACGTGGATGGGGTTAGGATACTTTTGAGCAACCAGACTTTCTAGCTTATCGCGAATAACAATTTCCTCATTGTGAACCGCCATTAGAATAGATACGTGAGGCCAAGTATCATTTTCTCTCCATTGCAGTGTACGCAACTGTTTGCCGCGAGCTTTGTGAGCCGCTAACAATGGGTACAACCAATACGTATAAACTAACGCCAAGCCGCTGCCCCAGAATATAATTTGTAACAGGACCGTTCCCATGGCTCACACTATCTCTGCAAAGTGGTTGGTATAAGCGGCCAAAACACGTTTTGCAATCCCTTTACTATTGTATTTTTCCTGTACTAACGCCCTTGCTTTTTGGCTTATTTGTTGAAGGCGGTTAGGGTGATTTAGTAAATAATGTAGGCTTTCTAGGAACTGATCGGGCGTATTGGCAATCATCACCTCCGTGCGATGATTGGCATGAATGCCTTCTAAACCAATGCTGGTCGTCAGCACTGTTTTACCGAGTGCCATACCCTCTAAGATTTTAGCACGCATACCGCTGCCAGTGAGCAAGGGGACTACCATGATGGGGTGTTGTTGAATAAACGCCGCAGAATCAGGTACTTCGCCATGCACCACGATACCTGGTTTGTTGAGTTGCAAGAGGCATTTTGGGGTGTTTCTGCCAGCAATGTGCAATTCTAATTGTGGATAGGCTGATTGCAAAGATGGCCATACTTCATCGATAAACCAGTTTAGCCCTTCTACGTTTGGCATCCAATCCAAGCTGCCGATAAAAGAAATGCTTTGCCGGGGCGAGACCTCCTTTGGTTTCGGTATCTCCAATTTGCTAACGCCAATGGGTGTAACAACAGAAAGCCCTTTGAACCCCATATTGCGGAACTGGCGTTGGTCTCTTTGGGTAATGGGTAGCAACAGGTCGTACTGTTCCAAGACTTGCTGCTCGTATCGCTTTAATTTTGCAGTAAGGTGATGCAAATACCACCTTTTCAGTCCATTAGAAGTATTGCCGGCGATACGCTCCCATATTTCATGTTCTACGTTGTGGGCACGCATACTCACGATGGCATCGCTATGTTTGCGGATGGTGGGGATATAGGGTGCCAGATACAACGTTTCCAACTGTACGACATCATAAGTGTCCGTTTGTAACATATCTGTCAATACCCGCGCAAACTCATCAGAAACGAACCGAGCAATATGATAAGATTCTCCTGAGAATAGGTTGCGAAACGCTGCCCAAGGGCGTATGCTATTGTCGATAGCAACGGTGCGTATGGTGCGAAAATGAGCTGCTTCCGCAGGATATCCATTGCCATTAAAGTAATGTTTACTGGTGTTCATAGCCAGTAAGCTTACTTCACAACCTAATTCGCTTAGCGCTAAGCTGAGCGTGTGTATGGCGATGGATTCCCCATCTTTTTGAGGATAAGGGAATTTTTTACAGAGTAGTAGAATCTTCATACTGAGGCATTGTTGGTTATTTATCCGATTCCCAATTGTTATTGGAGCGGTCGGTATCCAACATGCGCCCACTGGCATCGATTTCGATTTGTTTTATTTTCTTTTCAGCCACATCTACCACTAAGGTATATTCTGGGTGCGTCCAAGGCCAGTCGGGAGCAGTAGTGAAGGTCATGGCGCCATCTACTGATTTTGAACCTCGCATCATACGCAGTGGAATGGTATAGTGGAGTTTGTCGCCATTTTTTAAGGTGATCGTTACATCCACGGGCATAGGCATACGGCCTTTATTGGCCAACACGATGGCGGTTTGCTTTCTATCGGCTTCTTCTACCCTTGCTACGGCATAATCGGGCAAATGGTTGGTGTTGACGAAGTATTCCTTAAACCAGTCTAGTTCTAGTCCTGACTGTTTTTCCATGACTCTGATAACATCGTTGGCATCAGGATGCTTGAATTGCCAAGTATTGAAATAGCGGAGTAGGCCAGCATCGAAAGCTTGGCGGCCATGATGTATTGGAGTTGGTAAAGGAACAGCGAACCCTTTACATAAGATCCTACCCCATACCCTGCATTGGTATAGAAATGATCGGCATGGGTACTGAGAGGTTCCGCCCGTCCAGACTTGTTGAAATTCAAGAACCCGTTGAGGTCATCTTGGTGCGGATCGGCTACCGGGTCGCCAGGGATAAGCCCTTCTTGGCGGAGGTAGTTCATTACTTCATCGGATGCATAAGACGTGAAGCCTTCATCCATCCAAGCGTAGAGGCTTTCATTGGAACCCAGCACCATCTGATACCAAGAGTGCATCAATTCGTGTACGGATACTCCTACCAAACTCACCAAGCTTCTTTCGCCCGTAATGAGGGTACCCATGGGGTATTCCATGCCGCCGTCGCCTCCTTGAACGAAAGCGTATTTTTTGTATGGATACTGGCCATAATGCGCATTGATGAAATCAAAGGCTTTGTCCATAATGGCAGGCAGTTTTTCCCAATTTTCATTGGTCTTTTCACCGGGTTGGTAGAAAAACTCCATTACCATACCATCTTTACGGGTAAACGTCGTCCGTTTGTAGTCGGGGTCGGCGGCCCACATGAAATCATGGACATCGGGTGCTACAAAATGATAGGTGAGTTTCCCGTTTTGCGCATTGGCTGTTTTTCCATTGGCATAATCTCCACCGACAGCATCGGGGTTTTGCAAATAGCCCGAGGCTGCCACCAAATAGTTTTTATCAATGGTGATTTTCACATCAAAATCGCCCCAGATGCCATAAAACTCTCGGCCAATATAGGGATTGGCGTGCCAGCCTTGCTCGTCATATTCACAAAGTTTAGGGTACCACTGCGCCATAGAATAGGAAATACCCTCTTTGTTGTCGCGTCCGTTGCGGCGAATTTGCAGCGGGACTTGTGCGCGGAACTGCATGGCTAACTGGGTGCTTTTACCCGGTAGTATGGGTTCCGGAAGGGTAACTTCTAGTATTGTTCCTTCTATATGGAATGTGGTGGCACGACCATCTTGTGTGAGACTTTCCACTTCTTGGAAGCCAATTTCTTGAGGAGTAAGTTGCTGAATGCGATCCGCTACACGGGCGTCGGCATCCGCAATCGTTCTTGAACGCACATCCATCATGCTGTTAGGTTGAAATGCGTTCAAGTAGAGATGGTAGAACACTTGGGTAAGTGTATCAGGAGAATGATTGGTGTAGGTAATGAGTTGTTGCCCCTGAAATTGGTGGTTGCGAATATCGAAATCGATTTCCATATTGTAATCCACCTCCTGCTGCCAATACGTATGCTGAGCAGATAGAACAGACCCCGTGGCAATAGCAGTACATTGTGCAAGTGTAAAGAGTAGTTGGTAGAGCTTCATAAATATTGTATTGCTTGTTTTTCTTAACGTAGAAAATTGTTTTTTAATACGTATCACTGTGGTCAGTTGTGAAAAAAATCACGCATCCGACGTACAGTGGTCGAAGGGCATTCTCTATCTGACTGACTATCTGTTATTTCCGCTGTGGCGTTTCTTCGAATCGATGAAAGCATTATTTTACAAATTACCTGATGGATTTGGCCATAATCCCTCTCGCCGGTAAGAGTACGTCTAAAATTTACTCGCTTTCGCTCAATCAGGATAATTTAGACATACGCCAACAGGGTTGAGTGAATGTTTGCCAGTACGTAAATGTGCCCGCAAAGGTAAACTTTTAGTTTTACTCTCTTCCTACATAATGGTAGGCGGGATAAATTATGATGTAGGCCAATTTTAATATATCTTTGTGGCAAAAAACAAACCATGCCTACCAATAACCACAACAATCACATCTTTTGGATGGTGCTGATGGTACTTGTTGCTGCCGTTAGCCGTATCGTTCCTCATTATCCCAACTTCACCGCTATCGGTGCTATGGCACTCTTTGGAGCAGCTCATTTACGCCAAGCTTGGATGGGGCTGGCGGTTACGCTTTTCGCTTTATACCTTAGTGACTTGGTGATCAATAATGTAGTCTATGCCGGTTTTTACGACTATTTCCCTATGGCAGATTAGTCCTTTTATTTACGTAGCTTTTATCGGAGTGTTTTTAATAGGACGCTTGCTGTTGCGCAAAGTTTCGGCTCGTAATGTATTAATAGCGAGCATTTTGTCTTCTATTGTATTCTTTTTATTTACCAATGCAGCCTCTTGGTGGGTAGATCCTGTTTACACCAAGGATGCCACGGTATAATAACTGCTTTGATCGCGGGCATACCTTTCTTCTGGAGCACACTAGCTGGCGATTTGTTCTATAGTGCGTTGCTGTTTGGTGCTTATGCTTGGGCAACGGGTACTTGGCAACGGGCAGTTGCTAGGGGATATAAACAATAGATTCAGCATTTATCAAAGATAATCGGTAGAATTCTGAATCTATTTTTTCCATACTTAGCTTAGGTCATAAAAGCAGCCAATTCTTTTTCTGGAGATAGTTCAACTGGATATTATCCATTAGCGTGGTAGCTAGTGAGATACCGTAGTAATCCACTTTGATGGGGAATGACTTGTGCGTTCTATCCACCAGCACGGCAGTTTCGATTTTTAAGGGTAAAACATCCATGAATGGTTTGCAGGCGTAGAAGAGAGTGCGCCCTGTATTAGCTACATCATCTACCACTAAGATGGCTTTGCCTGCAAAGTCAGATAAGGGAAGACCTGTGGTGATAGGGCTTTCTAATGGATTGGCGGGGCTTAAATGCACATGTGTGCGTGTGATCGGGAGTGGAGATAAACGCGCTAACTCATCTGCTATCATGTTGGCAAAGTACATACCATTGCGGTTGACACCTACAATCGTAAGTGCCGACACCGTGGTGTTGCGCTCTAGTATCTCAATGGCTAAGCGCCTGATTTTTTGCTTGATTTGATGGTCTTTCAAAATTTGCATGTGGCTATAGCTTTTAAGCGTAGTGCAAAGGTACATAACAAGTCTATTGCATATTGATAAAAAAAATAATTAGCGATACATTAGTTTTCAGTATTAATGTTGGTACATTTATCGTTGCTAAAGCTATTTTTAGCATTTACCCATTAAAATACCGTATATTATGAATGCTTTACTAGGATTGGGCAAGTATTTATTTGCTATCCCATTTGCTATTTTTGGCCTTTTTCACTTTATGGGTGCCGACGGCATGGCGGGCATGGTACCCGTGCCAGGTGGTGTTGTTTGGGTTTACCTAACAGGAATCGGATTGCTGGCTGCAACAGTCGCTATCCTAATTGGAAAAATGGATAAGTTGGCCACTTTTTTACTGGGCATTATGATGCTATCATTTGCATTACTGATCCATTTCAAAGGTTTTATGTCACAAGATCCCGCAGCATCCGCCTCTTTTTTGAAAGATATAGCGTTGGCGGGTGCTTCTTGGCTTTATGCAGGCCATTTGTCAAAGGATAAGGCTGTAATTGGCTAATCGTATCGTAAAGTAGCCTCTCATGCATATCATTACATTGGGAGGCTACTACTTTGGTTCTTTGACAAATAGTGTGAGCTCCCTTCGGGCGCTACGTTCCACAGCTCGCTATTCGCTCGGCCAGCTTCCTACGGTCGCTGTCTGTCCGCTATCGCGGCCACTGTTGCACATCGCTAGGCCAGAGATTCCACATTTTTTGTCAAAGAACCACTACTTTTAATACCTCGTGGGCAGCAGAAACGGTGAACTTTTGTCCATAAACTCTATTACCTTTGCCATCAAAGTTTGGCTATTTTTCATGAAGGTACTCCACACATCAGATTGGCATTTAGGGCAACGACTGCTGCAATTGGAGCGGCAGGAGGAGTTTGCACAGGCCTTAGATTGGCTGTTAGAGACGATTCGCCAAGAAGAAGTGGACGTTCTCTTGGTGGCGGGGGATATTTTTGATATTGGCAATCCGCCCAACCAGGCTAGGCAGTTGTACTATAATTTCTTGCGACAATTGCTCAATACCCGCTGCCAACACGTTGTCATCACAGGAGGCAATCACGATTCTCCGGCTATGCTCAATGCGCCTCGCGAGCTATTACAGGCCTTCAATATCCATATAATAGGTGCCGCTACCGACAACTTACAAGATGAATTATTGGTGCTACAAAACCATGATGGGCAACCCGCTCTCGTTGTAGCTGCTGTTCCGTTTTTGCGCGACCGCGACCTGCGTACTACCCTCGCTGGGGAAAATTTCGACGACCGGAACGCCCGCCTGCAAGCAGGTCTAACGCAACACTATCACCAATTGGCCGCTTTGTGCCAACCTTTCCAACAACAGGGCATTCCCATCCTAGCGATGGGGCATCTCTACGCCAAAGGTGCGGTGGCGGCTGAACGCCAAGACAATATCTACATTGGCAATCGGGAAAATATGGAAGCGGAGCACTTTCCCGATACGTTTGATTACGTGGCTTTGGGGCATATTCATCGTGCTCAGATGGTAGGCCAGTGTGAACATATACGCTATGCTGGCTCACTGATGCCGCTTTCCTTTAGTGAAACAGCCGATGATAAACAAGTGCTGATTTTGACCTTTTCTCCCGATAAAACATTGACCATCCGCCCGGTAGAGGTGCCTGTATTTCGGCGGCTCAAAACGATTACAGGAACTTTAACCGAGGTACAGGATGCCTTGGCTCGTTTCGCTGCCAAAGCCGATACCCGGTTGCTCACTCCGTGGGTAGAAGTGGTGGTAGATGCTACCGATTATCAGCCCCAATTGGATACCTTGTTGCGGGAATATTGTGAAAGTCTGCCCTTGGAATTAGTGAAAATCAGGATACAACGACCGCTGGCGGACGGGGATGCCCTCCGCTCTGTAGCAGTGCCGGATTTGGAAGACTTGCATGTAGAAGATGTCTTTTTGCAGCGTTGTGTCAGTATGGGCATCACTAATGAAATAGACCAACAGGAATTGTTGGCAACCTTCCGTGAACTCCAAAACGAGATGGCCGATGCGGATTCATAAAATCCATATCCACAACTTGCACTCTTTGCGCGTGCAGGCCACCATTGATTTGGATCAGCCGCCTTTGGATTCGGCGGGTATTTTTGCCATTACGGGGGATACAGGCGCTGGAAAAACCACCTTGTTGGATGCCGTTACCTTAGCACTTTACGGCAAGGTAGCCCGTAGTAAAAACCTCAATGAAACCCCCAAGGAGGTGATGAGCTACGGGGCTAGCACTTGCTTGGCTGAGGTGGAATTTAGTGTGGACAATGAGCGCTACTTGGCTTCGTGGGGTATGTATCGCGCCCGCCAAAAAGCCGATGGCAACCTAATTGGTCCCAAAAGGGAGCTTGCTCGTTGGGTGGAGGAACAACAAGCTTTCGTCCCTATCGCAGAGAAAATCAAGGAGGTGGACGAGGCCGTAGAACGCATCACTCGATTAGATTACCACCGTTTCACGCGTTCTGTGTTGCTTTCCCAAGGCGATTTTGCTGCCTTCCTCAAAGCCGATGAGCGCGATCGTTCCGAGTTATTGGAGCGGATCACAGGAACGCAAGTTTATTCCCAATTGTCGATAGCGGCCTTTGAGCGATTTCGGTTGGAAAAACAACTATTAGCGGAAAAAGAGGAGCAGTTACGAGCATTGAATTTGCTAGAGGAAGCCCCTATTGCTGATGCTGACTTAGCGGCTCAACGCACCCAAACCCAAACTTTAGGCGAGGAATTCGACCGCTTGCAAAAACAGCTTCAACAAAGGGAACGCTGGGAAGAAGCCACTGCATCGCTGCAAAAACTACAGATGGAGCAGCAGCAGATTGACGCTCGGATAGCAGCTTTTAGTGCCGATCGAACCCGTTTGGACAAAAGCTTGGCGCTGCGTCCTTTTCGCGAATCGTTCAGCCGATTGGATGTATTAACGCAAACCGCTAATAGGTTGCAAAAACAGACAACAGAGGCGGCAGCAAACCTTGAGCAGTATCAATCGGTCTTGGCCGATTGGCAGCAGGAAGCGGCGAACGCACGCGAAGCATATTCCTTGCGGCAAGCGCAACGCCAAGTAGAAGAAGCCCTTTTTAGAGAGGTAGAAAAATGGGACGACCAACTAGCTCAGTATGCCGAACAGGAGCAAACGGCCCAAGCACGTCTTCATCGTGAACAGGAGGTGCTCCACCGTATTCAACAAGAACAGGAGGCTCTGCAACGACAGTCGTTGGAAAAGACCCAATTGTGGGAAAGCCAAACCGCATGGTTGGCCAACCATCGCCAATACGTTGAACTGCCTTCCCAATTGGAGTGGATTGAAGAAAAGCGAAACCAACTCATACAACTGCACCGTAAAAAAGAAGAGAAGGAACAGTTGTTGGTAGAGTGGGAAGAAAAAATGCAGACATTATCCACCCAAATTGCCGACTTAGAGCACCAGTTGGCCAACGCTGTTAGCGCATTAGCGGTGGATAAACAAGCTTTTGCAAGCCATTTGCCAGAACCTTTTACTACCAACGAGCAAGATGCTGTTCGCCAAGTGGGAAATACCATCCTGACGCTTCAAGACAGCAAGGAATGGGTGCGCTTATTGGCGGAAACAGATAAGCAATACCAGCAGTTGTTAGCTGATATGGCGAAGCAGGAAGCGGAACTCGGGGAATTGGTAGCTCGCCAGCAGCATATCAGCAAGGAGTTGCTCAACATCGCTGACCAGCAGGATATACACAGGGAGGAGTTGGCTTACCGCCAATCCATATACGAACAGCAGCAGCGCATCGCCAATTACGAAAAAGATCGTCAGGAGCTTAAACCCGGCGACCCTTGCCCGTTGTGCCTTTCCACCGATCATCCTTTTCACGACCATCCGGTGGTGCCTTATGTGGATAAGGCTCGCGTGGACTGGGAGAAAGCACTGGCCTACGATACGCAACTACAACAGCAGCAGCGGGCCTTGATGTTGGAGGAAGCAGGGTTACACAAAGATATAGAGTGGTTGCTTGGCGCAAATTTAGATCCCCTGAAGGGCCAACTGCACGTCCGTAGGCAACAATTGCGCGAATATGAAGCCCGCATGGCATCCTTGGTACAGCCTGCTGAAATGCCTTGGGCGCAAGACAGGGGGCAAGCCATTGACGACCACTTGCGCGAGATAGAAACACAATTGGAGCGCTGGAAACAACTGCAAAAGGAATTGGACACCCTGAGTGCCCGTATCCTCACAAAAGAGCAGGAGGTACAGCAAAAACGAATGCGGATACAGGAGCACCAAGGTGAATGGAAGGTATTGCAAGCCAGTCGCGCTAATGAGCAAGTTGCGAAAGAGGAACTCGCTGTGGCTTTTGCGAAAATCACAGAAGAGGTGAATGCCCGACTACTTCCTATGGGGCATACCTTCGAGGAGGGCACGGCAAAGGGTTTGTTTAAAGAGCTACGCGAAAAAGCAGCCGCCATGCAAACTACCCAAGAGCAAGAACGCAGGGTAGGGGAGGAACTCATAGCACTAAAGGCCAGGATAGTGGCTATATCGGAACAACTGACGGTACAAACAAGCCTAGTAGAAGAACATGGGGCGACCGTGGCTACCTTGGTGCAACAAGCCACTACATTACGAACGGTTCGCCAAGCAAAACTCGGAACACAAAAGGTGGACGAAGCCCGTCAACTCGCCGACCAGCAAGTGAAAGACCTCCATGATAAGGTACAGGAATGGGAAGCCGCTTGGCAAGCGCAGCGCGAAAAGTGTTTGCAATGGGAACAGACGATTACCAACCTGCAACAAGAACAGGCTGAACAACAAAAAGAAAGGGATGCATTAGTGAGCCAACTGGCGGATGCCATTAAAACCCTCGGATATGCAACCGTAGCGGATGCCCGCCCCTATTGTTTAGACCAGCAGGAGGAAACCCGCTTGGAGCAGGAAGCCAAATCTCTGCATCAGCAGTGGGCAGACAATGAGCAAGCGCGCTTGATGGTAGGTGAAACCATCGCCAAGTTTCGCCCGGAGGATGAATCGCTGCAAGCATCGGTTTTGCTAAAGGAAGCCGTGGCGGCACATCGACAGAACTATCAGCAAAGCCTGCAATCCTTAGGGCAGTTGGAAGAGAAGTTTAGGCAACAGCAGGAGCGTTCCTCGCGCTTAGTGGCACTGCAAGCAGAGATCGAAACCCACCGTCGGGAGTTCAATCGATGGGCCAAACTCAACGAGTTGATAGGGCAATCGGATGGTAAAAAATTCAGAGCCTTCGCACAAGGGTTGACGCTCAAGCGGTTGGTGGCACTGGCCAACCAGCACCTTTCGCACTTGAATGGTCGTTACTACATCGATAAAGTTGAAGGCGAAGACCTTGAATTAGAAATTGTGGATACCTTTCAGGCCGACAACCGCCGCAGCATGTACACCCTCAGTGGTGGAGAGTCGTTCCTCATTTCTCTTTCCTTAGCACTGGGGTTATCCGATTTAGCGGGGCGCTATGCGCATATTCAGTCATTATTTATCGATGAAGGCTTCGGTACCTTAGATGCTCATAGCTTAGATTTGGCTTTGGATACCTTAGAAAACCTACAATCTAATGGAAAGACCATCGGCATCATATCCCATGTATCGGCTACTCAAAGAACGCATCGGTGCGCAGGTACATGTACACAAGGGCAGCGATGGTTTTAGTAAGGTGGAGGTGAAGGGGTAGGGGCGTACTGCTTTTTTAGGGGTAATGGTGCTTCAACCACCTACCGCTCCGCCATACATCCCTGCGCCACTTCAGACGTATTGAGTTTGTAAACCTTATAAATGTAATGTAGTAATTGCAGGGCAACTTCCACGACCACATACTCCGGCAAGTCTGACTGCTTTGCAATGTAAAATCTTACTACATCTATATGTTCTACGCGATGACAATTTCAAATGTTTTGCGGGGATCAAGAGCATCTGGCTTTGTAAGTTTCGTATATGCCGGATTAATTTCGTTTGTGTTTATTTTCGATATTTTTGTGCTAAATGTGAATGATGGATAACAGCCGAAGGTGAAAAATTAAAAATCAACAGGTTAGGGTGTACCCCCTGCAAAACAGGGGTCGGGCTATCCGCTCCAGTACCTCCCTGCGGTCGGCACGTCCGCTTCTATCTCTTACACGGAAAACATCTGACTGTCTATCAATTTTTTATGTCGTTAGTGTTTGATTTATTATCGATAATTCACGTTACCCTACTCGAGCTGGTCTTTGACCCGATACGCCTAGACTAGCGGATGTGGTAGGAGTCGGGATCAGAAGTTACGCCAGCCTCAGCACTACAACGTACTCCCTTCGCAGGCCATACCGATCAGTTTTCCAAGTAGCACGAGGTGAAAGAGTAAACGCCTCGTGATGCAAGCAGTGGGATGCTTGAGTTTAAGCGATGTAAGTGCTACATAATTCAAAATCGCGCAACAAAGGCTCAATTTTCTGTTAGTTATCAAAGCAAAAGTGGTGCTGGTTTTCCTCTAGTCTCTGCAGAAAAGTTGCCGCTGTGCAAAAAAAATCATCTGTGGCAGTGAATTTTTAGCCATAAAACGTTTATCTTTATGCAGACACAATTTCATCAAATCAACCACAATGTCATGGAACGTGATCAAATCAAAGAACAATTACACTTGAGAATCGAACAAGCAGATGACCGTTTGTTGCACGTACTCACTGCTTTGACAGAAGCTTGGTTTGATCAATATCCGCAGACAGCCATGCTATCAGCTTACGAAGACGCTTTGCGCCCAATGACACAGGAAGAACTCGTAGAACGAGCATTGGAATCAGAACGAGCAATACAGGCAGGAGAAGCAGTCGATATTGAAGAAATCCTAGGTGCAGTTCCAGTGGTGTGATGAAGGTAAAAATAACGAAACCAGCACAGAAACAGCTTGACAAGATCGATGATTATTATCAGTCCAAAGGTAATACTAGCAAAGGGAAAAAGTTGAGAATGCAAATCGTCGAGAAGTCAAAGCTACTGAGTGAAAATCCTGAACTGGGAGAAGAAGAGAAGTATCTCAAAAAACTGGGACTAGGGCATCGCTCATTGGTAATAGACAGGTTCTTTAAGCTGATATACCGCATAGTTAGACAGATTATTTACATTACGGACATCTTCGACACGCGTCAGAATCCCGACAAGATGAAGCCGTAACCTATGATAATACAGACATGGCCATAAACAATTATCCAAGTCCAGCATGGAGTGAAAAGAGGGGTGTTCTTACTTAGCTGAAAAAGGTAAACCGAATGTTGTAGCGCATGTCTGCATGAATCATCCAAACCTTGCTGCCTGCCAATCTCTGAAAGGCGCATGAAATTAGGCGCAGAAAATACACGCTTATCTGTACGAGGGGGGGCATAACAAACTGCACAAATTAGTAAACACGTTATTAATTGTACTGATTTTGTTGTTTCAGGTGTCTATAATTTTTTTTATAAAAAATGTGTCAACTTTATTTTATTTAAAAAAAATGATTACTTTTGCACTCATAGCAGTGGATTGACAACCCATCTGCACATCATAGGTATATAACTCTGGCTTTGTCACCAGAGCATTCGGGCGATGCGCGAGCCATTTTTTCTTCCGCTTGCGTCATCCATGGTAAAGGTTGCTGGGGTCTTGTAAAAGACCATGATTGACTGGCGTGTGGGTACTGTCACCACACGGCAGAGGAAAGCCTTTTGTCCGTACTCAAAAACGGGCTGTTGAGGCATGGCGAACCGGACAGCCAGGGTGGGCCCTCCCACAAGGGGCAACTATACCCTTTTCCGACGTACCTACCCTTCTACTACGCACCACCGTCTTTCTTTCTCCACTTTGTAGCTTGTAGCCAATTGAGGGAATTTCAGGCATACGCTAGCATGGTTCTTTGACGAAGCATAGCGTAAAAAGATATTTGAGTGTGTAACAAATTAATGGCGAGCTAATAAGACCTTCGGTAATTCTCAAGAATCCACCTTCTGTAAGGGGGGATGAGGGTTTTCTCCAAAGAATATATATAAGTGCCACTAATTTGTTGCACACTAAGATATTTGAAGCGCATACAAAATTCGCCTACAGAACCTCTAATAAAAGGTGGCAGCAGTTTGCAAAGCGCTGGATTGTGCAATTTGTTAAGCACGCAGCAGCGGGATTTCTACAGCTTCCGTTGAAATAATTAGTATGTTTGCGGAGCAATACATCTACCCGGACAAGGGATGAACGGGTGCCGTGCCGCAGTGTAGCGAAGGCGCGGCTACGAGTGGACAGCCCGGCCTCGCCCTGTTTTGCCGGGCGAGGTGGCTACAAAAAATCAACAGATATGAAGAAACCGCTTATTTTGGTGACGAATGACGATGGAGTGACGGCTCCGGGTATCAAGTCGTTAGTGGAAATTGCACTGGAGTTGGGTGAGGTGATCGTGGTGGCACCCGACAGCCCGCAATCGGGTATGGGGCACGCGATAACGCTGAACTTACCTTTGCGGTTGCATCGCACGCGGGCGTTTCCTGAATTGGAGGCGTACGAGTGTTCTGGAACCCCCGTGGACTGTGTGAAATTGGCGAAGAATGTGGTGTGCAAAGGGCGGGAGATAGCCCTGTGTGTGTCGGGTATCAACCACGGCAGCAATGCGTCGGTGAATATCATTTACAGCGGCACGATGTCGGCGGCGATGGAGGCTTCTTTGGAGGGCATCCCCTCGATTGGGTTTTCGTTGCTGGATTACCGCTATGAGGCGGACTTTAGTGCGGCGCGTGAATACGTTAAGCATATCATGCAACACGTGTTGGAAAACGGTATGGAGGCGGGTAACTTGCTGAATGTGAACATCCCACGGTTGTCAGCAGCTGAGATAAAAGGCATACGGATTTGTCGGCAGGCGGAGGCGCGATGGAATGAAGAATACGCAGAGGCGGAAGACCCAAGAGGCCAAAAATACTACTGGCTGAAAGGGGTGTTTGAGAACAACGACCCCGGCGATGATACGGATGTGGCTGCGCTGGCCACAGGTTATATTTCGGTGGTACCTTCTATGCACGACCTGACGAATTATAAGGCACTGCACCAACCAGGGCTTAGGAAGTTAGCTATAAATGAATTACCATGAAGATAGACCGCAATAGCAATTTTTGGGCGGGGTTGGCAGCCGGGCTGGCGATACCGTTTGTGGGGTATGCCCTGTTGATGATGGTATTGGAGTATTTGGCCGATAGCCCGATGGCGGCACAGGGGCTGAACTTCGATTTTCGTGCGCGAACGCAAACGCTGCTGGCGTTGGCGTTGAACTTGCTGCCGTTGCGGTACTTTTTGCGTCGGCAATCGAACTTTGGTTTGCGAGGTGTAGTGACGGCTACGATGGTTTATGCCTTGTTTTGGATGTATTTCTTTGGCAGACAAATGCTGGGTGCATGAAGTATTTCCTCATAGCGGGCGAAGCCAGTGGTGATTTGCACGGCGCATGGCTGATGAAGGCACTGAAAAAACAGGATGCTGATGCTCAATTCGCTTATTGGGGTGGGGAGTTGATGGCAGACGAGGGTGGCGTATTGCTCAAGCACTACCGGGAGCTGGCTTTTATGGGTTTCGTAGAGGTGGTGAAAAATCTGCGCACGATCAGTCGCAATTTTCGCCTATGCAAGCAGCAGATTGTTGATTTTCAGCCAGATGCGTTGGTGTTGGTGGATTATCCGGGGTTCAATTTGCGTATGGCAAAATGGGCTAAGCAGCGCGGCATGAAGGTGTTTTACTACATTTCGCCCCAAGTGTGGGCGTGGCATACGAGCCGTGTACACAAAATAAAAAAATATGTAGATCACCTGCTGGCTATTTTGCCGTTTGAGCAAGATTTCTACGCCCAATACGGGTACGAGGTGCATTTTGTTGGCCATCCGCTGATAGATGTTATGAACGATTTTCAGCCAGCGCTTGGCTGGAAAGAAGCACTAGGAATAGGAAAACCTTTGGTGGCTTTGTTGCCGGGCAGCAGGAAGCAGGAGATCGATACCATGCTACAGGTGATGCTGGCTGTGGCGGCGCGGTTTCCCGATTTTGATTTTGTAGTGGCGGGTGCGCCTTCACAAACGAATGGCTATTATGAGGGGTTGCTGGCCAAATATCAGGCACCGACTAATGTGCGATTGCTGAGCGGCCAGACGTACGCCTTGCTACATGAGGCGCAAGCGGCGTTGGTGACTTCTGGTACGGCCACATTGGAAACGGCTTTGATGGGTTGCCCGCAGATTGTTTGTTACAAGGGCAACGCGGTATCTTACCAAATAGCACGCAGGTTGATTCAGGTGAAGTACATTTCCTTGGTGAATCTGATCATGGATGCACCCTTGGTGTTGGAACTGATACAAAACGACTACACCGTGGATAAGGTGTCGCAGGCATTGACTCATTTGATGCAGCCAGCGGAGCAGGAGCGTTTGCGTCAGGGCTATGCGGCTTTGCGCACCCGCTTGGGTGACGGAGGGGCACCCGATAGAAGTGCCGCTATTATTGTAGCTAATACTTGAGTGCGCATCTTACTCGACACGAAGTGGTGGGTGAAAATGCGCGATGGTGTGGTGTTGGCATCGAACTTGTCTAGGAATTCCTGCATGAGCGAAAATTAGCTATTTTGAGTAAAAACGAGGCGGCAATCCCGATAGCTATCGGGAGAAGTTACGCAGCGCGTAATAATGTTTTTGCCAACGAAGTGTTCGCTCAAAAGAGTCTCGGCTCAGCCGAGACAGCCCTGTGAGGAGTTTCTAGACAAGTTCATCGTTAAAAAGCCAACTCCCCGCCCGTCAGCAGGCGCATGAGGAAAACCAATGCGATACTGACCACTAAGCCAAAAGTGATTTTGCCAAGGTCTTTACCTACCATGAGGTAGGTCTTTTGGAGGTTTAACGCTTGCTGGCGAGCACTCAAAAAGAAGACACTGCCCGATAAGATGATTACACCCGCAAAAACAGCAATGAGTGGGTTGGTAATGGCATCCTTTAGGAACACAGTATAACCCACCGCACCGATGAGTAGCAGGTTGACACCCATTAATGCAGGGTATAGATACCCCTTTGAGGGTGCTATTTTCTCATCTTGTTCTAATTGGTAGCGGATGGCGATTTCCCGTCCGGCGAGCAGGCCCAAAAACACCCAAGTGGTGGACATGGGGACGTTGCTAAACTCTTTGAAAAACAACAGAATGATGGCATACAAAAAGTCGATGATGGTAGCCGAACGGATATCTACTGTATTGGTTTTCGCTTTGACGATTTGCTGGATGCTCCCTCCTCTGGAATAAAAAATATACCCCAGCATAATCAAGAGCATACTCAAGGAAACGGCTATTTCTGTTCCACTCAATTGGCGGGGTAGATAGACGTAAATATTAGCAAAGTCTTGGATGAGCCATTGTGTCCATAGAAACCCGGTAGAACCCCACTGCAAGGCCGTCCAAATAGTTTTTTCTTTAGGCGTGATAGGGTTGGTGATGAATTTTTTATCTAATAAACGGGTGATGAGTTGCCATACTAATATGGCTAAAGCAAAAGCCAATACGTAGCCAAGGATAGACTTCATGGTCATATCTAAAAGTCCCTTGGGTTTGAAAAAGGTTAGGATGAGGAATGAAGTACTCACGGGGATGCCCGTCCGCGTAAGAATCATGAGTACAAGTGGTGGCAGGAGGTAGGTGCCAAGTCATCTCTTCGATGAAGGCGTATTTTTTGAGGCGGTCATAACTGACATCGCCACCGTAAGCATACCAACCATAGAGTAGGGTAAAGGTAAGGATGCCGCCTGCAAACAGCCACAAAATATACCACGGACGTTCTTCATTGGAGGAAAGGAAGGTGCCTAAGGTCTGGATGGAATCATTGCCGACAACGGCATATCCGGCCAAGAAGAAGCCTATCCACATGATTAAAAAGGAAACATCCATTGTACGAAGTGCATTGGTTTCAGGGGCAAAGATAGCCAATAAAGCGGGTAGCCCGCCTAGGGTGCGTTAAGCCAATGTTAAGTTTGCAAATAAATGCTACCGCTTGACGCGCTCTCCGTCCACGTACATAACAAAAGCACTGGAAGTGTAGGCTCGTTGCGCTTCTTTGAGGGCTTGGCGAAGTTCGTCGTCATGGGAATAGCGAATGGAAACGCCTACCCGCATATACTTGCCTTCTGGTTCAGTGAAAACGGAATAGCCATCGGTGGATAGTTTGCGCACCATGCGTTCGGTGTTTTCTTTTTTTCCGTAAAGCCCCACGGCGATGATAGCTTCATGTTCATGAGGTGGCAGGGTAGGCGCTTCTGTATCTTCCGCAATAGGTGCAGGTGTATCCGTTGGGGTTGCTGCCTGCTGGGTAGGTTGTTCTGGTGCCGGAGGGGTAGCAGGGTCGGTGGTCTGTTCGTTGGAGGGGCTGGTGTTGAGCCGCTCTATGGGAACAGTTGTCGCAGGAGTAGCTGGCGATGTGTTGTTATTGAAACCTAAAAAATAGATACTGGCACCGATCAATACCAGTGCTACCGCTATGAGCCAAGGGAGGTACGCTTGATACCAAGGGGCAATTGGGTTGATATTCGTTTGTGCAGTGGTTGAGCTGGGTGTTGGGGGGATCGGCTGGCGTTCGTGTTGTTGTCTTAGAATAGGCTGTGCGGCTATGGATTGCAAGCCAAAGGCATCAATGTTGAAGTTGGCACTGCTTTCGGCTACAAACTGCAATTGTTGTTCAAAATTCAGGAACAAGCGACCTACGCCGGGTATCTCTACGATGTCTTTGCGTTGCAATGCCTCTTTGATATGCGCTACTTCCTGCTCCAGCCAATCCGTAGTTTGGGCGGTTGTCAGTTTTAAATGATTTTGCAGGCAATCGAGCAACACACCATCATCCATGATAATATTGGCATTGAACTTCACAAACCGAGACGGCGCATGTACTTCCCCTTGGATTTGATCGATAAGGGCAGGGGCATGGGTGTGTTCAAAGCTACCCAAACCGGGAATCGTGAGCCGCTCGTGCTCGTATAAAAGATCGGCAATGCACCTGCTGAGTATTTCCTGCATATTAAATCGTTTCCCTGTATGTTCGCGAAAGCAAATATACAAATAAATAATCGCAAATTACCCCGTGAATTTATAGCCGATGCCGCGCATGGAGAGGAATAGAACGGGGTTTCTGGGGTCTTCTTCGAAATATTTTCGGAAGGAAAGAATGAAATTATCAATCGTGCGGGTACTGGGATATACATCGTATCCCCATACTGACTGTAGAATTTGCTGGCGGCTCACCACCTCCCCTTTTCGGTCGATGAGTAGTTTTAGCAGCATGGCTTCTTTTTTGGTGAGGACGATTTCGCCAGCCTTGCACTGCGCTTCAAAAGTTGCGAAGTTGACGGTATTGCCGTGGAAGGTGTAAATATCTGGGCTGATTTCGGGAGATTTGCTGGTGCGTTGCAGCAGGCGCTCCACCCTCAATTGGAGTTCTTCTAAGTTGAACGGCTTGGTGAGGTAGTCGTCGGCTCCTTTTTTCAAACCGTAAATTCTATCCTCGGGTGTGTCCCTTGCGGTAAGGAAAATAATGGGTACTTCCCGGTTGGTGAGCCGTATCTGTTCACAAATTTGGAAACCATCGACTTCGGGCAGCATGACATCCAAAATCAGTAGGTCGAAGTGTTGCTCCATGGCGTGCTTGAGCGCCTTGCGGCCATTATCGGTAGCGACTACTTCATAGTTATCTAATTCTAAGTTGATTTTGACATTTTCACGGATGCTTTCTTCGTCCTCTACCAAGAGAATTCTTATCATTTGTTGACATTTTAAGATGAGTGATGCGGCAGCGTGATTTGGAATACGGTGCCTTGTGGCTTATTATCCCTGACATCTATTTGCCCAGTGTGATACTTCACAATTTCTTTCACGATAAACAACCCCAATCCGGTTCCTTTTGTTGTGCGGGTATCTTCATTCCCGATGCGGTAGAATTTTTCAAAAACTCTCCCTTTTTCACCAGAAGGTATGCCGATACCGTTATCAGCTATTTCGAGATGGACTTTTTTAGCATCGCTGTAAACACGGATAGCAATTTGGGGGTTGTCTTTGGAATATTTGATGGCATTTTCCACCAAATTAGTAATCACCGAGGTCATGGCCTGTTCGTCGGCTAAGATGATACTGGGGGATTCGTCTTTTGCCAAAGGTGATATGGGTATCGGGATAATTGCGTTGTTGGAGTGTAGCAATTTTGGCAGCTAAAGCTCCTAGATCGAGGGTTGGGTATTGAATGTGTAGGCATTTTCTAATCGGGCAGACAGGAGTAGGTCGTCCACCAACCGATTGAGTCGGTCGGCTTCTTTAATGCCATTGGCAGATAATTTTTCTCTTTGAGCGGGTTGTAGGAGGTCGGCTCTTTTTTGGAGTGTTTCTAAGGAGAGGCGTATGCCTGCCAAGGGAGAGCGCAGCTCGTGGGTAATCGATAGCAGGAAGTTTCGTTGCTGGTTGGAGGCGAGTACTTCTCTGCGGTAGGCGGCATACACCAAGTAGATGCCGTATAGCAAGGTAAGCGACAAGAAGAGCGTTTCGCCCATTATCATCAGCTCTTGTTTTTTATATTTTTCCATGAGCGAGCGGTAGCGTTCGGAGCGGTAGAAGTCTTCGGGAGAATTGATAAGCCCTTCGGCAGCCATGCCCATTTGTTGCAACTCTAGTTTAGCGGTGTAGGCGTCTCTGTTTTTGGTAAACAGCAGCACCGACCACCAAAAAAAGGCCAACAACATATGCCCCAACACGAAGTAGGTAGTGAATTGTAACTTATTGATTTTTTTGTAGGTCATTAAGTTAATTTATCGATGGTGGCATCGTTGAAAATATCGAGGGTACATTCCCTGACTTTTAGGAAAACATCGCGGATTGCACAAGCTGATTCTTGTTGGCACTCATCACAAGGCACATAATAGTTGAGGAAACACAAGGAAGCAAAGCGATGAAATTATCCATGATGCGGATGATGTCGGTAAAAGAAATTTCCGAAGCAGGTTTTAGTAAACGATAACCACCGAAACGGCCTCGTTTGCTGACGAGGATGCGTTGGTTGCAAAGTTCACGTAGGATGGTTTCTAAAAACTTCTGGGGGATGGCTTCTTTTTGGGCAATATCGGCGGAATACACCACTTTGTCATCTGACTGATAGTTCGCAATATACCGCACGGCCTTGATGGCGTATTTGCACTTTTTAGATATCATGTAGTATGGCTGATTTTGCCTTCAGAGCCTTTTTAGAGGCTACTCCTTTCGACAAGTTATAGCGGCAAAGATAAGCACTTAAACAAAAAGCAGGCAAAGGATCGGACTTTGGCCTGCTTACTGTGATTGTTTTCTAGAAGCGATTGGAATATAGTGCCAGCCTGCTGGCTGTGGATTGGCAAAAAAGAGCTGGATGGTGAAAACACCACCCAGCCCGGAATAATAGCAACTATCTACTTATCTCCAATTTGCCCTTCTGAAGATAATAAAACACCCTTGCGAGTTGGGTAGTTGAAAGCCCGGACTGACCGACAAACACCCTAGATTGGGTTGTTTTCAGCCGGCCCGGAATTCCGATAGTTAAATTTCAAAACAAATTGAACCTACAACTAACAAATTAATCTCTTGCTCAAAGCAACCTTCAGTTTTTTCATTAGTCCTCGTCAGGTAACGAGTACCTGACGAAGGAAGCTAATGAAATGTGTGTTTTCTCCGTGGGTTAACTACAGCTACATACGTAGCACTAGGTGTCAAAACAAAGGTTGGGGAGAAGCTGCCGAACTTTTTCAGCAGCCGGGGTCTAAGGTGTGTATTTTTATCATACTGTCGATGAGCAAGTAAGGAAAGTGAGGCGGTAGTGCAAGCAAAACCGCCTTCCTGCCATGTGAGTCTTAAGGACAGATATTCTTTGTCGTTTTCGTTTTGTCAAATCATCTTGACTTTTCAGTGTTGATGATTGTATTCCTTTTGAATACGATACAAATGTACAGGCAATCGCGAGCTGAATAAAACCCGTAATCGAAGTTAACTCGTTTTTCTAATTGTATTAAATTATGTTTAATTGATTGTATAATAATATTTTATGATTAAAAATAATCTTTTTTCTATTAGCTGATTTTTTTTATTTTTTCTTGATTTTTTAACGGGGTGTTAACAGTTTTTGGGGGATTGACTCATATACTTGTATCAATTTGTCAAGAACAACAGGGTCTCCAAACGACTGATGCCCGTAAGAGGCGATGTAGTATGGATCGTAATGTGTTTTGTAATCAGCTGCTGCCTTCATGATCATTGATGCTAATGCTTTCTCATCTCGGGGTGGGATAAGTAAGCCATAAGAAGTGTGGTAATAAGGTTCGAAATTCCTCCCACAGCCGTAGCGATCACAGGTGTACCTGTGCATAATGCCTCTAAAATCGTAACCCCTGCGTTTCAAGTTACTAAACTGTAGGTAGATATGCGTTTGCTGCATGAAATCCGCTACTTCGCTTTCAGTGAGCAGACCATAGTGTTTAATATTTGCCTCATTTAAACCTGGATTGGATGAGATTTTTTACATATTCGAGGTCGCCATCGCCTGCAATTGTCATCTCAAAAGGAAGCCCTCTTTTGGAGAATGAGTAGTGCGCCAAGTAGTCCTCTTATATTTTTGGAAGCTGCGTGAAAATTGGAAATATGCAATAGCTTGATAGGGGCATCTTTTTGAAAATCTTTTGGTTTTGGTGAAAAAATTTGAACATTCACCGTATTAGGAATGATGGTGACGGGGGCTTTGAGACCATTAGCTATCCAGGCTGTTGCTAACGCCTCGGAAACAGGACACACACGGGATGTTTGGTTGGCAGCCCAAACAAGTAACTTACGAAGGGATTTACTATATTGTTTAGGATCAATATCTAAAAAGCCTGATGAGTGGACACTTAATACAATGGGTATGCCGTGCAACCATTTTAGGAATAAGGCAGCCAATACCCCAGGCATGGCGATGTGAACGTGGATGAGTGAAAATCGATGCTTTTTATACAATGTCAATGTATAATAAATCATCAGTAGGATACGCCCTAGATTTCGGATAACTTTGATGTTTGAAAAATTCGCATAAACTAGGTGGGTTGAGATAGTTCCTGTTATGGAGGTTTCTCTTCTTATTTCAAAAAAGCGAAGAGCGGGGTCGTGTTCTACGTTTAAGATTTGAATCAGATAGCGACCTTGCAACAATCTGATGTGTTTTTCTATAAAATTCCCATTAGTTGGGAAAACTTTGTTGGGAAACCACGAACAGAGCATTAAGATGTTTTTCATAATCGATTAAATTAGCTCTTCAAGCCGTAAAGATATGGAAAGAATAGCTGTTGTTATCCC
This sequence comes from Saprospiraceae bacterium, assembly GCA_041392765.1. Lineage (GTDB taxonomy): Bacteria > Bacteroidota > Bacteroidia > Chitinophagales > Saprospiraceae > Lewinella. Next base: position 71,906 of record JAWKLL010000020.1, read on the forward strand.
TGCTTTTAATGCGGCAAGCTGTATCAGGCGTGCGGTAGAGTCTTGTTTATTGCAAGAAGGGGTTGAAGTGGAAATTGTCATTGTGGACAATAATTCAAGCGATCACACGAGGGAGGTGGTGACAACGCTGATTAATGAGTACCCAGGAAAAATAAGATTAATAGAAGAGCACAAGCAAGGAGCACCCGCCGCAAGGAATACGGGATGGAAAAACTGCGCAGCCGATATTATCCAATTTTTGGATGCAGATGATGAACTACTGCCCGGAAAATTAAAAAGACAGCTCAACCTTATCCGCAAACATAAGGCCGATATGATCATCGGTACCCCACTGTTAGTGGATGGTAATACCCGTGAGGTGCTGGAGGTGTGGGAGGATATTTGGAAAGGAGTGGCGCATGGCAGTCACTGTGGACAAACTTCAGCGAATTTATACTCAATTCATTCATTGCGAGAAGTAGGAGGCTGGACAAATGATATATCACATGGTCAGGATACAGATTTGCTGTTAAAACTACTATGTCGAGGGTAAGTTTTAAGATTGACAAAGAAGTGGGTGCAATATATCATCAGGACATGATGAACAGAATTACCCAGACCAATGCAATATTAGGAATTGTTTCTCGTGCAAATATCAATGAAAGAATTAATCGATATTTGTCCGAAACAGATACTTCCTATTGGAATAAAAATAAGGAATATTTCTTAATGGCAGCTTATCATTGGGTGCGAATGGCGGGTGTTTTTGATCCAGTATTAGCGGAAAAAATGTATCTGAATTTTATACCTTCTTCATTTATACTAAGAAAAATTGAGAGCCTCAATAACCCCACATGGGATTGTTTTTTCGTCAATTTAATGGGAGTAAAAAGGTTTTATACCCTAAAAAACACGCTCAAACACCTTTTTCCGCGTACTATTTGGGCGCATTTGCGAAAATGGATGAAAGGCTGAAATATATTCCTATCAAACCAGTGCGTACTAAAACAACGAAATAGGCTTTGTTGAAATACGGGAAGGCTTTAAAAAAATACTGCCACCCAGCCCTAGGATGGTTGCTCCTGAAATGGAGTCGGCTAAAGTGCAAACATTCCAAAAAGATTTTATTAGTCAGCCCTTTTTTACCCAAAATAGCAGTCAGTGCCAAAGAGTTGTCGTGCCATGTTTGTTGGATGGATTTGCTATTTTATTATCGAATTTTGATCTGTCAATATATCTAAGGCTTCTGCTGTTATCATTCAAATAATAAATAGCGGTACATTCGTGTAATTGTACAAAAGGATGCAACAGTAGTACATTGACCAAAAAATTAAAGTCATCAGCGAGGATCGAGTTTTCATCAAACTGATTCAACTCGAATATTTGGTGGTGAAAAGCAAACGTCAACAGATTTTGAGGATTATACCAGTATCGTTTCACCATTTCATCTCTACTACCTGATAATGATTCGCTTGTTGTTTCCATTTTCCCTTTACCTACTACTTTCATAGTTGTTTTTACAATGGTTTCAGGGTTGTTGTGAAACATCAAGTACTGGGCTAAAACAGCTAAGTGAGAAGGCAAAAAAACATCATCATCATCTAAAAACAGGATGTACATGCCACTGGATAAGTGTATGCCCTTATTCCTAGCACCATTCAGCTCTTTGTTTTCTTGCCAATGGTATTGTATTCTTGGATCTTGGCGAACGTATTGACCCACTACCTCACGTGTATTATCTTTGGAACCATCGTCAACCACGATTAACTCCCAATTCAAGAAGGTTTGATTTACCACACTCTGTATAGCGCGTTCTATTATAGAAGCCCTTTCAAAAGTAGGAATAATAATACTGAAATATGGTTTCATAATGATAAATCATTCACCTCCCCCCACCGCCCCATCACGGCCACGCGCCATACGGATTTGTAGGCGTGATACTGCTTTTGCGCCAACACTTGTCGGCTCCATTCAGTGGCATGGGGAGCTATCAATCGGGGAAGCGTTGTTGAGTAAAGGATACCGCTTGTATAAACCAATCTGCATGTTGATCCATCCAGTATGGTTGGGGTAGCGAAACCCAACTTGCTAGCACGTTGATATACGATAGGCGGCAGCACGTCTTTTACGGCTTCGCGGGTATATATTTGCGTAGGCCATGCCTGATTTTATACGCGGCAGGCAGTTGTAGTGCAAAATCCACTAACGCAACATCCAAGAATGGCAAGCGGGTTTCTATACCTTCGCTCATGGCATTGCGATCCGTAGTGCAGCAGTACGGGAAAACCTATACCCGTCAGCAAATGTCGCGAACAGCCAATACATCGATATCGGGCGGCCTGACGAAACCTTCGCTGGGAAGTTCACGCATGCCAGGGTAGTGGAGGTCTTGCCATATTGTTGGAGTCGATGTAAGGCATCAGCCGGATGCCATTGCTTGAGCAGCCCCGTTTTTATCAATTCTAGGGGCAGCCTCCACGGGTTTTGACGCATGGTTTCCTTCATCCAAGGGAGAAAGAATTTGTCGTATCCCGCCAATATTTCATCCGCGCCCTGCCCGTTGAGTGCCACTTTGATACCTGCTTCCCGTATGGTTTTCATCAAAACACGATGGCTGACCACGGCGGTGGAAGCGATAGGCTCGTCTTGATGCATGAGTACATCATCCAAATGGCGCAGAAATGATACCCAATCAGGAGCAATGGTATGCCCAAGGAGTGCATGCCGCTGTAAGACCGCCTCCTGATACGCTTTTTCGCTAATGCCTTTTTGTGGATAAACCACCGAAAACGCATGAATAGCTGCTTTATCGCCCTGCTGCTGCCGCAAGAGTCCGGCAATAGCAGAGCTATCAATTCCTCCCGACAGTGTCATCCCCCAAGGTACATCGGCTCGGGTGCGCAGGGGATACGCTGTGAGAAAGGCGTTCATACACCCCGTCCTTCGCTTCTTGAAAACTGATTTCCCCATTATACCCAAGTACGTTCGGGCATTTGATAGTAGGATGTTGTTTGAAAAGCACCTGTTTGGAGGCAGTAAGTGCCAGTATGGGCAGGTGGAAAATGACGTATCCCTTCAAACAGCGTTGCTTCGGTATGATCCTGCCAACCATATGCCAAGTACTCCAAGCAACAGGTAGAATGCAAGGACAGCTTGGGCAAAAAATCGCGAAAACTCTTGATTTCAGAAGCAAAAACGAATCGGGAATTATCTAAATAGTGATACAATGGCTTGATGCCGAATCGGTCGCGAGAGAGGAACAACTTTTGCCGTTGCTCGTCCACGATTGCAAAAGCCCACATGCCGTTGAAGCGTTCTACACGCTTTGCCCCCACTGTGCATAAGCCGCCAGGATAACCTCGGTGTCGGTTTGGGTAGTAAAAACCTGCCCCAAGGCTATCAACTGTGCCCTGATTTCTAAAAATTATAGATAGCACCATTGAAAACAATATGGCAGCGCCGCGTCATCGGCTGCAGCCCGAGTCGGAAGTATCGAAAATGGCCAATCTTCTATGCCCCAATACCCAGCGTGTACCCTGTTGGATGCCGCTGCCGTCGACCTCGGTGTGCTAAGCGCAACATAGCCCGCTCCAAAACCAATTTTGTAGGTAGGTCGCCCGTAAAGCTTCCCACGCCTGTCACGCCGCACATTGTAATAAAAGATGTATTTTGCCCCAAATATCGTTAATCATGGCGAAGTGGCCCGTTGAAATTCCAATTTTTCCCTACCTGCCGTTTCATTTGGAAATAGTAGGCGGGGTGGATTGGGTACAGGCAACCGATCCACAAGGGCATATCACGGGTATTTTACCCTACGCGGTAAAGCAAAAATGGGGGCTGTCTTTCATCACACCACCTGCTTTGTCGCCACGCCTGGGGCCTTGGGTTCTTGTCCCTCCGGATAAGTCGCCTCAAGATCGGCTGGCTTATGAACGACATACGCTACAAGCATTGGAAGGTCAGTTACCTGCTTTTGATTATGCACGCATCCACTGGCCCTATACTTTGTCCGATGGGTTGGCTTGGCAACTGAAGGGCTGGCGACAATCGGTGAGGTATTCCTATTGCTTGGATCTCGCACCCAGTATGGATGATATTTTCAACGGGTTTCAACCCCACACTCGTCGGCACATCCGAAAGGCGCAACAACAATTGCAAATCGGGGACTTTATTTCAGATGCCCGATTTTTTCAGTTAGCAAGCGACACTTTTGCCCGCCAAGGGCTGCGAATGCCGTTTGATGATAGACTGCTGTCGCGATTGACGGCAGCATGGATGCAGGCAGGGCAGGGACGTTACTTAGTGGCATCCGATGCGTTGGGGCGTGTACATGCCGCTCTTTTCTGGGTATGGGACGCTCATTCCGCTATCTATTGGTTGCCTTTTTCGGATACAGCACTGCGGCAGTCAGGCGCTGCCTCCCTTTTGGTTTATGAAGCTATCCGGCAAAGCAAAGCATTGGGATTGTCAACTTTCGATTTTGAAGGTAGTCACCTTCCTGGTGTAGAACAGTTTTTTAGGGGATTTGGCGGTATGCCGCAACCTTACTATCAGTTTGAAAAAGGGCGCAAATGGCTTATGTGCTGGAGATGAGAAGACACAAAGTGAGTTGGGGAACTGATGAGTAGTTCTTTTTGCTTGTAATAAGCTGATTCTCTACTATATTTGCAAAAAAAAGCCATGGCCAATACCGCTTATACCCTTGTTGTAGTGATTGCTACGGTGTTTATTCTGTACATGACCAAGGCGCTGATGTTGCCTTTTGTTGTGGCGGTGTTGATTTGGTATTTTATCAAAGATATTCGAGATTTTCTGGCGCAGAACCGCTTTTTTAGGGATAAGTTACCTAAATGGCTACAAAACCTCATGGTTTTTGGGTTGATCTTCGTGGTGCTTTCGGTTGTCGTGAGAATGCTTACTTCCAGCATTGAGGATTTTAGTGACAAACTACCTGATTATCAGCAAAATATCGAAACGGTCAACCAAAATTTGATAGAACAATATCGATTTGATCTATTAGCTTACATCCAGAAATACACAGGCAATTTTGATTTTACTAGCCTCATCGAGCCTGTTTTCAATAGCTTGAGCCAACTCTTTAGTAATGGCTTCATGATCATCATTTACGTGATTTTTTTGATGATGGAGGAATCCACGTTTGCTGTTAAACATCGGGTATTCTTTCGCAATCCCGGCAAATATGTTCAGTCGCGTGCTTTGCTCCACGAGATAGATGCTTCGTTTAGCCGCTATATTCTTATCAAGACTTTTACCAGCCTTATCACAGCCACCTTGGGATATTTGGTATTGCGTTTTTCTTCATGTGGACACCCCTTACTCTGGGCGAGTATTATTTTTCTGCTGAATTATATCCCTAACATCGGTTCGCTAATTGCTACTTTTTTTCCTGCTATCATTGCGGTGTTACAAACGGGGACGGTAGCCGCTGGTTTGTGGGTGCTTGTGGGGGTAGGAACCATTCAAGTGCTGGTGGGTAACTTTCTGGAGCCTAAGTTAATGGGCGACTCCTTGAATATCAGTCCCTTAGTCGTCATTCTTTCGTTAGTGGCTTGGGGGGCAATCTGGGGCATTTTAGGGATGGTGTTGAGTGTTCCTATAATGGTAATGTTTATTATCGTTTGTTCCAAATTTGAGGCTTCACGCCCTATCGCTATTCTGCTTTCAGAGAATGGGTTGATTAACAAGCCCGATCATAAGAAACCGCTGGAGAATGAGCGCGGAGAAGTCTAAACCTGGGTTCTGATAGGATTACCCAGCCCTATTCCTGTCTATTGTTGGGGTATTTTTATATTTTTGTAAAAAAACGATGCGCTATTTATTACCTTTTGGCTTGGTTGCCAGCATATTACTGGGAGTAGGAGCTTGCGGAGAACCGACTAGTAGGGACATACGAGATTATTATTTTCCGTTGAAGGAACTTACCTCGGGGCGGGTTTACGAATACAGAGATACCCGCTATGATTCACTCTCGCCAGATTACTGGTATTATCTAGCTGTACCAACGGATTCGGCTTGGTTTTTTACTAAGACCTACTATCAGGCCGATTATCTTCCGCGTGGCCTTTATCGCGAAAAGGTAGTTGGCAATGGCTTATTGTTGGATGCACTGACGCTCTATGAATTCGATAGCACAGGCACAACATTGGCAACGGAGGCCACTATTTTGGGCAATAATGTATTTCCATTTGAAGTGCGTGGTGTGGATGATATTTACATTTATCAAGTACGCTTCCAATTGCCTTCCCAGCCACATGGCAGCACTACGGTATTAATTAACCGACGGTTTGCTGGCGATACTACCTATACATGGAAGGGGCAAACCTATCCTGCTGTTTATTTTACATTAGTAGGATCTGTGGATCAACGCGACAGTATCGCAGGTGCCATAGAACCACAATTCACTGGAAAGGAAATTTATGCCAAAGGGGTTGGTCTGGTGTGGTATGAACGTCATTTCAGCGAAGGTGGTCCCAGCTTGCAATACCAACTAACCAACCAGCTCCCCATGAGCGAGTTGGAACAAAAAGCTAAAGAACTTTGGCAAGCGGAGTGATGCCCAGAGAAAGGACTAGACATTTTTTTCTGCTGATTCCGCTAATAAATCTGCGTATTCAACTGCGTATATCTGTGAAAAACTTTCTCCAATTTGAATCATGCCTAGTAATTTGAGTGATACAAAACTGCTGTCAAGAATCTCGCGCTAAGGGGCTGGAGGGGTTAACTCCTGACCAACGGGAAGGACGAGCGAATAGCGAAGCCTATAAGAGTATGTCTAAAATTTCCTCAATTGGCTATAAGTGACAAATTTCATCCTGTCCTGCGTTTGAAATGCTCGCCGATGCTTCCGGCATCGACTGCGCTTTCGCTTCGCGTCTACTTCGTGGTCTGCCTTGGGCAGAACAAAATTTGTTCACTTTCGCTCAATCAGGAAAATTTAGGCATACTCTAAGCACCTGACCCCGCACAAGGTGCACGATGGAACGGAAACTGCTGCTGCGGGGGAGCGCCCTAAGTTTTAGATTTCATCAATGTCATCACCAATCGTTGCTGGGTCATCCTGCTGCCTGAGGACAAGCTTGTTGAGCTGTTTTTCGTCTTTCATCACTTGTACCAACCAAGTGGCGCAGTCCTTGAAATTTTGAAATACATAGCCTTCTTCTACCAATCCTGGTACTAGGTTGATGCGGTGAAACATATCATACGGTTGGCCACTAAGCCCTGAAAAGACGACCACGATACCTTTGCGTTGCAGCTCCATAACAGCTTCCTCCATCGCATATAAACCCGATTGATCCACATAAGGCACCCTGCCCATACGTATTACCACGATAGATACACCGGGCAATGCCTGTATCATTTCTTGAAAACGGCTGGCAAAGCCGAAGAACAGAGGCCCTTCCAAGCGTTTTATATATACTTTGTCGCCATATTTTGCTACCAACTCGGCATCATCTTCCCAGGCTTTCTCCACAGGCATGACTTCCCACGAATCGGAAGCACCCTCGGTGCCATGTTCTACAATATCCGACGCTTTTTTCATGAAGAGCAGTGCTGCCAATACCATACCTACTCCCACCGCCGTCAGTAGATCAACAAAGACAGTTAGCAACAATACCACAAACATGATGATAATGTCGGTGCGGGGTAGGGTGCGCAAGTTGCGCATCATTTTGTAGTCGATGATGCCTATGCCTACGGTGAGCAATATGCCCGCCAGCACGGCGCTTGGTACATAAGCCACTACGTGCCTACGCCTAAAAGCACAGCGAGGAGAAATAGGCCGGCAATTATTCCTGAAAGTTTGGTTTTACCGCCCGACTGCACGTTGATGACAGTGCGCATGGTGGCACCAGCACCCGGCAAACCGCCGATGAGTGCAGCCCCCATATTGCCAATTCCTTGGCCAATAAGTTCTTGGTTGCTATCGTGGCGGGTTTTGGTGATGTTGTCGGCTACTACCGAGGTGAGCAGTGAGTCGATGGCCCCCAATGCTGCTAGCGTGAAGGCAAATTTGAGCATCGTTCCCAGCATCCCTAAGTCGGTAAAAGCTGTAACAAAACCCAATTGCAACGATGGTAAACCAGCAGGAATGTCTCCTATGATCGGTACTTTTTCGGGAAAGAAAAAATAGGCAGTTAGCGTCATCAATACTAAGGCTGCTAAAGAAGAAGGAATGGCCTTGGTGATGTATTTGAAACCATAAACTATGACAATCGTTCCTAATGCCAGTAATAGGTTGTACCCGTTCACCCCCCCGGGTATTTGAAAAGGACGGGTTAGGTGGCGAATGGTGCCTACAGTTCCACCTGTGATGCTCTTTGCTTGAGAGGAGGCAACTTCGCGAATTTCTTCTGCCGAAACGCGCTGTGCTCTTTTGACAGTTTCTTCCAAGTCTTCGATACTCATTACTCCACTGAGCATGCCGAGTGCTTCTTCTTCTTTTATGATTTTCTCTAATATCTGCTCTTCAGCATGAGGTAATTGTTGCTGTATCAAGGCTTCATCTTTCATGGCATTGTAGCCCAACATGGGAAAGAACTGCGTAATGATGATGATGATACCAATGCCACTCATGAACCCACTCACAACGGGGTAAGGTATGTAGCGGATGTACTTTCCTAATTTAGCAAAACCAAACAGCATTTCCACCAATCCTGCTAAGAAGAATGTAGCTACGATATAAGGCAGTGCCTGTACTACCGATTCTGCTCCTGAGTAGGCCAAACTCTGCGTGACGACTACTGCTGATACGACGGTCATAGGTGCCGTTGGGCCACTCACCTGTATGGGCGTGCCCCCGAAAAAAGCAGCTAGTACCCCCAATGCAATGGCACCATAAAGCCCGGCGATGGCGCCTAATTCCGTTTGAGCACCAAACGCCAATGCCAAAGGCAGCGCGACAATGCCAGCCGTCAAACCACCGAAAAAATCACCCTTGAGGTGGGAAAAATCAAATTTAAACATGCTGTTGTCGCTTAAAAGGTGATTTGACGGAAATAGACCCAACATTTAGAGGAAGCTAAATCTATTTTTTCCCGTCTCTAAGAATCTTATAATGGAATATTCCCATGCTTCTTTTTGGGAAGTACCCTTGCTTTGTTTTCCAACATAGCAAACCCGCGGATCAACTTCCGGCGCGTAAGAGCAGGATCGATCACTTCATCCACAAAACCACGCTCTGCGGCTAAGTAGGGATTGGCAAACTTGTCCTTGTACTCTTGTTCTTTGGCTATCAACATAGCTTCCGGATCGGTTGCTTCTTGAATTTCTTTGCGAAATGATCTCGGATGCGCCCTTCGCACCCATCACGGCGATTTCGGCAGTAGGCCAAGCAAAGTTCAAGTCGGCACCAATATGCTTGGAATTCATCACGTCGTAGGCACCACCGTAAGCTTTGCGGGTAATGAGGGTAATGCGTGGTACAGTAGCTTCGCTAAAAGCGTAAAGCAACTTGGCTCCGTTGGTAATGATGCCGTTCCATTCTTGGTCTGTGCCGGGAAGGAAACCAGGTACGTCCACTAGTACTAGCATAGGGATGTTGAAGCTATCGCAAAAACGCACAAATCGCGCTGCTTTACGCGAAGCTTCGACATCCAACACGCCAGCAAGGCTTCGCGGTTGGTTGCCAATGATGCCGATACTGCGACCCGCTAAACGGGCAAATCCAGTGATGATGTTATCGGCGTAATACTCGTGTATTTCTAAGAAAGAGTGGTCATCCACAATGCCCGCTACAACTTCCCGCATATCATACGGATGCTGCGGGTTTTCAGGAACGATGGCACTTAGCTCGGGGCGGAGTTCGTCGCCGAGTTGATAAGGCAGCTTTTCGGGTTGCTCCTCGCAGTTTTGAGGAATATAGCTCAGCAGTTGCTTGAGCTTGGCGATGCAGTCAATGTCGTTAGCAGCGGTCAAGTGGGTCACACCGGATTTTGTGGCATGGGTCATGGCGCCGCCTAATTCTTCGGCTGTTACTTCCTCGTTGGTAACGGTTTTTACCACATTTGGCCCCGTAACAAACATATAACTAGTCTGCTCCACCATGATAGTGAAATCGGTGATGGCTGGTGAATAAACCGCTCCACCTGCACAAGGCCCCATGATAGCCGATATTTGCGGCACGACTCCTGAAGCCATGACGTTGCGGTAAAAAATATCCGCATAGCCACCCAGCGATTTCACGCCCTCCTGAATCCTAGCACCTCCGGAGTCGTTCAAGCCGATGACGGGCGCTCCGTTGTTCATGGCCATATCCATGAGTTTGCAAATTTTTTCCGCATGGGTCTCAGAAAGAGAACCGCCGAAAACGGTGAAATCTTGTGCAAACACATACACCAACCGCCCGTTGATGGTGCCATAGCCCGTTACGACCCCATCGCCTAAATAGCGTTCATTTTCCATGCCGAAATCGGTGCTTCGGTGCATGACTAATGCGCCTGTTTCTTCAAAAGTGCCAGAGTCGAGCAGGAAGTGGATGCGTTCTCTGGCCGTAAGTTTCCCTTTGCTGTGTTGGCTGTCTATTCTCTTTTGGCCGCCACCTAATTGGGCAGTTTCCAGTTTTTCTGTAAGAAGTTGCAGTTTGTCGTTCATCGTTTTCGGAGTTTGAAGGAAGAAAAGCCCATCGGATACAAAAGAACGAATTTATTGCATTGGTTGCCCGATGGTAGCTGCATATTCCTCCATTTTTTGTTCAATGATATGTCCAATACGGTTTTCCAAGGCTATATCTTCAGGATGGGCGGTGAAAACTTGGTAGTAAACGAAATTCACCCCTACTTGCTTCCCTTTGCCTTTATTGTATCCTTGTAGGTTTTGCCAAACTACCACCTGTTCAGGCGGATACACGATGCAGTGGATAACACAGCCATCATCAAAAAAACGGTCGGCATAGTTGTAGGCTCCCTGTTCGCGGTTGAGGTTGCGTTCAAAATAAAACCCTGCTATTTTATAGAGTGCTTGCGACTCACGGTTTTCCAGGAAAGCTTTAGTTTCTGTACCAAAACCTGCTATTCTTGGGTACTCCTCCTCCAACGTATGCACTTCGCGACGAATCGCATTGAAAAAATCAAAAAAAGGCTCGCGCAAGGAAGAGGGTGTTTGTGCGTCCATCGGGTCAGTAGGGCTACACCCCAATAGGAGCATACCTATGGATAGCAACACTGTTTTATATAGTAATTTACTAAGGGACGGGAAAAAAATAAGTGATCCCATTTTTGGCTTGGCTTTATGCACTAAGCGTAGGAATACTTGCACAAAGCGTGTGTATAAAGACAAGCCTTTAGAAAAAATGGGATCAGTTATTTCCGTCAAATTATTTCGTCTCATCATTGTATTTGTGCCGCTGCCTGTCTGTATCGGGCGGCGTTGTTAGCATCCCCCTGTTTGTCAAACAAATCGGCAATACTGAGGTAAGCCTGTTTGAATTTAGGGTTGAATTCAATCGTTTTTCGGAAATACTCGAAGGCAGTTTGTACCTCGTCGCGCTGTCGGTATATTTCTCCAAGCCAGTAGTATGCCATTGAATTTTCAGGGTCCACCTTGAGCAGGTAGTTGAAAGTATTCATAGCCTCTGCGGCATTGTTTTTTTGAAGCTGGGCGTACCCCTTGAGATAAAGGGCTGTTTCGTTATCAGGCGCCACTTGTAGGGCTTTTTCAACCGATACAAGTGCTGCATCTGGCTGATTAACGGTTACTTGGGCGGAAGCCAGCCCTGTCCAAGCTTGCTCATTATCGGGATAAGCCTTCACTTCTTCATTGAATAGTGCGATGGCTTGCTCAAATTGATTGCTTTTCATAGCAAGCTCTGCCTGCATGGCAAATTGCTGCGGGTCATGTTCTACTACCGTCAGGGGGGTACCGTTGGCGGTGATTTCATGCACTGTCTTGCTCATTGGCCACGAACCACTGCGCAACTGTACCTCTGATGAAACGGCTGGGGAAGATTCCATAGTCCCACCGCTCCGAAAACGCCGATGGAAGCGAATGTACTGTACTTTTACTTTGGATTTGTAAGCAGGCCTCTAGTTGCCGCTCTACATTATAGGGAAATGTAGTGCCGATGGTCAGGCTGTCCATACCTTCGTGGAGGATACCTTCTTGTTCCATCCATTGTATAGCTTGGTAGCAACTAAGCCCCCAGTAGTCGAGTTCATATTGGCCAAAAGCTCCTTTACACCTCCGGCAATTGGATTGAAATACACATAAGGAAAAGCGGGGTTGCGTACCGTAAAAAGCAAGGCATCGGCAGACAGTAATAGCACCGTGCCCCACATAACCCAAGCCCCTTTGCCCGGCAGGCGTTGTTGTAGCCAATTTCCCAAAGAATGATACCCCACCGCTGCCAATACTAACATAGGCGGGTAAATAAACAGCAATTGCCGCCAGCCGTCGTATAGCGCACTTTCTTTGGCCATAATGTAAACCAAAGGAAACAAGGCGGTGAACCAGAGTAGGAAAACGGGCAACCGCCCTAATGAACGGTCGGTGGCCAATCCTGTAATTATCTTAATAGCCAATCCTGTCACTACAGAAAGTGCCACACTGATACCCAGCCATATCAACGGATACAAACGGGGTATGCCATCGGAATACATATTCTCGCCCCCGAAGAGGATGATGATACGCACGGTATAGTTGGAGAACAAGTCCAATGCTTCTTTTGTATGGGCAATGGGTGCCTGAAGGGCATAAGGCCAAAACACGAGTGCAAGGCCAAATCCAGCCAGCGTAGCACCTAACCAGTAGGCCGCGTATCGCAAGAAAGTTTTGAATTCCTTACCAATACCCGACAGGCCATAGCGCACCAAGAAATCCAATCCTAAAAACATACCTGCATAAAAAAACACCAGCACACCGCCTGCACGGGTAGCGGTAGCCAAGGCAGCCCCCAGCACGAAACCTAAAGCATCTTGCCAGCGAGGACGTGGCATTGCCAGCATCGCTTTGTACAAAAAATATAAAGCCATGATATATCCTGCAGCAAAGGGGATGTCTTTCGGGTTCATCACACTATGCCCCAGCAATCGAGGGCTGGCCAATAGCAGCAAAATAGCCAGTATGCCCGCTCTGACACCTGCCAGCCTACGCGCCCAAGCTGCCACAATGACCAATATCAATACGCCAAACAAGGCATTCAGCAAATGACGCACTTTGTGGTAAGCAACCCCAGGGCTATTGCCCAATGCCTTGTTGACGAATCCACTAAAAACCTCAAAAAAGCCACCGTAGAATTTGTTGTAACGTTGGCTGCTTTGGTTGCCTTCGTACAAAGCGGAGGTGTCTTCACCTCCTGTGGCGTAGTATTTGACTAACTTATCGGCATAGTCATCTTGGAATTTTTCATCTGCATTGATGCCGCTTATTTGCGACAAGCCTAATAATACCAAGATACCTACTCCCATCAATCCCCAGTATATTTTGTGGAGCAGTGCCGATGATGCTTCAACGGGATGGCCGTAAGCCCAAGCTAGCCAGTCTTTGGAAGGGGTAGGGGAGGCCGAAGTGGTCTTTACAGCAGGTGGGGGAGTATGTTGTTTTTTCTTCTTGGATGCCATAACAGGTAGTTCTACTTTGCAAAAGTAATATTCCATTCGGCAAAAGCCATACAATTGAAAAAGGTATTGTCAAAAATGAGTTGTTATCTGTTATGAAATCGTAACATTTCACGAAAATGGTTGCCCCCTTTTAGCGTGTGCTATTTGCGACTTACATCACTACGATAATAATGTACTAACTTTGCGGAATATCTAAAAACCAATGATAATGGCAATGATGGAAACAGAGGTACTTTCGGAAAAAGTACGCAACTTGGAAGAATCCGCCACGTTGAAAATGGCGCGCATTGCAAGGGAACTCAAGGAACAAGGGCATAAAATCATCAGCCTCAGCTTGGGTGAACCCGATTTTGATACACCCGAACATATCAAGCAGGCTGCCAAGCAGGCGCTTGATGACGGTTACACCAAATATACCCCTGTACCCGGTATTCCAGAACTCCGCGATGCCATCGTACGCAAGTTCAAACGCGATAATGGGTTGGTTTTTGCCGCCAACCAAATAGTCGTTTCTACCGGTGCCAAACAGTCTATTGCCAATATTTGCATGGCTATGCTCAACCCCGGTGATGAGGTACTGCTACCAGCTCCCTACTGGGTTTCTTACCGCGATATTGTCCTGCTCAATGGAGGGGTACCTGTGGAAATACCCGCAGGCATCGAACAAGATTATAAAGTAACACCCGCTCAGATTGCCGCCGCTATCACCGACCGCACCAAGTTGATGATTTATTCATCGCCTTGCAACCCCTCTGGTTCTGTTTACACCCAAGAGGAGTTGGAGGCCATTGCTGCGGTACTAGCACCCCACGAACACGTATATATTGTTTCCGATGAAATCTATGAGTTCATCAATTTCACAGGTAAGCACGCCAGCATAGGCACAATACCCGCTGTCAAGGATAGAACCATCACCGTAAACGGTTTTGCCAAAGGATACGCTATGACAGGGTGGCGTCTTGGTTATATTGGTGCTCCTTTGTTTATTGCCGATGCTTGTAATAAAATTCAGGGGCAGTTCACATCTGGCGCCAACGCCTTTGCCCAAAAGGCGGCAGTGCATGCACTCGATGCGGATATGACTCCTACTCACCAGATGAGAGAAGCCTTTGAGAAGCGTAGAACCATTGTCATCGAAGGATTAGAGCAAATTCCTGGTATGAAAGTCAACCGCCCTCAAGGTGCTTTTTATATCTTCCCCGATATCAAGGATTTTTACGGAAAATCTCACGGGGCGTTTACCATCCACGATGATAATGATTTTTCAGAGTACATCCTCAGCGAGGCGCATGTAGCGACGGTGTCAGGCGGGGCTTTTGGTGCACCGGGCTGCGTTCGCATTTCTTATGCTGCTTCCGATGACGACCTGCGTGAAGCTATCCGCCGCATTGCTGCTGCGTGTGCTAAATTGCAGTAAGTAACGCAGAAAAATCAACTTAACGATTTCGACTTTTGAATAGTAAGCCAAGCGGTTCATTTCAAGCGGGTTTACTATTCAAAAGTCTTAAAGAAATCGGGAAGTAATATTTTTCATCATATTAAGCTATCAATACACCCAATACAGGCATTTTTTCGCAGATTAGGTAAATAAATCTGCGCAAATCTGCGTACTCATCTGCGTGTATCTGCGGGAAATTTTCTCCGCTCTGAAACTTTGATTATCCCTTACCGTTTCAAGGCGCGTTCATACAATGCCATCCATGCTTGCACACTCATTTTTTGTACCAACTCGCCGAGAGGGCAAAAGGAATATCGGCTGTTTTTTGAAGCGGATACAGCTTTTACCCATGTCCAATTTGCGCGAACTGTGCCGAGGGTACTCACTTGTGAACCATCTCCAGCATATCCGCGTCGGCATAAATACCATGGTATAGTGCTATGAAATTCTTCTGAGATGCGATACTTATGAATGGCAGCGGCAGTTGGGGGTCGCAGTGATACCCGGCTGGATATACGCTGTGCGGCACTACATAACCTATCATGCCGTAGCTCATGGTTTCCATGAAGTCTTCTGGCAGGTTGTCTGTAATGGTTTGCCGTTCAATTGGTTGATAGCCTCTCGTCGCTCTTCTGGTATCAGCGACATGTATTCTGTCACCGTGCTAGCTTGTATTTGCATACGGAGTGGTTTTCGTTCATAAAGGTACGAAATACCCTTTACATTGCCAAAAAAACGATGGGCAATCAACGTTTCGCCATGATGGCATTGTTAGTACGAGATTATGACGAGGAATCGACTACTACCGCAGCAAATTAGGTTTCGTACCCGCGAAGATACCCCTATGAGTGCTCAATAAACGCTGGGTGCGCATGGCGCTTAATGGGCAAGCGGACGGTGGTGCGAGTTTCGCTGGCCAAAGCCGCTCAACCCGAACAGGAAAACGCCGTTGGCAACCAAACAGGAGGCCGTGTCTTCCTATTCCTTCATACCGACGACTTCTGGGGCGACTACGAAAATGAAAGCCAATAGCGTGGACTTCATCAAATCCCCGCCATGAACCGTACGGCACGGTGGTCGTATTCCGTGACTTGTATGGCAATTTGTGGGATTTTATACAGCCTTTAGGGGGGTGAATGTGTATGTGGGTAACCACGAAAGGCACGAAAAACACGAAAGGTGAGGGGGTATGAAGGTTTGATGTTGTTTGATATGGTTCGATGTTGTTAGATGGGTGTAATCCTGAAAATTCTATCATTCTGCAAATCCTGCTTCAGACAATGTGTGTGTGGGTAACCACGAAAGGCAACGAAAACACGAAAGGGGGGGGTAACCACGAAAAGCACGAAAAGAACGAAAGGTGGGGGTAACCACGAAAGGCACGAAAAGCACGAAAGGTGAGGGGGTATGAAGGTTTGATGTTGTTTGATATGGTTCGATGTTGTTAGATGGGTGTAATCCTGAAAATTCTATCATTCTGCAAATCCTGCTTCAGACAATGGGATGTGCTAAATGTACGATCCCGATAGCTATCGGGAGTGATATGTGTGTATATGTGGGAAAGGAGGATTGACCATAGTTATCGGACAACTCCAAGTTGCCCGATAACTAAAGAATCCTGTAAATTCTGTCAAGTCAAAGAAGAAACGTTTAGTACAAAATCTTCTCTCCGCGTTTGCGTTCTGCTTCGCGCAGGAGCATTTTGCGCAATCGTATGCTTTTGGGCGTTACTTCCACATACTCGTCGGCCTGTATGTATTCCAGTGCTTCTTCCAGCGTGAACTGCTTGGGTGGTATCAGCCTGGCTTTGTCATCGGCACCTGACGAACGCATATTGGTCAGTTTTTTAGTTTTGGTCACATTTACTACCAAGTCGTTGGGGCGGCTGTGCTCACCGATCACCTGGCCTTCGTAGATTTCTACGCCTGCTTCAATGAAGAAACGACCTCGGTCTTGCAGGTTGTTGATAGAGTAGGGGATGGCTTTGCCCGTTTCCATACTGATCAACGAACCGTTGATGCGCCCGGCAATCTCGCCCTTATAGGGCTGAAACTCCTTGAAACGGCTGGTCACGATGGCCTCACCTGCGGTAGCCGTCAGCATATTCGAGCGCAGGCCAATCAAACCACGGCTCGGTATCTCAAATTCCAGTACCACACGGTCGCCTTTAGGGGTCATGCTCAGCATGATGCCTTTGCGTTGCGTCACCATATTAATGGCCGTGCCGCTTACCGTTTCTGGCAAGTCTATCGTCAGGTCTTCCACAGGTTCGTGCTTTTGCCCGTCTATCATCTTGATGATGACCTGTGGCTGGCCAATCTGCAACTCATACCCCTCGCGGCGCATGGTTTCTATCAATACCGACAAGTGCAACACCCCGCGTCCAAACACTTTGAACGAGTCTGCCGATTCGGTGGGTTGTACCCGCAATGCCAAATTCTTCTCCAACTCCGCTTCCAATCGATCTTTGATGTGGCGGCTGGTCACAAATTTACCCTCCTGCCCAAAGAAAGGCGAGTCGTTGATGTTGAACGTCATGCTCAGCGTAGGCTCATCTATGTCGATGGTTGGCAACGCCTCCGGTGCTTCCGCGTCGGCTATGGTATCGCCAATTTCAAAACCTTCAATGCCAAACACCGCGCATATATCGCCCGCTGCTACCTGCTGCACCTCTACGCGGCCAAAGCCCTCATACACGTACAAGCTCTTCACGCGGTGCTTTTCCATAGTACCATTGCGCTTCACCAAGGTGATTTGTTGGCCTGCTTTGAGCGTGCCACGGCGCAAGCGGCCTATGGCGATACGCCCAATGTAGCGCGAGTAGTCGATGCTCGTTACCAGCATTTGGGTGTTGCCTTCATCTACCATGGCGGCACGTGCTCCAGAATGGCATCCAGCAGTGGCAAGATATTATCAGTCTGCTGTTCCCACCGTGGTGTTCATCCAGTTGAACTTGGCCGAACCAAAAAGGGTAGGAAAATCGTTGTTCCTCCGTCGCTCCCAAGTTGAACATCAGGTCAAACACCGTTTTTTGGGTTTCTGGGTACAGTTGGGTTTGTCCACCTTGTTCACCACCACCGTCGGGCGCAAACCCAGCTCTAATGCTTTTGCAGCACGAAGCGCGTTTGTGGCATCGCCTTCAAAGGCATCTACCAGCAGCAACACCCCATCGGCCATATTGAGCACCCGCTCTACCTCGCCCCAAAGTCGGCGTGGTAAGCGTGTCGATGTTGATCTTCACTCCCTTGTAAGTGATAGATACGTTCTTGGCCAAGATGGTGATACCGCGCTCCCGTTACATCGTTGTTATCCAATATCAGCTCGCCGGGTTGTTCATGATCCGAGAAAGCTGGCCAGCCAATAGCATTTTGTCCACGAGGGTAGTCTTGCCGTGGTCAACGTGCGCAATAATCGCAATGTTTCTGATTGATGTCATACATTATTTTTTGGGGTATCCACCAGCCCCTACGGGAGCGGTGGCCGGGCTGTCCGTATCGGCCAACCGACACTCCCCATCCCTATCCCTTGCCGCCCGCGCTAGGTGCCTCCGCGCCGCGCACGCAAAGGACGGTTGGTGAAACAGCGCGCAAAAGGTAGCCTTTTATTTGTAGCTTGAATGTTATTTTTTGAGTTTTAATTTGTTGCACACAGCCTTCATTTGAAAAAATCCGGATTAGATTGATCTCTCCGTAGCATTGAAATGCTAAGCCAAACGACCAAACCGCACCGCCTTAGCGAATGTATCCTCGTTCAGGATTCGTGCGTAATCTTTTGCAAAATATCCAAAGTTGCGTTTATCCTTAAATATTTTTAGGGAAATGAACATCTCCTAACGGAATGCAGGCCAATGATGTACAAGTTTCTTTAAGCGATACATTGCGTTTTCAATACCGGAATGCCCTTCGGGTTATTAGTTGTATTCCGTTTTTACAATCTTCCCCTTCGTTTGGCTTAAAAGCGTACCATTCCCTTCTAAGAAAAATCCAGAATGGTAACAAAGTTCCATCGTATCGAACGGCCTTGAACCCAAGGGTGGTATAGAGGAGGATGGTCTTCATGCGTTCTGGCAAAGAAGCACAATGGTTTGTAGTCCTTAATTAACAATTGCAATCCATTGAAAAAATAGTGACTTGTGATGCGTTTGCTCTGGTTTGTCCCCACGTCCCCCGCTCGCGATTAATATTTATACTTATCACTTAAAAACAAAAAACCATTCGTCGTAAGCATTCAATATCATTTCCCTTCATCGGGCATCTCCATATCTTCATCTAAACGCAGTCGTGCCATGTATCTTTTTATGCGTCGGTATATTGCACGATGATGCCATCTTCTTCGTCGAAGCCTACGATGCTTTCAAGCGTTACTTTCACGGTTTTGGATCGGCGTTTTTGCGTCACTAGAGACGTAGGATTCGCAGGGGAAGAAGTTGATGGAATTGAAAAATGAAATCCAACTGTCCGCTTCGTTATCAGCAGGAAAAATTTTTCGAGTGCATCTAGGATGATTTCTTCGAAGTCGCAATCCCGGAATGCGTACTTTCTCCAGTATTTTTCGTATTGTTTGGCTTCGTTGTTGATTTCCTTGAGCGAAGGCGCAGCGTGGTGTTGGATGTCCTCTTCTGGCACCTCGGAGAAAACTCCAAACTTATTAGCTATGCTGACAAAATAAGAAATAAAACCTTCTGGCAGCCCCTCAAAATGTCGGGTGTCCATGAGGATGTCGTAAACGGGGCTTTCTTGCCAATCCAACCAGCATGCCACTACTCGGCCTGTGAACGGAGCCTTTTTCTTTTTGAAGTGTCCTTTTTTGTTGATTTCAGGAAAGTTGAAAGAAACCCATGACCCTTCGGGGAAGGTAGGATTGGGGTTGGGTATAAAGATATCCTCGTCGTCAAAGTCGCCAAAAAAATCCGCATCTGCGTAAGCTAAAGCTTCTAAAAAGTCGAAATCGGATAACTCGTTTTGCTCATCGGACGGTAAGCCTTCGTATATGAAGATGTCCAATAAGCTGAAATCTGAGGTTTGTTCTACTTCTCGTAGGACGTGTTCCAACTCTTTGAGCTTATCAAGGAACAGGGCCATTTCAGGAGGCATATGTTTCATGTCGTGGCCATCTTTTGTCAAGCTGTCGAACATGGTGAGCATTTCCCCCATTTCGCTATCGCGCAGGTTTTTTATTTCTTGGCTTAGTCGCTCCTTCTGTTCCGCCAAGCCTCGTAGCTGTATTTGTAGTCGTTTAATGGTAGCATCCAAGGCATCCACCGTGGGGGTATCCGCAGGCAATTCCGCCAGTCCATGCCATTGTTCTATTTCCAGCAAGGATTGGAGGTCGTTGTTTTTGTAGGCTTCTACTACTTGTTGTTGCCATTCGTGAAATTTACCGGATTCCTCTTCATTGCGTGCCATATCGGGGTGTAGCTGCTTGGATAGCTTCAGGTACAACGCCCTTATATCCGCTTTTACTTCCTTTTCTGGCTCTACTCTAAAGGGTGCCAGCCAATCTGTAGCACTAGCTTTTTCGCGGTTTTCGCCGTGTGCTTTAGCCATTTCTTCCATATCAGGCACCGCCTCCCGGAATTGCTCCACATCTGTTTTTAGGATGTTCTGCAGGTCTTTGAGTAGTTCTCTCTCCTCTTTGCTGAAGCGCTTGTCGGAGGACATCTTCTTCAATTGTTCGGAAATTTTTCCCGTGCGTGCGAGCAACTCTTCCATGAAATGGAGCATACCATTGGCGGTATCCTTCTGGTAAGCCTCTAAACGCTCCGAGTTGTTTTGCATCCTTGTTTTCAAGGACTTGATCGTCGTCTTTACCTTAGCGATTTTCTTCTCCAATTCGGCAATCTGTAGCTCCTTGGCGATCTGCTGCCTGCTTTTTTCTATTCCGTTAGACATAGTGCTCTATTAAGTAATGGATGGAAATAAACAGTTCAATTTTTCCATCTATTTCAGCTGCAAACATACGCTATTATAACTTTTTTCGCACTTAGTTTTGTTTTTTTAATACCTTGTTCATGCTATTAAAGTCATGTGAGGAGTTTCTAGCCAAGTTCTACAATATAATAAGATGAGTGAGTTGCAAATTTTATTGTGGAAAATGACTTTCCAGAAGAGGAATTACCTTTATTATGGAGGTTTTAATGAAAGTAGTCCGTTGATACGACAATTTCCGGGCTGTCTGCATTTAGAATTATGGCAGTCGCAAGCGGAGCGTAATGTATTGTTTACCTTCAGTCGGTGGTCGCACGTGCGGATCAGTTGAGGCGTACCGCCAATCGGATTTGTTCAAGCGTACATGGGCTAAAACCAAGCCGCTTTTTGCTGCTCCTGCTCAAGCCTTCCGGTGTGGATGTGATTACTGCATTCATTGTAAAAAAGATTATCGCGTTTGGATGGAGACTACGAGCTAACTTGCAGCATATTTGTAATAGTATGGAAACTTTGCAATTGGATCATTATAAGGTGGTCATAGGAGAGATAGGTGCCGCTCATGTGGCATGGTTGGAGGAACAGCGTTTTGCCGGGCTGGCTGTGTTGGTGGATACCATGATTGCGGAGCTTTGCTGGCCGCTGTTACACCTTTGGTTGGCATCATTCAACCTGCTACCGCCACATCCCGGCTGGTGAATCACGATGGGCGAATATCGATACAGCTTGTTACATTGGCAGCAGCTTTTTGAGGCTGGAGCAGGGCGAAACTGGTGTTTGCTGAATATCGGTGGGGGCGTGATAGGCGATATGGGGGGATTCTGCGCGGGCACGTTCCAAGCGCGGTATGGCATTTGTGCAAGTACCTACTACATTGCTATCGTGTATGGATGCCTCGGTAGGCGGTAAATTGGGTATTGATTTCAATGGCATTAAGAATAGCATCGGCTTGTTCCAAGACCCCGTCGCGGTTTGGGCAGATGCGCGGTTCTTTGGCACGTTGCGCCGAGCGGAACTCCGTTCCGGTTATGCCGAACATTTCAAACACGCCCTCATTGCAGATGTGGAGCAATGGGCTGCGCTGGTAGCTACGACCGATTGGCAGGTGCATGACTGGACGGAATGGGTGGCGAGTTCGGTGCGCATTAAGCAACATATCGTGCAGGAAGACCCTCGGGAAAAAGGATTGCGAAAGCGTTGAATTTTGGCCACACCATCGGCCATGACAGATAGTTACTGGTTGGAAACAGCAACGCTTTCCCTGCTACACGGGGAAATGCCGCCGCACGGTGGTCGGCCATCCGCGCACTGGAGGGGTTGCCCGCACAGGAATTAGAGGAGGTGACCCACTATCTTTGCGGGTGTATGGGCATCAGCCTGTTCCTGAAGCAGCCAGGGAGGCGCTTTTGCTAACCATGGCAAGACAAAAAATGAGGACGATCGCATCAATTTTTCACTCATCGAGGCCATCGGCACCGTGAAGGTGAATCAATACGCTACGCCAGCACCTGGAGAGCCTCCATTACTACAATAACCTTGGTTGATCTTGTTAAAACTTATATTTTAGCTGCGCCCCAACTTCCGACCGGATAGGTTTTCCTGTACTTTCTAACCCGCTACCAATTTCATCTTGGTTAGCCCAGTAGGTGCGGGCATAGCGAGCTTCTAATGTCAGATTGCGGATGCCTTTGTAGCGAACATTGAGGTAGAAACGAGTACCTTGGTTGTAATAAGGTGGTATGCTGAAATTGTATAGTAATCCCTGCTCGTAGTTGTAAAACCTGACTTGGTAGCCATCTGTATCAAAGTAGGCAATACGGGAGGTAAAGCTAAAAGGCATACCGATGGGTGTGAATAAAATGTCTTGGTAAATGCCAAATCCTTGCTGTTGGTTGTTGATGGGGTTGTCGGTAAGCCCCCAATCCAAGCGGCCTCTCCATTCCAACGCTTTGTTGATTTGGTAGGCACAGTGCAGGCGCATTTGCAACCGCTGTTGAGGTAGTAGCGCGTCCAAGTTGCTGTCGAATACTTTTACGTTTACACCTTTTATTTCGTTGCGCAATTCTACATAAGCATCCAAGCGTCTTTTTTCAAAGTAGGTGATGCGAAACCTGTATTCTTGCCCACGGGAAGGTGCGTCGGCATTGACCCTAAGCCAAGGGTGCTCCCAAACATCGTAGTAGGCACTGATGATCCAGTGCTTAAAAGGGTGTATTTCGATGCCGGCATAGATGCCTTTTTCATTGCGCCCGCCGCTGGTTTCGCCGAAGGGGTCGCCCAGCAGGGTTTGAAAGTGGCGCGGATAGGAGCGTTGCACGACGGCAAAATTGACATTGCGGTGCAGGGTTGTCAATAAGCCATTTATCGTTGCGATGGCACCATTGTCGCTCCAGGCGGTTTCACCAAAGAGGGTCAGGTTGCGGATGCGCCAACTGTAGTCCACACTTGCATTGGTGAGTTGGTTGCCGCTGAAATAGAAGCGGTTATAAACGCGCGGTGTGAGGGTGAGCGTTTTGTCCAATCGGTTGTGGACAGCATTGAGGGCGATGTGGCCTTTAGTAGCTTTCCACTTCACAGAGGCACCAATGGCCGTATGTTGGATGGCGTTGCGGTCTTCAATTTCGGCAGCGGTACGGTGCAAACCGCTGAGATTGAGCGAGCTAAACTGGGTGAAATCATTATCGAAGTCATTGTCGAGGGTGTCTTGTGCTTGCAGGAGGTTGCCATCGCGCCCACGCCATGATACCAGCGCAGTAAGCTCCAAACGATCGGATAGGGCGAGGGTAGTGGCGGCTCCTCGTAGGAAAAGGGCTTCGTTGACGGAAGAGTATTTGCGCAGGGTACGCCCACCGCGCCGCACGCTGGTGACGAGGGAGCTTTTGCCGTAGCCGAAGCCCGCAAAGAGGATTAGCCCCTGCCCGAAGTTGGCGGTATAGTCGCCTAATGCCAAGGCGCGAAGTCTTTTGTTGTAATCCTGCAGGAAGAAGTGGGCACTGTAGTAGTCGAACCCTTTTCGGTTGCTACCTGTGAAGAATTCTTCCCCCCTGTCTTTTTCAGCGGTGAAGCCGATGCTGAGTCGATTGCTGTAGAAATGCCGGAAGCGGAAGTACAATTGGTTGGGGTCGCCGAGGTAGGGGGTGCTATCGGGTCTTTCTTCAAGGGGGCGGAAGCCGCGTTGGGTTTCTAACACCCTGTTCCAACGGAGATAGAGTTCATTGTCGCCCGTAGTGAGCATTTCTTTGAGCGATGCTTGGAAGTTGTCTGCATCGGCGCGACCTAAGTTGACGAAGGGTAGGATGCGTCGGATGGTTTCCACATCCATGCCTTCCACGGCTTGCAACTCGTAGATGGCGATAAAACCCTGCATCGTTTCACGATAAGCAAGGAGGTTACTTATTTGAACATCGCTAAGCAACCCCAAGTCTCGGATAGCTTCTTCCGTTGCTTCGTTCAAGTTGAGTGGGTTTTTCTGGTAGGTTGCAAGGTCTTCAAAGATGGTATTGAGGTCGAAGTCGGCTTCTTCGTCTGCATCTTGCAATAGGTCTTCTAAGCGTTGCTCGCTCAAGTCAGGTATAAGTTCGGTAGGTAAGGTATCCCTTTGCCCCCAAAGCATTACTGCGGGCAGTAGCAGCGTGAAAAAAGCCAGCAAAAAAATTTTCATCGCAGCAGATACTTTGGAATGAAAAAAATTGGACAGTAATTTTCG
>JAWKLL010000021.1:0-90782 GCA_041392765.1 Saprospiraceae bacterium
CGAGGTCCTGCTGCTGCGATAGATTATTGAAAGGGTCTTTTTGTCCCGATAGCTATCGAGAGGATTTTTTGGGATTGTTTTTAAGACAGGATTTACAGGATTTTTTTGAGGTGCTTTTAACTGCTGCCCCACACCTTTCGTGTTTTTCGTGCCTTTCGTGGTTAAAAAAAACACCCTTTCGTGTCCTTCGTGCCTTTCGTGGTTCTCCCACACACCTTTCGTGCCTTTCGTGCCTTTCGTGCCTTTCGTGGCCCCCCCCCACCTTTCGCACATTTTACTCGCTTTCGCTCAATCAAGAAAATTTAGACCTACACTTAGCGTTATCATTGGTAAATAGTTTTTATGCTCCGACTGTTAGCTATATTGTTATTGCTGGGTGGCGTGGTGTATTGCCATGCCCAAGATTTGCGCTCCGGTGTGGGCGTGGAGGTGTTTCCTCATTTTTCCAACCGCCGCCTGCTGGCTTTCGACCTTTCTACTACGCCACAGTACAGACTCGACTCATTGGAACTAGCCGAAACAGCCCTACCCTCCTATAGTACGGGACTGACGGTACACCATCGCGGCAACAAGGTAGGCGTTCAGGCTAGCCTGTATTACAGCCGAGTGGGGTATAGTAGCCAACGGACACGGATACCCTTTGGAGACCCTTTTGCCGCTCGATTCACCGACCAGCAATACCGCTTTCTTAGCCAACAAATAACAATACCTTTTGCCATTCTTTTTTACCAAGAACTTAGCGATAAAGACGATTTTTTCTTCCTCCTAGGAAGTGGGTTGAGTTATAACATGAAAAACCAAGACATCATTGAACGCTTCGAAGGCGACATTTCTGAAAAAGAAATCAAGGATTCAGCATTTGATTATCGCCGGCTCAACTACAGTTTCCAAACGGGCATGGGATGGGAACATCGCTTCAATGAAAACTGGGTTATGTCCGTAACACCTACTTTCTCTATATGGCTTGCTGGCCTGTATGTAGATGAACCTATCAGTAGAAACCTCTACCAATTGGGGGTCCGTGTAGGGGTGCGGTACGACCGATGGTTTGAGTAATTCCCAAAAAGTGGCTACCTAAGTAGTTACCCAAAAAAGACCTGCCCAAATGGACAGGTCTCCTCAAGCTAAACTCCACTAAATATACCGAAGGGCATTGGCTTAACAGGAAGCTATACACCATTCGGTATATTGGGTGTATGGCCTATTTATGGGCTAACTTTGAGTATAAATTTCACAGGCAAATTAAAGTAAACAGGCACTTTCCGTCCTCTTTGCATACCCGGTGTCCACCGGTCTGCTAAGGTATTCATTAGGTTCACTACCCGCAGTGCTTCTTCACCGCATCCAGCGCCGATATCACGCACTACTTCTGCTCCTTCTATTTTGCCATCTTCTGTTACCACAAACCTCACGACTACCGTGCCTTGCACATTATTGTCTCTGGCAATGGCCGGATATTTGATATTGGCGTAGATAAACTCCAGCAATTTTTCCTGTGCACAAGCTTTTTTCTCGTCCATCGTACCCACTGTTTCACAACCTGGGAAGCGAGGCATCTCTTCCACTACTTTGAAGATTTCCTTCACAACAATCGCTGGTGGCGGTGGTGGCGGTGGTGGTGGTGGCGGTGCTGCTGCCTTAACCGCTGCTACGGGAGTATTGGTCACAGACATATTGGCATCGGCAGACTGGTCAGTAAATACATCTTGGTCATCCGCTAACACTACGTCGTCGGGAACTTCCTGAATAACCGGAGGCGGAGGAGGTGGTGGTGGCGGTGGCGTACTCGTCTGTGGAGGTGCTTCCATAGCAATATCAAACTCCATTTCCATAGCACCTTCGGGTATGACCACATCTTCCTTGAATTGTGTCCAGTTGGAAGCTAATACCACCACGCCTAGAACGATTACCAACCCCAGCTTAAAAAACACCCCTGAATTGCGAAAAACATCCACCTCAGGGTATTTACTCCGGTTGCTGATGGTATAAGCCTTGGTATCATTGGCATGCAGCGCTTTCAAGTCTTTTTCGGCATATTGCCCTAGCCGATAGCGACCATATAGAATCGCTATGCCTACTACAGCGAACAGAAGCAGTAAACCCGCCATAACTTCTGTGCTGGTAAAATTTAGATTAGTTAACATGGCTTGAATATTTAGTGGCGATCAACGCTTGATCTTGACACTAAATTCGGCCTATCTCCTCTGGTATAAAATGATCTTTGTCAATGGTGGATAGGAATTTTCATCAAAGTGAGGGCTACACCACCTCAAAAGGTATCTCCGTGAGAAAGCTTAGATTGGTAAAAGTACCCGAAGCCATAAATTGATAGACTGGCTGATGGCTATCGGAGGCAGCCAAATGCAGCGTGGCCAAACGGCGTGCTACCTGCCGGGCTACCGCAGGCGCGGGGTCTATGAGGTGGATGTTTTCACCTGTTATCTGGTGAAGCAACGGCAGTAAAACAGGGTAATGTGTACATCCCAACACCAACGTATCCACATCAGCGGCCAGCATGGGTTGGACAATATCGGAGAGCAACGCTCGGGTTTGCGGGCTATCAAGCTGGCCCGCTTCAATGAGGTCAACTAACCCTATACAAGGGTTTTCCATCACTTCGATATGGTTCGCATAGCGTTCCATGAGCTGGGTATAGCGCTCGCTGCGAATGGTGGACAGCGTGGCCAGCACCCCTACTTTACCAGTCTGAGTAGCGGCGGCGGCTGGCTTCACGGCTGGCTCCATACCCACAAAAGGCACATCAGGCCAGTGTTCGCGTAGTGCTTCCAAAGCGGCAGCCGTAGCGGTATTGCACGCCAGTACAATCATTTTGCATCCACGCCCTAGGAGCTGTTCCGTAATATCGAAAGAAAAATCGCGAATCTCAGCGGTCGTGCGCGGACCGTAGGGGACATGCCCCGTATCCGCATAATAAACCAAGCTTTCGTGGGGCAAAAGCCTATAAATAGCATTGGCGACCGAAAGGCCGCCAATGCCAGAGTCAAAAATCCCAACAGGTTGATTATTGACCATTGCCACGATTAAAGCCCCATTTTGGACTTCACGGCCTCGCTCACGTCTTGGCTTTCCTCACCGAAAAGCAGCACCTGCTTATCGAATATAAAGGTGTAGCCATTTTCACTAGCAACGGCCTTAATGGCATCGTTGAGGCTGTTGTAGATGGGCTCCAATAGCTCGTTGCGCTTATTTTGGATTTGCTCCACCATACCTTGCTCTTCGGCTGCCAATTCTTGCTGGCGCTGCTGAAGCTTTTGGCCTTCCTGCTCTTGCTGCACAGGTGATAACTCACCGCGTTCTACCTTTTGCTGAACAGCCATATAGTCTTTCTGGAGTTGCTCAACGCTCGCCTGAAGCTTTTTCTGCAGTTGGAGTTGAAGCGCTTCCAAGTTGGCTTCAGCCTGTTTTACAGCTGGCAAATCAGCCAAAATAGCTTGGGCATCTACGTAGGCAAACTTCTGTTGTGCCTGGGCAGTGAAAGAAAGTGCCACCATCGCAATTGCTACCAAGCCAATTTTCAAAACATTCTTCATTGTTGTCAAATTAGTGTAAGAGTATATCTAAATTTTCCTGATTGGACGAAAGCGAGCCAATTCATGAAATTTTAGACATACGCTAAGTTCTCGAATGTGTAAGTAGTCGGATAATCCGGCCGGCAAAATTAGTAGAATTTGGAAAGTTCTACTACAAACGACGAATAATATCCTCCGTTTTATCGTATTGCGGGTTGGAGAAAATCATCCCCGAATCGCTGGAACGATCAAAAATAAAGTCGTAGGAACGCTCTTGAGCATAACTCTCAATAGCGGCATACACACGCTCTTGAATGGGTTGCACCAATTCCTGACGACGCTTGAACAAAGCTCCCTCCGGGCCAAAGCGGTCGCGTTGCATTTCGCGCACGGCTTTTTCCTTGTTCATAATCTCGTCTTCGCGCTGTTTGCGGGCATCCTCACTCAAAAGGACTTGCTCCGCCTGGTAACGGTTGTACATCCCTTTGATAACATCGTACTCTTGGGCGATCTCTTGGCGCCACTGGTTGGCCAACCGATCCAATTCCGCCTGCGCTTCTTGGTATTCTGCTATGTTCTCCAGAATTTCCTGCACATCCACGTAGGCAAATTTCTGGGCAGTGCCTGCTACCTGAAAAAAGAGCAGCGCCGCAACGAACAAGGGTAGTGCTTTTAGATACTTCATAATCATTGGTTTTTATTTTTTTAGCTGAAATCAAGGCAAAATTAGCATTAATATTCACCTTGTGGACGATACAATAACGAAAAAGATACACACTTAGGTCAAACACCCCCGGGTGGTTTAACGATAGTTTAACGGCTAACGACGATTTGCTGGTTTTGTTATCTTTTTTTTAACAAGCAGAGGGCTTTGAAGTGGGGCGCTCCCCCGCATAGTCATTGTTGTCCCATCTTACCTCGTGGGCGGGGTCAGGTGCTTACGGGCTTCGCTGTTCGCTCGTCCCTCCCTGTGGTCGGGAGGTAAGCCCCCTACAGCCCCTTAGCGCGAGCTACGCAACGATCTAACGTTTACGAAGCCTACCAAAGACCTTACGTGTGTACACATCTCGTCAATCTGTTGGTTAACAAAGATGTGTCATTCATATCCCCATGAAGTCTTGAGTCTGTTGCAAAAAGGCAGCGACGAATTTGTTTTTCATCGCTACCTTTTTTATCCATCATTCAAGCCATCTTTTACAAGCGCTGTATCGCTCCTGTATATGGTGTTTGTCCCGGCAATGTATAGATAAAGAAATACAAACCGCTACTCCATGCCGTTACATCAATAGTCTGTAACGCTGTATTTGACACCATGCTTGTATAAACCACGCTCCCAAGGGAATTACGCACGACCAAGTTGCCACCTAAAGCATTTGCTGGAAGTGGTATTGTGCATTGGTTAGTGGCTGGATTAGGATAGGCTGACAATATTCGCGCTTCTTGGTTTCTATCATCAGTCGGAGTCAAGTCAACGGTGGTGAAGTTATCCATGCAGAAATAGGCAGGTGTATTCATTCCAAAGGCACCATTATCGGATGAGGTAAGGTAAAAATTTAAGCCATCAAGCCCTGTTCCTAAGGGTGTCAAGTCCACATACGTCCATTCGGAGAGGAGATAATCCTGTGTGTTGTCGGCAAAACGGTAATCAGCTAGATAAATTTCCACCATAGAAGCCGTTTCCACCGCATCCGTGAAACCTTTAATCGTGAGAAGAAAAAAATCTGGATCGTCACCTGTTTCTCCTCCGAATTGCTTAGCAAAAGCATCTCCATTGAGCATCGAGCGGTAAGCGTAGGTACTGTTGGTGACATAAAACCCCGTTGCTCCTGTCGCGTGATTGGTAAAAAGCAATTGAGAAGAAGGCGAAGCGTATGTGACGGCATAATTTGGCGACCCCTCTACCCCACTACCGACAATGCTGGCATACTGATTAGTAAAACCCGGTGTTTCTGTATCAGTGGCAGCAGAAATTGCCCACCCCGTCCAATAATCAAAAGCGGCATCATAAGTGTTGGGCAACGAAATATTGCCAGCATCAAAGCTGCCCCAAGGCGCATTATTCAAGTAAATATCGGGCGAAATGATATTGAAATTTTCAAAATCTGCCTGCGTTTGACTAGCGAGTGAATTGAAGAGATTCACCATCAATAGCAATAGTAACGTGTTTTTCATATTGATTTTATTGTTGAGGAAATTTTATCTGAGTAAAATAAAAAAATAAATTAATTTGATAGCTTCTACCGGGCATGGGGCGACGCTCCACCACGCGGTAAGAAGTATTCCAAATATTGTCGGCGGTAGCTTGCAGTGTTAAGGAGTGTTGCCTCAGCGGAATAGACCAAGCCAAAGCCAAGGTAGCTAGTTGCCAGTCCGCTAAAGATTCATTGATGCCTTCCACGGCTCCGCTATATCGGTGAGTGTAGCGACATTGCCACTGTTTTCGACGATAAGCGACACTAGCATTAGCCAACCATTCGGGCGTGTACAACAACTGCGCACCTTTGGGAAAATATGGCCGCCGTATTTCCTGTTGATAGGTAGCTATGGTATGGTTTGCCATCATCGAAGCAGACACCACCGCCTTCGAAACCTGCCAATTCCATTTCACCTGAAGCGTGGCTCCCCTGCTCCGCACCTGACCCACGTTGGTGGCGGAAAAGAAATTCTGCCCTTCTAATTGCGCCCACTGAATCCAATGATTAGTTTGGCGATTGAATACAGCGATATTCCAGTGCCAATTCATACGCTTGTAAGCAGTTTGGCGAGAGATACCAGCTTGCTGCGACCAAGCTGTTTCTGGCCTCAAATCCGGATTGCCACCCGGTATCCAGTAGAGGTCGTTTAGGCCGGGGATTCTGAAATCATGACCAGCACGCAAGGTTATGTGCCAACTACCCGCCATTTTAGTGAACTGCCAATGAAATGCGGGAATCCATCCCGTCCCTACTAAATGGGTAACTCTGGCTCCCAACACCATATCACCTATACGCATCCGGCGGGTATAGTCCGAAAATATGCCAGCTTGCCACTGCACTTGAGGAGCGGAATAGTTCGTAGTTTCAGCCGTAGCGCGAGTCACCTGCCCTCCTGTCATCCAACTCCATTTAGACGTAACACGCCGACGTATCGCTTGCCCGAACAACTGACTAAAGCGGCTCGGTGCATCAATTCCTGCCAAAGAATCGGCGTAGTGTATTTGGTCTTGAATGTGTGCTAAACGGGTATCCCAAACAGCCTTGTTACCTGTTTTACGCCAGTGTAAGACGTGGCGAAAACCCTTGTCGTTCTGCTCCGCTACACTCCGCTGTTGGGTGGTGAGCGGTGGAATTTGCCGGTTGGCCCATTGCTGCCAGCCATGAAAGGATAAACGATGAATACCTTTTTGTGAAAAATAAGATTGCCGTATAGATGTGAGTTGTATAGCAGCATTCGATTGCTGGCGCTCTGGCAGGTCTTCTCGAATACGATAAGGGAAGTCGTTGTCGGCTGCAAGGTGCTGCATGCTCAGGCTCGCGCCGTGTTGTTCGTTAGCCCAAGATGCCTCGGCTTGCTGCTGCTGATGCCCAAAAGAGCCGACAGATGTTCCCAATCGAGTATGCCACCCAACTTCTGGCGGATCACTGTCTAAACTGATACTACCCGAAACCGCTCCACTACCATGTGTAACGCTATTGCCTACCTGTTCAAGTGCCAGCGTGGATGCTCCGTGCAAAGGAAGCAGTGCCAAATCAGTAAGCCCCAACATAGCGTTCTGGATTGGTATGCCATTCCACAAGACAGCCGTCTGGGATGCACTTCCCCCATTTATCGAAGGGGTGGCCAAGGTACCAGGGCCATACTGCTTGATGTAAACACCACCACGCTCAGCCAATAGCGCACCTACATTCAAAGGCACAGGCGACAAGTTGTCTTTCAGCGGCCATGTTGTTTCAAAAGGCGACGGCGTAGCGTGTGTTGTGTCTATCACAACGACGGTTTCTAACCGTAGCATAGCAAGACTGTCCTGTTGCAGATATGCAACAAGCGGCCTAAAAAACAAGCAAATTAGTGTTAATATTCGCAATAAATGGACATTTCAACAGCAGTGTTGGGCAAAATGTCCACAGCTCCTTTACTCTAACGGCACGGAACAATAAGAATGCTTTCTAGGAAGAAAGCAAAACAGTGGGACATTTCACGACTTTTCCGCCGAAAGAGTGAAACAAACAACTTCTAGCTATTAGGTTACAACTATTAGAAGTGTGCCAAAGGCAGATATTCTGGCTTACTCAGGAGTGTGTTGTCATCGCCTTCCCATCGATAAGATAGTGGCTTTTGATGACATACTGAGTTTACAACAGCGGGGACTGCTCGGTTTTACACCGGATT
The DNA here is from genome assembly GCA_041392765.1 of Saprospiraceae bacterium. Taxonomy (GTDB): domain Bacteria; phylum Bacteroidota; class Bacteroidia; order Chitinophagales; family Saprospiraceae; genus Lewinella. Next base: position 7,899 of record JAWKLL010000021.1, read on the forward strand.
CCCTTTTAAAGAAATAATGGAACATTGCTTATTTGAAAGGCTTCTCTGGTGGAGTGGGATTCTTTCAATCTCAATTTCCCAAAATTTCTACCTTATAGCAAAGTAATTTGACGGAAATAACCAGTCCCATTTTTTCTGAAGGCTTGTCTTTATGCACACGCTTTGTGCAAGTATTCCTACGCTTAGTGCATAAAGACAAGCCAAAAATGGGATCACTTATTTTTTTCCCGTCCCTTAGCAAAGGTACTCAGTTCTTTTTAAGACTATCCCAAAATTCGTGAAAAGAATTGTACTCCTTCCGCCAATTGAGACCTGTACCCACTTGGCGACGACGCCCCCCACCTAAGTCTTGATCGAGGCGTTCGTAGAAACGTATTTTGATATCGCGGTTAGGGCTGATGGCGTATTCCACAATGATTTCTTCCCCGAAGAAGGTGCCGCTTTGGGTGGCTTCTCCAAAAGCAAAATTGCCGCCAAGGTCAACCGATAGGCGTTCATTGAGAAAACCAGATTTGAGGGAAATTTCCAAAGCATCTCCTTGTGTGAGGGGGTCTTGGCTTGTGACATCAGCGGTATTGATACGGTTGTAAACCACTTCAAAATTAAGGCTGGAAAGCGTTTTACCATCTCCTATCAGTTCACCTAGCAATTCTGTTACCAAGAGGCTTAACTGATTGCTAAAATACTCGCTCAATGTATTGGTAATGGCTCCATTTCCGCTAAAAGACAGATCCGCTGGCAGGAACTGCCCCAGCACAATTAAACCAAAAACCTGTCGGTTCATTTCATTGGGGTCACGCCGTAACAATTGCAGTTTATTATCTGCTAGATTCTGCAACTGCCCCCTCAGATTAGGGAAAGCTAGATCAAAGGTGATATCAGGTTTGAATAAATCCCCCTGTAGTTCTAGAATTAAGTCCACATCCGTAGGTTGTTGGGCCAAATTGCGCTCCGCATCCGATGCCGTCAGCAGATATTCTGGCATAAAGGAAGTCAGTGGTGTGCGCAAGTCCTTGTATTCCGCATCAATATCTATGATAGCACGCAACGGATCTCCCGACCATGTGATAGTTCCTCCGGGGCGAATGACAAAGTCTTTATTAAAAATATCCTTGAGTGTGAATAAATAATTCCCCTGCGTAACCGCCACACTGCCATACATTTGGAACGATTCAGCGCGAGGCATCAAAATGCGCAAATCTCCCCTACCCTGCCCACGAAGGATATCGCCTGCCTTTTCATCAAAAATCAGCTCTAGGTCAGCTACTTCAGTTACATGGATGTCCATTTCTAAATTTAACCCTAATACTTTCGTATTCACGCTGCTATTAGTCTTCTGGCTTTGTTGGTGCTTATTGACAAACCGAACAAAATCTAAATCTCGGGTTTCCACCTGATCCGTCACGGGAATTACAATAAACGTACTATCCTGTACCGTAGCGTTTACATATATATTGGGGCGCTGAAAATCGCCTGTAAAAAGTACCTCGCCCTCGCCTAGAGCACGCCCATAAAAGAGTTCGTTATCGCCCGGTTTTAGATCCATCCCCAAAAAACGGCGGGTACGCAAACGGGCATTCATACCCAAGTTTTTAATCCGATTATGGGTAATACCGCCCTCCATGATAGCTGTATTCCCATACTTATCATAGAGAACAGTACCTGTCAGGTCAAAAAAGTCTTTGCTGGCCTGAAGGGTGCAATTATCAAAGGTATAATGCGTTTGTAGCGGGTCAATCGTAAAACCGCCATTTCGAAGATCTAAATACCCCCCAATATCCAAATTAGATGTAAGCCCGTTTATCGACAAATCAGCATCGAATCGGCCTGTTGTGGAAGAAAGACCAGATTGCAGCCAATACGTGATGATATCAATAGGAAAACTGCTGACTTTAATACCTAAACCGAGGTAATCCTTGGTTTTTTCTATAGGTCTTCTATTGCGAAGGAAACCCTTAGTGCCAATATCTGCGAGATTATAAACAGCTTCTGCTTCTAATTGCATGGAGTCCTTACCAATTCGTAAAATAGCATTGGCATCCGTGGCAAGATCGGGCAAATAGGCATCTAATCGAAAAATACCAAAGGGATCTTTATTGATAAAAAACTCCTCGGCATTGATGTTCATATTGATGCCTTTCATAGCAAAAACATCATCGATCTGGAGCAGCATATCAAAGTTGCCTGAGAAATTTAGTTGCGCATAATCCCAAACTTCATCGATAATGCCAAAATCAAAATTCACAAACTGTAGGCGCAGTCCACGTGATCCGTTGTTCAACAACTGAATACCGTATTGCCGGTTCGTGAGGTAGAAATTGTCGATCTCCAAAGCACCCGGATGAATCTTGATTTGGTTGTCTTGATTGATACTCCAAGGTAAATTTGCTAAATTTAGATTAGAATTTTTAAACCGAAGGTTGTACCCAGTTGAATCAATCATAGCTAATGACCCACCGAGGTTCAACTTATCAAATACGCCTGGCGAATCCGTACTGATATTCATCCCAAATCGCATACTGTCACTCGCTAGGGTGCTAAGAAACGTAAAACGATCTAAACGCTTTTTGCCGTTCAGGTAGGTGGAATTGATAACAAAATCTAAGTCTCCCTCTGATTTCTCTAAATCGAGTATAAAATAAACATCCTCAAGCTGCACTTTGCCATAAGTAAAAGAAGGAGTCTCTAAGATAATCTGTAATGAATCATACGTACCATTGTAACGCCCCATCAAATCAAAGTCTTTGAGGTGCTGCAACTTTGGGTCGATGAGGTAGTTGATACCTTTGGAATCGGCAATGTGGAAATCAAAATAGAAATGGTTGATATTAGGTTCTTTTTTGGCTGGTTTGATTTTGAGTCGTCGGGCCAACTCGGGGTAATTTTTCAAGGCAAACTGCTTGAACGTCGCTGGCAGTTCGTTGATGTCAAATGCACCTCTTATTTCGCCTTTGGCTATCTCGGAATCCAACCGAAAGACCTTCTCACCCGTAATATCGTAGAATGAAAAAGCCTTAATATTGCCTACATCAAAACATTCATCCTTATCTTTTGTCAATTGGAGGTCTTTAATGGAGACATCCCCTTGCATATCGGCAAAACGAATACTAGAAAGATTGAGGTCTATCTTGCCAGAAAGTGCCATATCCTGCTTTGATAAGTTGAGCGGTAGCATATCCAATTTGCGAATGTCCGCTTCAAAGTCGAAAAGAGGAACGGTGTCTCGGAAATCAACTTCTCCTTTGAAAGTAAAGTCAATGTTGTCGTCATGTATCACGAAATCTCCACCAAAAAAGCTTTTGTTCAATTGCCCCGTAACTACTGCATTTCGATAAGTGTAATCCCTAAAGGTGAAACGCTCCACATCAGCCGTCAAATCAGCAGAAGCTAGATCAGCGGTAAGTCCAAAACCATTTTTCACACTTGACGAACAATCGACTTTTCCAAAATCAGGGTTTCCTGTCCATTTCCCAATATCAAAATCCCTAAGTGCCAAATTTCCTGCATATTTAGCTCTTTCCGCTCCTTGCTTCAGTACCATTTGCATATCCATATTGGCCTGCCCGAGATCTGTAACCAAAGTACCATCGGCCACAAAATCTACGAAAAAGCCAATAAAACTACCACGGAAATCAATCCGTCCCAATTTGTCAAAGTTTTTAGGAGGATTAAACCTAGGGATTAACTGCCGTAAAGTGCCCATACGTGTAGAGAGACGACGCAAATCTAGCATTAGGAATTCCTCCTGTTTTACGGCTAAATTTTGGCTGGTGAATTTACCTTCTAAGCGGGTACCATCGGCCAATTGTATATTGAGATCGTCGCCACGCAGGTTGTTTATATTGCCTTTTACACGTCCATCAATTTGCAAATTGGTAAGCCTATTATCAGCAAAAAAGCGGTTATTGTTTAAATTAGGAACAAAGGCAATAATGTCTTGTAATGTAACATCCGCATCGTGAAAACGAACATCCATCTTCACCTTGTCGGTAAAATAAGCCCAATCCTCAAAGCTTTTATAACGAAAGACCAATGTATCTCCCAAGCTACTCGTTGGCGTAATAATAGATAATCCATTGAACATCAATTTTTTATCAGACACTTCTGCCTCGTTGGCCGATAAACGCTTCAAATGAAAACCACTGGCATCTTTAGCCGCAATCCAGTTCACTCGTCCCGACCAAACTTTTTCTGCTAAGCTCAAACTGTCAATTTCTACTTGAATCTCCGACAAATCGAGGTGTTTGAGGTCTAGTTGGTCATCTGGCCATACTCGCTCAGGCGATTTCCTGAAATTGTCGAGTTGAAAACGCCCATCTGTAAGGAGAATCTCTCCAATAGCTAATGAAAAGGTAGTCGTATCAGTAGCCGTTTTTTCAATCACAGGCAATAAACCCGTGCCTATCCAATTGTTAATAGCAACGACTGGTTCTCGAAAATTAACCGCCCTTATATTTAGCTTTTTTTGAGGTAAATCCATCTCATTTACATACACCTGACCAAAGGGTATCCAAGCATCCAAGCTACTCCCCTTTAAACTATCAGACTGAGTAAAATGCACATTTTCCAAAATTAATTCGCGCAAATTGAAAGGAATGGGTTTGTTTTGCCCTTCTTTTTTGGAAAAAGCCTTGCAATAGCATAAGCAATGTTCGATAAACTATCGGTAGGTGCTCTTCTAATATGAACTTGCGTTCCATTGAGCGTCAGTGCCTCAACTTCTATCCCTCGCTGGTAGATAGCCCAAGGAGACAGATTGAAATCCGCAATGATATTACCGCTGGCAATCATTGTATCGCCACGCGTATCCTCTACATAAAGACCTACCAAATTTAATTCATCCAACCAACTGACTCTCAAGCGCTTCAATGTAACTTTGCTTCCTAAAGCATCTTGTAATAGGACGACAGCGCGTTGTGCCAATTCTTGCTGTACGGGCGGCAATTGTAGCACTAAAAACATCAACAACAATACATAACCACTCCAGCGCAGTATTCGCCACAACCAACGCCAATACCTTCTCCTCTTCCGAGGGGACAAGCCTTCTGGTGGCACAGGTGGAGTAGTTAATTCGTTCATCGACAATTTGAATGTGCAAATATAGCAAGATTAACTATCTGAAAACTTGCATTTGAGGTTATGTAGGAGAATTTTTATACGCTTCTAATATCTTTTATACCATGCTCCGTCAAAGATTTTTTTACTTAGCCACGCGGCTAAGCAAAAGAACCATTCCATTGCCTAACATAAAAAATCTTATTTAAATCCCTCTACAAATACCCCGTACATAACCTCATTTTTTTGCCGTAAATTATACGTATGGCATCCTATTAAGTTTTATTTAGCATTCGGCATGAATTTATCCTTTTCTTTATTATCAACTACCTTTTTCGAAGGATGTCATACCACATAAACAATCTAATATCCGCAAGTATTAATAATAAAATTTTTAATTACCTTTACCTCTTAACCACACTACTTTGTTTACCTTTTATACCAAACTCCAAATTATGATTCGCAATTATCTATCTTTATCACTTATTGCATTATTGGCACTTACATGTTCCCGACAATCGTTAGAAGAAGCCAGCGTTCCGAATCCACTTCCGGAACGAATGAGCAAAGAAGCCATTAATGATTTTGTCATGGGAAAACTCCAACAGGAAGGTCTTTTCAAATGGGATATGGCTAATGCTGAGTTGGTCTGGAGTGCTATGTCGCATAGCGGCGAGCAGGCCGTTATTGGCTACCAACCCGTTGGCTTTACCAACATCAAAGAGAAAATGCACGAAATCGATATTACCCAATCCGAATGGCGGCAAGTTCGTGCAGATATTGTTGACTTCGTAACGACTGAAACGCAGCAATACTTCCCTGAAGAAAACATCACTGCCGACAAGCTTTTGATGGGCTATCCGTTAGAAACAACGCTTCCAACTTTCAATATCCTTATCAAGCATCCAGCTATTGTGGAAGCACTCAGGAATAGGATGGACGTTCGCTACGTAGAACCCAGCAACTACAGCATGGAAGAAGTTGCCAATTATAGTGATTCCGGATGTGGTGTTACGCCAGCTTCCAATATTCCTAGCGCCGATTATACCACAACCAGCCCGAGTGCTAAAATTCCTTGGAACTTCCATTTGGTAAACATCCCAACTGCGTGGAACACTAGCCAAGGCGACAATATTGGAGTTGCTTTGATAGACACGGGTACTTCACCCAACCAACCTAAGGTAGGTAGTGCTTACGCTTCGGGGCAATCAACAGGTCGTTACATACAGCGTTATGGCACCTACGTGAGTTCCTGGTGGTGGTGGGCTTCACCCGACGGCCCCAATGATGACTGCGGACATGGTACGCAAATGGCTGGTTTGATTGCCGCTCCCAAGGCTTCCGGTGGTTCATCTGTGGGAGCAGCCTGGAAAGCAGACCTAATTGCTTACCGCGCTACTGGCGATGTTGTCATCAATAGCTCTAGCGAGAAAAATGGCGTAAGAGATGCCCTTGTAGCCGTTGCCAATCGCTCAGATATCAAAATCATTAGCATGTCAATCGGAGATGTCTTTTGGAGCAGCACCGTAGCCGATGGCATTTACTATGCCTATAACCGTGGAAAACTTATGTTTGCCGCAGCCGGCACTTCTCTTAGTTGGACAAGCTGGTGGGGTGTGATTTTCCCCGCCAACATGGCTGAAACCGTAGCCGTTACGGGGGTTAAAGAAGGTTACCCTCTCGAACGTTGTAATACCTGCCACGATGGTTCTGAGGTAGATTTCATTGTCCCTATGCAGCGCCGCAACGATAACAGCCGCACTTCATTGACGTTAGCCATGAGTGGTAATGTGCCTGCTTATGTAGGAGGCTCAAGCGCTGCAACTGCTACTACTGCAGGAATTGCTGCTTTGGTTTGGGCTACTAACCCATCCCAAAATCGCACACAAGTCCTCAATCGGATGAAAAATGCCGCATCCATCTACCCATCACGAGATGGCAACTTTGGATGGGGTATGGTAGATGCCGCTTACGCAGTTACCCATTAATTTCGGGAGGAAATATTGATAACAAAAGCCCCGACACGAGCAGATTGTGTCGGGGCTTTTTCTTTATAACGCAGCCTAAATTACTCTCCTAAGAAAGGATAGCGATAATCGTGTGGCGGAACGAAGTTCTCCTTGATCGTGCGTGGACTGATCCAGCGATAAAGATTCAAAACTGAACCCGCTTTATCATTCGTACCCGACCCTCTGGCACCCCCAAAAGGCTGTTGACCAACCACTGCACCTGTTGGCTTGTCATTGATGTAGAAATTACCCGCTGCGTGTTTTAACTTCTCCGTCATTTGGTTAATGACCGTCCGCTCGCGGGCAAAAATAGCACCCGTCAAAGCGTATTGGGAAGTGCTGTCCACCAAATCCAGCATGGCATCAAAATCTGCATCCTCATAAACGTAAATGGAAAGCACGGGTCCAAAGATTTCTTCTTCCATCGTTCTATAATGAGGATCTTTGACTAGCAACACGGTAGGCTCAACAAAATACCCCTTCGTTTTATCGCAATGCCCGCCAGCCAGGACTTCCACCTCAGGGGATTTTTTCGCTTCTGCGATGTAGTTGCTGATTTTATCAAAAGACCGTTCGTCAATGACAGCGTTGATAAAGTTAGAAAAATCATCTACTGCTCCCATCTTGAAAGTAGCAATATCGGCTAGTAGTTTCTCTTTGATAGCAGGCCAAAGGCTTTTCGGAAGGTAAGCGCGAGAAGCAGCGGAGCATTTCTGCCCTTGGTATTCAAAAGCGCCTCGGCTCAAGGCAACCGCTACCTCAATCGGGTTGGAAGAAGGGTGCGCCACCACAAAATCTTTGCCACCTGTTTCGCCTACGATGCGGGGATAGGTTCGGTATTTTGCAATATTGCGACCAATGGTAGCCCAAAGCGTTTGAAACACCTTTGTACTGCCTGTGAAGTGAAGTCCTGCAAAATCTTTGTGGGCAAACACAATATCTCCGGCAGCAGGGCCATCGGCATATACTAAATTGATGACTCCCGCAGGAAGACCTGCTTCATGGAAAATCTCCATCACCAACCGAGCTGCGAAAATCTGGGTTTCTGCGGGTTTCCACACCACCACATTGCCCATCATCGCGGGAGAGGCAGGCAAGTTGCCAGCAATAGCTGTGAAATTAAAAGGTGTAATTGCAAAAATGAACCCTTCGAGTGGTCGGTACTCCATGCGGTTCCACGTTAGTGGCGAGCTGTTGGGTTGTTCCGAATATATCTGGGTCATATATTGCACGTTGAACCGCAGGAAATCTGCCAATTCTGCTACCGCATCTATCTCAGCCTGAGTAAACATTTTTACTTTGCCCCAGCATAGTAGCGGCATTTACGCGAGCGCGATAGTACGCTGATTAAGTCGGCAGCTTTAAGAAAGATTGCCGCCCGATCTTGCCAAGGCATGGCTTCCCAAGCAGGCTGAGCCGCTAGTGCAGCTGAAATGGCTGCGTTTACGTGATGGGCATTGCCTTTGTGAAAATACCCAAGCGTATGCGCTATTTCATGGGGAGGATGTACGGCTACCTTCTCACCCGTGGTCACCCATTCTCCGTTGATGTACATCGGTAAATCCCATTCTTGAGATTTGTAATGAGCAATGGCCGCCTTTAGGGCTTCGCGTTCCGATGAACCGGGTGCATAATTGAGTACGGGTTCATTTTTAGGTTCAGGTACGCGGTAATATGCATTTGACATGATCCTTATTTTATGGTTAGGAAACTAATTTACTACAAAAAACAAGCCTGCTGGTTGTAAGTTGTCACCAAACTACCGAGGCTTTTGCTTCTTCAATTCCATCATAGAAAGCAGGTAACGTTTAGCTAAAGGGATGATTTCTACTCGACTACTGCTTACGTCATCCGTCCATTTGACTGGCAATTCAAACAATCGCTTATGCTGCCATTCAGCTACTGTTAGCAACTCTGTGCTAAAAAACCAGCCGTCATTCGTAGCACCTCCCTCCATCAAATCGGACAAGATTTCTCTGCGCAAGAATTTAAACCCACACATCCCATCGGAAAACCGAACACCAAGGTATATTTTTAATAAAAAATTAAAAACCCGGGAAGCAACCTCTCGCTTAAAGGTGCGGTTCAACACTTGTGCCTGTGGATGTAAACGCGTTGCATAGACTAAATCGTAGTTTTCTTGGGCTAAGGCTTGATAAGCCCTGAGAAAATGAGGCAAATCCGTTGCTAAATCTAAATCCATGTACCCCACAATATCCGCTTGCGACTGCCCCCAAGAAGTTTTCAGCGCTAGCCCCACCCCTTTGCGTGGTACACTCACCCAATGTACTTCTTCAAAATCTTGACTCAGTGATGCAGCAATCGTCCGCGTATTATCAGTAGAACCATTATCTGCAATAACGATTCGCCACTGCCCTGGTTGAGGAAAGTTATCTTTCAAAAACCGATGCAAAACGCCTACATTATCAGCCAAAGTAAGCGCTTCGTTTAAGACAGGAATGGTTACATCGAAAGTCATTATCGTAATAATTTGCCAAATTACTGCGCGAAGATAACAGGGATTCAGGTTTTGTGAGGAAGATTTACTTACTTTGTCTTCAATTCGGGGATATTTGTCTATTGATAGCAACTTTCCCTATCTTTTAAGCATTCATTTTCGAGCATAGTGTTATGTTAAAAAGTCTAAAATCAATTTTCATTGTTGAGGAGGAAAGCCCCAAAAAGCCTACTCCACAAAGTGCATCCCCTGCAAAAAGCAGCCCTAAGACAACTGAAAAAGTACAACAACCGGCCACAGCTCCCAAGCCCACTACTGCGTCAGATGGCAAAGTAACGCCCAAGTTTACCGACATTCTACTAGGGGCAATGGAAAAGGTTAATTTGGATGGTTTTGACTATTTGGAGTACAAAAAATCGCTCCAATCGCTGCTAAAAATGAATGCTGGGATGGATGAAGCAACGGCTTTCAAGTCGGCCTATGCTATGGCTCAAACAATGGGTGCGTCCCCTACCCTCTTGGTGAATACTGCCGAGCACTACATGCAAGCCCTCAAAACGGAAGAAGAAAAGTTCCGTTTGGCATTGGCGAACCAGCAAGAAAGCAAGGTCGGCAACAAACAAAAGGAAAAACAGCAACTTCAGGCTGGCATCAAAGATAAGCAGGAACGCATTTTGCACCACAAAAGAAATTGAAGCCGACCAGCAAAAACTCAGTAAATTGGACGAAGAAATCTCCTCAGCTGTCTCCGTGATAGAAGGCACCAAAAATGACTTCTTCGCCTCTTACCAGCATATCATTGGCAAATCCAAGACGATATTGCCAAAATGAAGGAGTACTAAATAATCGACAACAACACAATCAATGGATACGAATACAAAGACCAAATCTTTTTGGCAACGCCCCGAAGGCATTACAGGGCTTATTTTTTTGGCCGCTATCGTAGCAGCGGGTGGCTACCTACTCACAGCTATCAACTGGGCTGCCATCATGGCCAACACCCTGTACTTGGCGGGCACCTAGCTGTATTAGGTGTTGTTACCTACATGGTTCTTGACCCAAAGATGAGGGCGCTAGTAGGCTATGCTTACAAAAGCATTATGCGTTGGGTTACGGGGTTGTTTGTACAGATTGACCCCATTGGCATCCTCAAGTCCTACGTAGAGGAATTGCAGGAAAACCTCCGCAAAATGAACAAGCAAATCAGCCAGTTACGGGCACAAATGCACAAACTCAAGGAGATTATCGTCAACAATGAACGAGAGATCAAAAGTAATCTGGAATTGGCCAGCAAAGCAAAGGCTACCCAGAAAACCAATGTAATGATCCTCAAATCGCGCAAAGCAGGCCGATTGAGCGAATCCAATGTCAAGTTGGAAGACCTCTACAAGCGGATGGAAGTGCTGTACCGTGTGCTCACCAAAATGTACGAAAACAGCCAGATTCTTTCCGAAGACATCAAAGACCAAGTGGCGGTCAAAGAGCAAGAGCGCAAGGCTATCCATGCCTCTCACTCAGCTATGAAATCAGCGATGAGCATCATCTCCGGCGACCCCGACAAACGTGCCATGTTCGATATGGCTATGGAAGCCGTCACCGAAGATGTCGCCAGCAAAGTAGGCGAAATGGAACGATTCATGGAAGTATCTGCTAATTTCATGAACTCCATCGACCTTCAGCAGGGCGTTTTTGAGGAAGATGGTCTTAAAATGCTTGAAAAATGGGAAAAGGAAAGTACCTCGTTTATATTAGGTGAAGAGAAGTCAACATTGCTATTAGAGGCGGAAGATGACAGCAATGTCCTCGACCTCAACGCCCCTATTCCTGAAAAGGTTAGAGATGGTGGCCACAGGAATCAATACGATGCGTTTTTTGATTAGAGTATGTTTAAATTTCCCACAAACAATTACTTCTCCTTCTCAATTAGGCTAACCTAACAGTTATGCGTATCAACACATCGGCCATTGTGCCTCATATCGCAGCCATTGTCATATTCTTGTGGCTGCCGCTTTTTGCTTTTTCTCCCCAGTTTTCCGGTAAGGTTGTTGGCCAATCGGATATTATCAGCTATCGGGGTATGTCGCAGGAGTTACGTGAGTACAAAGCGCGTACAGGCCAAGATGCACTATGGACAAATTCCATGTTCGGCGGTATGCCTTCCTATCAAATCAATACCGTTACGGAAGGAAACTATGTAAAAGTCGGAAAAAGCAGTCCGCTTATTCATGAAGCCACCAGCAGGGCAATTCATCGCTGCCATGATCAGCTTTTTATTTGCTGATGGTGCTATTAGGCGTTAACACTTGGTTGAGTGTAATCGGTGCGTTAGCGTTTGGTTTTGCCACTAATAATCTAGTACTCTACGAAGCAGGGCACCTCACCAAATTGCAAGCTATTTCGTACTTACCATTGGTAGCCAGTGGCATGCTGTTGGCTTTCCGCAAAATATATACTAGGAGGACTTTTGTTCGGAATCGGTTTAGGTTGGATTTGGGTGCCAACCACATTCAAATGACTTATTACTTTTTTCTAACTGTTTTGATTTGGGGTATAGCTGAATTAGTGAAAAACCTACGGGAAGGTAACTTGGTACATTTTGGAAAAAGCCGCTGGCGTGCTGATTATCGGTGGTTTATTGGCAGTAGGCAGTGCGGCATCCAACCTTATGGTGACGTAGAATACGCACAAGACACGATGAGAGGAAAGCCCATCTTAGAAAAATCAGCCGCAGCAGACGCAGGCTCCAGCAGCGCGGTAGAAGGATTAGCTTGGGATTATGCTATGCAATGGAGCAATAATACGCTTGATCTATTTGCTTCTTACATTCCTGGCATGAGTAGAGTGGAGGTTCGTCCCAGCCTACTACAAACGATTCCGCTTTTGGCAAAGCACTCAACAAATTGGGTGCACGCATGCCATCGGAGTTCGATGCTCCTCTTTACTGGGGCGGGTTGCCTTTCACCAGTGGCCCTATTTATTTCGGTGCTATTATGGTGTTTCTTTTCTTCGTGGGGTTGGTATTAGTCAAAGGCCCTGTCAAATGGTGGTTGGGCTTAGGTACATTGCTGACGTTGATGCTATCGATGGGCAAGAATTTAGAAGGTTTCAATCACTTGTTTTTTGATTATTTCCTCTTTACAACAAATTCAGAACGCCCAATTCCGTGCTCAGCGTTACTTCTTTCTTAGTACCCGCTTTAGCTGTGTTGGCGCTTAATGAGTTATTGAACAGCAAAATAGATAAGCCCCGCGCCATACGTTCTTTAGCCATTGGTGGTGGTATCTCATTAGCTATTGCATTGTTTTTTGCTTTGCTAGGGCCTTCTATGTTCACCCTCACCATGATGCAGATGCGGCTACCTCAACCGAATGTTTGGCGGCCAACTGACACCAGACATGCTCAGTGCCGTGCTCAATGGGCTGGCCGATACTGAGCTGATTTGATGCAGACTGATGCGCTGCGTACCTTCGCTTTAGTTGGGCTGTCGGCTGTTGCTATACTTTTCTTGCAGGGCAAAATACAATCAACCGTTATGCTAGCCGTCATTGGTGTACTGACGGTGGTGGACTTGTTTGGTATCGGTATGCGTTATCTTACCAAGGAAGATTTTCAACGCCCGGCCAGCGTCAATCAAGTATTTGAACCACGCGATGTCGATAAGCAGATACTAGCAGACAAAGATCCCTACTATCGGGTCTTCGACGCTACCATCAATGCTTTCAACTCTTCCATCCCCTCTTACCACCACAAAATGGTGGGAGGATACCACGCTGCCAAGTTGCAACGCTACCAGGATTTGATAGACTATCATCTTTCTCAAAGCAACCAGCAGGTATTCAATATGTTGAATACCAAATACTTTATTATTCCAGGACAGGATGGGCAGCCTGTTGTGCAACAAACCCAGGTGCCCAAGGCAATGGATGGTTTGTGGATAGTATTGTCATGGTTTCCACACCCAATGCAGAAATTGAAGCGCTGAAAGGCTTGGAATTAAACCACGTAGCCGTAGTTCATCAAGAATTTGCCGATTATGTAAAAGGGCTAAATATGGATGCATCAGGCTCCATCACCCTGACTGCGTATGCACCCGATAAACTGACCTATAATGTTGAAACGGCTAAGGATGCACTCGCTGTGTTATCGGAAATATGGTACTACTCCGACAAAGGCTGGCAAGCCTATTTAGATGGACAACCCGTAGCTCATATTCGTGCTAACTACGTGTTGCGTGCGTTGAAAATCCCCGCAGGCAAACACCAATTAGAAATGGTTTTCGAGCCGAGAACGTATCAATTGGGCAGCACACTATCCACGGTGTTTTCACTGTTACTAATCGTTGGGTTGATCGCTCACGTTGCTATGCAAGCCAGAAAAATCAACCCGCCGTGTAATTTTGACAAAAATACCGCCTAGTAGGCTAACGAAATAAACTGTACAATTTTTCTAAAAATTCGCTAATATTTCCTAAACAATTCACTTACAGTCAATGGTTTAGGAAATAGATTGTAAATCAAAAATTGTACAATTTTTTCCCACCCCATATACAAACTTGCCATCGAGATCGCACATTTCGCACTCCCAATAGCTTATAGGGATCACTCATATACACATTTTCCACATATACACTTTTTGCACTTTTCGCACCCCCAATAGCTATCGAGATCACACAACAATCCCATCTAAAATAGCAGCGACTCTTTGCGTGAGTTTCTGAATGTTATAAGCTTCAATTTCACTAGCGACGGGCAGATGTAGTTCACCTGATTCAAGAGAGGCCATCCATGTTTCCAAGGCGGTTTTGATACCTGCTTTATCATCGTAGGCTACGCATATACCTGCCTTTGTTTCTTGAAGAATTTTGGCTACATCACTCTCCACGGGACCCAAGGCAAGAATGGGACGACGGGCTGCTAAATATTCAAATAATTTGCCAGACTACGGCCAGCCGCATTGTCTTGCTGGTTCAACAGGAGTAGTAAAATGGGGCTATTCAATGCTATTTTCAAGGCCTCATCTCTCGGAATGGAGGCCGTTAACTGGACGTTTTCCGTTAATTGCAAAGATTCATAGGTTTCAACTACCGAAAAATCAACCTGCCCTACAAAATGAAAGCGCAAGAGGTTGCTTCAATGAGGATGGGTGTGCTTCCAGTCGGCCACCACCTCAACAAAGCTTTCGGCAGGCGGTCATACCCCATAATACCTAAGTGTGTAAGGGAAAGGTGATCCGCTTGTATAGCCGAAGGTGTAGGGAAGTCATCAGGATCAAATCCCCAAGGAATAACGGATACATGATGAGCACCAATCTGCTCCAACTCATTTTTCCATGTGGGGCTTACAATGGAAATCGCGGCAGCTTGACGGAAGGCTTCCTGCTCCATACGACGATGCTTGCGGTCGCCCCAGGGGGTAAGCGACAGCAGTTGGTAATAATCTACTTGTGTCCAAGGGTCTTGAAAATCGGCCAACCAGGGAATGCCCGTCTTTTGGCTGACGATCGTGGCAATCCGCGTATTGGAATGAGGTGCACGTCCGAAAAGATGGCATCTACAGGGTGTTTTTCAAGGTAGTCCAACAGGTATTTCACAGAGGGTTTTATCCAAGCCGCTCGAGCATCGGGAATGAAAAAATTGCTTCGAATCCAAACCGACAATCGGCAATAAGCCAGGTTGTTCATCTTTGACGTAGAAAACGTTGTTCACATTGGCATCTTTGGCTTGCCCTGTCAGTTTTTATAAATGGCATAAGGTTCCCAAATAGGTTGCCGGAGAATGGTGATGCCCTCGGGTACGTCCTTACTATTAGATTCATCGATGAACGGATAATGGGCATTATCCGCAGTAAACACGATAGGCTCCTAACCGAATTGGCGCAAATATTTTGCTATTTTCAGACACCTTAACACAGTTATTCCCCGGCAGGTGGCCAATAATACGTAATGATAAGCACCTTTCTTTTGGGAGCGGCAAGGTCGTTATGTTCAGCAATTGGCATATCCAGCAAATTTTGACCCGATTTATTTTTGCAACAGGGCTGTGTAAATAATACCTACGCGCTTGGCGGTTTTGCGAAAGAATCTATAAGCCAGTTTTCAATGTAGTAATCCTTTTTCAAAAGGAGTTTACACCCATTACGAACCGCATCAAAGCATGGTAAGTCCAAGGCGACCCAAAAAACCAAAAAAGATAAGGGCGTTTAGATGCAGATCCGCTATTACTTTATCGCGTCCCGCTAAAGAGACGTAAAAAACCAATCCACCGAAAGATATTCTTTTTACCACGTGATATATTACCATTTGGGGTTCATATCCTATGGCATGGCCGTCTTTGCGAATCAGTTTTTGTAACTCCGTTTCTTCTCCATACCCTGCCTGTTGACCCTTCATTCCTATATCAACATTAAACCCGCCGTAATGCTTCAGCAAGTGTTTGTTCACACAAAAACACCACCTGTAACATAACAAATGATTAGGCAACTAGTCAACTGGCGATAGTGTAGCACATTGCTTGCATAAGTATCTTTATACCAGTGAGGTTTGCCATAAAGGTACCAAGGGTAAAAAACGCCTCCGAAAATCTGATAATCCGATTTTTGGATAACATCCAAGGTTTTCTCAACCAAATCCTCTTTCGCTTTAGCATCATCATCGAGGTAAAGAATCCAGTCTGTGCTCGCCTCGTGCATGGCTCTGTTTCTGGCATAACTCAACCCTTGGTTCGTTTCCAAAATCACCCTAAAATGGGTAAAGTTCTCCGCAAAAGATTGCGCACAAGCCTGCGTTTGATCTGGCGAGTTGTTATCAATTACCAATAACTCGAACACATCGGATGAGACTGTTTGCCGCGTCAAAGCAGCTAACGCGTGCTTTAAAAGTTCAGCCCTGTTGTATGTACATATTGCAATAGTCAACTTCATGATACCGCCCTCCTCTTTCAATAATAATCGTTTTATGGAATAAGCTCACAATATTCACTATTTTTATAGAAAGCAAAAAACTAAATATTCACTCTTCTTCCCGTTTGACGGAGGAAGGGAGTTCCTTCGATGTTCTAGCGCCTAATTTTCTCAACTTCTCGGCTCTACCTACGAGTGTTTGGCTATATCGCTTTCCATCGGAGAGTTTATACATGGCATCTTCATAGGCGGTATGGGCACTGTCGAGGCGCTGCCCGACCAAACGGAGGTCTTCTACAAAAGCTACAAATTTGTCGTATAATCTGCCACTTTCGCGGGCAATTTCCAGTACGCTGTGTTGTTGTTTTTCTTGTTTCCACAAGTAAGATACCGTTCGCATGGTTGCCAGCAAGGTAGAGTTGGTAACTAAGACGATGTTTTGCTCCAAAGCCTCCAAAAATAACCGATTATCGGCTTGGGTAGCCAATGCAAAAGCAGGCTCTATGGGGATAAAGAGCAATAGGTAGTCTGGTGTATGAATTTGGTAAAGTTGCTGGTACTTCTTTCCTGCCAGCCCTTTGATATGCGCACGAAGGCTTTCTATATGATTTTTGAGCGCAGCTTGCCGTTCCTTTTCGTCTGAGGCGGAACAAAAACGGTCGTAAGCTGCCAAAGAAACCTTGCTGTCAATAATCAAGTGCTTGTCGCCGGGGAGGTGAATGATTAAGTCGGGGCGTTTGAGTTGGCCATCTTCATCTCGAAATGTCGCTTGGGTAGTATAATGAACTTCCTTTTGAAGACCCGCTTTTTCCAGCAGCATTTCCAATTGTAGCTCCCCCCAGTCTCCTTGGATTTTGTTATCGCCCTTCAGTGCTGATGTCAGATTGCTGGCATCTAAGCTCAATTGCTGATTAAGTTCGCGCAATTGTTCAATTTCCTTTTTCAGGCTGACACGGTCGCGGGTTTCTTCCATATAGCGCCGCTCGATATTGTCTTCAAAAGTCTTGATTTTTTCGCGCAAGGGAGACAGTATTTCCTGTAGTTGTTCCTGATTTTGAAGGGCGAATTTTTTGCCTTTATCTTCCAGCAAGCGATTCGCCATGTTTTCAAAGGCTACTTGGTTTTGTTGTTGCAATTGCGCTACTTGGTTGATATGCTCTTTGAGCTGTAATTGCAGGTGTTCCAAGCGAGTTTTCTCGGCAGCTAAAGCGGCAGACAAATCCCGTTCGATATCTGTTTTTTCATGAAGGTTAGCTTGCAATACGTCCGCCTGTTCGCGTAGCGATTCAAAAACAGCTCTTGGCACATATAGCGTGTCAATTTGTTGCTTCGGCAGGAGCTGCTCCCCTACCCTCATACGCCCCCTCCATAGCCCCAGTACATATCCTAATACCAAGCCAATGAGAAGAAACAACAATCCCGATAACAAAGGGTCTATCATTATGCCTTAGTAATTTGACGGAAATAAACTGTTCAATTTTTTTTAGGCGATTCGCAAATATTTTCACATAATTTCTCCCGATAACTATCGGGATCAATTATTTAGAAAATTTTTCCGAATCAAAAATTGAACAATTCATTTTTATCCCGTCCCTTAGTAATTTGACGGAAATAAATCCAGCATTTTAGTGGAAGTAAAAAATAGTTATCGGACAACTCGCAGTTGCCCGACAGCTACGGGCGACAAGATATAAATTGTTTTTAATTTTTTATATAAAAACATTTACAAAAGCGTAATGTGTGCGTGCGCGCCACAAAGTGGCAAGCACGGGGCGCGGAGCGACCAAGGGCAAGTGACAGGAGCGGATACCGGCATTAGCCGGGATGGAGCGGATGGCACGGTACCGGCGTCAGCACGGTATGCCCCCAAATAAAAAGCAAGACCAACCGATCACCGTTTGGCCTTGCTTTTAGAACTTGTATATCAATATATTGCTACTTGAGTCGCTCAATAACACCAGCGATGCCCTGCCCGCCACCTACGCAGGCGGTAACGATGCCATAGCGTTGGTTGCGGCGGCGCATTTCGTTGATGAGCTGGATAGACAGTTTGGCACCAGTGCAACCCAGCGGATGCCCCAAAGCGATAGCTCCACCGTTGACGTTGACAGCCGCAGGATTTAGTCCTGCAACAGCGATAACGGCCAATGCTTGGGCGGCAAAAGCTTCGTTGAGTTCGACGAGGTCGATGTCATTGAGGCTAAGCCCAGCTTGTGTCAATGCCTTGGGTATGGCAGCACAGGGGCCGATGCCCATATACAATGGGTCAACGCCTGCTACTGAACAACTGGCTAAACGCGCTACGGGTTCCAAGCCCAACTGCTTCACCATGGTTTCGCTCATCACTAAGGTGAAGGCCGCTCCATCGCTGGTTTGAGAAGCATTACCCGCAGTGACCACGCCGCCATTGGCAAAAACAGGTCGCAAGGCCGCTAAACCTTCCACAGTAGTGGTGCGCCTCACGCCTTCGTCCATAGCCACCTCGTGCGAAGACGTTACCCTTTTACCATTCTTCACGACTACATCGGGCACTGTAACAGGCACAATTTCATCGGTAAAGTAGCCTGCATCGATAGCAGCAGCAGCTTTTTTATGAGATTGGTAGGCAAACTCGTCAGCGGCTTCGCGGGAAATATTGTACTTTCGGGCAACAGCCTCGGCGGTAAGCCCCATGCTGACTAAATAATCGGGTGTATCGGCGGCTACTTGGTAACTGGGGGCCAGCTTATAGCCTGTCATGGGAATGCTGCTCATGCTTTCGGCACCACCCGCTAAGAAAATATGCCCCATGCCAGCGCGAATCTTGGCTGTAGCAATGGCGATAGCCTCCAAGCCGGAAGCACAGTAACGATTGACGGTAACCCCTGGTACTTCCTTGCCCAAAGCACGCATAGAAATTTGGCGGCCGATCTGCAAACCTTGCTCACCTTCGGGGTTGGCGCAGCCTACAATAACGTCATCCACTAAGGTAGGGTCTAGCTCGGGCGTATCTGCCAGTAGTTTTTTGATGACCTCGACTGCCAAATCGTCGGAGCGGTAGGCCGCAAAACCACCTTTGCCAGCCTTGCCCACTGCCGAGCGGTATCCCTTTACAATATATGCATCCATCTGAATGTATTTTTTTGGCCTTTCGGGTAAGCAACCCAGAAAGGGGAATTTTTGAAAGAATTAGTTTCTCAACGGCTTATTGGTTTGCAACATGTGCTGGATGCGTTCCAGCGTTTTCTGCTCTCCGCAAAGGCTGAGAAAAGCTTCGCGCTCGATGTCCAATAAGTATTGTTCAGATACCTGCTGCGTACCCGTGAGGTCTCCACCGCAAAGCACCCAAGCTACTTTTTTGGCAATCTTAATATCGTGCTCAGATGCATAGCGACCTAATTTTAGCTCATTGGCAGCCGCATACAAGGCCGCCAAGCCGCCCCGACCCAACACGGTTATATCTTCGCGCTGTATGGGTTGGGTGTAGTTGCGTGCCAAATCGAGTACTTTGTGCTTGGCCAAGGCGATATTTCTATCCTTGTTCAAAACGACTTCGTCGCGATGCTTTTGGGCGTACCCGAAATGAAATGCTTCGTTGGCCGAGGTTGCCACAGAAGCCATAGCAATGGTCTTGAACTTTTCGATGAGCGTAGGAATTTGTACATCACCGGGGAAGAACGAATCGCTGGCGCGCAAAGCGAACTCTTTGGTGCCGCCGCCGCCTGGTATAAGTCCTACACCTACTTCAACAAGGCCGATATAAGACTCTGCCGCTATGACAGCACCATCGCAGTGCATGAGGGTTTCACAACCTCCTCCAAAAACGTAGCCTTGTGTAGCCGCCACCACGGGAATAGCACTGTAACGGCATCGCATGGTGGTTTGCTGGAAGAGATTGACCGCCATATTCAACTGGTCGAACTCTTGCTGATAGGCCAACATAGCAATCATCATGAGGTTGGCCCCCACGGAGAAATTGGTAGCATTGTTGCCAATGACCAAGCCTTTCCAATCGCCATCTTCGGCTATCTGAATGGCTTCATTGATACCGCGCAGCACTCCTTCGCCTATGGAATTGTGAGGGCTGGTAAACTCAAGGTTTAATACACCATCGCCGATGTCGTGTAGGGTGACTTCGCTGTTTTTATAAACAGGAGCTTTATCGCGGTAGCTATCTAATAGGATGAAGGACTCGGTCTAAGGCTTGACTTGGTAACTCTTAGAAGCAATATCGTAATACTTCAACTGGCCGCCTTCCCTTTTGTAGAAAGTAGTGTGACCTGCGGCTAGCATATCGTGCACCCATGGCGCAACGGACTGCCCTTCCGCCTCTGCCAATGCTACGCCACGTTCTAAGGTGACGGCATCCCAATATTCAAAGTACTATATCCCAAGCGTATCCAGCTTTCATGGCATCATCGATGCTGTAAAGGTGGTCGGCTATTTCGGGTATTCGGTTGGATGCGTAGGCGAATAAGCCGCCCAAGCTACGCTTAATCAAGGTAGCACCGAGATCGTCGGCAGCGACGATGGCCGCGATGCGTTTATTCAGGTCTTCGATTTGTTTACCCAGCTTCAGGCAAGGAATATCGAGTTTTTCAGCAGCTTGGTATTCCAGCGTTTCTAAATTGAGTTCTAAGATAGCAGTGCTGCCATCCGCTGCTTTGGTCTTTTTGTAAAAACCTTGGCCTCCTGTTTTATTGCCGAGGAAGCCGTTATCCACCAAAAACTTCAGGTAAGTGGGTATCTCGAAAGTGGCAGCCTGTTCGTCATGCGGACAGTTGTGCTTGATGCCATTGATGACATTGAGGCTGGTATCGTGACCCACCAAATCACCGAGGCGATAGACCCCTGTCTTGGGACGACCGATGAAAGGCCCTGTCAGTTTGTCCACCGTGCTAATAGGCAACCCTAAATCGGTGGTAAGTTGATACAATTTAGCCATTGCATAAACGCCTACCCTATTGCCGATGAAAGCGGGGGTGTCCTTGGCTAATACCGTTTGCTTACCCAAATATACGTCGCCATAGTGCATGAGGAAATCGACCACTTCTTGCTTGGTGCTATCGGTGGGTATCACTTCAAACAGCCTAAGATAACGAGGTGGATTGAAGAAGTGGGTACCGCAAAAATGCGCCACAAAGTCCTCGCTTCTACCTTCCGTCATCTGGTGGATAGAGATACCAGAAGTGTTGGAAGTGACTAATGAACCGGGCTTTCTATATTGGTCAACTTTGGCAAACACCAGTTGCTTGATATCCAAACGCTCTACAACCACCTCTATGACCCAATCACAATCGCTAATTTTTTGAAAATCATCATCAAAATTACCCGTAGTGATGCGAGAAGCAAAAGCTTTGTCGTAGAGAGCTGCCGGTTTGTTTTTTACAGCATTAGCCAAGGCGGTATTCACGATGCGGTTGCGGGCAGCGGGGTTGTTCTTATCGGCTTCACTTAAATCGCGAGGGACGATATCCAGCAGTAAAACCTGCAAGCCCACGTTGGCAAAATGGCAAGCAATGCCCGAACCCATTACGCCGGAGCCTAACACTGCCACTTTTCTAATTCTTCTGCTCATGAAGGTTTGTTTTTTTTATTCCAATGCCCCTTATCTGATGAAGACGCACGGTTTGGTTCTAAAAGCGATGCAAGTTAGCGAATTTTCGCTAAAGTAACTAATTCAGTGTGATTTTGTTCGCTCCTGCTATTCATTTTCTTCATTGTGCAGGAATTAAACAAAGGATTAAAATCTGATAATCAATCCATTGTGAAAAAATTACAACACCCCCCTCCTGTAGTATGAAAAAAAAACACTACTCATTGAAAAGCCCTCCACATTGGTTGAACATGGAGGCTTTAGCTAAACGTAAGTCTCTACTAACAACACCGCTATTGTGCAGCTTTAATAATTTTCAAAGCCGACTCACCTACTTGTAGCAGATACACACCCGCTGGCATAGCTGCCATATCCAATTCAAAACGGTTAGTGCCTTGCGCTAATATGTCCGTTTTCAGTAGTTGACCTTGCAAATTAAACAACTTCAGTGACTGTTGTGCTGTCAGGGGTGTTTCCCAGTGGAGGATCGCTTTTCATTGATAGGGTTGGGGAAAACGCTGAAATAGCCATCCGTCTGAACCTCCGTAGCATTGACTACGCAAGTAGGATCCTACAATCTCAAAGAGGGTGACGGGGACAAAGCCACCCGTGCCATCTTGTACGATGAAAGCGAATTGGTCGGATGTTACGTTCTCATCTGTATGGGTATAAACTACATTGCCCGCGTCGATGGAAGACTGGCGGAATACATCACCTACACCCAATGTATTGCCCAAGAAACTCAATGTGCCACCCTGTGGCAAACTGACCACCGTGTACTCCAAGTCGAAAGGAGACTGGGTTGCATCCGTGACTTGTAGCAATTGGTTATTCAATTGAGCGCTCTCGAGAGGGCGAACACATAATGGTTCATTGCGGCTTACCACTGGCACCGTAGGTGAAGCAGCGGCACAAAACTCGATCGACCAGTCATCAACACGGCCAGGACTTCCGAAGCCGCTTTGCAGTACTCTCGTTTTCAGTTGCCAAACACCCTGCGTACCTTGGTTTTCAAACGCAGCAAGCGGGTTGGCGGGCTGGTAAACAGTCTGCATGGTAGGTGGGCATTGAATAGTTTGTGGCGCATCATCATCGAAACCAATATTTACCAAATCCGTGGTAAAGCAATTTCTATCGTACAGAATCACCTCCGTCCCTATTGGGCTGATAAGGGAAATCTGAAAGTTTTGGATAGGTTGGTAGCGCACGTTTACATAAGGTATGTTAATATCACTAATCGTCCCCTGAAAGTCCACATTGATGCTAGAGGTAATAGTAGGCAGTGGTACTACCTTATGGGATAGTAATGGGGGTATCGGTAGAAACAGAAAGATTCACACACCGAATTTTCAGTATGGAAAGTAAATGGAAGCGACCATCCGCCGGCTACCACTCGTTGATGGGTCTCACCCTCCAGAAGAAAGGGTATTAGCATCCAACAGCACGGTGGGTGTGTAACTGACTTCATCCAAATTAGAGACTTCGTCGATTAGGTTATTAAAGGCAGGGTCTGTTGCTAACTGAAAATCATAGCGCTGTGCATTAGGCAAGGCCGTGGAAAAATCTGCACTTAGTACAATGCCTGTGGTACCCGCTTCGGGAGTCAATAAGGCAAAATTGCTGAAATTATTGTTGTACACCTCCACCTCAAACACTCGGTAAGTGGTGTCCATATCCGCCGTAATAGCCTGCACTTCTACTTCCAACAAGCCATCAAACATAGAACCCGAAAAATCCAAACTCAGGCTATTTACATCTCCTGTAGTAATGGACGGAGCGGCAAAATTGGCTTCCACGCCTTCTGGTAGTTCCGAAGTGATGGCAAAGTTAATCGTAGTGCTGTAGTCCAGCACAGCACCCGTTGGAAAATCAACGACTACTTGGTTATCCGGCACACAAATTTCCTGATAAACAGGGCCGTATTCCAAGATATAGCCGGGTTCTTGTGCAGGTTGGATGGCGAAATTCCGATTAGAAATATCGAAGAAGATATTGTCAGCGGCTTCTACGCGTATGCGTACTGTATTGCCCACTTCATCAGGAACAGTCACAAAAGCACTGCCATCGTTAGGCGTATTTTCTAAAAGGGTAATGGGGTAAGTGAACCCTCCATCCGTAGAAAGTTTAATATTCACCCGCTGACAGTTCACTGGCGACAACTGTGTGTTGGCCACATCCCATGTTACCTCCGTATAGTCGCCAACATACCACACATCCGTGGCTGTGTTAGGGTGGGTTACCAAGAAAGGCCCTGCATCTTGCGTAGCAAAAAACTGTACTTCCCTCCAATCAACACCGCCACTGGTGGGGTGATTATCGCGAACGGTACAACGGAAAGTGAGTGTGCGGCTGTATGTGGGCAAAAGCTCATCCACCGCATTGGTGACGTTATTGACAATCTTATTAATGGCAGGAAAAATCCGAGTAGGAGAAACTACGGGGTCGAAAGTACGGAAGATAGGAGAATTACCCACAGGTTGTCCTAAAAAGGGGCCGTAATCATTGTCATTGTATGGGTATCCCGAATTGGCATCACGCTGTTCCCAGCAGTAAGTCAGATCGTCATTTTCCATGTCCGTCGCGGAAGCTGACAGCTCGAAAGGTGTCCGAACGGGGATGTAAAAGCCATTGGTATATTCATGGGACACCTCTGGTGCTGTATTCCCTTCATCGATATGCTGGGCGCACAAATCACCATCATCCATACGGGTGTAATTAATCATCTGCTGGAGAGAAGTGCTGTTATAGTAGTCATCAGAATTGGTTTGGATATTGTAGCCAGAAGGGCAAATACCAGCGTATCCCATGATAGTTGTGCCGCCGCCCGGTTCAACCGATGTAGCGGGTTCTACGTTTTGGCAACCACTCATGATGTGGGTAGCACTAAACTGGTGCCCCATTTCATGGCAAAGGATATTGATAACAAAAGGATCCCCCTGTGGAGACTGGCGAGTAGAAGTAGCGCGTCCTTTGGTCTGTGCCCTACAAACGCCCGCCAGAGATGCCACACCCTGCCCAACGCTGGGACCTGTACTGATAACATGGCCAATATCGTAGGCGGCATTCCCTACTTGCTGGTTCAGTACACCAGGGTTATCATTCAACATTTCATCTGTTTCATTGACATAAGGGTCGGTGTCTTTGTCTAAGAAAACCAGCAGATCATTATTAGCAATGAGTTCCAATTGAACGGCAAATTCGCGACCAAAGACCTCATTTACCCGGTTGACGATGGTGACGATTGCAGACATAGCTGACTCGACAGTACCGCCATGAAAGTCAGAAAACTCTCCCGTACACGCCATAGCCAAGCGGTATTTGCGCTGTTGAATAGACACTCCCATCGTGGTTTTATCCTGCTGCTGTAAAACGCTGGCGGGCGTGTATATTTCATCCATATCCAGACCATTGTGTCCTGTTACACCACATTCGAATCCAGCCTGCAAGTCGGGACGTAGATTATCTTCTAAACGATAAGTGACGTAATAGCGCGTGTCGTTGAGGATGTAAGGATCAACGTAATAAGTGCCATCTGTTGTGCGCAATGTAGCATGAAATCCTTGATAAGTCCAACCAGCGCGCCCCCCTAAAATTCGCTTGCCTTCCGGTAAAATAGTATAAGTTTGAATACCGGGGTATCGGGCAGCCAAATCTGGGTGCATTACGCCCACAGGGACGAGTGTAACACGAATATCGTTGCCGTCAGGAAGCGGAATCTCAATCTGACGTTGTTGTTTATGTGTAGCTAATAATTCATCACGCAAAGCATCCGATTCAAGGGAAACGAGGCGATAATCATAGGCATATTCGTGCAGAGTGGCCGTAGAAGACACCACGATGGACGTTTCCGCACGGGTGTGCCAAGAGGGAGTGGTTTGTTGTCCAAACAAAAAGTTAACTGCTAAAAACAGCAACAAGGGTAACAATCGTTTCATGAAACAGTGTTTTCTATTAGTAGTAATTAGAGGTTATATAGGAGAATTTTGTACAGGGATTCAAATTCCCCGTACATAACCTCTATTGCAAATTGCCCTGAAAGGTAAGAACTTCCTTGCAGGTAGCAAATAAAAACCCCAGAATTGTAAGTTGATTAGCCAATATCGTATCTTATCGCTTGATAAATCGAATAGACAAAGAATTCACACAATGCCGTGTATTTTTTGCCGTGAAGCGTTCGCCTTTAAACACATGGCCTAAATGTCCTCCACAATTTGCGCAGACGATTTCAGTACGTCGGCCATCTTTATCGGGTACTTGCTTTACCGTATCAGGCAGTGTATCATCAAAACTAGGCCATCCGCAACCGGAATTAAACTTAGCAGTCGCATCATATAAAGGTGCCTCGCAACGACGGCATACAAAGATACCATCGCCTTTGAAATCATTATACTCGCCAGTAAATGGCCGCTCTGTGCCTTTGTTTTCAATCACATAAGCTTCTTCGGGTGTCAATGGATTCCAATCGTTGGGAGATTTCATAGTTTGATTTTTTGGTAAAAACAGCTGAAGCAATCTTCAAGTTCAAACAATGGTTTAAGAGTTTGTTTCCTATATTCGTTCAAAATATCGCTTTCGCTCCCAATCAGTAACTACTCTATCGAAAGATTGCTGTTCCATGGTAAAATGATGAATATAATGGTTCAAAACATCCTCTCCAAAGGCTCTTTTTGCGAAAGTACTGGGTGCCATCAAACAAAAATAAATTATCTTGCCCTCGAAATTAGTATTTCCGGCAAGGAATTCAAACCGATGTATGCTTCGTTTCCTACGCACCCATTCCAAAGATGTCTCCGATGCAGTCCTGCTGGAGCGGTTCTCCCAAAAGGGGAGGCGGATGCGTTGGCGCACCTTTTTGAACGGTATGTAGCGTTGGTTTATGGTATATGCTTACACTACCTGCCCACTGAAATGGATGCAGAAGATGCCGTTATGAACATTTACATAGAACTTCAGCAGAAGCTACCACAGCATGAGGTGCAAAACTTCAAGAGTTGGTTGCATACGTTTTCCCGTAACCATTGTTTGATGTTTCTCAGAAAGCACAACAAAACAAAAGTATCCGCTTTGGAAAGTGATTTTATGCAATCTGAAGTATTTGCGCATCTAGAAGAGGAAAGCGAGTTTTCAGAACGGGTATCGCATCTTGAAAAATGTTTAGCCACGCTACAAGCCATGCAACAAAAGTGCATACGACTGTTCTACTTGGATGGGCAAAGCTATAAGGAGATAGCAGCGCGCGAACAAGAGGATATAGGTCGGGTGCGTTCGTGGATACAAAACGGCAGACGAAACTTGAAAATTTGTATTGAACAGCAGCAAGAAAAAGAGTTTGAATAAAGAAGAAGCACATATCAACGAGTTGCTGAAACGATGGATTTCAGGCGACGTAACGGCTGCAGAAGAAGCAGAACTGTTCCGTATGGCTCAATCACGCCCTGAATTGGCAGATGCCATGGCAGGGTACAGCCAGTATATCGCCACGGATCATGCCCCTGCTTTAGCGCGACTCCGGTTAAAAATCAACCCCAAATCATCTCGGCCTTACGGGTGGTTGCGCGTAGCAGCCGCTGTATTACTGCTCTTGACTTTGGCTTGGTGGTTACTTCCCCTGACTCCCGAGTCATCCTCTTCTGTGGCGGAAACCATTGAAACGCCTCAACGTGTTGACGTTCAAACGGAACCATTGCCTGAAGAAATAAGTCATACAACAGCACCCGAAGTTGCCACTACCGAAGCTGAAACACCAATCGCCTCAGCCCCTACTCAAACGACCCAATCTCCGCTACCGAAACCATCGGTTATTGCACCCGCTGAACCGTCATCGGGTACCACTTCCACTGAAGAAGCATACTCGCAAACCAGCACAACCCTCACTAAACAAGTACCCGTTACCGCTCCTGTGGAAACGATCGAAGAAAGTGACTATGCCGCCAGTTACCCTAGTTCAACTACGCAACCCCTCGCACCTGCAACAGATGCGATGGCTCGTCAAAAACCAACTGCTACATCTGCTTACGATCCTACCCTGATATCTAACAACGGCGTACCCACAGCAGCGGCAGGCTACCAGCTCGTTGAAGGCCGTGTAACGGACAGCACAGGAGAACCACTCATTGGCGTAAGTATTGCCGTAGCAGGGACACCTATCGGCACCGTGACCGATGTGGAAGGAAATTTCTTAGTTTCTATACCCGAAAAAGGGGCTACTTTGACAATCAGTTACACAGGTTTTGAAACCACCTCCCTACTAGTTGACCAAAATGAGGAATGGATTGATATTCAATTGAACGAGGGCATGGCATTAGAGGAAGTTGTTGTAACCGGGTTAGGTGTCAAAAAGAAGCAACAATCAACTGCCTCTGCCGTTCGTTCATTGGCGAAAGCTGAACCCATAGACGGAGAAAAAGCCTTCAAAAAATACATTGCAGATAATATCCCTCAAATAAATCAAAAAGAGCGATTTGAACTCAAATTTTTCATAGACACCGAAGGCAGACCTACCCGCATTCAAGTTGTATCGTCCAGCAACAATGACTTGAATACAAAAATAATTGACCTATTGCAAAATTACCACGCTGGCAAATCACGCAAGGCAGCCCTGCTCATCCTATACAATATACACTGGTTATCAAGTAGCGCAAAAAGTTATTTTTTTAACACAGGCAACCAATCGGGTGGCTCATTCGTTCTTTACACCGATGCGCCAGCGAAATTTCGCATTTTCTGCATTTCGGACGCAACCCCAATAAAAAAACTTCCAAATTGATCTCAAAATGACCATGAAAAACTCGGCCTTGGCCAACCAAAAGCACCTGATTGAACACGAAGTGGTAAATACCATCAGCCATACTTTGCATATTCCAAGCAGGAGATTGTTGCCCTACACTCATTTCGTTGATGACCTTCATTTAGATGAAATGGACTTCGTGCTGCTTATTGCCCGGTTGGAAAGCCAATTAGATCGCTATCTCACTTCCGAACAAGTGGCTGGCATCCAAACTATATCTGATGTGACACGCTGCTTTTCAGATAATTAACTGACCTTTCGCAAGCGAAAGGTTTGGATTTTTGATAAAAAAATAGGATGCATTATCTTCGTGTTCAAAGGAATTCGAGATGAAAGATCCAAAATTACTCGATCTGTACTCAGACTATTTGTTGTCGTCGTTTCGCATGGTGACGGCCACAGGGATGTCGGAGTTATTAGATCATGGCATTAGCCACGACAAGATTAGTCGGTTTTTAGGACAAGAGGCCTTTGATTCTAAAGACTACTGGCGTTGTATTAAACGACTGGTGCGCCAAGTGGAGCATCCTGATGCAGTTCTCAAAATTGATGACACCATTGAGGAGAAGCCCCACTCTACGGAAAATGAAGTTATCACTTGGCACTGGGATCACTCCAAAAAGCCAAAGGCGGGTCATGTTAAGGGTATCAACATCCTCAACTTCCTTTATCAAAGTCCACTGGGTATAGAAATTCCGGTAAGCTTTGAAATTGTGCGTAAAAGCGAGGAGTATCTTGATACCAAAAGCGGCAAGGTTAAGAAACGCAGCCCTAAAACAAAGAATGAGATGCTGCGAGACCAACTCTTCGTGCTGGTGAAGTACAATCGTGTTCCCTTCCGCTACGTGGTGTGGGACACTTGGTTTTCCGCTCAGGAAAACTTTAATTTCGTACACTACCAGTTGGAAAAGTACTTTATTGGTGCCATAAAGAGCAACCGTAAGGTGGCTCTGAGTATGGAAGACAAGCTGCAAGGCCGATTTCACCGAGTCGATAGGCTAGACTTACAAGCAGACCAAGCCATCACCGTTTATGTACAAGGACTTGACTTTCCCGTTCAACTACTTAAACGGGTCTTTATAAACAAAGACGGTTCTTCTGGAGACTTGTATCTGGTAACTAACGACCTAAAAATGGAGCCTCAAGCCATCTGCACGACCTACGATAAACGCTGGGGAGTGGAGGTATTCCACAAATCACTCAAGCAAAATGTGGGTTTAGAAAAATCACCCACTAAGCATGAGACCTCCCAATGTAATCATGTGTTTGCCGCCATGATTGCTTGTAACAAAGTTAGAGTTGCTCTCCATCAAAGAGCAGACTAACCATTTCGCCCTAAAATCCAAACTGTATGTCAAAGCACTGCAGGCAGCTTGGCAGGAGGTACAACTTCTCAAAGTACATAACCTGCAACTAGAAGCCCAGCAGTCGTCTATTCCTCTTTTGGGATAGACATAATTTACACATGCGAACCAACTAATCCTGTGCAGGGCACGGGCTGTCTAGGCTATGCCTCGTTCACTGTGTACTGTTATTTTTCTCATTTTTCAAAACCTTTCGCTTGCGAAAGGTCAGTTATTAATAATTTTCACACAACATTGTGAATTGTAGTGTAAAAAGGCAGACTTTTGTGGTTCATCAATCTGTGAAGTATCGCATGTACAGGTGCTTATTTTTCATTACCGTTATATCGCTGTTGTTAATGTCTTCTTTATCAGCACAATCGCCAGCAGTATTAAATGCCTTTGGGGCAAAAATGTTCACCACTAGTACGAGTTTCAATTTACCCTACCGTATATGGGAACCTACCCTGAAAGAGGGAGAAAAACTTCCACTCCTTCTTTTTTTGCACGGTGCTGGTGAACGTGGCAATGATAATATAGCACAAATGACGCACGGGGCAGCTATGCTACTGCAAAAAAGTGCCGACTTCCCCGCTTGGATCGTGATGCCTCAATGCGCTCAGGATGACTATTGGGCACAAATGGAAAAAGACAGCCTGAACAATCGTGTCTTTAATTTCAACCAACGCCCCAATCCTTCCCTTGCAGCCGTCATGGAACTACTAGACAGCCTTTTAGCTACAGGCCTAGTTGACACCAACCGGGTTTACCTTATGGGATTGAGTATGGGCGGCATGGGTACGTTCGAATTATTAGCGCGTCGCCCAGATACCTTCGCAGCTGCTGCCCCTATATGCGGAGGCACCAATCCTGCCTTGCTCCCGCTTTATGCCCATAAAGTACCATTATGGATTTTCCACGGGGCAGAAGATCAGGTGGTGTTCCCCTCCTACTCTCGAGCCGTAGTCCAGCAAATGCAGGCGTTGGGCGTCCCCGTGAAATACACGGAATACCTTGGTGTCAACCACAATAGCTGGGATAACGCATTTGCCGAACCTGAGCTAATGGAATGGATGTTTAGCCACTCCAAATAGTGGTACTAACGGATAAAATCCAATTCGTCCATATCATCGAGTTGAACCATGATGGTAGGGCGAGCCTCCACTGTTTCTTTGGGCCGATAGCGGGAAACATAGTCAACTGCTTCGATGATGTCCGAGCGAACTCTTCCGAAATGATTAGGCCAAGGGGCGCCCTTGAAGTGAGCTAATGCCACTGCCAATGGGCGGTTCAGATGAGCGATTAGATCCCGGCAGTACAAGTCATGCACGATACGCACTGCTACACGTCCATCTGGTGTACAAACAGAAAGTGGTAGCGAATCAGTTGGTTCGGTAACAACGGTAAGGGGGCGTTTGTGGTAATGGAGGAGGGTTTCAAAACGCGGATGCAAGCGAGGGAAATAGTGCTTGAGCATCTCCAGGGAATCAAAAAGCACTTCAAAAGGGGTGTGCAGTGTGGGCTGCTTAATCCTTTTGAGTCTTTCTAATGCCACAGGATCATCGGCAGCACAAGCAATATACCAGAGCGCATCGGCTTGCAGCAGTACCAGTCCTTCTTGATCGAGCATGGCCGCAGCACCTTCCAGATCGTAGCGTTGAATCATAAAACCTGCAGCTTGAGTAGTTGTCATGAGCATAAGTAGTGTAGTTTGAAACCGGATTTCCCGGCTCGAATAACCATTGAGCAAGCCCCAGCCAAGCCTACCTGCGACAAGCTGACAATAACTGGGGTAATCTTAATAACCTACCAAAACGTTACATTTTGGCAAAATCTTGTGATCCACAAACATTGGTTTACCCAACGTTGTAGATAACTTAGAGTATGTCTAAAATTCCCTCAATTAGCTGTCCGATAGCTATCGGGAGACAATTTTTCCTGCTCTGCGTTGGAAATGCTCGCCGATGCTTTCGGCATCGACTGCGCTTTCCGCCTTGATCAGAACAAAATTTGCTCGCTTTCACTCAATCAGAGAACTTTAGACATACTCTTAAAATGTCGCTTTGTTTTACGAACCTGAAAAACGAACCCTACCGTTTACAATTAACCACTATATTAGTGCGCTATTAGGGCTAACGGTACGTTGTGTCTTTGGGATGGGAACTGGCTTCCAACCAGCCTACGCGAGATTGATTTGGTTATATGAACATTCTTTAGCGCGTATGTATTGTTTTGTTAACTTTAAAAAAATGGATCGCTTGAAAAATATAAATCGCACCGCTATCTTGGTCTTATTCAAAATGCTGCTCTTACTCGTCCTGCCAGAGATGGGAAAGGCAGCTCACCTCATTGGGGGTGAGGTGACTTATGAGTGTATGGGGTATAATGATGCTACCAACAGTAATGACTACGTGTTCACCTTTAACATCTACCGAGATTGCCAAAGCGGTGGTTCTCAATTTGACAACCCCAACTTCTCCGTTCAAATGTTAGTCACAATTTACCAAGGCAGTAGTTTTTATGACGGATACAACTTGGGGTTTCCTGTCATAACTCCTATCGACTTGGAAGAAAACATTAACAACCCTTGTATCAATATTCCCGACAACATTTGTGTAGAACAAGGACGATATACTTTAGCGGTATCCCTACCTGTATCAACCAATCCTATCACATTGTCTATCAACGCTGCTGTAGAAACAATACCATCACCAACATTCTGAACCCGCAATCGGCAGGTAATACTTACACCATCGAAGTAACCCCGCAGGCACAACAACTGTGTAATAGCAGCCCCAATTTCGATGCCTACCCTTCCAGTGTCATCTGTGCAGGAGAAACATTTAACTATGATTTTTCGGCTGTTGATGCCGATGGCGACCAGATCGTGTATGAATTGTGTGCTCCTTTCTTGGGTGGTGGCAATACAGGTTCTCAAGGCGCACCCGATGGTGTAGCTCCCAATCCAGACCTACCTCCGCCTTATGATGAAGTAATTTTCCTGAAAGTATAATTACACAGCCAGTTCCCCATTGGGCAGTAATGCCAATTTTTCTATTGACCCACAAACTGGTATCATGTCAGGTACCCCTCATTTTGGGGCAATTTGTAGTAGGGGTCTGTGTTTCTGAATATAGAAACGGGGTATTATTGAGTACCATCAGGCAGGACTTCCAGTTTAATGTAACGACTTGCGAAATTACTTTTGCCGATGTACAACATGACGAAGTGGCACCTTCTGGGCAATTGGTGTTGAATACCTGTGGCAACACCGCCATTACTATCAATAATCTTTCAGAAGACGAAGCAGATATTGACGGCTACTATTGGGAATTTAATGTTGACGGCGCAACGGTTACCGCCAATACCCGCGATTTCACCTTTGCTTTTCCATGGCACGGGTGTTTATGACGGACGTATGATTATCAACCCCAATTCGGCAGGATGCACGGATACGGCTTTGCTGCAAGTCAATATTTTCAGAATTGTACAGTGATTTCAGCTTTGCGTACGACACCTGCGTAGCGAAGTACCATCTTTTGAAGAACTAGCGACCACCGAAGCAGGCCAGCAAATTACTGCTTATAGTTGGGATTTTGGAGACGGGGATATTTCCGCTGAAAGCAATCCGCTGCACTTATTCTCCTCGCCGGGAAACTACACCGTTCAGCTTACCATTACCGACGAAAACGGATGCGAAGACACCCATCCTTTTACCTCCCCTATTTTCCCGTGCCCTCGCTCATTGTCGTTTCACCTGATGCCTTCCAAGGATGCGCTCCTGCTGATATATTTTTCAACAACCGCAGCACCCCTATCAATGAATCCTATACGTTTGAGTGGCGATTTGGTGATGGTGGCACAGGTGATGCCCTCAGCCCCACTCACACCTACACAAATATAGGTGTTTATGATGTTTATCTTTCCATTACCAGCCCTATTGGTTGCATGACGGATACCACTTTTTTGGCATTAATAGAAATAGAGCCTGCTCCCATAGCTGGTTTTACTACCTCCCCGATATGCTTGACAACTTCCAGCCTACGGTACAGGTAACAGACGAATCCATTGATGCGGCTTTCACTTATTACACTTTCAACAACGAAGCCACCAGCACTGTCAGAAATCCTACTTATTCGTTCAGGGATACGGGGCTGGTGTTCATTACCAAATTGCCGTTCATGCCAGTGGTTGTATCGATAGCCTCACCCGTTATATAGATATCGTCCCTACCATCACGCTTTT
The DNA here is from genome assembly GCA_041392765.1 of Saprospiraceae bacterium. Taxonomy (GTDB): domain Bacteria; phylum Bacteroidota; class Bacteroidia; order Chitinophagales; family Saprospiraceae; genus Lewinella. The sequence continues at coordinate 42,267 of JAWKLL010000021.1, forward strand.
TTTCCTAACATACCTTCACGCCCAACGGGGATGGTATTAATGACCTGTTTAAACCCAAAGGCTACCTTGAAGGTTATAGCGATTATCAAATCAAAGTCTGGAATCGGTGGGGCGAACCCGTCTATACAGGCAACGACATTTTAGATGGCTGGAATGGCCAAAAAAATAATAATGGACAAAATCAGCCGTCAGGTGTTTACTTATACGAAGCCAGCATTATCGAACCACGTGGCGAAGTGCGTTTGTTAAAAGGACAAATCATGCTGATCAGGTAATCTTTATACTATGCGATTTTACATCCTCATCCCTTTGATATTTTTTTAACAGCACCTACCTTGCTTTCCGCAAGACACATCGTAGGTGGTACTATGTCGTACCGATGCTTAGGCAACGACAACTACGATTTACCCTCCGGGTATATCGTGATTGCAACTGTACAGGGTGTGCCGAGTTCGACCCATTAGCAGAAATTGGCGTGTATCGGTGCAATTCGTCAGGCAATTGCTTGGGGCAGTCCCAAAATCAGCCATTCAGAGAGGTAAGCGTACCTCTCTTGTCCTCGTTATCCATCGAAGAACCAGACTACCCGTGCCTCGTTCCACCTGATGTATGCGGGGAAGAAGGGCTTTATATTTTTACCATGAATTTTGCCTCCGATCGCAGGATAGTTATTTCGTTTCTTACCAACGATGCTGCCGCAATGAAACCATCGACAACCTCATCAATCCCGATGATGTAGGTGCCACTTATAGCGTAGAGATTACCCCAGTCGCTCAATCGCTATGTAATAGCAGTCCTTCTTTTGACACTTACCCACCTATCATTATTTGCAATAACGAACCCCTCCTATACGACCATTCTGCTTCCGACCCCGATGGCGACCAGTTGGTCTATGAATTTTGCCCCATCATCATTGGAGGCGACAACAATTTGGATTTACTCATCTACAATACCTGCGATGGTGACTATCCTTCTCCTGCTTGCCCACCTGTATGGGAATGCATTTTTCAAGCCCCCAACTACACCGCTACCGCTCCTATGGGTGGCGACCCCCTCATACAGATAGACCTAATACGGGCATTATTACGGGGCGGCCTATTCTGCAAGGTCAGTTTGTAGTAGGGGTTTGTGTTTCAGAATAAGAAATGGGCTACTACTAAGTCGGATATACCGAGATTTTCAGTTCAATGTAGCCAACTGTGACCCAACCGTTGTAGCAGATGTGGCAGAAGACGTGCAAGTAAGCGCACAGAATTCATCATCAATTCTTGTGGCAATCTCACTATTGACTTCGTCAACCAAAGCTACCAGCAAAACTTTATCGAAAACTATCGCTGGACATTCGATATGGGAAATGGACAAACCCGACGGTAAACGAATGGTCGCCCAGCATCACCTTTATAGGGGTTGGCACCTACGAAGGTCAATTGGTGCTTAACGAAAACACCAATTGCGGAGATACGGCCACCATAATCGTCAATCTGTATCCGGAAATTGAGGCGGATTTTTCGTTTGTCTATGATACCTGTGTGGCCGATGTAGTCACCTTCACAGATTTATCCCAGACGGGTGCCTGTTGCCTAACCGGATGGGATTGGGCGTTTGGGGATGGTCAACAAAGCACCCAACAAAATCCCATTCATTTATACAACATTCCGGGAAGTTTGCCTGTCACGCTTACCGTTAGAGATACTAATCAATGCGAGGATCAGATCACCCGGCTACTTGATTATTTCCCCGTGCCAGCGCTTATCGTCATCGCGCCCAGTGAAGTGCTTGCTTGCGAACCCGCCTCCATATTCTTCGACAACCTTTCCTTTCCCATCGATAGTACCTACGATATTATTTGGACATTCGGCGATGGCGCAAGTAGTACCGTCATTAGCCCTACACACATTTACGATACGCCGGGCACCTACACCGTGCAGGTGGCTATTACCTCACCCATAGGCTGCAAGAAACCGATACCACGTTCAACGATCTTGTGACTATCTTACCATCACCGGACGCGGGGTTCACATATTTACCAGAAAAACCAAGTAATTTATTGCCAGAAGTTCAATTTACAGATGCCTCTTCAGGTGCTATCCGCTGGAATTGGGATTTTGGCACTACGGCTACCAGTAACTTCCCCAGCCCTACCTAACTTTTCCTGATACAGGGTTGTACTTAGTGCAACAGATCGTATTCCACCCTAGTGGCTGCACCGATACCGCTACTGCCTTAATTGACATCTTCCCCGATATACGGTATTTTATTCCCAACGCCTTTACGCCCAACGGAGACGGGAGTAATGATTTTTTTGTGGGTAAAGGAATTGTCAGTGGTATTCAGGACTTCCATTTCCGTATATGGAATCGTTGGGGAGAACCCGTTTTTGAAACAGAAGACCCTTTCAGCGGTTGGAATGGAAGAAAAAACAACACCGGGCAAGAAATGCCTGCCGGGGTTTATTTAGTGGTTGTCACTTTCCGAGACCCAAGGGGCGAACCTTATGAAATCAAAGGTTTTGCTACGCTCGTTAGATAATTTTTCACAAAAAAGTTTTTTTTCCAACAAAAAACTTTACCTTTGCACCGCTAAAAAAAGGACAAGCAATGGATGCCATTAAATTTGTACACGAACAGTTGACTCCTTCCCGCGGCCTACCTAAGTTCCGCGCTGGAGACAATGTAATTGTGAGTTATAAAATCATCGAGGGTGACAAGGAACGCGTTCAGGATTTCCGTGGAGACGTGATCCAGATCAAAGGCGAGGGAGCGACCCGCACATTCACCGTTCGTAAAATCTCCAATGGAGTGGGTGTAGAACGTATTTTCCCGTTCTCTTCCCCCAATATTGTTGAGGTTAAAGTTACCAAATCAGGTAAAGTACGCCAGTGCGCGTTTGTTTTACTTACGCGAGCGTGTGGGCAAGAAAGCACGTATCAAAGAGCGTCGTACGCTGTAATATTGCGACTGCGATAGATATTAAATCCCGAATCTTGTTAGTTCCAAGGTTCGGGATTTTTTTATGTACATTTCTTCAGAAGGCTTGTTTTCAGTGCTTTCAAGTTTTTTTTTGTTAAAATGCACACTTTTTCTCACATTCTAAGTTATTCAATTATATTTGCAAGGTAAATGCTTTCTTTTCTCTCAATTTTTTAACTCTCAAATTTTTAATTATGAAAAAGCTTTCTTTTCTTTTCTTTTCTTTTCTTTTCTTTTCTTTTCTTTTCTTTTCTAACATTTTCTTGTGAAAAAGAAGAAGTTTCGGGTAATCAACCTGATGTTTCAGAGGACTTTCAGGTATTCTTGGGGAAAACAGATATAAATCTGTCAATTCATCCATTAATGCCAATATAGAAGACGGAATTTTATCGTTCAAAGACGTTTCTGATTAATGGTCATTTTGTAGCACACTTAACTAAGACAAGGTTTTCATTGGCGAGTTTAACGCATAAACTACTATTTAGTCAATGCGTTTTGTGATATGCCTATTATTAATATATTGACAATAACAATATATGCAAACAAGGTTCATTGCTTATATAATCGCACTGTTTATCCTAACTATTAGTTGTGATAACCGCGAGTCGTTGTTATTAGTAAATGTACCAGCCGAAGCCCCCTACTTTTTGTAGAAGCTTTCATATCGGATGGTACAAAACCCACCATCAAACTACAGAAAACACGCCCTGTCAATGGTGAATTTATAGCCCCCACTGAAGTAGATGTCACAGATGCGCAAATCACCCTCTTTCAAGATGGTCAGCCTTTTGTTAACTTTTTCTTTCAAAGTGACACCACAAAAGCGTATGAAACAGTAACCGATTTTTTGGGTCATATTGATACAACTAAAATATTAGAAAGCGTAAAAAACTATTATACAACCGATACTCCTCTATCGTTACAAAAAAATGCCCTTTACCACATAGAGATAACAGCTAATGGCTATCCCCGTGTCATTAGTGAAGACATCCTTTTTTTAGATGAAATCGCTATTGAGGATGCTCAGGTTGATAGATTAGGATATATTGCAGAGAGTACTTATTTGCTATCCTCCGTTTCATTTTTACTGAGAAAGGAGGGGCGTGCGACGAGGCAACAAAGCCTGTTTTCTATTTATCCGTGGTATAAATCACCTGAACTCCAAGAAGAAACCAGAAAACTCATAAGACGTTCATTTGGTCAAAATATCCCTCCTTTGGAGAATGCGGTTATCCGAGTTAACTATCAAAACATCTATTTACATGATGTGTATGATAGTTCAGGTCTTGCATTTCCCCATGAGGGGGCTTGCGTACTGGTAGAAACACTGAAAGAGGAGGCATTGGAATACAATGAAGCATTACTTGAAAACTCGGGATATATAGGAGGATTTTTTCCACCCAATCCGTACTTCCCCCATAACGTACAGGGTGGATATGGGATTTTTTCCATTGTAGAAAGAGATAGTATCAGGTTATATTGAAAAAGAATCTGACTATCTTTCACAAATTAGTTCTCGTATCGCAGTAAAATCAATTAACGCTCTAATAAACAACGATGAAAAAGGCTGCCATCCCCCTGCTCTTATTTGTATCTTTTGTGGAAATACTTGCTGCACAGCGTTTCACTTGCCAAGGCTATATCCGCAATGTATTGACAGATGCACCTTTATCTTTTGCCATGATCAGCAATGGAGAAGAAGCCGTTTATGCCGATGAAATGGGGCATTATCAGTTTTCCTTTTTCTCAATGGAAAGGGATACATTATCATATACGATGCTGGGTTTTTCTCCCATGCAGTTGATATGGCCGTATGACAGCCTCCAGATGTCGCTTGTACATTTGACACCAAATGTTGAATTACCTGCCATTATTGTACGCGCACCTGCTTCAGTAGCACCAGGAGGAAGTATCATGGCAGTAGATATTGCTACAATAAAACGCCTCCCTACGCTCGGAGGTGAAATTGATTATATCAAGGGTTTAACGCTGCTACCAGGTATAAGCGCAGGTGTGGAAGGAACGGCCAACCTTAATATCCGTGGCGGAGAGCCTGAACAGACGCAGTTGCTCATCGATGGTAGTCCTGTGTACAATGCCAATCATTTGGGAGGCTTCCTTTCCGCTATTCCTCCGGGTGCGGTAAAACAGATTACGGCTTACAAAGGAGGTGTTCCAGCCCGCTTAGGCGGCAGGTTGAGTGGTGTTATTGATGTACAATTAAAGGAGAGCATACCAGAAAAAGCCGCCACTGACCTATTAATCGGCACTGGCACTGCAGGTATCACTTTTCATACCCCTGTGAATAAAAATATTTCAATACTGGCTTCGGGTAGGTTTGCATACCCTTCTCTGCTCATAGACCTTCTCAATGCAAGTACATTTGAAAAAGGTGTTAGTGGAGATAAAACAAACGTTTATGTGAACGATGTTATAATCAAAATTGTAAATCGCCCATCGGAACGCTTAACAACCTCTTTTACATGGTTTCAAAGTAGCGATAAAGGTTACATACAGGAATCATCAGGAAATGTTATACAGGAGAATTTTGACAAAAAAAACCAAACAGCTTCATTTAGGATGGGATACAGCCTTAGCAATGCTTGGCATCTAAAAGCTAATGCCTATTTCTCGAACTTCAAGTATCATTATCAGCGAGAAGAGGATATTGTTTACCGTAGGGATTCAATTGTTCATTATAGTAGAGAGGCTACCCATTCCCGCATTAGGGACTTTGGACTTCGGGTTGCTTTGCAACGCCAGTTTAGCAACACATTCTTCTTTGAAACTGGAACAGATTACGTTTATCACTCATTTAGTGCTTCCAACCAAGGGTCGGCTGCTTTTTCTAATGAATTATTCAATCAGTTCAGCAATGACAATAACGCTTTGGAACACGCCTATTTCGCTTCTTTGCAAGCTCAAATACTACAAAACAAATTTGTCGTGCATGGAGGTATGCGCCTAAGCACCTTGGGTACAGGAAAAGCGACACCTTGGTACGCGGAACCGAGATTGCGTTTGGAATACAAATTTTCAGGAGGGTTGAGCATCAATGCCAATGTAGAACGACACACGCAATACCTGCATCGGCTTCAGGCCAACGGCAGTTTATTCCCAAATGAGGTATGGGTTTTAGCCAACAGCAAAGCTATACCGTCAACATCCGATCAATGGTCATTAGGGATAAGTCAACGATCCAATAAAGTGGAATGGTATGTGGAACTCTTCCACAAACAGCTTCGCAACTTGATCCAGCTTCAATTTGAAGCGGGGAACATCTACGGTTTTGAACGAGACTGGACTGATCTGATTTATCGAGATGGAAAAGGAAGTGCCAAAGGTGCTGAGTTCTTTTTCACTGGAAGCTTTAAAAAGTGGAAGCCTTCACTGGCCTACACACTAATGTCTTCTACCCGCAGATTTGCAGATATTAACAATGGCAATGAGTTCCCTTTCATTTTCGACCGCAGGCACGACATCAATGCGAGCCTAACCTTTACTCCAAGCTCTAAATGGGAATATAGCGTATTATTTGTTTATCAGACTGGAAATGCCGCCACTATCCCCATTGCCATTGGTAATGGCGTACTCCTATACAATGATATCAATGGGTTTAGAATGCCATCTTATCAGCGCTTAGATACAGGTATTACCAGAAACTGGGAGAAAAATGAAAAAAGAAAAGTCGGTAAATTTCTTAGATTGTCCATTTACAATACGCTAAACAGGCTAAATGCACAGGAATTATCAGTACGTCCTGTAAGGAGAGAAGTCAAGAATCCAATTACTATGGTAGAGGAAACTGAAACTTCTTGGCAATTGTATCAAGTTGGCTTCTTCCCTATCATCCCTGGTTTGACGTTCGGTATGAATTTTTAGAAAGATGCTAATATAAGTAATTTGACGGAAACAAAGTATTCTGCTACAACCAAACAGTGACACATATTTCAGACCAATAATGGCATAGATAGCTGCGAAACATCCTTTGCCCATACGCTCCGAGGTCTCTTCAACAAGACCCTGCTAATCAGGATTCAATAGTGGTAAAATTGAAGCTCATTACCCTATTTTTCAAAGAACTAAGTAAATAGTGGGCGATTATTGCTTAAAAGTGTAAAAAAACCTTATTTTTCTGCAAAATATTCCTTGAGTTCGTTTTATATTCAACACTTGGGCAGCTAAAATATATGTTATGAAGTCAATCCACCACCTGTTTGCTACAGTTTCCCTCCTTGTGTTCATAAGCGTGACACACCTGTTTTCGCAGTCATGCAACACCTATATCGCCGACAACAAAATAGTTGGTGGCATGCACTTGCTCAAATCAACCAATACCACCTTGGTAGTGAGGGGCAATTATTCTTATGCCATCACGCTATCATCGGATGACAAAGGGATAACAGCTGCATTAGAATCCATAGGTGGAGAAGAATTCAATCAAGACGATGAAGTTATTTTCATGGATGCCAATCAAACGCGCCGGAGCTATCGCTTTGTAGGTATGGGAGAAATACGGCAACAGGGTGGTATTCCTGTTTATACCAACGTTCTCCAATTAGATATGACGGCGCTTCAATGGTTTGCACAAAACAGTATCAACACCTTCTACCTCAAAAACAACCTCAGCAACCAGATGCGAAAATTCACTTTGCAGGATAATCGTCTGGCTGACTTTAGCAATATGTCTCGTTGTTTTTATGAGGTACTCGATCCCAACAAAGTGATTGACAAAGGAGAGGCGGGGCTATTAATTCCTTCAGCATCCGCAACAACGCGTACCACTTCTGCATCCGAAGCCAATACCTCATTGTCGGTACCGCGCACCCAGTCCGCCCAGCCTACGACCGATCAGGAATTAGTTGATTTGCGCAAAGAATTAGCCGACACCAAAGCGCGTTTGCGGGCGGAAATTGAGGCGGAACGCAAACGGGCCGACCAAATCAAGAGCAACATTCAGGCCGAAGTAACAGCCGCACAAGAACAAGCAGCCAAGCAGAAGCAAGCAATCGCAGATGAAGTTTTACAGGCTCGCCAGCAGGCACAAGAAGTAGTAGCTGCCACCCAACAAGAATCTGCCACCGAAGTACAAGCCGCCCGTGAAAGAGCACAATCCGAAATTGCCAGCATCCAAGGGGATGTGCAACAAGCACGAGAGCGTGCGAACGCTGCCGTACAGCAGGCGCAGTTGGAATCAGCTGAAGCCGTGAAAAATGCACGGGATAATGCCGCTCGCGAGTTGGAGCAAATCCGCACCAAGTTGGAAGAAGCTAAGACTACATACGCGGATGAAGTAGCCAGCGCAAGGGAAACCTCCAACGCGGAGTTGTCGCGCATACGGGAAGAAACCGCCCGTACCATTCAGCAAGCGCGGGAACAAGCCAAGACTGAACAAAACCGCACCGTAGAAGAAGTTGTCACCCAAAAGCAGACCGCCAGCCAACAAATTCTACAGATACAAGAGCAAACTGCCGAAGAAGTGGCTCAAATACGGGAAAATGCCGTATTAGAAAAAGAGAAAATCGCTTTTGAAGTGGCAGAAGCGCGACGTAAAGCCGCTGAACAAAAGGCCTTGGTTGAACAGGAAAACGCCAATGAAATAGCCGCGCTGCGCGAAACCGTAGCGAAAGAAAAAGAAGTGGCAGCCGTAGCAGTAGCGGCCACTAAAGAACGGGCGGCTGAAGAAATTGGCGCGATACAGGAAGGCGTGGCGCAAGAAAAAGACAGGGCATCCGATGCCGTAGCCGCTTCCCGAGAAGCAAGTGCTAATGCCATTGCTGCCGATCAGGCAAAAGCCGCCGAAGAACAACAACGCGCCGCTGCATCGGTGCAATCAGCAAGGGAAAAAGCCCAACAAACGATTTCGCAAATCAATGAGGAAGAAGCCAATAAAGTGGCCGAAGCACGTAGCCATGCTGCCGCTGAAAAAAGCAAAATAGCGGAAGAAGTTCAAGCAGCTCGGCAGCGTGCCGCCGAAGAAATGCAGCGGATTCAGCAAGAAACCCAGCAGCAAGTAGCAGTAGCTAAATCTAAACAAGAAGAAATATTGCAAGCTGCTGCCGCCGAAGTAGAAGCGGCTCGTAAACGGGCTGAAGCGGAAATACAAGCCGCGCGAGAAGCTGCTCAACAACAAGTAGCCAGCACACAGGAACAAGCGGGTGCCGCCAAAGCCGCTTATGCAGAGGAGGTAGCCGCCGCTAAAGCCCAAGCAGAAACGAGGAGAAAGGAAATTGAGGCTGCTGCTGCAGCAGCTATTCAGGATGCTAAAGAAAAAGAAGCAGCGACCCTCAATAGCTCTGCTGCCGAGATTCAACAGGCAAGGGAAAAAGCAGCACAACAACTCACTGCCGAGCGCGAAAAAGTAGCGCAGGAAATCGCCGCAGCTCGCCAAAAAGCTTCGCAAGAGCAGGAACTCGCAGCTACCTCCGTGGCAGAAGCCCGCCGCTCGAGTGCTGAACAGATAGCCACTATTCGCCAACAAGAAGCCGAACAAGTACGCACCACTGCTGAAAATGCCGCTAACGAAAGACAGCGCATAGCCAGCGAGCTTGCCAACGAGCGGCAGCGCGTTGAGCAAGAAAAAGCAAGCATAAGGGAGCAACTTGTCAACGAGGTAAAAGAAGCTCGCGAAAACGCCGCCCGCGAAAAAGAAAAACTAGCCGTGGAGGTACTCAATGCGCGGCAGCAAGCCAGTCAAAATGTGCAGCAGGCACGGGAAAATGAAGCCCAAGCCATAGCCACGGCGCAAAGGGAAGCCAACGCCCGCATTTCAACCGCTAAAACAGCAGCCGATGAAGCTGAAGCAACGTCTGCCGAGCGTATCACTACGGCACGAACCAGAGCCGACAAGGAAATGGAAGTACTCCGCGATCGGGTGCGGCAAGAGTTAGAGACGAGCCGCAAAGAAACCACCGAGAAAAAAGCGGCTTATAACGCCGAGGCAGAAGCTGAACGGCTGAGATTGCAGGAGGAATTGGCCACTGCTCGCCAAGAATCATCCGATGCGGTGTATGAAGCACGCCGACAGGCCAATGAACAAATCACGCAAATAAAAGCAGACAATGCCGCCAGCATAGCCGAAGAAAAAGCCAAAGCCGATGCCGCTAAGCAAAAGCTACAGGAAGAAACTACCTCCGCACAGCAACGCCTTAGTGAGCTTCAAACTCAAATCCGAGCTGCAGAAGAGAAACTAAAGCAGTTACAGCAACAAACCGGAAAGGATAATAAAGATTAATAAGCCAACATCCGCTCCGCCAGTGTCAAATCTTCGGGTGTATCTATGCCAATGGAAGAAAAAGGGGTCTCCCCTACCCGTATCCTGTAGCCTGCTTCTAACCAACGTAGCTGTTCTAGGGATTCTGCTTGCTCCCATTTGCCGAGTGGCAAACGCGTAATCGCGTCTAATACTTCCCGTCGGTAGGCGTATAAACCTAGATGTTGGTAGTGCAATCCCTGCTCCAACCAGTTGGCGGGTTCTATACCGCGAAGGTATGGAATGGGATTTCGACTAAAATATAGTGCTTTGCCGTCGCTGGCAAAGACGGCCTTTACTACATGGGGGCTAAAAAGGCTTTCTTCTTTTACAATAGGTGTCACCAATGTTGCTATATCCGTGGATGCGTTATCGAATAAATCGCATAGCTGTTCAATCTGTTCGCTGCGCACAAAAGGCTCATCACCCTGAATATTTACTATAATATCTATATCCGACAGCCACTGAGCCGCTTCCGCCAATCTATCGGTGCCGCTGGGATGATCTGGGCTTGTCATAACTACTTCGCCACCAAAATCCACCACAGCTGTACGGATACGCTCATCATCGGTTGCTACTAATACCCTTGTGAGTTTTTCGCAACTGCTGGCTCGCTCATACACATGTTGGATCATAGGCTTGCCGCTAAGCAAGGCCAAAGGTTTACCCGGAAATCGGGTGGACGCATACCGCGCTGGTATGATGGCTGCGATTTTCATGGTTTCTTTCATCTCATAAAAGTAAAGATACTTCTACAATTCCGAATTGTTTTTTGTCACTGCTTGTCATTCAATAACAATAATCCAATTTATACAGAGTATGTCTAAAATTACCTCAATTGGCTGCAAGCGTTCAGTTTTGTTTTGTTTATAAATGCTCGCCGATGCTTCCGGCATCGACTGGCTTTTCGCCTTGAACAAACAAAAACTTATTCGCTTTCGCTCAATCAGGAAAATTTAGACATACTTAATCTTCAATTGTTAAAGTGTTTACTTTGTAGTTCGTCACAACATTCTATGCAGTATGCGGTTTTCCAACCTTCTTTTATACATTGTATTGCTAGCATATACAAGCATCTATGCGTAATCTATCCAATTCACACCTGATTTTCCTGCTGTTACGCAATACAGCCAAACCGCTTTATATGGTTTCGCTGGCGGGTTGAACAGCCCACAGTTTTCAGCCGTTGATTTTAATAATGATGGCTTGCAGGATGTCTTTGTCTTCGATCGTGTGGGCGATGTACCGCTTGCTATGGTACGGCAGGCTGATGGTTCACTTGTGCTCGACCTTTCTATGCTTTCTGGCTTTCCTCCCCTGCAAGATTGGGTACTGCTACGTGATTACAACCAAGATGGCATTCAAGATATTTTCACCTACAACCGTGATTTTGTTTCGGGTATCCGTGTTTTCAAAGGTAGTTATGAAAACAATAAGCTAGTGTTTTCGCCTTTCCCTTTTGGAGTTACACCCAATATCATCATGGTTTCTACGCCAAGCGGCACTACCCAACTCTATGTTAGCGATATTGACTACCCCGATATTTCCGATTTGGATTGCGATGGCGACCTTGATATCCTTACGTTCAACCTAAGTGGCGGATACATTGAGTACTACAAAAACCTAAGCATTGAAAACGGCTTCGGCACGGATAGCCTGCGCTTTACCTTAGCGGAAAATTGCTATGGTGGCATCTATGAAAGTGGCATTACTGCTATGCTTGATTTAGCATCTGCACCGGGGGAATGTGCACAGGGGATCATCAGTGGCGAGGTGGTTACGCCACGGCACGTTGGCTCTACCCTACTCTGTTTTGATAATGACGGTGACGGCGACAAAGACCTCCTGCTGGGTGACCTGTCCTTCCCAAATCTCAACATGGCTACCAACGGAGGTAATTGCAACGATGCTTGGATGAATGCACAGGATGCTAGCTTTCCAAGCTATGACCAACCCGTTGATCTTCCCATTTTCCCTGCTGCTTTTTTCATGGACGTGGATTTGGATGGCCGACGTGACCTTGTCGCAGCCCCTAACTTAGACCAAAATGGTATTGACCACGAAAATGTCTGGTTATACCTCAATGATGGCACCGACTCAGACCCGTCATTTAACTTCCAACAAACCGACTGGTTGGTAAGAGACATGATAGACCTCGGCACACGTTCTCATCCGGCAGCTATTGATTACAACGCGGATGGATTAATGGATTTGGTAGTCAGCAATTTTTCCTATTTCGAGCTTTTTGGCGCAAAAAACACTCGCTTGCTGCTGTACGAAAACACAGGAACGCTCAATCAACCTGCCTTCACCCTCGTGGATGAAGATTTTCTGAATATGAACCAATTCAGTGCAGACCAAACCGGGCAAGGTACTTTTGACTTGGCGCCAACCTTCGGCGACCTCGATGGCGATGGTGATTGGGATGCTTTGGTAGGAGAAGTTTCCGGCAATCTTTTCTTTGTTGAAAATACTGCTGGCCCAGGAGAACCCGCACAGTTTGCTGCGCCTGCTTTTGGCTATATGGATATCGACCCCGGCCAGTCAGTTATTCCGCAAATCGTAGATTTGAACCGCGATGGATTAGCTGACATCATCCTTGGTGAAAAAAACGGCAACATAAACTATTACCAAAACACAGGTACCGTCGGTGCCCCCCAGTTTGACAGTGATGAGACCGCCTTGCCTAATGTGCGCAATCTGGGCCAGGTAGATGCCCGCATCCCCGGATATTCAACGGGTTATTCCGCTCCCACTTTTGTGGATTTTGACGGCGAATGGTGGCTTTTCATGGGTACCCAATTTGGACAAATTGAGGTTTACAATAACATTAACAACCAATTGGCGGGAGAAGCTTTCACCCTCCTTAGCGAACAGATCGCCCAGCTTAGCGCAGGAGAGCATCTCCACTTAGCTACGCACGACTGGAATGCCGATGGTTTCTTAGATTTTATTGTTGGCAATGAAAGAGGTGGACTCAATTTTTACCATTCGAATATTTCATTATCTGGTGTCGTACCTGTACAAACAACAACGACTGCCCCTTTATTAGCGACTGTATCACCCAATCCGGGAAGCACGGCGTTTCAAGTAGAAATATTGCAGCCGACCCCTGCTACCATTACCATTTGGAATACTGCCGGGCAAAGGATACACGATAGTAAATCACAAGAAAAAATACACTTCTTTGATGCTAACGAATGGCCGGCAGGGATGTATATTATTCGCGTGCAGTCGGATAGACAACAGCAATTGCTCAAGTGGATGAAGATATGAGCGTATGCCTAAGAGTATATGTAGGAGAACCTTACCACTGGCGCATTTTGCGAAAAACGTCCCATACGACGATACCCATTGAAACAGCTACGTTCAAGGAGTGCTTAGTGCCAAATTGGGGAATTTCAATGGCGCCATCCGACAAAGCCATAGCTACCTCGCTGACACCCTCTACTTCGTTGCCAAAAATCAAAGCGACAGGTTGCCCATCTGTTGGTTGAAAATCTTGTAACCAACATCGGCCAATGGCTTGTTCCACCGCCCATATAGCGTACCCTTCGGAGCGCAAGGCAGCTATCGCCTCGGCTACCTCCTCATGGTAAGACCAACGTACAGATTCCGTTGCACCTAATGCCGTTTTCAGAATTTCGCGGTGAGGAGGTTGTGCCGTGATACCACACAATACCACTTCGGATAAAGCAAAAGCATCTGCTGTCCGAAATGCAGACCCCACATTGTGGGCCGAACGTACATTATCTAATACCAACACCAACGGAGTTTTGGGCTGCTCTCGAAAAGCTTCCACCCCTACCCGCTCCAATTCTTCCATTTTCACTTTGCGCATGACCCAATTATTTATAAATCTGAACGGGTGCCAAACCATCCGAATATTCCCTTATTTCTAAAAAATTAGGGCGTGGCAGCCATATCAAGCGGCCAGTAGTATCGATAAAGGTCAACCCGGCATCGGTGGCTACCCGCGCTAATCCTTGTTGGAAAGGCCAAGCCAAAAAATATTGAGGGGCACTAATGATGCGTCCACTTGCATCCATGTACCCCCATAGTTCGCCATCGCGAAAACATGCAAACCCCTCGCTAAACGGGTGTATTTCCGATAAAGTCCGTGACAAAAGTGCGTCCCCTGTGGCTGTTAATAAACTGTAGTTGCCACCAGCATCTGCAATCCAAAGATGGTGGCCTGCATAAAACAATTGGTCATAATCAGGGCGAATGCTCCATTGGCCGTTTAGCGATAATAGCCCCCATTGTTCCCCTTCCATTGCCGCCACATAGTTGTCATCCATTTCGCCCAGTTGCAACCATTTAGGAGGCAACACCCATTTGCCACGGTAATCCGTTATTCCCCATTTATCTTCTTGCTTTACGCGCAATCTATCAGGAGTAGATAACCTTTTGATTTGCTTAAACCTGCACTCAATGAGGAATTTCCCTTGTTTATCGATGAGGCCATATTTTCCATTGGATGCCACTATTGCAGCCCCCTCTATAAAGTCAGCAGCTTTTTCAAATTGAGGAGCTACCACCGTTGTGCCGTTTGTATCAATATACCCGTACAGGTCTCCTTCCCGAAAAAAAGCCATCCCTTCGGCCCAATCACCCAGTTCTTCATATCGAGGTGATAATGCCCATTCGCCTTTTCGATTGATATACCCAAATAGGCCATCATCTTGCTGGGCGCGCGCCCATTTGCCCTGAAATGGCCAAGCAGCACGAAATGTTGCAGTAAATGCTTGTTTGCCATCCGCTTGAATATATGCCCAGCGCCCGTTTCGCCTTACCAATGCCAACCCATCCTGAAAAGAACGGACTTCATCGAATTGGTCAACTACAACCAAATTGCCAGCCCGGTTGATGAATCCCCATTGATAAGGATTCTCTTCGTAGTCGTGGTCGGGCAGAGGCGATTCAAGCTCATCTGTGGCAGTTGATGAGTCATTCGGCGTGTCCTGCTTACAGCCTATTGCCAGAAAAACAACCATAATCGATACAAAACCATACAGCCACCTTTTCATCATTTATCCTCTTTTTGCCGCTAAATAAGCTTCATAGCCCATACTTTCAATTGCCTCGTATTTATCGGCCACTTCCGCTGCCAGTTGCTGTTTATATACTATCATTCGATTGCGCAAAGCGTCATCCTTATTGCCCAATATCTGAGCAGCTAATATACCTGCGTTTTTTGCTGCGTTGACAGCAACCGTAGCTACCGGCACCCCGTTGGGCATTTGTAAGATAGACAACATAGAATCCCATCCATCAATGGAATTGGATGATTTTATAGGTACTCCTATCACGGGCAATGGACTGATGGCGGCCACCATACCCGGCAAGTGGGCGGCACCTCCAGCACCCGCAATAATCACATCCACCCCTCGCGTATGGGCTGCTTTTGCAAAAGCATACATCCTGTCGGGGGTTCGATGTGCTGAAACAATCGTCAACTCAAACGGCACGCCAAAATGTGCCAATATATCAGCTGCTTGCCGCATGATAGGCAAATCGGAGTCAGACCCCATGATGATACTTACCATATTTTTATATCTTTTTAGCTCCTTTACATTTGAGCGTTTCATTCACCCAATTGGCCTTCTCCCTCACCTCTTCCAAGCTACTGCCCATGATGGTCACATGCCCCATCTTCCGGGAAGGGCGGGTTTCCGCCTTGCCGTACAAATGTACAAATACCTGCGGTGCTGCTAAGATTTCATCTAAGCCTTCATAACGAACTGCTCCCGTATAACCCGCCTCTCCCAATATGTTTACCATGGCAGCCGATGCCAATAAACGAGTATCTCCTAGTGGCAGGTTGAGTACCCCACGAATGTGCTGCTCAAACTGGCTAACTGGGCAACTTTCAATCGTATGGTGGCCACTGTTATGTGGGCGGGGTGCTACTTCGTTGACGAGTATCTCGCCTGCTGGTGTAAGGAACAACTCCACGGCCAATAACCCACATATATTATAAGCAATAGCTGTCCGCGTAGCAATTTCTACTGCCTTTGCAGCTATTTCTGGGCTAATCTGAGCGGGTGCAAAGAGGTAATTTACTAAGTTGGCTTCTGGATCAAATTCCATTTCAACTACGGGATAACATGCGATTTGGCCTCGCTCGTTACGCGCTACGATTACCGCTAATTCTTTTTGAATAGGCACTAACTGCTCGAGCATCGAAGGCCCTTCTAACAGTTTTGTTGCCAAATCATCTTTGGTTCACTGCGAATGACGGCCACCCTCGGCCATCGTACCCACCAGGCGGCTTTCTGAACAAATGGCAAAGACCATTTTCCTGCCGCTGGTTGCTTTGATAGCTGTCACATCCGCAAACAATTCATAGGGCGCAGTAGGTAGATTATTTTGGGTATAAAAAGATTTCTGTAACCCCTTATCTTTGATAATATCCAAGATAGATGGATCGGGATGGACAACAACCCCTTCTGCTTTTAACCGATGTAATGCCCCTGTATGGACGTGTTCTATTTCGATGGTCAACACATCCACTTGGCGACCAAAAGCGAGTACATCTTCCTCTTGCTTAAAATCACCAGCAACAAAATGGGTACAATAGGAAGCCGCAGGCACACTTTTATCTTGGTCTAACACCCAAAAAGGCAATTGCCAATTGGCAGCAGGTATGGCCATCATCTTTCCCAATTGGCCTCCTCCTAACACCCCCAACTTGACTGCTCCATTGAAAACCGATGCAGTGGATTCCATGCTCGTTGTTTTAGCGCAAAGAAACACAGAAATTTCGACTTGTCGATATGTTGCTTGCAAGAGTATGTCATAAACCCAGTAATCGGATGTCCCCCAATTATCATCCTATCGCCAACTAGATGAGATATAGAATTAAGTTAAACTTTAGTTAAAAACTCTTATCTCCAATCCACTTACCCGTAGCATAACTTATTTTTATAGCAACCAAATTCCTAACTTATGCGCTACCTATTTACCTTGTCTTGCCTTTACATGCTATTCAGCGGATGTGTATCCTATCGTCCTTATCCAATGACGGAATCTAAGTTGACAGCATTGGACATTCCTGCTAATGAGAACCCTGTTTCGCTATACATGATGGGGGAGACATTGCCAGAGAAAGACTACCTCCGTATAGCTCTGCTAAAAGAAAGTAGTGTAAATGCGAATACAAACGACTTAATAGGGCGTTTATTAGGACGGGCAGCCACACTGGGTGCCGATGCCTTGTTAATACAAAATATCTCTGAAACCGAGGAGGTACGCGAGCTATCCGAGTCTTCGTATTCAGTTCATAAAGAATCAGTATGGGGTCTCGCCATTAAATTCAAAGAAAACCTGACCTATCCTGGTCGGAAGCTATCACACATAGAAGTACAGGGTATTGGAGGAAATGCCCAGTCTGAAGGAGGAAATATTTACCTTGCTGCAAACGGTGAGGCCACTCTGAGTAAAAGCACCAAACTGACAAAAATAGCTTGGCAGTTTTCAATGGAATACTTGATGGAAAGCACGCATGGATGTTTTTTTAATAAGATTCCTTCGGGAGGAAGTAGTGATATTAGCCACTATCTATATCGGCAACACAGGAATTCTTCTTCCCTCACAACAACCCAGTTGAAAGCAAACCTCCTGCAAAATGGTCGTGTTAAAATGCTCCTGATTACTATGTTAAACGGCAATAATACACGCATCAAATTGTACTTTGACTACAATGAGCAGAACCAATTGGTAAGTCGTTGGGGGGAAATAGCACCTGGTATCAACTATAGGATCAATACGACCTACCACCCTGACGGCAGCATAGCTGGAGAAACCTATGAAAGCTGGACACAAGGACAAACCACCCCTTCCCCATTGTTGCAAACAACCTACTATTACCTATCAGAGGAAGATTGGCGGGAGCAAGTTGAGAAAGAACAATTTATCAGTAGTAATAATTAGCATTTACTCCTTTACGACAATCGCTTCAAACCCCTTGGTCATGCGGGTTTGGAGCTGCCCTTGCTCATCGGCGTAAATGAAGCAAGCTTCAATTCCTTGAAGCGTGTCGATCATTTGGTATGCCTTTTCCAAGCCAGCAACCATGCAGGCGGTAGCCAGCGCATCGGCAGTGGCACAGTCGGCAGCAAGGATTGATGTACTAAGAAGGTTGCTCCTTTCGGGGAAACCCGTTTTAGGATTAATCGTGTGGCTAAATTTTTGACCAACCGCTTCATAGAAGTTGCGGTAATTGCCGGAAGTAGCCACTGCGGCGTCCACTAATGAAACGGCAATTTGATAATCCGTAACAGCGGAAGTTTCCAAAGGCACGGCTACACCGATACGCCAAGGAGTTTCGCTGTTGCCTTTATTCCCTTTAGCCACCACTTCGCCACCAATATCTACTAAGTAGTTGTTGATACCCTTGTTCTGTAGGAAATCCGCTACTAAGTCCACACCGTAGCCCTTGGCAATGGCGGAGAAATCCAACTGTACAGATGGGTGCTGCTTGCGTAATGTATGCGAAACAGTGTCTAAAGCAATACACTCCATACCAACAAACTGCAAAATCGAGTCGATCTTGGCACTGTCAACCGTCGTCACGGGGCGTTTTTCCGTATAACCAAATCCCCAGTAATTGACCAACGGCATAACGGTGGGATTAAAATACTGCTGCGTCAATGTTGCTATTTTCCAAGACAATCGTACGTTTTGGTAAAAATGGGGTGCTTGTTGTAGGGCGACTGCGTCCAACTCGGGTAGATCACCATAGTTAAATCGAGAAATAGTCGATGTAGGAATGTAGGTAGAAACTTCTTCGTTCAAAGCTACCAACAGGGAATCGATTTGATCTTTTAGCCCTGTAAGGTTATCTCCAGTAAAGCTGATGCGGTAATAAGTGCCCATTGTTTCCTTCAATACTTGGACAGGCATAAGCACAGGAGGCGTAGATCTTACGCAAGAAAATATCCCCCAAGCAATGATGCTCGGTATAAAGAGAAATAAACGATCGCATAGTAATTGGTCTTCAGTTATCGGACGACTTAATAGTTGTGGTTCTTTGACACAAAGTGTGGCATTAATGGCTAGCTATCTCGGCAAAAGGCCGGGAGCAAGTTGTGCAACAGTGGCCGCGATAGCGGACAGACGCTTGCGACCGTAGGAAGCTGGCCGAGCGAATAACCCGAGCTGGCGGAGACGTAGCGCCCGAAGGGCTGCCACAGGAATTGTCAAAGAACCATAGTTGTCCAATAACTGCGGTCATTATTCTTTCCGTCCCTTATGCTTTCATTTCCGTATAATAGTGGAAGTAGTAAGGGATCGTCTCAATGCCTTTGTAAAATTAAACAACCCGTAGTATTCGTGGGAGAGTGGATGGCATCGCTGTCCAAGCCAAAACCCATGAGTACACTTTTCACCTAATACTTTTTCAAAAGAGGCTACAATAGGAATCGCTACGCCTTCCCTCTTGAGGATGAGTGCCTTATAGTAGCTTCCATTGCTTTATGTACGCTTGATATTCCGGCGTATCGGTTGGTGTCACTACTGGCTCGCCACCGTGGTGTGGGCGCACTTCTACTTTACTTCAGCAGGAGCGGCCTGCTCAAAGTAATTTTGAACAACTCAGTGATCTTATCTGGGTGTTGGTTGGGTACCAAACGCATACTGATTTTGGCAAAAGCTTTGGATGGCAATACCGTTTTAGAGCCTTCGCCTGTATATACTCCCCAAATACCGTTTACATCTAAGGTAGGGCGTATGCTGGTGCGTTCCAAGGTTGTAAAACCAGCTTCCCCTCTGACGGCATCAATACCTAAATCCTTTTGGTAATTGCCTAAATGGAAGGGAGCTTTGTTCATTTCCGCACGCTCTACATCGGAAACATCTTGCACATCATCATAAAAACCGGGAATGGTAATGTGCTTGTTTCATCCATCATACTCAATCATCTCGCAAAGCACGTTGATCGGGTTGCCAACGGCTCCTCCATATACGCCTGAGTGAGGAATAACGATTGACACATATACTTCCACTTCCACATAGCTAAGCCCCTTAACCCCGTAGTAATGCTGGGGGTATCATTAGCAATAATAGAGAGGTGTCTGAAATCAAGATAACATCGCAGGCTAGTTTGTCCTTGTGCTCCACCAAAAACTTACCCAAATGAGCAGAACCTGTTTCTTCTTCTCCTTCGATCATGAACTTGATGTACAAGGAAGAGTATTTGTAGCCATCATAGCTTCAAAAGCCTTCACATTCATAACATCTGCCACTTTATCATCGCAAGAACCACACGCGCAAAAATAGCTCCATCAGGGTGCAGCTCGGTCTTTTTAATCACAGGCTCGAAGTACTATCTAATGACACAGGATCGGCAGGTTGCACATCGTAATGACCATAAACCATGATAGTTGTTAAGGTATCGGAGATTTTTTTCTCACCGAAGACGATGGGATGGCCTGCAATTGGGAACAATCTCTACTGTGTCGGCACCTGCCTTGCGTAGATGATTAGCTACGCGCTTCATTGTGCGTTGAACATCCGCTTTGGCGGTCGGCTTTGACACTCCGGAATGCGCAATAAATCAAAAAGTTCTTCTAAGAATGGTCTTTGTTGTCCTGTATATATTGTTGTGTGGCTTGCATGATGTAAGGAATGTTGGATCCCGATAGCTATCGGGGTGAAATGTGGAAAATGTAGAATCCCGATAACTATCAGGGTGCTAAAGATGTATATGTGCCAAAAGTTGACATTTCGCACATATACACTTGCAACATTTATTTCAAGCTATCATAAACATCCATGACAGATTTGACAGCTTTGGAGGATGCATCCATCAGGGCTTGTTCGTCTGCATTGAGGTTTACGGTAATGAGTTGTTCGATACCGTTTTTACTATTTGACGGGTACACCTAAGTAAACATCTTGCTGGTTATACTCACCGTTTAGGAGTACGCAACAAGGAAAACACGCTTTTCATTGCGCACGATAGACTCCACCATCATTAACGCAACGGCGCAAGGGAGCATACCAAGCGGAAGTGCCCATGAGCTTTACCTAATTCTCCACCACCAGATTTGGTGCGTTCTACGATAATTGAGGTTTCTTCGTCAATCATTTCAGTAACAGGAATGCCTGCCACCGTAGTAACGAGGCAGTGGCACCATCGGTAGTCGCCATGACCGCCCAAAATAGCAAAGCTTGAATGTCCTTAGGAGAAACATCTAAAGCCGTAGCCAAAAATGCGCGATAACGGCGGTATCTAAGATACCGCACCATGCCAAATGCGGCTTCTGTCCATACCAGATGCTTCGTGGCGGCATAAGTCATCACATCCAATGGGTTTGAAACCACGATAATGATGGGGTTGGCGGGTGTTCCATAATTGATTTGGTGACACTCTGCAATCTTAGCGTTGGTAGTGATCAAATCATCGCGGCTCATGCCGGGTTTGCGGGGAATACCAGCTGTGACCACGATATCGGAGTTGGCGGTATCGGCATAATTATCAGTACCTACAACACGGGTGCTGTAATAATCGATGAGGGCTTGCTGCCCAAGTATCGAGTGCTTTACCGCGATGCAAAATCACCCTGAATATCCAACAGAACGATTTCGTTGACTACATCCTTTGTGTGCCAATACATTGGCTACCGTAGCACCTACGTTGCCAGCACCACAACTGTTACCTTGCTCATAATTTTAGTTTGGTTTTTGTCGGCTAAATAATCTATTATTAGAGGTTACTTGTAGGATAATTTTGTATGCGCTTCCAATGTCTTGCCATGCTGCGTCGAAGAACCATTTTCTTAGCTATGGCTAAGCGAAAGAACCTTTTCCTTGCCTAACGTAAAAATCTTATTGTGGAATCCCTATACAAATTCCCCGTGCGTATCTCTATTGCTGAACCCGGAGAAACAAGGAAAGTTCATAGGCTACCGCTTGTTTAATCATTGCAAGCTCAATAAGGGAGCGAATAATTTGTAGTTTGCGCGGCAAATGTAGCGATTTTTTCGGGTTTTGTTCAACTAAAGACCAAAGAATTACGGTTTTAAAACAGACCTTCACCTTATATTTTTGCTATTTTTGCCCACACTTTACTTTTAAGAAAACAAATTGCAGACATGCGTAAATTTTTAATGCTTTTTTCACTGATGATAGCAACAACGCTTCAAAGCACAGACATTTTCATGTGTGTGGCACACACCCGCTAGCGAAGGCTTTGATGGACAGATGGACAGATTGTTGAGAGCATGGTACAAGCGCCAGCGGTGCCATGCCGAACGCAACACAATATACGTACCCATCAAATTCCATTTAGGTGCTAAAAACGACGGAAGCGGCAGGGTAACAGAAGGTAATGTTTTGGGTCGATTACATTGCGATTGAACGAAGACTACCTCCCCTACGACATTCAATTCTTTTTAGCTGACAACGCTTTCAATTACATCAACAATACGACTTTTACGAAAACCATGGTACTACTCAAAACGGCATTATGGCTATTGAAGGAAGGTGCTCGTGCGATGCGAACGTGTATATCGTAGAAAACATAAACCAAAGTGGAATTGGCGGTGGTTCTGCATTGATACTTGGCGTATTATAGCATTCCTCATGACTGGATTGTCATTACAAAACATATATACGCAAAAATGGCCACCCCACTTAGCCACGAAAGATAGGTCACTTCTTTCTGCTCACACCTTCAACGGTTGGGGAGTCCGAAGCATTCAATACTGTAGATGTAAATGCCCCCGTTTCCGGCTTTACAGGCAGCATACTGACGGAACGCCAAAACGGCACCAACTGCGAATCAGCAGGCGACATGATGCAATACACGCCTGACTACGGCAATGGTTTACGGAATTGCCAAACACTTGGTTGCGATTTCCATTGAATGTGCTAGACCCACAGGGTACACAAATCAACCCCGACGAACGTAATTATATGAGCTACTTCCTCAACTGCACGGATGATGAATATTTTTCTCCGACCAGCAGTATTGCAGCCATATTATCGGATTGGAACTCCTTCCAACGCAACTACTTACGCTTAGATCATGTTCCTGC
Organism: Saprospiraceae bacterium; assembly: GCA_041392765.1. Taxonomy (GTDB): domain Bacteria; phylum Bacteroidota; class Bacteroidia; order Chitinophagales; family Saprospiraceae; genus Lewinella. The sequence continues at coordinate 65,531 of JAWKLL010000021.1, forward strand.
AATATTTGCCTATCACCGAAGAAGCAGTTTCCCGTTTACCCCATTGAAGGTGAAAATATGGATACAACGCTGTCAATTTCAATTGGACTCCGTGCAAATGCGCACACTTACCTGTTCAAATATCCGTGCCTCCACTTTTACCATCAACCCTATTCGAAGAATAGTGTATGGCAACAGCGTTGTGTTGGATGATTTGGAGGCCAACAGAACCTACTACTGGAGGGTACGCCCATTCAATGCTCATTTTACTTGTATCCCTATGAGTAGCACTACTTCCTTTACTACGGGAACTACTGTTGCAACTCAAGCTCCATCATTTGTAGAGTCTTTTAGGGTTTCCCCCAATCCCGTTCCCAGCAACAGCCAACTTTCTGTTGAATTGGTTACGGAACAAGCCTTTACCGCTAGTGTGCAATTACTGGATGTGACGGGCAAGGCTATTTCAACTTACCCTATGCAGGTTGGTATTGGACAACAGTACCTTACCATCCCTACTGGTGAACTGGCTAAAGGAGTCTATCTGTTGCGTTTGGTAACCGAAAAAGGCAGCATTACAGAAAAAGTAGTCGTCAACTGATTACGCCATCAATAATGAGATAAGGGTGGTAACATTAAAGTTGCCACCCACCCCTTAATTTCAAGTGCATTCATTTATGAAAAACCGTATTCTTCTTACCTATTTCGCGCTGCTGCTAATGGGGATTCATAGCCATGCACAATCTGATGCGCCACTGCCTTGCGGCACCTCTATGGGAATTTCTCCGTGGCTACGTCATTTCCAACAGACCATCGAGGGGCGTCCAAGGAACTTTAGTATTAAATCCTTACCACTCCAAGTACATGTAGTAGGGACTGATGAAGGCGCAGGGTACATGCCGATTAATACGGTGCTTCGGTCATTTTGTACACTGAACAATGATTTTGCACAAGCTGACATCCAGTTTTATCAAGCAGGTCCTATTCATTACATCAATAATTCGGAGTACTACGAGCATGATTTCTGGGGAGGTATTCAGATGATGAATGAACACAACGTACCGGGTGCTATCAATTGCTATATAGTAGAAGACGCGGCAGGCAACTGTGGCTATTACGTCCCCGGCGATGATGGAGTCGTACTTGCTAAAGGGTGTACGCAACCCAATGACCATACATGGGCACACGAAGTAGGCCACTTCCTATCGCTACCACACCCTTTCTTTGGTTGGGAATGGGCGGATAGTCATAATTATAACAATCCCGCCCCAGCTGATTGGGACGGATGGCCTGTAGAAAAAGTAGATGGAAGTAATTGCCAAGAGGCCGGCGACGGTTTCTGTGATACAGCCCCAGATTATCTCAACTACCGCTGGAATTGCACCATTGACAACGTATCATCTGTTTTACAGACAGATCCAGATGGACAGACTTTTGTGTCTGATGGCACCCTCTTTATGTCTTATTCCAACCCTTTTTGTAAATCTCGTTTTTCAGCAGACCAAATAGCGGCCATGCACGCCAATGTGGAAGAAGAACGGCCTGATTTAATGGATAACATCCTTATACCCAGCACAATTGACATTGAACCGATTACCGATATTACTGTGATTTCGCCAGAACCTGACGTACCCATCACAACCGCACAAGTGCTTTTAGAATGGGAACCTTTAGAGAATGCCACTCATTATGTGGTACAGGTGAATCCTTTCTCGCTATTCAGTATTGTTTTTAATGAGTTTGTTGTGGATGAACCCCGCTTACTTTTCGATAACTTACAACCCAATCGAACCTTTTACTGGCGAATATTTCCTTTCAATAGCCACAATAGCTGTGTGGGTTTTTCAGTTGCGAGCACCTTTCAAACAGGTTTTATCACAGATGTAGATGACTTCAGTGATGAAGACGCAACGATTAAGATATTTCCCAACCCTGCCGATGGCATCAATGGTTGTACTTATTCGTGGCCTCATCTAACCACCGCGACCCTGCGACTGACGGATGTAAGTGGCAAAGAAGTAGGATACTACCCCGAAGTAAATACGCCTTTTCATGTACCAACTACTGCGCTAGCAGATGGAATGTACTTTCTGCAAATTGAACAAGGAAACAAAAAGTGGATTCGCAAATTGGTAATCCACTAAGTATGGCTATTAATTAAAGCACGCAAAAGCTATTTTTTACTCTTCTTCATCAGGAAAATCAATGACCAATTGAATACCTTCTGCTTCCTGCTCCCGCTCCAAATTGGAAACCGTGACCCCCAAAAGTCGTACGGCTCCCACTTCCGCAGCATGGTCATCGAGCAGGCTTTGCACAATATCTTGCAGCAACCCTAACTTCCTCACTTCCGATGAGAAAGAACGAGCGCGAGTGAATTGCTGGAAATCAGGTGTTTTCATCTTCACCGTCACTGTGCGCCCGAAGTTATGAGCTTTTGACATATATTCAAAAACTTTTCCAGCAACCAATTGGCGCGCTTCTTCATTTCAGCTAAATCGGAAATATCTTCGCTATACGTTCGCTCGGCATACGATAGACTTGCGGATGCGCTGGGGGTTCACGGGGCTGATCATCCCACCCCTGACCATGCGGTAGTAATGTCGGCCTGCCTTGCCAAAACGCTTCACTAACTCAATTTCGGGCAAATCCTTGAGATCTGCTCCGGTACGCACCCATACGCTGGAGCTTTGAAGCCGTTACTTTCCCGATACCATAAAACTTACCGATGGGCAAGGCTTCTAAAAAAGCAGGTGCTTCATGGGGTAAAATGACTTTCATTCCATTGGGTTTATTAATATCAGATGCTATTTTGGCTAAAAACTTGCAATAGGAAACACCAGCGGAGGCCGTGAGGCCTGTGGCATCAAATATCTCTTGGCGGATAGCTTTCGCAATCAGGGTAGCAGACTTAGAGGTAGCCTTCGTGAAGCATCTAAATCCTTCATCTAAGAGAGGGTTCCACCAATGAGGTATAGGACAAAAAAATTTCACGTATCTGATTGGACACTTGTTTGTAAACTTCAAATCGGTGGGGCACAAAGATAAGCTGGGGGCAAAGCCTGCGGGCAGTCACACTAGGCATAGCAGAACGAACGCCAAACTGTCGGGCTTCATAACTAGCGGCTGCTACCACACCCCTCAGGCCATCACCTCCCACGGCAATAGGTTGCCCTCTCCACGACGGGTTATCGCGCTGCTCGACGGAAGCAAAGAACGCGTCCATGTCGATGTGGATAATTTTACGGGTGAAATCCATGTGGCTGCAAAACGGCTTTTGGCAAAGGTAGAAAAAAGAGGGAGGATGAGAGTATAGGGCTTATGCATACGTTTGTCTGTTTGATAAAAAGTTGTCGGTAATTGACAAAGACCTTGGATTCGGTGTATTTGCCATTAAGGAATGGTATATTTGTTGGCATCAAAAGCACCTTGACTATCATGCAAAAGTTTCTTTTGTTTTCATTGTACTGTCTTCTTTAGCTACAACTGCGTTGCTGGCACAGCCTGTTTTTGCACCCGTGGGCCCATTTATCACTACTGGGCGAATATCAAACCGTTGAACAACACGGGGAAATTTACGCCTTATTTGGCATGGTTTTGTGCGCTCGTGAATCCAACTTCGCTAGATATTGCTTTTTAGTTGTTTCCTATCTATTTTACCTGTATCGTTCTTAGGGAGTACGTCCATAAACACTATGTATTTGGGTACTTTAAATTTAGCTAAATAAGTCCTACAATAAGCAATCAAATCATCGGCAGCAATATTGATGCCATGTTTACACACAACAAATGCTTTTCCTACTTCCCATTTGTCATCGGGTATACCCACTACGGCTGCTTCAGCTATGGCGGTATGTTGTAGTAAAACCCTTTCAATCTCAGCAGGATAGACGTTTTCACCTCCTGATATGAACATGTTTTTGATGCGGTCGATTACATATAGTAGCCTTCCTCATCCATTTTGACTCGGTCGCCCGTGTAAAACCAATCTTTTATCGCCTCGTGGGTGGCATCGGGTCGTTGCCAATATCCCGGCGTTACCATAGGCCCCCGCAGCAGCAATTCACCTGATTGCCCCGTTGAAACAGGATTTCCATCTTCATCAACAATACGGGTTTCAACATAAAAATTAGGACGACCAATCGAGCCTTTTTTCCGGATGGCATCTGCATGATGCAAGCTGGTGGTTAGGTACTACCTCTGTCATACCATAGCCCTGCCGAATAGGTACGCCTTTACTGTGCAACGTTCAATCAATGGCAATGGCGGGGTTCTCCTCCGACAATGATGTAGTGCAAGTCAGGAAATTCGGCTGTTTCAAAAGCTGGTTCATCGGCCATCATCTTCAACATAGTAGGCACGCCCATAAATACAGTAACACGTTCCTCCATAAGCAACTGAAGCAGCCTTGCAGCATCGAAAGCTTCCTCAATATACAAGTGTATCCTCCATGATGTAGAAAAGTGATGGTACATTCCACCCGCCCGTATGAAAGAGGCATACAATTGATAGTGCGACTCTCCGTATTCACTAATAGAGAAATAGCCGTATTCACACTATTCCAAAAGAGCATCTTATGCGTGTAAATAGCACCTTTTGGGAATCCCGTTGTGCCGGAAGTATAAAGGATAAAAATAGGGTCATCCTCTTCTATAACTGCTAATAGGCTGTTCATCCTCCGGGACATGAATGCTCATATCTAGCATTTGCGTTACTTCTTCCATGGTGTGAAAAGGAATCTTTTGGGCAATAACGTTGGAAGCATCCACCCATGATTGGTAACTAGATTGAGCAATCAACCAAGCGGGAGCTGCATTTTCCAACAAGTAATCCAGCTCTTATAGGTGCGAGCCGATAGTTTAATGGAACTAAGATGATACCCGTTTTTTTTGCCGCCACCAATAGCACCATATAAGCCAAGCAGTTTTCTGCCACAATAGCCACGCAGTCGCCTTTTCGCAACCTAGCTTTTGGGTGCAGAAATGCGCCAAACAGTTTCCCAACTTATCCAGCGTATCTTAAGAATAAACAGTCCCGTATCGGCATCTTTGCACGCAGCTTGGTCGGGCTGATACAGTGCCCAACAGGCTGCCCAATCGGGTTGATGTACACGCATACTAGTTTCTTTTTGTATTCAACAGCCATTTATTTTAGGTATAAAATCACATACGAAAAACAGCTCCTGCAAAAGCCAACCCACCACCAGAGCCTACAAAATACACCGTTTCACCGGATTTGACTAAGCCTTTTTCACAGGCTTCATGGAAAGCCATGGGGATACAAGCTGAACCCGTGTAGCCATAACGGTGCATGATGGTATAACCTTTTTCTATGGGTACATGGAGACGATGGAGGGTTTCGTGGATAGCATTGATATTGATTTGGGTGATAAAATACTGCCCTGCCTCCAACGGGCTGATACCAACCCTATCGCTCAACCGTTGTATCATACCCGACCAAATTTCCGGGTTTAACTCAGGGGGGAATTTTTGTACGAATTGCAACTGATGCTCATGGCGCTGTATCATATCACTATTGACTGGTTGGCGGGTGCCACCTCCATAAATGCCCATCCAACTGTGGTATTCGCCTTTGCTGAGCAATTCACTGGCTAAAAAACCATGATCGGGCTGGTCGGTCGCTTTTAAAATAACAGCCCCCGCCCCATCGGCGAATAGTGTTACCGTCTTTTTATCGGCCTTATTGAGGTATTTGCTCATGGCATAAGCACCAATGACAAGGATGTTGTTGTAATTTTCATCGGCACGAATATACTTAGCGGCCATGTCTAAGGCTGTGACGAAACCAGCGCAGGCGGTATTGATATCAAAAGTACCTGCATGGGAAGCCCCCAAACGATGCTGCACCACGGATGCAGTAGAAGGGGAAATAAATTCGGGGGTATCCGTAGCAATGATAATGAGATCCAATTCAGTGGCCGACATTCCCGCTTTTTCTAATGCTTGACGGGCTGCTTTTTCGGCAAGGTCGGCGGTACTTTCGTTTTCGGCACACCAGCGGCGTTCAAAAATTTGCACATTTTCTTCCAACCAAGTGCTGACATCTACCCCTAGGAGTTCGTCAAAATATTGGTTGGTAAAAACTTGCTCGGGAGCATAAGCCCCTGATGCGAGGATATAAGCATTTCGCATAAAGCTATTCTGTTGTAGAAAAACGATGAATGATGAGGGTAGGAACAACGGTGACCACCAATGCTAAGGAAGCCGTTGCACCTGGGTTGGCGAAAGCAAAAGAGCTATCAGGGAACAAGGCACTGCCAAAGAAAAACAAGCCAAAGTGAATAACCAAAGCCAGCACCGACATAGCCCATACTACCTTGAGAAGGGGCTTCCGGAACAGCACACCAGCCAACAACGGAGGCACAGCCGCCAAGACCAAGCCATAGACCCCCGCTTGGCCAAATATGCCTAACAACTTAGGAGGATGCAGTGTAATAGCAAATACCAACACCGCACAAACAACGAGTACGATATGGCTCACTTTCAAGGCCAACTTCATTTGCTGTTCACTGGGCTGGCCCGCAGGGTTTTTCCTGCTCAGCAAGTTGACCACTAAATCATTGGCGGTAATGGTAGAAATACCCACCAGTAACCCATCGAGCGTGGACATGGCGGCAGCTAATAGCACCACACTTATAACTGTAAATAACCAATCGGGGAAAATCTGCTGAAGATATACGGTCATGACCAAATCTTGCCGAAATGCCCCTGTAGCAGGGTCATTCAAAAGTGAGGGATCTACGGTGAGGTGCGTCCAAAATCCTGCCATTAACAACAGGGTAAAGAGTAGAAACACGAGGCTAAATACGCCAATATAACGCTTCACTTCGGCATCCGTTTTTACATACAGTGCCTTGGTAAGAATGTGGGGCTGGCAAACCAACGCCCCGCCTATGGCCATACCCGAAAACCAAGTAGAAAACCAATCATTGAAGAGGCTGCTACTCGGGTTCACCCACGTGATGAGGTTAGGGTCTTTCGCTGCGAGTGTAGCCCACATATCGCCCTGCTGCAACATGAGCCACGCTCCTTTGGCTAAAATTAGCAGCGTGACACCTATCATAAGAAACCCTTGGAACATATTGGTAAAGACATGCGCATAGGTACCCCCAAAAAGTACGTACCCCGTTACGAAAACTAAGGTAATGACTAATGCAGTTACGTTGCCTACCCCCAACAATTTCTGCATGACGATGGAGATGCCACCCACCAACAATACGATAAAAGCAATAGTGAGGAGGTTGGTGAAGGCAAAATAAAGGGAAAAATTGCGCGACCGATAACGTTTGCCAATCCAATCAGGGATGGTGAGTGCCTTCATCTGTTCGCCCATTTGCCGGAATCGAAATGAGAGAATCCAGAGCATCCCCACAAATCCTACATAGACGCTGATACCTAAGTGCAAAAAAGCAGAAAGCCCATTGACGTAAACAAAGTAGGGTTGATAATAAAAGTAGCAGCGGAGGCGGTGGCTGCCGCCAGCGTTACACCTACTTGCAGGGGTGACAAATCGCCCTTGCCGATGGCAAAACTGCCAAAATCATCGGTTTTTATGACCTAACCACCCTAACCAAGCAGTTCCGACCAAATAAATGGCAAACAACGTCCAAGCAAGTATCATAAAGCAAATTCAAATAGCTAATTAGTAAAACTATGCCATAAAAAACGAGTAAAAATAGTAACAAAAGTTTGCGCGGTGCGAAGCCGGATACGGGGGCGTACCGGAACCACCTAGCCCTCTCGCAGAGGGGCGAGGTGATGTAGGGGAGCACCCGACCCCGGCCACCACCAAGTTGTGTGATACACAATATGACTGGATTGGCCGGGGTGGGCCCAAAGTATAAGAAGCAATTAGTCTTAGAGTATGTCTAAAAATTTAATTTGTTTGAATTTGAAAGCAAGGTCCAAATAGTTGGTGCTTCCTGATTTCCAAGGATTTTAGAACGTGGCGTCAGCATAAAAACTTCATTTAGCCCGCTAAAATCAGTTTTGATGCTTTAGCCACAACCTCAAATCGTTGAAAATCAGTTCATAAGTACCAGACATACTCTTAACTCACGCGTTTACTTTTTGCCCAAAGCTGGCAAATTCACACGCAATTAGGGTGTATAGCCCTTTAGTGGGAGCTGAAGCGGTGAACTCTCTCAATTCCTGATTAAACAAGTTGCTAGCTGCTGCTGATAAGGTAAATTTGTCGTTGATGCGGTAACCTACACTCAAATCAACAGCAACAAAACCGCCCAAGAGCGCGTAGTTGAAGGCATCACCACTGCGGGCGTTCTCTACGATAGGAAGGCCGCGATAAACATAGGGAGACCCATCTTCGCGCACCAATGTTTCGGAGGCAATCTGGAAGCTGGAGAAGTAGTTGTACTGCTGCATCCAGCGGGCAAACACACTGCCAAACCATTGGTTGCTGCTGTAATTTACTCCAGCACCCAGCTTGTGATTGGGTGCATTGACCAAGAGGTCTAAGAAGTTCCTATGGTTATCGTTATTGATGTCATTGTCGAGGTTGTCTTCATCCACGGAGTAATCAAAATAAGAGTAATTGAAATTGGCACTCAACTGAGGAGAGAAATAATAGGTCAGTCCCAAGTCGAAACCGTAAGTATTGACCTCACCAAAATTGATGTAACTGGCAACCAATCCATTATAGAAAGCAAAGCCTGATTGCACTTCGCTCATAGGTGTTTTACCGCGCTGGGTAGCCACGCCCAGCACCACCGCAGGGCTGAGGAAGTTTTGGTTGATATTGTAGTAAGCATTTGCATCAAAAAACAGGCGGCTATCGGCCATTTTGCCACGGTATCCCAACTCAAAAGTCTTGATTTTCTCCACAACGCTGGCGGTCGATAACGGTGCCATCAATGAGGGTAAATCCTTCGGAGTTGCCGAGGATAAGGCCGCTGAATAGATTGCCAAACATATTTAGGATGGTAGGCGCAACAATACCTTCACCGTAGGTGAGAGGCCAAAAGTGCCTTTTTGGCCTACCCGCAACACGCCAAACTTAGGAACGAAATTGAATTCGTAAATATCGTGGTTATCGGCGCGGGCAGCCGCGAGTGCTTTCCATCCACCGCCAAAATTGTAGGTCAGGTGCGCATAGGCACCGAGTTGAGAAACATCGATACCGCCACCTGCATCAAGAAGATAAGTTCCCTTGCTATCGGCGTGGTCTTTTTGGTACTGGGCACCTGCAATGACTTCAAGGTCGCCGAACTTATTGTTATATTGAGCTTCGGCATTGAAACGATTGGAAGCATCGACAAATAAGGCACCACTGGCGTAGGAAGCACCTCCACGGGCATCGGCATCAGACAAACCTGCGCCGAGCAATCGATAGTATTGCTTTGTGCGTTCATCAATGGCGTAGGTGCTATCAGTGGCACTGGTGGAGTAATATGCTTGAGCAAACCAGTGTTTGCCAGATAGGCGCAACTGGTAGTAGTTGATGCGCCAATCTTTGATTTGGTTGCGACCTACGTTGGTAGGTGATAGATAGGTGCTGTTGCTATAGCCTGTGTTGAAAATGATATCAAAATCCTTGACCGGCGTGTAGTACAAGCCCGCTTCAGCGCGAATAAATTCCACATCGCGGTCTAGTTCGAGTTCGTTGTATCCTTCTTTAATGCCATCTGGAATGGGGTTTCCATTCACATCGAAGGCACCCACGCGGTCGATGAATACGGAGTCGGAGAATTCAAATTCTGTACCTGCGGTGTATTCGCCCATGACTTTAAAGGCAAATTTATCACTAAGCACCTGAGCGTGGCGCAAGCGAGCGGAGTAGAAGGCATCGCCATCGCCGCTGACACCGGGGTTGAGGCTAATGATGGTACCTGCCGAGGTGCGAGGGTCTTTAGTGATGGTATTCAACAAACCGTTGTGGGCATTGGGGCCATAAAGGGTAGCGTTGGGGCCAAGGATAACTTCTACCCGTTCAATGTCTTCTTTGATGGTAGTAGAAAGCGGCCCCAAAGGCAAACCCGTGGCAATGAGGTTGGAAATGCGCCCGTCCGTTACTTGGAGGTTCTTGGAGTTGAAATTGGAGTTGAACCCTCTTACGTTAAAAGCAGGGGTGGCAATACCTGCACGGAAATAGTCGATACCTTTTTGGCGAGCGAGCAGTTCTCCCGGGTTACCAGCGTATTCTTCAATTTCGCGTGCAAAGATGGTTTCGATGGTGGCCGGGCTTTCTGTCAAGCGTTGTGGGCGATTGCTTCCAGATACTACAATGACATCCAAATCGGTGCCGGTACGCAAGGTGACATCCATTTTTACTGTACTGCCTGCCTTGACTTGTACAGAAGTGCGTTCATCGGCATAACCAATGTAAGTCACCAACAGGGTGTAATCGCCTGCGGGGGCATTCAGTTCGTACATCCCCTTTTCGTCGGTGACGGTTCCCGTAGTGGTGCCTTCCAGCAAGACATTAGCACCAATAAGTGCCGTGCCGTCCGCGTCTTTCACGGTGCCCGCAATTTGGCCGTTTTGTGCCTGCAACGCCAGCACACCAACCATTAACATCATAAGTGTAAAGATTCTTCTCATTGAAGTAGTGTTTTAAATACACAGAATAATTTGGCTACAAAATTGGTATTTGAAAAAATGCTGTTTCACACTAAAGGCAAAAACAAGTCATATATTCCGATGGTGAAAGTATAGGCGTTTGGCAAAAAAATGGTAATGCCTCGACCAACTGAAAAGGGTTGACTTTTCGCTTTCTGATTTAGTTAAGTAGTCCTAAGTTATCTTGATGAGAAAAAAAACACACTGAAGGTTATTTTACATTAAAATCTGTATATCAGCTATTTACAAAATACATAAAACCAAAAAAACCCAAACAGCGTTCATCAAACTGGCTGTTTGGGGCTTAATATGATGCCGTGAGAAGGCAAAAAATCAGCACCTATATCAGGGGTTGACTTTTTTATTTTGCAAAATGGTAAATCAAAGCATTTACGCCCTCTGAGGCTTCCCATTGTAGAAAATGCCTATTCCTGGGAAATCGTTTTAAGTCCGCATAAGGGATAAGCGCAACAGCTTCCAGTGCCACTGCCTCAGCAGAAAGTTGAGGATGAAGGAAGCGATTGGGAATTAACTGGTCTTTAAGGCCAAATAAAACGAGTGTGGGTAAAGTAATATCCTTCAAACGGTCATAAACGGGTTCTTCCAACATACCTTTTACACACAAAGGAATCATTTGACAATAGGCATCATAGTCACTGGTGGCTCTCATCTGCAAGCGGTCGGCAATCATAAATCGGGCATCATCCGGCATATTCGTGAAGTTGATTTCAAAGTTTTTCACGATTTGTGCTTCGGGTGTAGCCTTGATAATGGCGGGTGTCACCCAAGTTTGGAACCATTGATGTTCGGCTTCGGAGAATTGCTCAAAACCCGCAGGTGCAATTAAAACCAACTGTCGGAGGGCACTGTCTTGCCGCAGTGCTACATGAGTGGCAATCTGCCCGCCCATGCTATGTCCAACTAAAGTGACGGAATCCAAAGCGAGGTTATGGATGAGCTGCTGGACAGCATCGGCAAAAAAAGTCATACTATATGGAAAATGCCCCGTATCAGATTTGCCATAGCCGGGCAAATCCACGGCTATCACAACGATTGTAATCTCGGAGATGGTTGATATTTTTCTGCCACGCCTGCAAATTACTTCCTAAGCCATGAATAAACAACAATACAGGGCATTCGCCCTCATCTATATAAGCCATGCGGATGCTGTCGTGCACCGTGGTGTAGTGCACCTCATAAGGATATTGCCATATTTCCATCATGCGTTTGTTGGTGGTTGAATCTTGCGTGTTCGCCGTATGGGCAAAGGGCAAAAAAGCCAACCAGTGTAAGAAGTAAGTATTTCATATAGTAAAGCAGGTAGAATGATATAATATGATAGACGAAACAAATAACAAAATATCATGCAAAACACGCCGTTTCACTTCTATATTTTTTTTAAAAAGTAAAGTCCATGTTTAATAAATATAAACACAACACATTGTTTATCAATATTATGCAATTAATCAATAAAAGCAAAATAGGAAATGTCAACCCTAAATTATATTTTTGAATTCGATAAGCAGACTAGCTATGCGCCTAAATTTACCATCAAACCAAAAAAAGAAAGCATGGAAGGACGTTTAGCAGGAAAGACCGCCATTATCACGGGTGGTGCGCAAGGAATAGGATTGGCCACTGTGAAGAAATTCTTAGCAGAGGGAGCAGCGGTAGCCATTTGGGATATCAACCAAGATAAGGTAGAGGCATTGGTGGAGGAATGGAAAGCGGCAGGTCATGTAGTTCGTTTTTACCGAGTCAATACCACCGACTTGGCCGCAGTAGAGGCGGCTGCGCAGGCTGTGCACCAAGATTTTGGCGGCATCCACATCCTCATCAACAATGCAGGTATCACGCGCGATGCCCGCTTGGAAACGATTACCGAAGAGCAATGGCAACAAGTGATAGATGTAAACCTAACAGGGGTTTTTCATTGCACGAAGGCCGTTTACCCTTATATGAAAGCTGGTGGGTATGGCCGCATCGTCAACGCCTCCTCCGTGGTGGGCATACAAGGCAACTTCGGCCAAACCAACTACGTGGCCACCAAAGCGGGTGTCATCGGTATGACGAAGGTGTGGTAGAATTTGGAAAGTATGGCATCACCGTCAATGCCGTAGCACCGGGATTTATAGCCACAGAAATGATGAATACCATTCCAGAGAAAGTGTTGGATGGGTTTCGTTCTAAAACGCCCTTGGGAAGAATGGGGAACCCGCCGAGATTGCCAACGCCTACTGTTCCTCGCTTCCGATGAAGCCGCCTATATCACCGCTACTACCTTGAGCGTGGATGGCGGCGTACGTATATAATCATTAGGTAGTTACAAGTATTCAACATGCCATTGTGAAAGAGTCTCGACAAATTCACGGCCTTTACCAATACGCTGTTACCACATGAAACGGCATACCTGCTAACTGTGCAGCAACTCAAAGACGAGGAACGTTTAGCCATTCTCCAGCGCATAGATTTCAATGCGCGGCATATTGAACAATTCACGCCCTACGACGCCCATATTGACAAACGAAAATACAACCACCTCCAAAACTGGATCAAGGATCGACTGCAAGCCATAGACACGGATGAGCGTCTCAAATGGATGCTGGAAACCGGGCGAAAAATCATGACCGACAGCATTCAAATTGAAGAGGAAAAAGAATTACTCAAGCTCATCCGTGACCAGCAGCACACTGTCTTTTTTACTCATTTTTACGAGTTGGTGCGCCATTATCGCCATTTTTTACTCATTCGATTGCGCTATACCGATCACCAATTGGCAGACCAATACCTACGGCAGTTTGCCACCGCTTATGACCACGCCAAAGCCGTTCAAGATAAATTGCACGATGCCACAGTAGATATAGTAGCACAATACGCAGGGCAAGGATCCGCGTCACGCCAATGGGCCGACTGGCTCACCAATGTTTTTTATGATACTTCTTTGGATGGCCATATCCGTTACCTGGCGTTGGTGCGGCTGGCTTTCATTTGTTACAACTACAAGGAATACCACACCCTAAAAGAAATGTACACCTACTTAGAAAAGGAAATGTTTACTGGGCGTTTTTATTCCAAACGGACGTTGCTCAACTTTTACAACAATCTACTGATGCTACATTCCCACTACCGGGAATACGACAAGGCGGTGTATTATGGCTACTTATCCATCAGAGATAAGAACCACGACTATCCACTGTATGTCAACAACTTGTGTGCTGTACTTCTGAGGTTGGGTCGTAAAAAAGAAGCCTTGGAACTAATGAAAAAAGCGGCTCCCGTGGTGAAGAAAACACCCAATTTCCACAACCGCGTGGGATTTGTAGCTTTTTATATGGAAGCCCTCAACCAAAATGGACTGTATAAGAATGCAGAAAGCTACGGTGATATCTTCCTTAAAGCCTTCTCTAAAGAAATTATCCGTTACCGTTGGCACTTGTTTTTCTCGGTGTATCTGGAGGCCATGCTGCACCAACAACACTATGATAAAGTGCTGCATACTGCAAGCCGGTTCTCATTGCTTCAACAGGATAAATCCTATCAACAAAATCCTGGATATTTACCCGTCATACCCTTGTGGGTAGAAATTGCCCAATACAAAGAAGGCAGTATCGGCAGCGACAGACTATTGGATAGCCTTACTCAATATGTATCAGCCACCATTCAAAAGGAAAAGAAAACAGATGCGCTGCTAAGTTTGCACACCCTTTTGGAAAGGGTTGCCCCTGAAATAGCCAAAAAACTAAAGAGTCTGTGATGCTCATACATCACAGACTCTTTTAGAAACAAAGTCTTTACGCTTATCTAAGCCAACCCAAAAGCAGCTTTGACCTTATCCACGTGGTCTAATTTTTCCCATGTGAAGGTTTCTACTTGGCAGGAGATGGTTTCGCCAGAGCCATTGGTGAGTGTTACCGTTTTTTGTTCGGATGTGCGTCCCATGTGGCCATAAGCAGCCGCTTCGCTGTAGATGGGTGTGCGCAATTTGAGTCGCTGCTCAATAGCATACGGGCGCATATCGAAAAGATGCGCCACCTTATCTGCTATTTCGCTGTCCGACAGTGCCACTTTGGCCGTGCCATACGTATTGACGTAAATATTGGTAGGTTTAGCTACACCAATCGCATAGGATACCTGCACCAATATTTCATCGCAAACACCGGCTGCTACCATGTTTTTAGCGATATGGCGAGTAGCGTAAGCCGCTGAGCGATCCACTTTGGAAGGGTCTTTGCCGGAGAATGCCCCGCCACCGTGTGCGCCTTTGCCACCATAGGTATCCACAATGATTTTGCGCCCTGTGAGACCCGTGTCGCCGTGAGGGCCGCCAATAACGAACTTGCCAGTGGGGTTGATGTGGTAGGTAATTTGGTCGTTGAACAACGCCTGCAACTCAGGTTTGAGTGTTTCTTTCACCCGTGGAATAACCACCTGAATGACATCTTCGCGTATTTTCGCCAACATGGCCTCGTCCTCATCGAAGGGATCATGCTGCGTGGAAACGACAATGGTATCAATGCGCTGCGGCTTGTGGTCATCGCTGTATTCAATGGTCACTTGCGATTTACTGTCTGGGCGCAAGTAGGTCATTTCTTTGCCCGCTTTGCGGATAGCCGCCAGTTCCAGCAAAATTTTATGGGAAAGATCCAATGCCAATGGCATATAATTCTCCGTTTCATTGGTTGCGTAACCAAACATCATACCTTGGTCTCCAGCACCTTGGTCTTCTGCTTTTTGGCGTTCTACACCTTGGTTAATGTCGGGCGACTGCTCGTGTATAGCAGAGAACACGCCACAACTGTTCCCTTCAAACATATATTCAGACCGGGTATATCCAATGCGGTTGATAACATCTCTTGCGATTTTCTGCACATCGAGGTAAGTATGCGACTTCACCTCCCCGGCCAGTACCACTTGTCCGGTGGTAACTAATGTTTCACAGGCAACTTTAGATTGGGGATCAAAAGCCAAGAAGTGATCTACGAGTGCATCAGAAATTTGGTCTGCAACTTTATCGGGATGCCCTTCAGATACAGACTCGGAGGTAAAAAGGTAAGGCATGAGCTGATTTTTTCTCGGTTAACCCCCGCTAAAATACTATCAACGAGGGATGCGCGGCAAAAATAGAAATATTTTCAAGGGAATAAAACACAAAAAAAATATCCATAAACCTTTTACAGTTACTAATAATTCCTATATTTGCCTTGCTTGAAAACGCTTTATTGCAGAATTTGTATTAATAACCAAGGTTTATTACACATCCAATCTTTTCAATCGTCTTTTATTCTGCAAACTATCCAATCGTCTG
This sequence comes from Saprospiraceae bacterium, assembly GCA_041392765.1. Lineage (GTDB taxonomy): Bacteria > Bacteroidota > Bacteroidia > Chitinophagales > Saprospiraceae > Lewinella. The sequence continues at coordinate 81,407 of JAWKLL010000021.1, forward strand.
TTCAAAAAAATAGTGTACGGTATTCCACTGCAAAGGGGGTATCTATCACTTCCATCTGACTTCAAATGATTGACCGAAAACAGACGATTGATGAAAAACTTGAAACAGTACCCCTGTGTAGGTATATGTAAGCGCATTAGCTTATCTGCACTTTTTTGGCTTATTTTCCACACTAATTCATTTGCTCAACCGCCTTTAGAAATCAGTTGCATAGGCAACGTCAATGTTTCTTTAGACCAAGCCTGTGGCCGGTTGGTAACACCCGAAATGCTATTTTATGGAAACTGGGAAGCCGCCGACGAGGTGCAGCTTGAAATAGACAATACCCCATCCGATTATCTGACAGGCTGTGGTACGCATACCTACCAAGCTCATGTCTATCAAGCAGGTGAAGTAGTCTTCTCCTGCTGGGGCGACATAACAGCTAGAGACATGACACCGCCTCTCCTTATTTGTAATGAGAGCACAACAGAAGCAGTGATACTCAGTCACCTACAACAAGTGACGGGCGGATTGACCGAAGACGCACCCACTTTCGACCCTTCTTCTTATGGTTGTTATGCTGAATCATCGCCTGCCTTGGGCACAGGCACTAGGCATTACGACACATATACGTTTCAAGTGAGTAGCGAAGATTTTTTCACCATCATTCCCACTGCCCCCTACGATGGAATACTTGCTATCTACCAAGGTGCGTTCGACCCGCTCAACCCCTGCCAAAACATCATCGCCTTTTCGAACGACACATGGATCGGTTCCGCTTCCGATTTCTTACCTGTCATGCCTGTCATCGCCCCGTCACTCCGGTTGAATCTTGCCCTGCGCCCCAACCAAGATTATACTGCCGTTTGGACCAGCAGAGACGAAAACGTCACTGGAGCATATACATTAGCTATTTATGCCGACAACAACGGCAGGATACTCAATCTCACCAAAACGCAATTTCTTCAATCCAAAACATTAGTATGTTTGGATGTGGAAGAAATATACCTTGATCTGCACTACACCTTTAGCCTCCACCCCGATGGCAGTCTCATTCTCGATTACAATGACCCTTACCGTATCCCTAACGAGCTGAGGCATATTTTGGGCTACACAGGCTTTCCTCAAGTGAGTGACAACTGTAGCTCCATGCTAATGACTGTACATGATGATTTAACAGAACTGAGCGACTGCGATAGCTGGGTCATTACAAGGCACTTTACTATAACAGATCGATACCAATCCGACTGTACGGGAACTCCTTTGCAAAGCGAATGTGTACAAACTATCATCATCCGAAAACCCAACATGAGCGATGTCGTTTTTCCGCCCCTTTCTACCACAGTGGAATGTGATGAAGGGTTTACTACCGACGGGCTTATTGGAGGCCAAGAGGACAACCCTCACCCTTCTCTAACTGGATTCCCTTATTTGGAAACTGCCACCAACTTCCACAATATTGACCAATCCGTCTGTAACTTAGGTGCCTCTTACACCGACTTTCCACGCGTTTCGGTTTGTCCTGGTACTTATTTTTTTCAAAGAAAATGGACTGTTATTGACTGGTGTGACTCTTCTAGTACCGTTATTTTCAACCAATTAATACGTGTAGGTGATTTCACTGGCCCAAAAATCGAATGGGTTGTACCTGATTATGACAACGATGGAAGTCCAGATACCCTATACCGCTATCCTACCACCCCAACAGATTGTAGTTCCCGCTTCTTTCTCCCCACCCCTGCTTTTTCAGACGGCAATGGGTGCGCGGGTATCCTACAGACGAGTGCATCCCTTTTCAATGAACAAGACAGCCTCGTATGGCTTGGCAACGTGGGGCAACTCGTACAACTCCCCCCTGGCGATTACCAATTGCAATATTGCGCAACCGACTCTTGCTATAATGAACGCTGCGCTTCTATCCCATTGATTATCAAAGATGATATTGCACCCTTCGCAAATTGCAACGAAGCAATGACCTTATCCCTCAACAGCACCGCTGACAACTCCCCGAGCCAAATCTTCTTGACACCCGCCGATGTGGACGAAGGTTCTTTTGACTTGTGTAGTGAAGTAATACTGGAAATCAGCAGAGATGCATCTGAATGGGCGCAGGAAGTTGTATTCAGCTGTAGCGACACCGAGCAGGCATTGCCGGTTTTTCTCCGTGTAACCGATGCTGTCGGCAACACCAACACGTGTGAAACAACCATCACGATAGAAGACAAAATCAACCCCATTTGCAGCCCACCTCCTACTCGGCAAATTGACTGCACTGACTGGCAACTCTTCTTTCCCGGTGATATTTCCATCGCCTACCTTTCAGATTTTGACAATACATCTGCCATCATGAATACGCATTTTGGCACTGCCAATGGTAGCGACAACTGCCACGTGGACACAATCGTAGAACGCACCCCTACCATTCAGGTGAATGACTGCGGATGGGGATCCATTACCAGACACTTCGAAGCCTGGCAAATAAAACCCACCGGCGATGCCAACCAAAACGGAATCATTGAGGAGGATGAGGTATTTATATCCACCAATAATTGCACCCAACTTATTGAGATACAGGAATTACACCACTTCATCATAGATTTCCCTGCCGATGCTTACAGTTTCTGCACAGAAAATAGCTATCCAACAGCAACCGTAACAGCTACAGGATGCGATGTGATGGTGGTGAATACCTCTCCTATTCGATTCGAGGGGAACAACCCTATTGCTACAGTTTTGCCATTCACTATGATGTCATCAACTGGTGTCTTTGGGATGGCGAATCGGAGGGATACACCTTGCCCAGATTAACAGAAAATGACGGCCACTTTACAATACCGAGCAAACCGTAGGAAGGCAACGAACGTCCCTGTTTACTACAATAGTGCAACAGGCCTGCTTTGTGGACAGGTCGCATACCGACCAAGATGGCACCTCCAATCTACAGATGCCACTCCTACCTTGACCAACTATGGCCCTATCTTTACACACAGTTCATCCATATAACAGACACGATTGCTCCTTGGATTCAAGTGCCAGACTATGGAACTTCGCCCGGGAATGTCCCAACGTTAGTGCCGCCCAGTTTGCGGATACCGATGGTGACTGTTTAGCGGCCATCGATATTTTACTCAAAATAACAGATGTATGCACCTTTGACAGCAATACTGAAATCGCAGACAACATAACCCTTACGACGCAATTGCAATCATTTGTTATTGATGTACCTAAAACGGCCTTATCACAGCAGATGAGTTTGACAATGCCTCGGCACAAACGGTTTCACTGGTGGCACTCGACAACCAACGCTACCAATTTTCTGCCAATCTTCCACTCACCGACAACGAAACGTACTCAAAGTGGTCGCTACCGATGGGTGTGGGAATCTCTCCAGCGAATACATCCCTTTCCAAGTAATCGACTGCAAAGCTGGCACCTATCTGTATCAACGGCCTCTCGGCTGCCTTACAGATTAGCGAGGACGGGAATTGTGAAACCACCATTTGGGCATCCGACTTCGGAGGGGTCGCCCGTATTTTGATTGCAATGGCCAAGGCGAAGCCTTGCCAAACGGCCAACATCGCGTGACCACCTACGCCGTCTATAAAGCTACCGATATTGTAGCAGGCTTTATCCCCGACTCCTCCCACCAATCCATCACGCCTCACGCCCGAAGATTTGGGAGAAGTGCCTGTGGTGGTGTACGCATTTGATGCAGCCGGGCAATACGACTTTTGCGAAACGTATCTCATACTTTCGCCATCGACCTCTTGCAGCAACTACCCTCCGGGCATTGTATCCGGCTGGGTGCAAACTACCGCTCAAATGCCCGTAGCCAATGTAGCGATATCCTTCAGCGGCGACCAACCGCATACCACACCCATACCGATGCTGACGGGCAGTTCGAATGGGGCTTGCCACGCCCGGAAGCGATATTTCCGTCATCCACACTACAACGAACACCCCCTAAACGGTGTCACCACCTTCGACATAGTCCTTATCCCAGCAAGCATATTTTGGGGCTACAACCCTTGGATAGTCCCTATCAACTTATAGCCGCAGATGTGAACAACAGTGGTACCATCACAACCCTCGACTTGATACACCTGCAAGCTGATACTCGGCCAAGAAACCGCCTTCACCAAATAACACCAGTTGGCTTTATAAGATGCTGCACTCACTTTCCCCAACCCCTCCAACCCATGGCAGACCTTCTTCCCTGAACTTTGGAGCGGCAATAACATTCCTGCGCAAGTGTCGGTCAACTTTATCGCCATCAAAATAGGAGATGTGAATGGAAGCGCATCATCCGATAATTAATCACGCAGGACAATATAATAAATCATGGGCCGTGCCGTACCAGCAAAGCTGGTCGGCACCAGGTCGTCCGCCCCTCCTCACGTCGGGGCTACCACCCTTCGTCCTTGCGTCGGCCAAGCCGCCACCGTGCTCACAGCTTCGCTGTTCGCCATGTGTGCAACTTGCAATTGCGTTTTTGCGAAAATTCACCTTCAATATACCACCCCTTCGGGGTTAGGGCATGGCAAACGCACCTAAATCAGGAATGAAGAAAATCCCGAAGGGATGGCAATATAAAAGTCCCATCATCAGAAAGAGCCTTGAACCCCGAAGGGGTGAAATAGACTAGGATGGTCTTCATGCGTTCAGGCAAAGAAGCACAATGGTTTGCAGTCCTTAAATAGCAAATGCAATTCATTGAAAAAGAATGCCTTGTGATGTGGAGCGCCCATTTGTGTCCACACATAAGGCCTTCTATGATTCGTCGGGGTAATTGCGGTGAAAAACGTTTGCCAGTTATCGGGCAACAATTTCGAGTTGTCAGATAGCTGCCATGCGGCATGAAGTGCCGCGAAACTATTACGTGAATTATGGATAAGCCAAACGACGAAAGCCGCACCGCCTGCCAAGCCTTTCAGGATTCGTAGGCGTAATAGCGGTAAAAAACGTTTGTCAGTTATCTACAATTATTCATCATGCACGTCAGATAGCACTAAAAAGCGTATGTTTGCCACCCTGAATGCGTTTAGCGAATACCCAAGCGCAGGATAGGAGTATCGGTTGAACCCGATACGGATAGCCCGCCGCTTGGCCTTAGCAAGCGCCCTAATAAAACTACCTATTTAAATGAGAACACGTGTATTAGGAAGCAGCGGTTTGGAAGTGACAGAAATATGCTTGGGTACAATGACTGTGGGGTAAACAAAACACCATGTCCGAAGCACATGAGCAAAATCGAATACGCCCTCGACCAAGGAGTTAATTTATTGATACAGCCGAAATTTATGCCTTCCCGCCGCGTCCTGAAACGTATGGAAAAACAGAAGCCTATATAGGCGAGTGGCTGGCGCAACACCCACACCGGCGTAAAGATTTCATCCTCATGACTAAGATAGGCGGCAAAGGCATGGCCATATCTGCGCAATGGAGAAAATCACTAAGGAATGGATACTCCCTCCATCGACCAATCGCTGAAGCGCCTGCAAACCGATTACATTGATGTGTATCAGTTGCACTCACAACCGTTCCAACCCCGCGTTTGAAGACACCACCTAGAGCGTAAAAGTGACTCAAATAGATGTGGAGCGCGAAGAAGAAGAAACCCTCGGCGTACTCGAAGCACTGAACGAGGCGATAAAAGTAGGAAAAATACGCCATGCGGGGCTGTCCAACGAAACGCCTTGGGGAATAGACCTGTATATGCGGTTGGCCAAGGAGCACAACTCTTGCCTGCCATGGTATCCACGCAAAACGAGTTCAGCCTGTTGCACACCAAGGACTACCCCTTCGTACTGGAAAGTTGTTTAGCACATAACATAGCATACCTACCGTGGTCGCCCTTAGCGGGTGGCGTTCTTTCGGGGTAAATATCAAGGCGGAGCCGTGCCGGAGGGCAGCCGCTGGTCGATGACCGACCGCCACGGCAACTTCCGCAATCGCCCCATGGTACACGAGGCCGTAGCGGCGTATGCAGCAATAGCCGAAGAAGTGGGCATCGCCCAGTCAGTTGGCGTTGGCATGGTGCAACCAGTTCACAGCTTACCTCCCACCATTATCGGTGCCACCTCTATGGAACAGCTCAAAGAAAACATAAAGGCTTTGAAATCACTCGGAAGCGACCTTACAGGCCATAGCGGAAACACACAAAAAGTATCCTGTACCGTTTTAAGTATTGATTGACCACTCATCTTGCACCTATGCGAAGCAAAGACCATTTATACCAGCTCATCCAGTCGATGTCCAAGACGGAGAAAAGGTATTTCACCTTGGATGCGCGCAAAACGGGCAAGAAGCACGCTATTTAGCACTTTTTCATCTACTGAACGAGATGGAAACCTATGACGAGGCGGCCGTAAAAGCTACATTTGGCTCGAAAGTAGCCGACGATAAAGCACGGCTCTATGAATCATTATTAGGAGCCTTGCGGGACTATCAGAGCAAAAAGTCATGGAAAACCCGCATCAAAGAATTGCTAACGGATGCCAAAATCCTTTTTGAGCGCAAAACTGTACGAACAGGCGCAAAGCCGATTGAAGGAAGCACGAGATATGGCACTGGAGATGCAGGATTTACCCGCCATCATTGAGGAAACTTGCGGCAAAGACAATTGGTAAAAGAATACCAGCGCAAGGAATACAGCGAAGAAGTAGAAGCACTCATTCAGGAGAAAAACGAATGGATGAGCATGTTGGAACAAGAACTTTGGTGGAACGACCAATACGACCGGTTGTCGGTGGATATTTTGCGTTCGCCCCAATTGCCGGGTAAAAACGAGCAGCAACTCATTGATAAAAAGTACAGCGAACTACTGGCACAGCCTATCCCCCACCAATCATTTGGTGCACAACGCCGCTACTACCAGAGTATGGCACTGCTCAACCAGTTGAAAGGTAACTCGGAGGCGGTGTTGCACTACTTCCAAGCCTCCGTAGCACTGTGGAATCAATACCCAAAGACCAAGGTGGATGGCTTCTTCAACTATATGGGTGATATGGCAAATTATCTTTACGCTGTGTCGCGAAACCCACAGCACTTCCATAAACTTCCGGCCTTGTTGCAAGAATTGCGCAACCAGACTCCGCCCAATGTCCAAGCAGAGCAGCTCCTTTTTGAAAGATCCATCATTTATGAATTGGTGTTCTTACTCAACCAACAACAAACGAGTATCACAGAACCGCTGATGCGTATTGAAGCAGGGCTAAAAAAATACGATCTGCTGCCAAGTTCTGAATTGAGTATTTTATTCAACACCATTTTACTGCTGTTCCTCTCCGACCGATTCACAGATTGCCTGAAGTGGATGAAAAAGCTATGGCAAGTACAAAAACAGGCACCCAACTTACGATTGGACATACAGGATGGCAGTCGCATTATTTTCCTACTCGCTGTTTACAAAACTGCCGTTTTTGAGGATATTGAAAATGGATTGCGTACGATCCAGCGCTATTTTGCCAAACGAAAAGAAAGCCCCTTGCGCCCAGTACATGCGGCCGTAAATACAGCCATCCAACAGCTACAGTCCGCCAGTAGCAAGAAAGAAGAACTGCAAACACTAGCAGCACTGAACGATCAAATAGCACTGTTAGCGCACCCAGTATCTGCTGGCATAGACGAAGTCATCTTGCTGTGGATTCAAAGTTTGTTACAAAGTAAAACTATTACCGAGTTGCGGCGTGCGGATTCATAAATTAACGTGAATTTTGGATAAGTCAAACAACGAAAGCCGTGCCGCTTGCACCTTTCAGGATTCGTAGGCGTAATCGCGGTGAAAAACGTTGAATTATATTGCCGTTACGTTTACGAATCCTTTTGTAGGCTTCGTAAACGAACAGCTTGTGTTTTTCACCTTAATTGACAGCGTATATGCAGGATATTGTCCATAGTTCACAATAAATTTGCTCATATTGGGTAGAACGTCGTTTTTATCCCTTATCACCCATACTTCTAACTCATCCCCTACCCTGCGTATCTAGAAAATACCGTCTTTACAAGGCTCAACACCTGGATGCGCAATCGTTGGAATCAGGAGCTTCCAGATTTATCACGATGTCGCCTACGCCAATGATCGCTATAGCCTTGTTCGACTCGTTGTAACTCATCGTGTACTGGCTATTGTCCAAAGCTTTGAAGGTATAACGGTTATTGCCCGCCGTTTTCACGCTTCCCGAAGTGCCGAGAGCGGGAGGGGCAACAGCTGTAGCCGCTACCAATTGGTCGCCCATAAGGCCGACCATAACGCCTTCTGGAACCGTCAGATCATAGGAAATAGAACGCCCGTTATCAATTAAGAAAAGGGTTTTCATGTCAGAGCTTAATGTAATAGAATTGACCATAGTGGTAATGTGTTTGTCTTTAGTACTGAAAAGCAATTGAATCAAATCAACAGCGGTATTGCCTGAATCAGGTAAATCTGGCGGGTTTGTCTCCACTCGAACGACCGTTCCCGGAGTGCCACTAGATGCATTACTCTGTGTTTTTCCTCCGTCTCCAGCGGGTGCAACACCCAACCAACGGCGTATTTTGTACCAAAAATTCATGGTGCTTTGTTGTGTTAAAACTGCCTCACAAATGTAGCAATAATTTTCAGGATAGATTCGCATATATTAAAACCCCACCATATACCCCCCATCCACCGTATAAACGCCTCCTGTCATGTAAGAGCCTGCATCTATAGCCAACAATAACGCTAAGCCTGTCATTTCTTCGGGCTGCGCCATACGGCCAGCGGGTATTTGGCGCGCCAATTGTCCCATTAGTTTTTCATTCGTCCAGAGAGCTTCGCTGAATTGGGTTTGTACCAACCCCGGGCAAATAACATTTACCCGCACTCCATAGCGGCCCCATTCTTTCGCCTGGTTTTTGCCCAACATAATCAGCGCCGCCTTGATCATACTATACAACCCCAAACCAAAGCCAGGATGCAATCCCTCTACTGAACTAATATGAATGATAGATCCACCGGACTCTTTCAAATAAGGAAGACATAGGTTGGAAAGTTGCCAAGGCGATTTAACGTTTATTTGCACGATTTTATCAAATGCAACTGGCGAGGCTTCCTCTACCGGGCCAAAAACGGGGTTGGTAGCCGCATTATTTACCAATATATCAATCCGTCCAAAAGCTGCTATCGTTTGATCAACCAAGGTCTGCAGTTGGGTTTCATCGCCTACATGACAAGCGATACCTTTTGCGGTGTAACCTTTTGATTGCAGATGAGCCGCCACTTCATCAACGGCCTCTTGTTTACGGCTACTAATGATTACCTTTGCCCCCGCCTCGGCATAGGCAGTAGCAATGGACAAGCCAATCCCCTTACTCGAACCTGTAACGATGGCTACTTTGCCACTTAAATCAATATGTTGCATACCTTTCATTATTT
>JAWKLL010000022.1:0-84406 GCA_041392765.1 Saprospiraceae bacterium
TAATGCCAATCGGTGGCTTCCCGCTGATTCCGACGCAATCAGGTCTGCTACCGCTTCTGCTTGGCTCAAATCCATACGCCCATTCAGGAACGCCCGCATCGTAAACTCCCCTGCCTGTGCCAGTCGCGCTCCCTGCCGAATGAACAATTGTACCAACTCTTGTATAATGTAGGGGGAACCGTGGCAACTCACCTCCACCACATCCTCGCCCGTATATGAGCGCGGTGCCACAAACAGGGTCACCAGCACCTCGTCCACGATTCGGCCATCCTCTGCCCGTATCGTACCAAAATGCACGGTATGCGTAGCTTGTGCCAGCAAGTCTTTACCCGCAAACACCCCGTCCACTATGTGCAGGCTCTTAGGTCCCGACAATCGTATCACCCCTATCGCACCCACCCCTTGAGGCGTAGCTACTGCCACAATCGTATCCGACAAATCATGCGCACTATATCCCATTGCGTTGCTACATTTCTTTAAGCTCGTATTAATATTAGGGGCTGTGGCCTGCCTACGGCGGCCACTCCGTCATCCTTGTGTAGCACCGTGCTCAGCGCTGTCAGCGTGATAGCACAACAGCCCATCCACCACAAGGCAATCCATGCTCGCATACTTTTTCTTATATTGATTTGTGAGCAAAGAAACAAAGAAATAAGGGGAAGATATACAGGGGGCGGGTTTTCTTGTAAAATTAGTTGGCTCCGGTTTTTGCTTACAAGGATAGTTATGGGCCACCCCCATCCCCTCCTTACGTCGGGTTGGGTGCCGGGTGCTACCTACGTCCCGCCAGCGCCCGATGGTTGCAGGCGGGGCTTCGTCCGCCCCCTTGTCCGTCACAGGCTCAGGGCTTCGCCCTTCGCGCTGCTGTCACTTGCTGCTCGATGAAGGGGGGGGAATCATTTACAGACGTTTATCCTACTTATCGTAGCATTCCCACTACAACAGGCTATGTCCGCAGGGCTTTGCGGGCAGGCATCAACCCACAGGCGACGGTACACACGCTAGGCCACAGCTTCGCGACCCACCTGCTGGAAAAAGGCGTGGACTTGCGCTACATCCAAGACCTACTAGGCCACGATAGCAGCAAAACGACAGAGATATATACCCACATCACGCGAAAAGGTTGGGACAAACTCCGCAGCCCTATAGATGATTTGGCAATCTGAAAAAAAATTCAAATTTTTCTTGTCGGTATAGAACACACACCTTATATTTGTGATGCTGGTGCGCCAGTGAAGTCACCTAACTAACCCGACAAACGCGCACGTCAGCACAGAACATCACTTACACATATAGTCTAAATACACGCAATAAAGTGTATTGAAAACCCGCAATGCGGGTTTCTCATACACGCAGGTGCGTGTATGAAGGAGTTATCCCCAACTAAAAAAATAAAAATATAAAACAAAAACAAACCGCCCAAAACCACGTTTAACCAACAATGAAATTTTTTTGCTTCCCATTCAGCCTCTACTTTCTGGCATTGAGCCTGATGCCATGCACCGACGTTCACGAGATGAACGCCCCGGCGAGTGCTGAATTTGCAAGCATCGCAGCCAACGAACACTCCGAATGCCCGCACGAAACAGGTAGTGATTTTTGCTCCCCGTTTTGCACTTGCAGTTGCTGCGGACTGGTCATCGTCCTTTCCAAATCCTTTAAATGGCATTCCAAGCCAATCCACCCGGAATTTAAGGAAAAAAGCACCTTCCACTACGCTTTTGATTGGCAGAGCGGATATCTCGATGCCATTTTCCGCCCTCCCCAAGTTTAGTTTGCAACAAAAAAAGTCTGGTGCGGCTTCGCCGCACTCCGCCAACAGGCGGTGGCTTCGCCACCGCTTTTCGGCGTTTTGTTCATTCTAAACTAAATTTCAATGCTTGATAAAATCATTCTTTTCAGCATAAAGAATAAGTTCGTCGTGGGCTTGTGTACGCTGGCTTTGGTGCTTTGTGGCATCTTCTCGCTGTCCCGATTGCCCATTGACGCACTGCCTGACATCACCAACAATCAGGTGCAAATCATCACCACCTCGCCCACGCTGGCGGCGCAGGAGGTAGAAAATTCATCACCTACCCCATCGAGCAATCGGTGAAACCCATCCCGAAAGTCGTCGAACTGCGCTCCATCAGCCGCTTTGGTTTGAGCGTCGTTACCGTGGTTTTTGAGGAGGAAGTGGATATTTTTGGGGCGAGGACCCAAATTTCCGAACGCATCAAGGAAGCCGAGAACAGCATCCCCGCAGGCATGGGAACGCCTGAAATGGCACCCATCAGCACGGGTTTGGGCGAGATTTACCAATACGTCGTGTTCGCTAAACCGGGTTTCGAGGACAAGTTCAACGCCATGGAACTGCGCACCGTGCAGGATTGGATTATCAAACCCCAACTCATCGGCACACCGGGCGTGGCGGAGGTGAACACCCTCGGCGGCTTGCTCAAAGAATACGAAATCGCCGTGCAGCCCGACAAGTTGCGGAGCATGAACACCACCATGCCCGAAATCCTCGAAGCCCTCGCACGGAACAACGAGAATACGGGCGGGGCGTACATTGACAAAAAACCAAACGCCTATTTCATCCGGGGCATCGGCATGGTCAACGGCATGGACGACATCCAGAAAATCGTCGTTAAAAACCAAAACGGCATCCCCATTTTGGTGCGGGACGTGGCAACGGTGCGCTTCGGCAGCGCCATCCGCTACGGAGCGACCACCAAAGACGGCAAGGGCGAAGCCGTCAGCGGCATGGTGATGATGCTCAAAGGCGCAAACAGCGCAGAGGTCGTTACGCTGGTCAAGGAAAAAATGGAGCAAATCCGAAAATCCCTGCCCGAAGGTGTGGACGCAGAGCCGTTCCTCGACCGCACCAAATTGGTCAACAACGCCATCGGCACCGTCCAGACCAACCTTTTGGAAGGCGCACTCATCGTCGTTTTTATCCTCATTTTGTTGCTCGGCAACCTGCGGGCGGGTTTGGTCGTGGCTTCGGTCATCCCTTTGTCTTTGCTTTTTGCGGTCAGCCTGATGAATTTCTTCGGCGTTTCTGGCAACCTGATGTCGCTCGGAGCAATTGACTTCGGGTTGATTGTGGACGGGGCGGTCATCATCGTCGAAGCCATCGTCCACCGATTGCAGGTAGGCGAAAAAGGCAGGCTCACGACCGCCCAAATGGACAACGAAGTGTATCAGGCATCCGCCAAAATCAGGGGCAGCGCAGCCTTCGGCGAAATCATCATCCTGATTGTCTATCTCCCCATTCTCGCATTGGTCGGCATCGAGGGCAAGATGTTCAAGCCCATGGCGCAGACGGTTTCTTTTGCTATTTTGGGTGCATTCATCCTGTCGCTCACCTACGTCCCGATGATGTCCGCTTTGTTTTTGAGTAAAAATACGGGGCATACCCAAAACATTTCCGACCGCATCATTGCCTTTTGCTACCGCATTTATCGCCCAATTTTGGAGGGCGCCATGCAGGTGAAAGTCCTCGTCGTTGGTTTGGCAGCCTTGTTTTTTGCCCTTTCGCTGGTGGTGTTCGGGCGGCTCGGCGGCGAGTTCATCCCGACCTTGGAAGAAGGCGACATTGCCACCCACATCATCATCCCGCCGGGCAGTTCGCTGGGGCAGGAAATCGAGACGACGACCAAAGCCGAACAGATTTTGAGGCAACAATTTCCCGAAGTGATTGAAGTGGTCTCCAAAATCGGCAGCGCAGAAGTGCCGACCGACCCCATGCCCATGGAGGTCGCCGATGCAATGGTCATTTTGAAGGACAAATCGGAGTGGACTTCCGCACACACAAAAGAAGAGTTGATGTCGAAAATGGAACACGCCCTCGAAGACCTTCCCGGCGTGACGACCGAATTTACCCAACCTATCCAGATGCGTTTCAACGAACTGATGACGGGCGTGCGCAGCGATGTGGCGGTAAAGATTTTCGGAGAGGACATTGACCTTCTGGCAGGTCTGGCGGAACAAGTCACACCCATCATACAAGGCGTGAAGGGGGTAGAAGATGCCCGACCCGAAGCCGTTTCCGGTTTGCCGCAAATCACGGTCAAGTACAACAAAGACAAATTGGCTTTGTACGGTTTGAACGTCGGCGACCTCAACCAAGTCGTCCGAACGGGCTTTGCGGGCGAAAAAGCGGGCGTGGTCTATGAAGGCGAAAAACGTTTTGACCTCGTCGTGCGCCTCGAAAACGATAGCCGACAGGACATCGCCAACCTCAAAAACCTCTACGTCTCCCTCCCGTCGGGCGGTCAAATCCCGCTCGAACAAGTGGCGGACATTGCCCTCGAACCCGGGTTTTCGCAAATCAGCCGGGAGGACGGCAAACGCCGCATTGTCATCGGCTTCAATGTCCGGGGCAGGGACGTGAAAAGCGTCGTGACCGAAATTCAGGCGAACTTGGACAAAAACCTCAAACTCCCGCCCGGGTATTACATCACCTACGGCGGTCAGTTTCAGAACCTCGTCGAGGCGAACAAGCGGCTCTCGGTCGCCGTCCCCGTTGCGCTGGCGTTGATTTTTGTCCTACTGTTTTTCACTTTTGGCAGCATCAAACAATCGCTCCTGATTTTCACCGCCATCCCGCTTTCCGCCATCGGCGGCGTGTTCGCTTTGTGGATGCGGGGAATGCCGTTTTCGATTTCGGCGGGCGTGGGCTTCATCGCACTTTTCGGCGTAGCCGTGCTGAACGGCATCGTGCTCATCGGCTATTTCAACCAACTCAAAACGGAGGGCATGACCGACATTTTGGAGCGCATTCGGGAAGGCACGAAAGTCCGTTTGCGCCCCGTCATCATGACGGCTGCGGTGGCGTCGCTCGGCTTTTTGCCTATGGCTTTGAGCAAGGGGGCGGGCGCAGAAGTGCAAAAACCGCTGGCAACGGTCGTTATCGGCGGCTTGATTACCGCCACACTTTTGACGCTTATCGTCCTGCCGATTTTGTATTATTTTTTTGAGGAAAAATTGAAAGGAAGGCGCAAAAAAGCCCTGCCCGTTTCGGTTTTGCTGGTCGTGCTTTTCGGGTTTTCCATGAATTTGAAAGCCCAAATCCCAACCCTCACGCTGGCAGAAGCATTAGAGTTGGTGAACAAAAACAACGAACTTTTGCAGGCAAACGCTTTTGAAATCCAATCGGCGGAAGCCCTGCAACGGGCGGCGGGCATTTTTCCAAAGACCGATTTTGGGGCGCAACTTGGGCAATTTAACAGCCGCCGTTTCGACGAAAATTTTTCGGTTTCGCAGGACATCCCGAACCCCGCTTTGATAAAAGCACGGCGCAATTTGGCTGCCCAACAAACGGGAATCGCCCAATCGCAACTCGCCATTTCCAAAAACGAACTGGTTTTCAACGTCCGCCAAAGTTGGCACCAAATCCAATATTTACAGGCGTTGGAAACGGTTTTGATGCAGGAAGACAGCCTTTTAGGGCAGTTCGTGCGGGCGGCTTCGCTGAAATTCAAAACGGGCGAAAGCAACCTTTTGGAAAAAACGACCGCCGAAACCCGCCAGCAACAATTGCAGCAAAGCATTTTTCAGGTCAGGAATTTGATTCACATCGAAAAAATGAAATTGCAGCAATGGCTGAACTCCCCGGAGGATTTTTCAATCCCAAAAACTGAGTTTTCGCCACTCGCTTTCGCCGAAATTTTGGACTCGACCTTGCTGAAAAACAACCCGATGTTGCTTTTTGCACAAAACCAAATCGCCCTCGCCGAAGCCGAAAAACGGCTGGCGAATGCCGAGCGGCTGCCCGATTTTCAGGCTGGATATTTCATTCAATCGCTCACCGGGGCGCAGGAAGTGGACGGGCAGGTGGTGAACTACAACGGTGTGCCACGTTTTCAGGGCGTAGCGTTGGGCATTTCAATTCCCATTTTCGGGGCAAAAGGCTATCGGGCGAAAACCCAAGCCGCCGACCTGCAAATCATGGCGCAACAAAAGCAAGGCGAGTACCTGCAAACGCAGTTGCAAAGCCAGTTGCGGCAGTCCGCCGGGCAGTTTGTGTTTTGGAAAAACAACGTGGCGTACTATCAAAACACGGCATTACCGAATGCAAAATCCATCGTCGAGAACGCCTCGAAAGCCTATTTCGGCGGCGACATCGGCTATGTCGAATACGCACAGGCTTTGCAGACCAATCTGGAAATCCAACGGGCTTATTTGGAGGCGGTCAATAGCCTCAATCAGAACGTGATTTCTATCCAATTTTTCATCGGTCAATAATTGACTACAACCATTTTAAAAAAATGAACAAGAATATAAAAATAGTCGGCGGCATCGCCCTCGCCGCCCTTCTCGGTGTCATCATCTGGGCATTGTTTTTCCGCCACGTCCATGTCGAAGGCGAGGGTCACGACCACGACCATGCGGGCGAAAAAACCGAAGCCGCCCTCGAAGAAGGCGGTCACGAGGAAAACGCCGCCATCAAAGAAGTCCACCTCAACGAGGCGCAGTACAAAGCGACGGGGCTGGTTTTGGGCGGTTTTGAAAAGAAAAACCTCTCGGAAGTCATCAACGCCAACGGCTACACCAAACTGCCGCCGCAAAATCAGGCGCAGGTCAGCGTCCAGTTTCCCGGCACCATCCAAAGCATCAAAGTCATCGAAGGGCAAGCCGTGAAAGCGGGGCAGGTGTTGGCGACTATGCAGAGCATGGCGTACAACAACCTGCGCCTCGAACGGGAAAAACTCACGCAGGAACTGACCGCTTCGCAGGCAAATTTGGAGTTCCTGAAACTTGAATTTGCCCGCCAAAAAGAACTGTCCGACGAGAACGTGAACGCCAAAAAGGTGTTCCAAAAAGTCAGTTCCGACCTGCAAATGGAGGAGGCGAAAATCAGGGCTTTGCAAAGCCAGATTGCCATTTTGGGGCAAAACATTGAAATTGGCGGCAATTCCTCGTCGCCCGTTATCAATATTACCGCCCCGATTGGCGGCAACATCACCGACGTGAACGTGACCATCGGGGCGGCTGCGGAGGTGGGCAAACCGCTGTTCAACATCGTGGACAACTCGAAAATGCACGTTGATTTGCTGGTCTATGAAAAGGATTTGTTCAAGGTGAAAACGGGTCAAAACGTGCGTTTCATCCTGACCAATCAGGACGGCTCGGAACTGCGGGGCAAGGTTTTCAGCGTCGGCAAGTCGTTCGAGAACGAGACGAAATCGGTCGCCGTCCATGCCGATATTTTGAACGAACGGCAGATGCTCATCCCCGGCATGTACGTCAATGCGCTCGTGGACGTGGGCAGCAATTCGGTGGATGCGCTGCCCGTGGATGCCATCATCAAAGCCGAGGGTCGAGAGTTCGTTTTCGTTTTGGAAAAAGAAGCGAAAGCCGCCGAAGGCACGGAGTACCACTTTCAGCGCATCGAGGTGAAAACAGGGACTTCGCAACTCGGCTTTGTGCAGACCACTTTTTTACAGCCTTTGGAAACGGCGAAAAACATCGTCGTCAAAGGGGCTTATTACCTGCAATCGCACCTGACGAAATCGGAAGGCGGTGGCGGGCATGAGCATTGAGTTTCATTTTCATAACGCTGGAATTTTGGACTTGGGAAAGCCCTGAGGTTTTTCAAGTCCAAAAAATCCGGCAGACTGTCAATTTAAAAGCACGGGCAGTTGCCCGTTTTGATATTCAACCAGATTTTTTCACAGCCAAAGTTTAATTAAAAAATGAAAATATCCACTTCAATAATAGGCTCTGCCTTCGCTTTCGTGTTGGCGACGGCTTGTTGTTGGTTGCCGTGGCTGGCAATCGCCATTGGCGGGGCAGCCGGGATGTCCGCTTTTTCAGAGGGACTGGAAAAATGGAGCGGCTGGCTCATGGCATTGGGTGCTGGGCTGGCGGCGTGGTCGGGCTGGCAGTTTTGGCTAAAACGCAACTCGCCAAAAACATCTGCGGTCGTCCTGCAAAGCCAAATTACCTGCCCCAATTGCGGTTTTCAAAAGACCGAAACCATGCCGACCGATGCCTGCCAGTTTTTTTACGAATGTGAAAACTGCAAACAAGTTTTGAAGCCCCTGAAAGGGGATTGCTGCGTGTATTGCAGTTATGGCACCGTGAAATGCCCGCCCATTCAGGCTGGGGAAAAATGCTGTTAGCACTCAACTTCAATAATAAAAATATGCAACATCAACACATCTACGATAAAGACGGCAAACAACTTTGCTGCACCCTCGAAGAAAAAATCTACACCAACGCCAACGCCCAAAACTTACTGAAAGAACAGCACAGCGACGACGACGGGCATGACCACGACCATTCGCACGGCGAAGGGCATGGCGCATGGCGGCAGTATTTGCCCGCCATCGTGAGTTTGACCATGTTTTGCTCGGCATTGCGTTGGACGAATACATTCCGCAGGATTTTTTCAAAGGCTACGTCCGCTTGGCGTTTTATGTCATCGCTTATTTGCCCGTTGGTTTTCCAGTGATGAAGGAAGCCTTTGAAACACTTGTCAAAAGGGAGTTTTTTACGGAATTTACCTTGATGACCGTTGCCACGCTCGGCGCATTTGCCATCGGCGAATACCCGGAGGGCGTGGCGGTGATGCTGTTTTATGCCATCGGCGAACTATTTCAAAGTGCGGCGGTCAATCGGGCGAAAAGCAATATCAAGGCACTTTTGGACGTGCGCCCCGCTTTTGCCAACCTTTTTGTCAATGGGAATTATCAATCCGTGAAGCCGGAAACGGTCGAAATCGGCGACATCATCCAAGTCCGTTCGGGCGAAAAAGTGCCGCTCGACAGCGAGATGCTTTCAGAAAACAGTAGTTTCAACACGGCAGCATTGACGGGCGAGAGCAAGCCAAAAACCATCGAAAAAGGTGAAACCGTGCTGGCGGGGATGTTGAATTTGGATAAAGTCATTGAACTGCGGGTGACCAAAAAATATGCGGATAGTTCGCTCGCCCGTATTTTGGACATGGTGCAAAACGCCACCGCCCGCAAGGCGCAGACTGAACTTTTGATTAGGCGTTTTGCTAAAATCTATACGCCGATTGTGTTCTTTTTGGCGGTTGCCTTGGTGGTCGTGCCGTATTTCGTGGTGGGCAATTATGTGTTCAATGATTGGCTTTATCGGGCATTGGTTTTTCTGGTGATTTCTTGTCCGTGTGCTTTGGTGATTTCTATTCCATTGGGCTATTTCGGCGGCATCGGGGCGGCTTCGAGGCACGGCATATTGTTCAAAGGCTCCAATTATCTGGATTTGATGACGAGGGTAAATACCGTTGTCATGGACAAAACGGGGACGCTGACGGAGGGCGTTTTTCAGGTGCAGAAAGTGGCTGCGGCGGGTATTTCCGATAGCGAAATGCTCAAAAGTTTGGCGGCTTTGGAACGCCAATCCACGCATCCGATAGCCAAAGCGATTGCCGAATTTACCAAAAACGATGCTGCGCCCTATCAGGCAACGGAGGTCGAGGAAATTTCGGGGCATGGCTTGAAAGGCATGGTCAATGGCAAAACGGTTTTGGCTGGCAACACCAAATTGCTCAACAAATTCAACATCGTTTTTGATGCAGCAATAAATGAAATCGTGGAAACGATAGTCGTTGTCGCTATTGAAAACCAATACGCTGGCTACGTTTTGATTGCCGATAAAATAAAAGAAGATGCCGCAAGTGCGATAAAAGCGATGCATCAAAACGGGGTAGCAAAAGTCGTGATGTTGAGCGGCGACAAAAACGCCATCACCCAAAAAGTGGCGCAAAGCATCGGAATTGATACGGCTTTCGGCGACCTCTTGCCCGAAGGGAAAGTCCAAAAAGTAGAAGAACTGAAACAAGACAAGACCAAAGTCATTGCTTTTGTTGGCGACGGCATCAACGATGCACCTGTGTTGGCTTTGAGCGATGTCGGCATCGCTATGGGCGCAATGGGCAGCGATGCAGCGATTGAGACCGCCAATGTGGTCATACAGACCGACCAGCCTTCCAAAATTGCGACGGCTATTAAAATCGGGAAAGCCACACGGAGTACAGTTTTTCAAAATATTGCGCTTGCTTTTGGGGTGAAAGTTGTTGTTTTGCTGTTGGGAGCAGGCGGTTTGGCAACGATGTGGGAGGCTGTCTTTGCGGATGTTGGGGTGGCACTTTTGGCGATTTTGAATGCGGTGAGGATACAAAAGATGAAGTTTTAAATCCAAACCAGACAAAATATAATAAAAAGGGGATAACAACGCACTCCCGACCATGCCGCCCAAAGCCCAACCCGCAAAGCCAACGCAGGGCGGCACGGCGGGAGTGCCCACGTTAGCGGGTATAAAACCAAAAGAAGACCAAGACCAGCGCATCTGACAGCGTTCCGAAAGGAGAAAAGAGGGTCTTTCTGAGAGTAGGATAGCCGCTGGCGGGGGAATTATTTCTGAAACCGACCGCCTTGGAATTTGGGAAAGTAGGACCCAATGCCGGAATGGGTTAATGAAGGTGTTAACGAACCTTTAGTGTGAAGGTTTTGAATTAGCCTTTTTCTAATGCCAAAAGTACTTGTACAGCAATATTTGGCAGAGAAGAAGGATAAATAAACAAATAGAACTATGAAAATCTCATTTCATCTTCTTACAACCGTATTGTTTTATGTGTTATTTTTTTATTCGTGTACAAACTACAAAGACGAGGAACTTGTTGTTGATGGTTTATCCACACATGATGAACAATTTTGCGAACCAAGTGAAGAAATTATCGATGGTATTCTTTACGTTGATGGAGTTTCTCAAGAGGAAGTAGTTGTCGATTTTGATTTAGAAGGATTACATGTAGAAGAAGGGCGACTTGCATTCAGAGACCATGATGCGATGGTCAATGGTTTAGTGAAATTATCACAGTTCAATACAGAGAGTGTGGTAGCATGGGGTGAAAAAATAGGATTCACTTCGTTGTTTTCAGAGCTTATAAGGATAGAAGAGCAACCTGTAGAAAGAATGGAGGCAGCGATTGATAAAGGTGGATTATTTTACAAAAGATTTTTTGGGATCAATGATGAAGGAGAATTGTACTTGACTAAACACCTGAGTGTTATTGCCAGGATATTCAATAATCAAGGTTTGATTCAAGTAGGTGATTATGTTGGCACATTCTATCCAGGATTAAATGTTTGGGTCCACAAGGATAATACAAGCCATTTAATAAAGGCATTGCGGGAGGAGGATATCCCAAAAGGCGATAGTATGTTTTATGTTCTTGATACAGAGGCTTTTGGTTCGACTAAAAATTGGATTGCACTTGAAACTTGTCCTATAGATCCGACTTGGCTGGGGCCTATAAACCAGTATAAAAACCCAACAGCCAACAGAAGAATTGATGTGCAAAACGCTTTTTACGTTATAGCAAGCATTAATTCATCTGGGCTGTATGATGTTGATTTTCAATATTGGGTAGAATCCACATCCAAAAAAGCATCATGGAACAAGTATAATACAAATCACTACTTATCTCTTGATATACGGGCTAGATTTGTAGATATGAGTCTTGGCGTTTTTGGGCAAATCAGAGCTATTCAAGGAACACAGAATGTAAATAACACCAAAGTGGCATCAATTTATGCAACTATTTCTCAACACAGAAATGTTCCAGCGAATTTGGTTGCCTTTAGGTGGGAACAAGTTGTAGAGACGATACCTGGAAGTAGCGGGCAAACAGGAACTTCTGCATCGCATCAGGGTATGGGAGGCAGATACGGCAGGCAGCAGTGTGATTAAAAATTAACTGTACCCAAGGCCTGATTGTTTATCATTGTACCCAGTGAAACCGTTCACAATATTAATCATGTAGCGGTTTCACTATTAATTTGAGGATATGAAATACGAGAAAACGTTATTTGTTATTTTTAATTTTTTGTTTTTATATTTTGGAAATGCACAGTCAGTACCGATAAGCATCTCTACGGGAATATCATATTCTACAGTAAGGTCACTTGCGATAGAATGGAGGGGAGACATGAAGAACCCATGGCGACGGGGGTTTTGGGCATCAGTTGAAGGAGAATTGTTAAGTAGACGTCATTTTCGGTTAGATGCGACGATTACTTACCAAGAACGAGTTGCATTGGAAAATTTTCCGTTCAATACAGGCGACGTTAGCGCGACAGGTGTTTGGGTATTTGCAAAGTGGCCATCAAATCCACAGAATGAGCTTTTCGAATTAAGTGGATTTGAGCGTTTTCCGAATTTCAAGTACTTGCACATTGAGTCAGCTCCCTCTATTGTACTTGTAAATAGGAAGTTGTTCGTATCGATGGGAATAGGTGGTTTCGTGGGTGTACTGCTTAATAAAAATCAGACAACTATAACAAAAGAAAATTTTCCAGGATTTGAAGGGGTGTTTGAAACACGACAAATCAATCACGATATTGAATACACGGGAATTGATGTTGGTTGGATGCCTAAATTAAACATTCATTATCGTATTAATAATGAACTAAAGATCGGAATTATTGCAAAAACATACCAATCACTTTACCGACTAAATGACAGTCGAGTATTTGAACGAAAGTTCAAAGATCGTAATGTCCGGTGGTCTGCATTATTAGTTGGGATTAATTTCATACATGAGTTTAAAGCTGGAGCGAAAGCCCGCTAACACGCACCGTGCGACAACCCACCCTAGCGGGATGGGCTGCGCACGGCGCAACCGTTCGCTGTCATTAAAAGAAAATGAAAGAAATAAACGACATAGTAAAGGAATTAATTTCTAACGGGCAAACAAGAGAAGCCTTAAACGAGCTATTGAAAATGCCTAATAATCAATACCACGATGACTGCGTTGTATTGGCAAATTGGTTTTTCGATATTCAGAGAAAGCAAACTTTAGGAACAATTTCTAATAATGAAGAAAGAATCGATTTAAACAAAATCAATTTTTCTATTTTACAGGTAATAGAAAAGATTAAAAAGAATGGTCATTCAGAGTGCTCGATAAATAACGAAAACAAAAGTGAAAGTGAGAGTGAAATCCCAATTTTCACTTTAAATTTAGATGAACACTTTACCATAAAAGGAAAATCAATTAGGAATATTGACCAACTTGTTCAGATAGCTGATTGCCGAAAAGAAGGCAAGAACTACAATCTACTTTTTCATGTAGATATAATATCAGAAAAACTATTGGAGTTTGAGTCTCTTCAATCAAAGCGAAATGCTACTGATGAAGAACTTGAAAGAAAGCATATTTTGAGGGAGTTTCTGGATGAAACACTTTATCGATATGAAACAAGTCTGTTTGAATATTTTGAGCTTGGTATAAGTTTAATTATCGACTGGTACTTTAACAAAAAGGAATATAGGTTTCTCTATAATGGGCAGGAACTTTATGATTCTGTTAGTAAATTCTTTAAGCTCTTCAAACAAAAATCCCAAGTTAAAATAAGAGAAGAAACTCAATTTGATGTAATAAATGAAAAATTAGACTTTAACTATAAACTTTATGTTGATGAAGAGCAGGTGAAATCGTTACTTGGTTCATTGCATATGGGAATAGAGCAGAAACACTTTTTGACAAGGCATGCAGGTCTTTTTCTAATTGAACTCCAAAGAGATACAATTATAAAACGAGCAATTCCAAAGCATTGCTACTCTTATTGTTTCGATAAATATTTTGAGAAAAAATTAGAATCAAAAGAGGAGGCTTATTTCAATTTAGGTGGTAAATGGATAATTGGATTAGCGTAAATTAATGAGATAAAAATAAAAATGAAAACGACAGCGAACAATGCATACCTGGTGCGACAAGAAGTCGCTTCTAAATACTGTTAGATCGTTGAAATCCAATGCCTTACAGCAGGGTTTCAAACGGATTTAACCTGATGTACTGCCACCCCTTCCTAATCTGGCGTGCGCGACTGGTAATCCCGATAATTATCGGGAGGTGCGAAGCCCAAATAGCAGCAAAGCTCCCTTTGCGAATAGCAAAATAAGCGGATTGCGAGCGCAAAAACAAAAACTGTTTGTCATATACGGTGGGAGCGTACCAATACTAATCGTGTATTAGATGTCATTTGCAAAAACACAGCGTATCACGAAAAGTCTGGCTCTTATCGGCTTTAGTGGAGTGGGCGCAGCAAAAACCGTGAAGCCATTTGCACTGTTTGAGCCTATAAGAAGTTGTTGCGAAAAGAAAGGACTCGTTATCAAACTGAATAAAACGGGAGAATAAGTAAGAGGCGAGTTTGCAAATGGTAGGTTTTTCAAGCTCACGGAGCGTTAAGAAGCCGATACAGGCCTTTCCCGATAGCTATCGGGATTGCTTCTTTCATCAAGGAAAAGAAGAAGCCCCATTGACAGGATACAGGATGCCAAGCGGTATAGTGATAGAGAAGGAGCAGTGCACCTCCACTTGTTCATCACAGTATCCCCTCTAAAACAACCTACGCTTGCAGGGCTTGCCCCCGTTTTACTTGCTAACAGCAAGAAGTGAAAAAGCAACTTGTTTAATTTGGGGGTATAAAAAAAGCGAGTCGATACATTGTGTGAATTACATGGAAAGCTTATCTTTGTTCCAACCGCGCTGCTTAGGCATGACACCACCCCAAACAGCTTTCTCAGCATCGCTTTGGATGGATAGGTGAACCTGCAGACACAGCGTGTTTACATGGAATGCGTGTATTTAGAGTTCTGCCCAATTGGGGTGCGACAAAAGGTCGTAAAAAACCTTAGCTAACGGAGGAAATGTTTGAAAAATATGATTTGCAATAATCTGTTAATCAAATCATTGCAAGCCGTTAGTCAAAATTAAAGAAAAAATAAAAAACACGAAACGAACCAAAATTTGGATAATCGGAGTAATAATCTTGATGACAGGATGCGTCAGAGACAGCAAAGAAACGGCCTTTTTTGATTTTACAGAAGTTGGTTCAGGAGGCACAGTATATTGGGATCCGTCCGCACGACCAAATGGAGGTGAGCCTAAAATGGTTCTTGCACATGAATTATTTCATGGATATGATGCAACAAGAGGAATGCTTGATAGCAGATATGTAGAAATCAATGGAGGTCAAGAACAAATTCAAGAAATTAGAGCCGTTTATAACACTAATCTAATTCGCGGACAACTCGGTAAAAAGTATCGTAAGAATTATTCAGGAGGACCAAGTTTGTTGGATGCAAGCGGTAATCCAATCAATGTTTCACCACCTTATGGATTTTAACCAAACGACATGAAAATAATGAGTTTTGCACTTATTCTGGTAATTTGCATTGGTTGTGGGAATTGGTCAAGCAAAATTTCTGATAGCGAGAAGGCATATAATTTTGTATTGACTACTATCGTATCTGATTTTGAACAAGAAAAGAATTTTGTTGCTCTCTTGCCTGAAAAAGGAAAGAAAAAGAAAGTCTATCCGCAAAACGGAAAAATATATATTGAATACCGAATCTCATATCCTGACAATTCCGTTTTTTATATTTCTAACGATATATGGAATGGGTCAAGGTTAAATGTTGAAAACCTAATCGTAATTGGAGTAAACGGGCATACAAAAGAAGTGCCAATGGATACGGTTTCGTATTCGGGTGGTGAAGGAAAATTTTGGAAAGAACAGTTTATCGGAGATATAGTAATTGGATATGTAAATGCATCTCCTTTAATGAAAAATAAATTTGAAAACGCTATCACATCTCTACAAATAAAAGGAAATTAAAACAGATAAAACTGGGCAGAACACAGCATACCTGTCCATGTCGGCCAAAAGCCCGCCACAGGCAGGTATGCAAACCGTCATTTGCAAAAACACAGCGTATCACAAAAAGTCTGGCCCTTATCGGCTTTAGTGGAGTGGGCGCAGCAAAAACCGTGAAGCCATTTGCACTGTTTGAGCCTATAAGAAGTTGTTGCGAAAAGAAAGGACTCGTTATCAAACTGAATAAAACGGGAGAATAAGTAAGAGGCGAGTTTGCAAATGGTAGGTTTTTCAAGCTCACGGAGCGTTAAGAAGCCGATACAGGCCTTTCCCGATAGCTATCGGGATTGCTTCTTTTCATCAAGGAAAAGAAGAAGCCCCATTGACAGGATACAGGATGCCAAGCGGTATAGTGATAGAGAAGGAGCAGTGCACCTCCACTTGTTCATCACAGTATCCCCTCTAAAACAACCTACGCTTGCAGGGCTTGCCCCCGTTTTACTTGCTAACAGCAAGAAG
The DNA here is from genome assembly GCA_041392765.1 of Saprospiraceae bacterium. Lineage (GTDB taxonomy): Bacteria > Bacteroidota > Bacteroidia > Chitinophagales > Saprospiraceae > Lewinella. The sequence goes on from JAWKLL010000022.1 coordinate 16,143, forward strand.
TGAAAAAGCAACTTGTTTAATTTGGGGGTATAAAAAAAGCGAGTCGATACATTGTGTGAATTACATGGAAAGCTTATCTTTGTTCCAACCGCGCTGCTTAGGCATGACACCGCCCCAAAACAGCTTTTTCGGCATCGCTTTGGATGGATAGGTTAGGCTGTGGATATAGCGTGTTTATGCGGGATGTGTGTATTTAGAGTTCCCTTCCACCAAAAAAGAAAGAAATGAAAAAAGTACTTATTGCAATTTTAGGGTTTATAATTTTTTCATCATGTGAAGAAGCTGAGAAAATTGAAAAACCTGAAAAATGGTCAAATTTTATAGTTGGTAAATGGGAATATGAAAAGAGATATGATTATAATGGCAACTTGGAAGTACGAGTTGGAGAAGTAGAATATTTTCCCGATAGTTCATTCACTAAAACTGCAATAATTAAATTTTTCTATAGTTATGGCAAATCAAAAGGAGATGAAGATTTTATTGGAGGTGGTGTTGTTAAGGGAGAATGGTATGTTGATGTTGAAAATTCAAAACTTGTTGAAAAAATCAATTATTGCAACATAAATCACTCACACAAGACTTCTCGTGTTAAAGAAGATTATAATGCTTGTGATTGGGAATATAAAGACCAAACATATACTTATGGAGACGATTTTACCGATTATAAAAAATCTGAACTGTTGAGTTTTTGGGAGAAAATCATTAAAACAAAAACAATATATTTTGAGACAGATGGAATTGAAGAATACGTTGCAACCAAAGTTAAATAAAAGAATTTAAACAATTATTCGTATACAAAATGGAATCAACCACCGAAAATAAAATCAAAAAACTTGTAAGCGAAAGCAAAACAAGCGATGCACTTGCTTTACTATTAGAATTAAGCAAACCCAATAAACAAGTGCATGATGCTATACATATTATTCTCGGGGAATTCAATGAATTAACATCTCAAAGATTGCGTGGGACAATAGACAATTCAGAAGCCACTAAACGTATAAATATTATACATGATAAAATATTGATTGCAATAAATTCTTTTGATAGTCAAGGCAAACCATTACCGAATAGTGTAATTTCTGGTTCAGGTAAGACTACTAAGTTTCTTTTGAAATTGGCACTTTTTATTTTAGGATGTGCAATTATTTTAACAGTTATTGCTTACGTGTTGAAAGAGGGGAATGGGTTTCTCTTTACCATGTTGGCTGCCTATTATGTTGGTGCGGCAGGATTAATAGTTTTAGGTGGCTGGTTTGTCGTCTTACTATTTAATGCTTTAAAAGGAAAGTAAACATCATAGGACATAAAAAGAAAATCTTTAGATGACTTTTGAGCAGAAAACTATCGGTTCAATTTTCGTTTCAAATGAAGAATAAAAAGAAAGAAGGCGAGAAGGGAACAATGCATACCCGGCACGACAAGCCCCCCCTACTAAATACTATTAGTCCGTTGAAATTCAATGCCTTACAGCAGGGTTTCAAACGGATTTAACGGGATGTACTGCCATTCCCTTCCTAGTCTGGCGTGCGCGACTGGTAATCCTGATAATTATCGGGAGGTGCGAAGCCTATATAGCAGCAAAGCTACCTTTAAGGGCAGCAAAATAAGCGGATTGCGAGCGCAAAAAACAAAAAAAGAATACCTAAAATAAATTGACAAAAATCAAACATCACACACCAAAAATCAAACATCCCCCGGTTTTTCCATCACCAAAACCGCCGTCACCGACACCAGAATGGTGCCAGCAATCACGCCCACAACGGGTATCAACATAAACAGGTACAAGATGAAACCCAATCCAAACGCTATGCCTTTGAATTGTTGACTATAAGCCAAGCTTTGTTTGATATTCAACCCAAATTGCTCGTTATAGTTGTCCATGATGACCAACCCGAAGAAATAGCACTGCACTACAAACGTGACGAGGGGCTTTAAAAACGATATCGGAGTGATAAGACCAAAAAATATGGAAACCAGCACCGTTGCCACCAATTCCATTGCCCATGTGCGCACCACCACTTGCAGCATGCGCAGTTCTGCATTCAGGAACGTTTGAAAATCGGTGCGTAGTGGCGTACCTTCCACTTCCTGCAATGCCCGCTGCATAAAATGGAAGATGAGCACCTCTACCAGCAGCAGCAGGAAATACTTCATAAAGCCCGAAGTAAACGAATGGTATCCCTCTTCAAACAGCTTGCTGCTGAAATGGCTTACACCACTAAAAAAACCGCGCAGGGTGCCACTGCCAAACCATTCGCCCATCCAGCCCGATACCATCCCTAAAAAAGAGAAACTCAATAGCATAGCAACGCCAAGAAGTACTTTTTGTACCCATCCGTAGTGATGCATGCCCGTCCACAACCGCCGATCGCGGATTAGTTCCCAGGCTGCCCGTGTTTTGCCCCAAGTAGCAAAAGTATCGCCTATGACTTTGCGGTGTTCCATGTTGAATCTTTGATTACAGACAAAAATAGGACGGAAAATTGGTATATTTGCATGTTACTAAGTGACGGATTAAAAATAACTGCCCCCATTTTTGATTCGCTAAAATTTTCTAAGCAAGCGACTAAAAGGAGCTTGCGTGAAAATATTCGCGAATCGGTAGAAAAAATGGGGGTGGTTATTTCCGTCTTTTCACTAAGAGATACTGAACATAGCATCTCTAAAATTAGTATCCTCCTTCCAAAGGCATGATGCTATAAATTTCTATTCAGAGGCATCATTACATTAAATGAACCTAACAAATATTTGGGGTCGTTCCGCCCAGTCATTGGATGACGCTGAATTAGTAGTAGCTTTCTACAAAACAGGGCGTAGCCACTACTTCGATGTGCTTTTCGAACGCTACCATGCACACGTGTACGCGCTGTGTCTGCAGGTCATTGCCGAACGCGAAGAAAGTAAAGACGTTACCATCAGTGTATTCGCGGAAGCTTTCTATGAGCTGAGACAACAAGAGGTTAAAAACTTCGAGCACTGGCTCATGAAAAAGACCCGCAACGCTTGTATAACCGCCATGAGAACTCGCTCTCGGCGGTTGGCTCGTGAAAAAAAATGGTACGATTTGCAAAAAAGTGAGGAAACTTTTATGGAAAATGAGTTTTTCCGGCGTCTTATATATGAGGAGGAACTAGAACAGGATACCGCTTTCCGCCATGCTTTTGCACAATTGAGCCACGAACAACAGCTATGTATGCAAATGTTTGTCTGGGAGCTAAAGTCCTACCAAGAAATAGCGGATGAAACTGGCTGGGAATTGGGCAGCGTTAAAAGCTACCTACAAAATGGCCGCCGCCGCTTAAAAGTTCTCCTCCATAATATTGTTCAGCAACCATGACCAAAAAAAAGAACTCACCACCAACCACCGAAGAAATGCGCCGCTATCTCCGTGGGGACATGAGCGACGATGATAGCTATGATTTCGAGCAAGCCGCCAGTCGCCAGCCACATACCCTGCAATGGTTGAAGACCATTGCACAACAGGAGTCGGCTACAACTGAATGGGAAAGCGATTTGGCTGACATACGCTCGCGCTGGCAGCAGGAACGCCCGGGCGCAAGGGTAGTACCCGTTATCTGGAAACGAGTGGCCGCCGTGGCTGCCATCGCTATCACAGCTTGGGCTATCTATGGTTATTATGCAGACCAACAGGGCAACCGCTTATTCACTCACTGGTTAGCAACCGACGAATCCTACCTCTCTATTAGAGGCTCAGATGAGTATTCCCCTGCTTTGCAAAAAGCAATGGATACTTACTATGCCGCCCAGTATGCCGATGCTCTGCCTTTGTTCTTACAGCTTCGCCAGCAAGAGCCATTAAATGGTATCGTATTGCAATTTACGGCACTCGCCGCTATGCATACCAACGAGATGTCAACCGCCCGCCAAGCCTTGGCGCAAATGCAGGCACTCGACCCCCAGTATGCCGATCACGGCGCTGCTTATTGGTATATAGCACTCCTTGATTTACGAGATAACCAACGCGATTCCGCGCTCCGGTCTCTTCAATGGCTTATCGATCATTCCCAAGGACAATGGACAGAGAAAGCCCTTCAATTACGTAAACAGTTGGAGGCGGAGAGGTAGAGGCACTTTCAATCGTCATTAAGGGACGGAAAAAAATAACCCGTTCAATTTTTGGTTTGGAAAAATTGAACGGGTTATTTACTCAGACACATCTATATCAAAATCCCATATTCATCACCTCTATACCTGAAAGGTCGAACACGCTCATGTCGCGATCGTCTCCCAAGCGGATGTTGTAGAAGTGTACAAGGGAGGTATCTTTCCCGTTTTTAGAAACGGTAGTACTTTCTATCGGAAAGCCAGCAATGTCGTACATGGCTGGTCCCCCTTTTTTGCCTTGCCCAGCTTGTGCCGCAAAGGCTTTGGCCATCACCATGGGGTCTAAGTCTAGGTCATTAGTGATCCAAGAGTGGGTAGTGCCGTGTTCGTGTTCTATTTTGTACTCGCGGCAGTTGTACCCATCAATCACGCGGGTTCTTCCCGTTTCTGTAACGGTCATTTCTGTTTCATCCATCACAGCGTCTTCCGTTTTGAAGGAACGCTGCCGCATGCGCATGCCGGTAGGTGCTTGGTCTTTACTTGCGGTCACTACGGTCATGTAGCCTTTTTCGTTATCTAAAATGATACGGGTTTGTGCTTCTTCGGCTTCCATGCGCAACCCTGTTTGCCAAGTATCGAGGGTATAGTGAACGGTGGCCTTGTCTTCCTTACCACGGGCGTTGGTATTGGTGATGTCGATACTCATGCTCAGCAATACCTCGTTTTGGTAGGGTTCAAATTCACCGCCAAAACTAATGCCACCGAACGGGCTGCTGTTGTTGTCATCGGTGGTAGTTTCCTCTTGTGGCGTACCTTCCTCTTCAGGGGTAGTGACTTGCAGTTCATCGTCTGTTTTTTCTTTTTGAACAGACTCTCCAGCTTGTCGGCAGCTTTGTCCCGGCTTTGTCCACTTTCTGGTCGATACGCTGATTGGCTCGGTTTTCGGCTCTGTCTTTTGCACGATCCGTTACCTGCGCAGCGGCAGCAAAGTGGCACAATACAGCAACTAACAATACAACGATCGTTTTACTTGATTTCATTTCGTTGGGTTTGGTTAAATAATACGCACTACTAATGCAAAAAATGCCCGTATTGTTATGCCCAAGGGTGGTTTTTTTGGCAAAAAATAACATTTTAAGGTTACAACAAGTTACTCCTCGCGTAGTGCTACCGCTGGATGCACGCGAGCCGCTTGTGCACTGGGGGCCAATGTACACAGCCATACCACGGCAAGTAGAATAGCGGAACTCAGGAGCATAGATCGGTAAAAGTTATCGGCAGGAATGGGGAGTAATTCCAAAAAAGGAATCTGAGCCGCCAGTACAGATGCGATAAGAATACCCGCCACCGCCACCAGCGTGATTTCCCCCATAAACTGCCAGCGTATTTCGCGTGAACTGGCACCTAATGCGCGTCTTAATCCTATTTCTGCCTTTCTTTTGCTGATGTTATAGAATAAAACCCCAAACAGCCCCAAGGCAATATTCAATAATAAAAAACCAGCAATAGACAGCCCCGTGATCAGTGGTACCCAAGTGGTTCTGGATTGCTTTTTCCGCAAGGCTTCCAATGATTCAATTACGAAATCGCGGCGCTTGGTGACATCTGCTATAATTTGGTTGATGGATGCCTCCACCGTCGCGGGGGTGCCAGGCTGCAACCGGATCAGCATGTAAGCTAGGTTGTCGTTGCCCGGAAGGTGCTGACTGATGGTGATGGGCATTTCCTCTTCAAATTCATCGCGGTATTTGAAGTGTTCTATCACGCCTACAATGCGGTTTTCACTGGCAAGGGTATAAACCGAGTCAAGCACGGGCTTGTCTTTAAAATATTTATCGCGCAGGGCTTTGGAGATAACCACAGCGGGATACTTTTGGTGGTGGTCATCTTCTTCAAACCAACGTCCTTCCACCAGCTTCACACCAGCGGTTTCGTAAAAAGCCGCATCCGTGAAGTAAAGCGCGGTACTCAGTTCAAAGCCATTGTCCACGTTGTGATTCGTCCAAGTAGAGCCGGAAAATGGCGTTACTTGTCCCACCAGCGAAACGCTCATTACTTCGGGCAAAGCGGCTACTTCTCGCCGCAAGGCTTGGTGAACATCGGCCAACTGGGCGGAATCCAGCCCTTCTTCGTACGTTAAGTGCACTTGCAATATATCTTGGGTGTCGAACCCTAATGGGGTCTGATAAATGCGTAGAAAATGGATGGCAAAAGTAAAAACGGCAAACAGCACTAAATATGCGAGGATGATTTCCAATAGCAAAGTGATATTGCTCCGTTTTTTATTCCAGATTAAAGTGAGGATATGTCGAATCATAGTTGGTTACTTTTTAACACGTCAGCAATTTGAAAACGGGAAACCCGCCAAGCAGGCAGTAGCCCGGAAATTAGGCCGAAACCCAACGCAATGAATAGGCTGTACAAGAAAACGCGTCCGTTGAATACCAAGGTGTTGTAAGGAAAAACACCTGCCGAGTTAATGACTTGTATGAGCAGCAGCGCAAAAGCACCACCAATCAATCCGCCCATGAGGGTGATAATGATGTTTTCAAATAAAAATTGGAAAAGAATGGCTCCCGAACTGGCGCCATACGCCTTGCGAACACCTATTTCAGCACTGCGCTCCATAATGCGGCTGATGTTGAGGTTGATCAAGTTGAGCGTTGGTAACAGGATGAAAAACGACAGCAACACGCCCATCACTAATTTTAGTATAAACACGCCTTTTTCTGGCTCATCGTAGTTAGCAAATAAGCCACCGTACATCTCTTCAAAAATGAGCGGGCGGGATGATATTTTATTGAACCGCTCAGGGTCGGTTAGGGGAGTGCTGCCGTGCGGGACATAATCTCGTCTTGCACCTGTTTCCTCGCACCAGTCGAAGTGGTGAGAAATACCGCCTGAAAGCCGCCTTGGTAGTCGGTTTCGCTGAGGGCATTGTCTTCTATGGTGGTGTAGGGGAGGAAAACATCGGCGGCTACGGTACCATTAGCGGTTTGGGGCTTTGCCACTACGCCCGTTACCGTAAATAACTTACTGCCCAATGTTATTGTTTTGCCCGTCACGCCCATAGCTTGCCCAAAGTACTGCTTAGCTGTCTGGTCGGTAATAACCACACGGGGCGTACTGTTCTCCAAGTGCGCAGCGGTAAAGGGCACCCCTTCAAGGAAGGTGAAATCAAACACTTGCCAGTAGTCGGCATCGCAGTATAAGGCGTTCACCGTAAGTTTTCGATTGTCGAAAAACAGGTCGAAACTCCTGTCTGTGGAGAAAAACGTACTCGCTTCCACGTCGGCTAATTCCCGCATATACCTATCCAATAAGTGGAAGCCAACGCCCGATATGGAGGTGCTATTGACATTGTCCTCCAAGCGAAAGGTGGAATCCGGTGCCATGCCGTTTTGCACGGCAGAAGAGTCGATCTCCCAGATGGTGTCTTTTACAATCAGTTCCTGCGCAACCCGATTGAGGAACACCATCTTGCCTTTTCCACTCAAGGGCGGGTTTTTGCCAAATTCAGAATCGAACAAGGCGGCTATCAACATCAAAATCATCAAGGTGAAACTGATGCCAAACAAGCTGATGCCCGTGAAAAATCGATTGCGACCCAGTACCTTAAAGGCTAATTTTAAATAATTGCTCAACATAGCTTAGGGGATTTATTGTACCTGACTTCCGTCGAAAAGGCGTATCAAACGATGCGTGCGCTTAGCCATACTCTCATCGTGGGTAACCATGATAATGGTAGCTTTAGACTCCGTGTTCAGCTTCAAAAGCATATCCATGATTTCGTTGCCCATTACACTGTCCAGGTTTCCGGTAGGCTCGTCGGCGAGGATGATGTCCGGTTGGCCTACTATGGCACGCGCAATGGCTACACGCTGCTTCTGTCCCCCCGATAACTGAGACGGGAAGTGGTTCATTCGGTTTTTCAACCCCACCTGTTCCAAGGCTTGTGCGGCGCGCTCCTTGCGTTCGCGGGCGCTTATATGGCGATAGAGCAGCGGCAATTCCACATTGTCGATAACCGATAGGTCGTTGATCAGGTGGAAACTTTGGAAGATAAAACCCACATGCCGATTGCGAAAGCGCGCCATCTCTTTGCTATTGTAGGAGGTGATGACTTGCCCTGCAATCGACACTTGCCCCGAAGTAGGCTCGTCTATCAAGCCCATGATGTGCAACAGCGTACTTTTGCCGCAGCCCGAAGGCCCCATGATGGAGACAAACTCCCCTTCCTGAATGGTTAAACTAATGGTGTTCAGCGCCGTCGTTTCTATGGTGTCGGTGCGATAGACCTTGCTGACTTGTGATAATGCTAGCATGGTGTATATGTTTTAATGGTTGAAAATTATTGATAATTGACTTGTTTAGCAAGGATTGTTTTAGCGGAAGCTAGCAAATTTTATTATAGCGAAACAAGTCTCATAGACATATCCTTACAAGCCAATCAGCCACGCCAAAGCGGCATGGGTTTGCCAACAGGCGCTTAGTGCATCTATATAGTCGCGTATGGCTTGGTCTTGCTCTCGTTGCGCTAAGGTGCGTTCCGTGAGCGAAACCGCCCCCGCCAAGTAGCTTTCGGAGGTAATACGGAACCGCTGCTGAGCCAGTTCCTGTACTTGTTGCGCCAACTGTAGATTGACCTGTAGTTGTGCCAAATCTGCTAAGGTATTGGCTATTTGGGCTTCCAATGCCAAGGTTTCTGCTGTTATGGCAGTACGGGTAAAGGCTTCCTGTACGGTGGCTTCTTCCTTGCGCAGTCTTCGCAAACCGCCATCAAAAACAGGAACGCGCAATTGCAATTGTACAAAGGCTTCTGGTTGGGCATCGTCGTAAATGGTGGACAGTTCTTCGCTACTGCGAATGCGTCCGAAGGCTGTTGTCAGTTGAATGTTGGGGCCGTTGTTGCGCCTGGCGGCTTCCTGTTGTTGTTGAGTCTCTATGAGCCGGCGTGTAAAAGCCGTCCACTCTGGGCGGTTTTGTTGTGCTTTTATCAATGCCTGCTCTACGCTGGGCAATGGTTGTGTGCTGAAAACAGGCCTGTGCAGCACGGGAATGTTTGCTTCCATGCTCGCTCCTGTATAGGTGAGCATGTCCGCCCACGCATTGCGTACCAATTGCTGTGCGGCTAATTGTGCTCGTTGATTAGCTATCTGTTCCAATTCTATTTGCACCAAATCCCGCTGGCTGATCTTGCCCAATTCATACCGCTCCTGCGCTATCAACAACAAGCGTTGGCTAGCCAGTACATTACTATCGGCAATGGCTTGGGCGGTCTGTGCCTGTAATAGCTCAAAATACAAGGCCGTTGCTTCGCGCACTATCTGCCGTTGGTCGGTTTCGTACTGCAACTGAGCTTCTTCCCAACGCAAGGGTGCCAACCGCTTTTCCCATTTCCACGGATTGTAAGCACCAATCGGTTGGCTGATGCCCACGCGAAACGGAAGCCCGTTGTACAGATAAAACCCCGACTCAAAGTCGTCGAACCGCTGGAGGTTGGACTGTAGGAAAATCGTCCCGCCTGTTTGTGGTATCAATTGGCGGACATCTACCCCCAAGGCGGAGTTGTTGTTCTGTACCGGTTGGAAGCGAACAGAGCCATCGGGCTGGGTCGTTTCGCTGAATGATCGCAGGTAATTGGGGAGATTGGCTGACAGCGACACTTGTGGCCTGAAATTGGTCTTGTATATCGAAAAGCGGATGCGCGCCAACGAACGGTCGCGCTGTGCCTGTGCTTGCGCTACCCCTTGCTGCTTAGCCATTTCGAGATATGCCTCCAAGGTGAGGGTATCGCCGATGGTTTGCGCAATGCCCCTGCCATTACAGCCAATCGTCATCAACGCACTTATCAGTAAGATGTATTTCAAGGTCATTGGAGTTGTATTTGTTCCAAGTGTTCGTAATCGGTCATATCGCTGATGATGAGGCGGTCGCCCGGCTGCAAGGCATCGCTTATGATTTCGAGTTCATCGCCGTTGCCGGCACCCAACCGAACTTCTATACGGCGGGCTATGGCACCATCTACCCAAAAGACGTATTGCCGTTGGCCACCTTTAAAGGCGGGGCCGCGCTTTATTTTGAGCACATCGGCACGGGTATCTGTCACCACCAGTACTTCCACCCGCATATTGGGCCGCAACGACTCGTCATCGGCTTTGGCGAGGTTGACGATGAACTCCACGGTATTGTTGGCAACCGCAGGCCGTATGTGAGAGATTTCACCATCGAGCAGTCGGTTGTTGATGCGTACCCGCACAGGTTGGCCCGGCTGGATGCGGTCGGCGTAGCGGTCGGAGCAAGAAGCTTCCACCTGAAAGCTGCGCAGGTCGGCTATACGCACTAATGGGTTGCCTTCCGCCACCTGTTCGCCTATGTGTTCGTTGACCCAGGTGATGACCCCCGGTGCAGAGGCGCGTACTTCTGTCAGTTGCAGTTTGTTTTGCAGTTCCGCCAGCTGCTGGGCTTCCACATCGGCTTCCAAAGCCAACTGGCGTCTTCTGCCATCTAAGCTGCGGCGGCGATAGTTGAGTTCATTCTCCAATTTGGCCTTCTCCAATTGGAGTATCGACAGGTGGGTGCGTGCCTCTTCCACGGCCTCTACCGTAGTGCCTCCTATGTTCAGCAGCCGTTGGGCATCAGTCAACTGAGCTTGGGCGGCTTCCACTTGTAGTCCTTTGATGTCGTTGTCGAGCGCCAGTTCCCGCAAGTCGCGCTCCAGCTCCATGTCCAATAGTGTGCCGGCATTCTTTTTTAAATCCAACTGGCTACTACGAGCGGCTACCTCCCATTCTATATATTGCCGATTGAGGGTGAGGATGAGGTCGCCTTGCTCTACTTGGTGGCCTGCCCGCAAGTGAACAGCGGCTATATCTGTGGCGATGGGCGCATTGAGTTGGTTTTCAAAGGCGGGAATAATCTGCCCGGTAGCGATGATGCTGTTTTCCAATGCGCCTCTTTGGGGCTGCTATCCGGAACGCTTCCTTTTCCATCGTTGGGCGTAGCCAACTGCGCAGGCCAGCTATCAACACGATGATGCCTACTATCACCAAGGCCGCGACCCCCATTTTTTGCGCTTGCGCCGCCGGATGTCGGATGTATCAATTTGTCTGTCCATATCGTATGAGTATGCTTCGGTTTACTTATCGCCAAAGGGTGTGCCATGTTTTTATGGTATTGAAAAACAGTATTTTATAAATTTATTATTTTTAAACTTGTTCGTTTTCGGACAGTGCGGTGTTGCGGATTCGGACGGTGGGAAATGTGTATATGTGTATGCGTGCGAAAGGTAGGTTGATGTGGTTTGATGGGCTACGCCCGTTTGATGTGGTTTGATTTGGTTTGATGTGGTTTGATGGGCTTCGCCTGTTTGATGTTGTTTGATGTGGTTTGATGGGCTTCGCCCGTTTGATTTGGTTTGATGTGGTTTGATGGGTATAATCCTGAAAATACTATCATTCTGAGAATCCTGCTTCAGACAATGTGCTGAATGGGGGGGAAGGTGTATATGTACTAAAGGTGTGTGTCGATAGCTGTCGGAAGTGAAGAGGTAAGTATGAGGGGTCACCCCTTCGCCCTCCTTGCGTCGGGCTGGGGGGCGGGTGCTTTGTACGTCCCAGCCCCCTTTGGAGGGTGCTGGGGCTTCCGTCGCCCCCTTGCCCATGCTCCTGCTCGTCGCCGTGCTCATGCCTGTGGCATTCGCGGAAGGGGGGCTTCGGACAACGGATGGGAGCGGGTGCCATGCCGCAGCGAAGCGGAGGCGTGGCTATGAGCGGACAGCCGGGCCCTGGCTGGCAGGTGCCGGATAGAAGTGCTGCGAAATGATGAATGCCTGCCAGGGTGGCCCATAATCAGCATACAGGCGTATTTTACAAGGAGTTGCGAAGTTATCCACAAATAAGTTATCCACATTGTGGAAAACTTAACTAACAATTCAAGTGTATTGATAATCAATATTTTATGATAGTTATTAACATTGTGTTGATAACTTTAGTTGCGCTTTTTTTGAATATCCAACTATCTTAGTGACATCAAATTGAGCCGGGCAACTGACTTGAAATAACACAGCCAGCTACTTACGCATTTGAACTGCCATCGGCGGGAAGGGTGTGAGGGTCGCTGGGAGGAGTTGACTTACTGATACCAATCTACTTTTATCCACACTTGCGAGTGTCCGGCACAAGTCTAAGGGGAACGCGAACCGGGGTGTCGAACGCCCCCTTGTTCGTGCTTATGGCTACCTGTAGTGGGTAGCCATAACCATGTCCAACAAAACATGCAGGAAAAAAAGGCCGCCGATTCTGCCCTGAATCGGAAGGCTTTTTGTCGCCTGTTGTGAATGGCGACAGTTCCACAAACACGTGGTAATCTAACGGGAACGAAAAGCTTTTGACTAATTTTTTTATCACATAATATAACGGAAGTAACACGATGAGCACGGTAACAGAACCCATTCTGGTAGAGAATCCAAACAGGTTTGTACTTTTTCCCATCCAGCACGATGATATTTGGGCGGAGTACAAAAAGCAGGAGGCCTGCATCTGGACAGCCGAGGAAATAGACCTGAGCCAGGATTTGACGGATTGGAATGAAAAACTTAATGACGATGAGCGCCACTTTATCAAGTACGTATTGGCATTTTTTGCAGCGTCTGATGGTATTGTAAATGAGAATTTGGCAGAAAACTTTGTAGCGGAGGTGCAATACACGGAGGCTAAGTTCTTCTATGGTTTTCAGATTATGATGGAGAACATTCACTCCGAGACTTATTCGCTGCTCATCGATACTTATATAAAGGATGCCAAGGAGAAAGATTTTCTCTTCAACGCGCTGGAAACAGTGGAGTGTGTGGGTAAGAAAGCCAACTGGGCGCTGCGGTGGATAGAGAACGGCACGTTTGCGGAGCGGCTTATTGCTTTTGCTGCAGTAGAGGGGATTTTCTTTTCCGGCTCTTTCTGCTCCATTTTCTGGCTCAAGAAGCGGGGATTGATGCCGGGACTTAGCTTCTCCAATGAGCTGATAAGCCGCGATGAGGGTATGCACTGCGATTTTGCCTGCCTGCTCTACAACGACCACGTAGTGAACAAGTTGCCCAAGGAAACCGTGCGCGAAATCATAGCCGATGCCGTAGCCATTGAGAAGGAGTTTGTGACGGAGGCCCTACCCGTGAGCCTCATTGGTATGAATGCCGACCTCATGTGTCAGTACATCGAGTTTGTGGCCGATCGCTTGTTGGTGGCGCTGCAGAACGACAAGCTTTTCAATGTGGAGAACCCATTCCCTTGGATGGATCTCATTTCCTTGGAAGGCAAGACCAACTTCTTCGAAAAGCGCGTGGGCGACTACCAGAAAAGTGGCGTAATGGCCGACCGCGACAGCCAGGTGTTTACACTGGATGAAGAGTTTTAATCAATAGACTTGTTCCACGGGTCATGAACGAGCGAAAGCGTAGTAAATTTTGTATTGAATGAGGCAAAAAACACAGGCGATGCCTTAGCATCGGCGAGGCTTTTTAACGAAATGCAGTACAAAATTTACCGCTTGTAGCCGTTTGATGCCCCGTCGAACAAGTCTAATTAACCACACCTAATAATAAGTATTTAGCATGGAAGTAATCAAAAGAACGGGCCGCCGGGAGCCAGTCAGCTTTGACAAGATCACCGCAAGAATTAAAAAACTGAACTATGGGCTGGCACCTCAGGTCAACCATATCGAGATTGCCAAGAAGGTCATCCAAGGGCTTTTTGATGGGGTGACCACCACCGAACTGGACAACTTAGCGGCTGAAACCGCTGCCAGCATGGCCACCGACCACCCGGACTATGCCATATTGGCGGCGCGCATAGCCGTATCGAACCTGCATAAAAACACCGATAAGTCGTTTAGCAAAACGATGAAGGTACTTTATGAATACATAGACCCCAAAACCAACGAGCCTGCCGGATTGGTGAGCAAGGAAGCCTACCAAACGGTGTGGAAGCACCGCGAAGAGTTGGACAGCGCCATCATTTACGACCGCGACTACGAGTTTGATTACTTCGGATTCAAGACTTTGGAGCGTTCCTACCTTATGCGCACCAACGGCAATGTAGTGGAACGCCCGCAGCACATGCTCATGCGCGTAGCCGTAGGCATACACGGGGAGGACATTGCATCGGCCATTGAGACCTACAACCTCATGTCGCAGAAGTGGTTTATTCACGCTACGCCTACACTGTTCAACGCGGGTACGCCCAAGCCGCAGTTGTCGAGCTGCTTCCTGCTGTCGATGACAGAAGATAGCATACCCGGTATTTTTGAGACCCTGCAACGTTGTGCGCGCATCTCGCAATCTGCAGGCGGTATAGGGGTGAGCATCCACAACATTCGCGCCAAGGGCAGCTACATCAAAGGTACGGGTGGCACTAGCAATGGTATTGTGCCTATGCTCAAGGTGTTCAACGATACGGCTCGCTATGTGGATCAGTGCTTCCATCCTGAAACCATCGTTTACACCAAGGGAGGCGTGAAAACCATAGGGGAAATTACGGTGGGCGATGAGATGCTCACAGAAGATGGCCAATATGAGCGCGTGGGGCGTATGCTTCACCATGACTACAGCGGCCCCATGATTTCGCTGAGCGTGAAACAATCGCTGGAACCCGTGATGGTAACACCAGAGCATCCTTTTTTAGTGCTGCGCAACCAGCAAAAGATGATCAACTTTGATGTGGTGCGCAATAGGCTAGACAAAGGATACGCTACGCCAGAATGGATAGAAGCAAAAGAATTGACGGAAAATGATCTCATCGTTTTTCCATACCAATCCGAGTACGAATGTGATATTCCTGAATACAGCTTGCAGGACTGCCGTATGTACGGCCTCATGCTGGGCGACGGGCATGTAAGCAAAGATGGAAGACAGGCTCATATCACGATGAATAAGGAAACCGACGATATCAATTTCGTACGGCAGTACCTATACGAAGGGGGCATCCACTACACCTTGTCGGAAGAGGGCTTGAAAACGCGGTTTACTTGGTCGGCTCATTTAGGGTTCAAGTTTAGCCGCGCCATGCTTTATGATGAGCAAGGCCAGAAGAAGGTACACGCCAGTATGTTGCACCTTCCTAAAGACAAGACCTTACGCAAATCGTGAAGGGGCTGATGGAAGCCGATGGTTGTGTAGCGAGCAGGGATCAAGAAATGTCGTTGGAGATGACCAGCCGGAATGTAGTGGAGAGTATCCGCTTCATGCTCATGCGTTTCGGTATTCTCACCAGCGGTAACATCCGCGACCGCGTAGGCAATGTATCTTCTTATCAAGATATTACTACCCGCCAATTGGTGTATGTTTTGCGCCTGCCGAAGGTAGAAGAACTTACCCAGCTTTTCAACAATCCAGCAGGCAAGTACGTTTCGTTCCTCAATTGGAATGGCTATGTTTTTAGCCGGGTTGATGCGGTGACACAAGTGCAGTATGAAGGCGTGGTAGTAGATTTTGAAGTGTTACCCAACCACAACTACGTCACCCATATTGGTGTAGCTCACAACGGCGGCGGCAAGCGCAAAGGCGCTTTTGCCATCTATTTGGAGCCTTGGCATGCCGACGTGATGGATTTTCTGGAACTGAAGAAGAACCACGGCAAGGAAGAACTGCGCGCCCGCGACCTGTTCTACGCTATGTGGATTCCCGACCTGTTTATGGAGCGCGTGCGCGACAATGGCGAGTGGTCGCTGTTTGACCCCAACGAAGCACCCGGGTTATTTGATGTACACAGTGGCGAGTTCGATGCGCTGTACCACCGCTATGAGCAGGAAGGCCGCGCCCGCAAAGTGATCAAAGCCCAAGATTTGTGGTTTGCTATTTTGGAAAGCCAGATTGAGACGGGTACGCCTTATATCTTGTACAAAGATGCCTGCAACCGCAAGAGCAACCAGCAGAACTTAGGTACCATCCGCAGTTCCAACCTATGTACTGAGATATTGGAATACACCTCACCAGACGAGGTAGCGGTGTGCAACCTAGGCAGCTTGGCGCTGAGCAAGTTTGTGACCGAAGACGGCATCTTCGACCACCAGCGGCTGTTTGATGTGACCCGTATCTTGACACGCAACCTGAACAAGGTGATTGATGTCAACTACTACCCCATACCCGAGGCGCGTAACAGCAATATGCGCCACCGCCCTATTGGCTTGGGTGTGCAGGGGTTGGCGGATGCCTTTATCCTGATGCGTTACCCGTTTGACAGTGCGGAAGCCCGCCAGTTGAACACCGAGATATTTGAAACCATTTACTACGCGGCACTCACCGAGAGTTGCGTGTTGGCACAGGAACAAGGCACCTACGAAAGCTACGAGGGGTCGCCTGCCAGCAAAGGGATACTACAGTACGATATGTGGGGTGTGACACCGTCTGCCCGCTGGGACTGGTCGGCGCTGAAAGCCGAGATTAAGCAGCACGGGTTGCGCAACAGCTTGTTGGTAGCTCCCATGCCTACGGCTTCTACTTCGCAAATATTGGGTCAATAACGAGTGCTTTGAGCCTTACGGCCAATATCTACACCCGGCGTACCCTTTCCGGTGAGTTTGTGGTAGTGAACAAGCACCTCCTCACCGACCTCAATCGCTTAGGGTTGTGGGACGAAGATATGAAGCACCGCTTGATGGCCGCCAACGGCTCCATTCAGGATTTTGAGGACATACCACAAGAGCTAAAGGATTTGTACAAAACCGTGTGGGAGATCAGCCAGCGTGTCATCATCGACATGGCAGCCGACCGTGGCGCGTTTGTATGCCAAAGCCAGAGTATGAACCTCTTTGTCCAGAACCCGAACTTCGGCAAGCTATCGTCCATGCACTTCTGCAGCAGGAGCGCGGGCTGAAAACTGGCATGTACTACCTGCGCAAGCAAAGCCGCAGTGAACCCCATCAAGTTCACCGTTTCGGCAGAAGCACAAGCGGCCGTAAAAGCCAACAAAGCCGCCACCACCACCGTGGCAGCCATGACGCAAGCCGAGCCGAAATCAAAGCATGCAGACCTCGATGATCCAGACTGCATAATGTGTTCTGGATAGGGATAATTCCTCGATGATTTAGTGACTCCCCCAGGTATTTGATGCTTGGGGGGAGTAGCGGAAGGATCTTCACGCTTGCTGGCAAAGAAGCACAATGGTTTCTGCTCGTCGTAGCGTCCACGCTGGCAGGGCTTGCCCTCCGGCTTTTCTGCTAATAGTAAGAGGTAGGAAAGCAAATTGTATAGTTTTTAGGGGGTATAAAAAAGCGAGTCGATACATTGTGTGATTTTCATGGAGAGCTTAGCTTTGTTCCGACCGCGCTGCTTAGGCATGACACCGCCCCCAACAGCTTTCTCGGCATCGATTTGGATGGGTAGGTTAGGCTGTGGGTATAGCGTGTTTTTGTGGGATGTGTGGGATTATTGTTGCCTGCCATTTTAAGAAACAACACAACAACAATGAAGAACTTTCAGGAACAAATAAAACAATTCTTTGCAAAGACAGACAAAGAAATTTTAGACTACCTTTTGCAATGGTGGGAGATGGATAATGCTTCCGAAAACGGAACTATCCGTTTAATTGGCACTTATGAAAAGGCAGAAAAACTTGATAAAAATGGAAATGAATACGGTTTTTTCATAAATATAAGAAGTCCCCAAGGAGATATTTTGTACTATCCTTTCCGACTTGGACAGGTACGTATTTATAGCACCCACAAAGAACACTACCAAAATACTGAGTTTCTACAATTAGAAGTTTCTTTGTCTAAACAACAATTTAGAGAAAAAATAAAAAATCCCTTTGGCTTAAATCTTGACAAGGTTTTGGGTAATGCTTCTTTGAGAATTTTAGACCGAATTGACAAAGAAAAATTCATCAAAGTCATTTTTAACGAAACAGGCTATACTTTGCGAGATGCAAAAAATACGTCCAATGCGCTCAAAAAAATAGCAGGTGACTTATATACAGAAACAGAAAGATTTATTTTTGAACTTTTACAAAATGCTGATGATATACCAAACGAAAGAAAAGAAGTTGATGTGAAATTCAGACTTCTATCTGAGAACTTGCTTTTTCTTCACAATGGAAGACCTTTTAACAAGGAAGACGTTAATAGCATTGCAAGTATTGGCGACAGCACCAAACGAAAAGACGCAGAAAAGACAGGCTATAAGGGAATTGGTTTTAAATCTGTTTTTACAGATGCGGAAACTGTTTTAATCAATTCGGGTAATTTTTCATTTTCATTTGACAAATCATCACCTTTATACGAAGGTAAAAATATTGATGAAATTCCTTGGGAAATAAAACCAATTTGGACAGAGCATTATCGTTATCCAAAAGAAGTTAAAGAGTGTGAAGACTTCTTTTCCTTTCCTGTTTCTATTGATTTAGAAGTTGGCGAAACGAAAATTCAAAATTACAGAGTACAAATACAGCAACTTTTTAGTGAACCAAGATTTATTTTGTTTTTACGCCATATCAAAACTATTGAAGTTCAAGGTTTGAGAAACAACGTAAAAATTCAAAAAGTATCAAAGTCTGATAGATTTGAGTTGCTTAATAATGACACACCAATAAACGAATGGATTATCAACGATTTTGAGTTTGGAGTAACGCCAGAAATCCGAGAAAGAATGGCTAACGACAAAATTGTGCCTGAAAAACTTAAAGAAATACAAAAGTCAAAACTAAGTTTTGCTTGTCAAATCAAAGACAGCAAAATAGAAAGTATAAGCACTGATAAGTCTTTATTGTTTACCTATTTGCCAACTAACGTAAATGATTACAAATTTCCGTTCTTGGTAAATGCTGATTTTTTAACCACTGCAAACCGCCAATCAATTCACGTTAAAAATATTTGGAATTTATACCTTTTTGAGCAAATTGGCTTTTTGAGTTTCAAATGGATTAGTGAAATAGCCAAAAATGAAGATTTGAAATTTACAATCACAAATCTTATTCCTTCACGTTTCCAAAATAGTACAGAACCCATACATCAATACTTCAACAATGGTTTTGACAAAGCCATTAAAGAAACCGCATTTTTACCCACTTCAAACGGTTCTTTATGCAAAGTAGCAGATGCTTTGGTAGATTTGACAGGTTTTTCTGAAATAATTGGTTATGAATTGTTTGTGAAAGTTGTAAATCCAAGTAAAACACTCATTGACAACAGATTAGAAAGCAAATCAAAACTTATTGGCTTGCAAGGAATTAGTGTTTTTGGGAAAGACGAATTAAAAAAACTATTTGGCAATTCTTTTTTTCAGCAGACTTTAAACCCGCAACTTCTTTTACAAGTCTTAAAATTTTTGCAGGATAAAGAGTATAGTTTTTCTGATATTGGTTTGCTGTATAGTGAAAACAGTAGTGGCTTGTTTATACCTTCGTCTTTGTATTTTCAAACAAACCAAGCAGATAAGGATTTACTTACATTTAAGTCTGTTTACTTTTTGCACCCTACTATTAACGACTACGCAGAAAGTAACCCTAAATTCAAAAGTTGGCTTGCAAGTTTGGGTGTTAAAGCATTTGAAGGCAGAAGTTTCATTAGTCAAAATATACTTAATTTTTCAAACGACATCAATTCAAAAATTACAGACAAAACTAATAATTTAAACTTTTGGCGTTTCGTTTTCAAATACGAATTATTAGACAGCGAAGTTCAAAAACTTGCACCGTATTATGTTTTCAATACGAGTAACGCATTAGTTTTAAATGTATCTAATTGTTACTTGTCCGATTTCTATAAAGACAGTGGCGAGCCTTCTGTTCAGCAAATTGCAGCAGACTTGGGGCTTACTGATTTCAACTTCATAAGTTCAGACTATTGCCAAAGCACAAACGACAAATCAAAGTGGCGTAAATTATTTTACGGTGCCGGTTTGAAACACTCTCAAAATGTACGGATTTTTAAAGATAAGATAGTTTCATTTATCCAAAGCGGAAAAATGGACGCAAACAACTATCTCAAAATCACCAAGTTTGTTTTGAAGTATTTAACGATACTCAAAACCGTTCAAGTTTTTGACGTGAATTTGAGTAATTTTCAAGTCTTTACAAGTGGATATTTACAACCTATTTCGCAGTGTATTTTGTATGATTACACCCAAGATTTGCGTTTAGCAAGTGTTCTACCCGAACAAGTTTTGCCTAATCAAATTCATAGTGTCTATTTACAGCAGATTAGCAATAATCGCCAAAATTGGAAAGAGTTTTTTCTACGCCTAAATCCTAATGTAGAACTTAACTCTACTGATATAGTCAAAAGAAAGTAAATATTTTGGCATCAAATCCAAGTTTAGCAACACATCAAAACGTGCAACAAGTTTGGAAAACAGTGCTTTCATTCAAAGAAGAATTATTAAGAACAAACAAGGAAGAATTAAAGAAAATTCCTGTACTGCTGAAAAATAATACTTTGATAGTGCCTACTTTGTGCTATTTCCGAAAGAGTTCCAACCAAGCACAGAAATAGAAGAATTATTAATAGGCTGCTATGACTACTTCGTAAGTCTATTTTTAGCACTATTTCAGGCTTATCCTATTCCGAACTGAAAATATTTTTCAAACAGATAGGCGTTGAAGAAGAAATAAGAAGAAGCTACATAGGAAATTCTTATTTTGATGTTTCGCATAAAGAGCATTTGAGCAAGTTTGACTTTGCTAAAAAGTTTTGGGCATATTTTCAGAAAAATCAAAGCCTATTTACAACAAACACAAGTAGCACTTTCAAAACTTTCATTCAATCAAACTCTTCAATTCCTTGCTTGGACAGTGCGGTAAGAACACCAAGTATAGTTCATTCATATAGGTTGAAAGATTTGGTAAATGATAGTTCTGTAACTTGTGGTATTGAATTTAGTGAAGAATTAGAAACCTTTTTAGGATTGCAGCAACGTCTTACAGTTTCTAAGTGTTTCCAAATTCTAAACAGTTTGGCAGTTTCAAATAGTATTGACGACAAGAAAATCAGGTTAATTTATGATGATTTGCTTTATCGTTTTTCAAATGAAAGCCTAAGTTCATACAGTACGGAAATCGCAAATTTTAAACAAAATGGTAAGTTACTTAGCAATAAAGACACTTTTCAAAGTGTAACAAGTTTGTTTTATCAAGATGTAACAGCCAATTATTTGCCCTTAGATGAAAGTGATAAGGTTGTAAAAAGATTTGGCGATAAAGACTATTGGAAAAAATTTGAAATTGTGTTAAAGCAACTTGGCATACAAATAATCTCTGTTTCTGATTTTAGTTTAGATGCCCAATCATCAAAATATGATGCGATAGAACTAAACAAAACACTTAACAATAGCATTGCCGAGTTTGCTAAAAAAATTGATACAGTAAATTTTCAAACTGTTGAAAATCAACTCAAAAGTAAAGTTTCAAATTTGAAAATCTATTATAGCCCAAATTTGAAAATGAGTTGTAGCAAGTTGAATTATAGCCCAATAGTTCCAAACTACTATGATACTTCGCAAAACACGATTTATTACAGTGGGAATTGGAACAGCATTTCTAATTCAAAACTTATTGAATACTTGTTTAAGGCTTTTGATATTTCAGAGAGCCAAATAAGCAAAGACGAGTTTGTAAGTATTTTGCTTCGCAATATTCCTGCAAAATACGAAATGCCATCAACACCACCCGAAAGTCTACTACCAGACGGAAGTACAGGAAGATTTGGAGAAGAACTTGTTTACAAAGAACTCATAGCAAAGTTTGGAGAAAACAGAGTTAATTGGCTGAACAAAGGCGGAGAAACTTACAAAGAGTATGATTTTGAGATACTTGGTAGAAACAACGAAGTTTTATATTTCGTAGATGCTAAGGCAACGACAACAGGAGAAGTTACAGGCGACACAGTTCCAATTTATATTAGACCAAGCGAATGGACATTTATGCAGAGATGTAAAGACAATTATATTATTGCGAGAGTTTACAACGCTAAAACGTCAAGTGCTTATACGAAATACTTGAAAATGGGACTACAAAACCTGCAAGAAATAAACTTGTGAGTGCGTGAAAAAGCAAAAACGGCAGGCAACATTGCATTTGTGACAAGGCGGGCAGACGTGCTAAAATTAACTTTGGTGCTTTCTATTGGCTTTTGTGTGTGTGGAAACGGTAGTGCTACTAAGCCCGCCCTGCACAAATGCTTTTACGTCACCACGGGAAAAGTAAATAATAAAATGCGTACCGAATCAGAAAGCAAATTATCACAAAGTTTTCTTCAAACAGATTGTCGATTTGGCAAAGAAGCAATTGAAATTTGGCAAAGGGAGAGTCGGTCGAGATGTGCGAAAAAAGAAAAAGACGAAGCATATTTTAGGTATTTAGATTGGAAAGAAAGTGATAATGAAATAGCGTTGTTTACATATCATGCTTATGCTGATTTTAAAATTCCAAAAGAGTTTAGTTGCATTTTCGATTTCAGGAACCCTGAGAGATTTTGCGAACCAAAAATGAAATTAATTCAGTCAATTTGGGAAGGTTGGTATCCGATTGATTATATCGACCACGGACATAAGCATTTAACCATATTCAGATTCGAAGAAGAAATTCCAAATTTGATTCTCGAACTTCATCAAGAAAAGCAAAAATTTTCAAACGTACCTAAAAATTCAATGATGTTAGGAATATGCCAAATCGAGGATTACAAAACGATAAAAAAATATTTACTAACGGTCAATGAACTAAGAAAAAAGCATGGTGCAGATTGGTTTGATTTCTACGAAGAAGAAAAATAAATAAAGAAGGCGAACGCCCAATAAGGTGTGTGTGGCACAACAAGCCCCCCTTCTAAAACCACTAGGCCATTGAAATTCAACGCCTTACAGCAGTATTTCAAACGGATTTAATCGGATGTACTGCCATCCCTTCCTAATCTGGCGTGCGCGATTAGTAACGGTCGGTTGCGAAGCCCCGTTCGTCAATAGCACCTGAGCTACACGGGGCTACGCTCGCAGAGCTTGCCCCCCGTTTTTCCTAACAACAGCAAGAAGTAAAAAATCTGAAGTACATCCCAAAAACGGCGCAAAAATCTAAAAAACACGTAACTTGCCTTCCAATCACCGCGTTGCCGCAAGGAGCAGAAAAACCATGTTCCCTTGTAGTCGGTAGGGAGTTCCGGATAGCTATCGGGATGGTATGGGTGGGCAGACAGGTCTTAGCGTTGGCTGTAATGAAAAAGAAAAAATCAAACAAATCGGAATGGCAAAGAAAGTGGTGAAAATATTTGTAAATCAATTAACAGAAAGTGGAGCATACAAATATCCGTGGATAAGACAAGATTTGGGCGAAGGAGAATTTACAACAAGTTTAAATACTTGCTATTTCAAAGGAAAGACTTTTACTAAAATAAAAGGCGGTGGAGCAAAAGGAGGAAATTACAGATGCAAAGAAGACGGCGAAGAATATAAGATTTCAAGGTACTAACGAATGAATAATGATAAAATCAGTTATACTGAACATAGCAACAATAAATTGGATAATCGGAATGGTTCTAATTTTAGTTTCTAATGCTTCTGGAATAATATCGCAGACAAATTACGAGCGAACAGGTTGGAATAAATATCGAATGGGATACGGAATAAGCGAAATCAGAAAAGTCATTGAGATAACTAATGATGAGGAAATCAAAAAGAAATTGAGTAAAAAAATTATGCAACGAAAATTTGCATATTGCTTTTTCATTTCAACACCAATTTTAATCGTAGTTGGAAATTTAATGAAGTAACATAAAGCAAAAACACTACAACCAATAATAGCTAAAACGGCACGATTAGAATCTTCTTTTAAAATTGTTAAATTATTGAAATACAACGCCTTACAGCAGTATTTCAAACGGATTTAAACGAATATACTGCCATCCCTACCTAATCTGGCGTGCGCGACTGGTAATCCTGATAATTATAGGGAGGTGTGAAGCCCAGATAACAACAGAGCTAACTTTGCGAATAGCAAAATGTAGTACACCCCCAAAAACAGCACTAAAACCCTAAAAAACCCATAACTTGTCTCGCGTGAGGTGGCTGTTTGGCAACTGCCTTGGTTGGGTAGAAAGATGCAATAATCGACTATGGCCATAACATACAGTAAAAAGCTGATCATGAAAGCGAATATCATTATAATCATGCTAGGGATTGGGGTTTTAGTAGGTTGCAAAACTCAGATAAGCCCCACTACTGTCAGTTATCAAAGCAAAGAATCTAACGATCATTTCGACTTTGGGTTAATAGGGCAATGGGTAAAGGACAAGAGAATCGTTGCACTCGGAGAAAGTACGCATGGAATAGGAGAATACTATGCACTTAAATCTGCAATAGTACAGTATTTGCATAAGGAATTGGGTTTTGAAATATTGGTGTTCGAAGGCGGATTTGGAGATATCAACCTCGTTTGGTTACATGCAGATGAGCTGAACCATATAGCTATTAGGGACAAATCTTTATTTAGTAATTTTCGATGCCAAGAAGTAGTACCACTTTTTGAGTATATCAAATCAAAACACAAGGGGGATAATCCGTTGATTTTTGCAGGCATGGATCCTCAAATTTCAGGATCTTTTAAGATCAGATCGATAGTATTTGTTCTTTTTGAACCTGCAAATTGACATAGCAGCGGAGCTCTTATTACAATAAATTTTTCAAGCTGTATTTCAACCTGACGCTACCGTCTTCAACAATGATAAAAAAAGATACCAAACAACATTGAATGATCTTATACAGAAGATTGAAGAGAATAAAAATCGCATCATCGATTCTTTGCATTTCAGCCATACCGAGATAGCAATAATACAGCAATCACTCGAACTGCAATACAATGCTGTTGATTATTCTTGGGAGGATAGAATGGATGAAAATTATTTCCCCAGCGCGATGAAAATCAGAGATTTACAAATGGCTCAAAATATCGATTGGATATTGGGAAATTTATACCCAAACAAGAAAATTATCATCTGGGGACACAATGCGCACGTACAATCGGGGCCGTTTAATGCTTCACTTCCCAAATACATGGGAGAGCATCTTAAAGAAAAATACGGAGAAGCTTATTTTAGCATAGGATTGTTTGCTTACGAGGGTGAAATATATCAACACTGGGATCAATCATCTCGCAGCTTCAAGAACTCGGATACTGGGAATATAGAACAACTTATGTCTGAAGGTGCATTGGATTATTCTTATGCAAACTTCTCGAATGGTAGTAGCATCAGTTGGATGAATACCGCTGTTCAGGCATTTGAACCTGAAAACAATGGCGTTGTAAGCTTCGTACCGTCCATTAGATTTGATGCGGCTATTTGCATACGGCAAGGAAACATTCCGACATTTGAGTGAAATTATAACTGCTGTCAAGCACCAATTGGGGTTGATAGGTTGATATCCAAGCTGACGATAGATTGAGAATTATGAAAACGAACGAAGGATACACCAACCTTTGTGTTGAACTGTGGGGGGGAGAAAACTAATTTTTTGTCAGGATAAGATCTGGTTTTCAAAAAGCGCCTTTATCTTTGTGGAGGTAGTGAGGATAATGGTTTTTTACATATTTTAGAGGAGATAGATTGTAATTGCGCCCAATCACTTTGGATTAGGTAGTGGAGAAAGTGTAAAGTTACTTTTGTTACTTAAATTCAGTAAAGCAAGTATAGATGAATACCGAAAAAGAAAGGAGAGAGTACTACGAAAGGATCAATAACAAATACTTTGGAGTACTCGCTAGTCTACAGGTTGTCGAAGATGATAATCTTCATGATTTACTTGTTGTTCCAAATTTGAAATGGGTATTTCATCAAAAAATGCTTTCATACTTTGAAACCAGTTCATTTGGCACACCATACCCTCATAATGAATATAAATGTATTGATGAATTTGGCAATAAAATGTTGTTTATCTATGAGGGTGTAACAGGGCTTGAGTTTAAAGAGGAGACTAAACCAAGATCAAATTTTCCAGGATACAATTATCATGTTGCAAGTAAAATTGCAGACACTGAAGGTAATGTCAAAACGATTTATATACGCGGTAATAAATTTACAGATTTTATCGTCGATTTAGTTGACACTTGCCATCTTTTGAATAAGTATAAGACTTGGGATATATTCGAGCTTTATGAAGAAAATCAAAAATTAGTAAAAACTAACACAATACTAAAAGACACGCTTGAAGAATGGAAGAACAAATATGATATTAATGAAAATATTATTGAATAATGGAAAACCCTCCACTACTCATACCCCCCCCCTCTCAAAACGCCTCACTCCCCGGCAGCACGTAGGGGTTGAAGCTGGATTTGGACGACCGCAACAGCGGTGCCGATTGTTTGGGCTGGAGTGTTCCACCCAAGAAGCGTTCGATGAGGCGGGTGATTTTGTCTGATTCGGTGAGGAAGCCGTCGTGGCCGTAGGGGCTGCTGATGACTTCCAAATGAGCCTGCGGAATGTGGGCGGCTAATTCCGCTTGCTCGGAAGGAGGGAAAAGCACGTCACTCTCGATGCCAATCACCAATGTGCGGGCTTGTATGTGGGCTAAGGCATCGGCTACGCTGCCTCTTTTGCGGGCGATGTTGTGGCTGTCCATCGATTTGCTCAACGACCAATAAGCCAGCGGACTAAAACGCTGCCACAGTTTGTACCCTTGGTATTGCTGGTAGCTACCCGCCTTGAAATCACTGATTTTATCCTGTTCGGCTTCTGCTTGTGTTTGGTGATAGGCTTGGTAGTGGCGGTAGGATAGCATGGCTACGGCGCGCGCCGCTTCTATGCCTTTTCTGCCTGCTTCGGGTGCTTGGGTGCCGAGGGTAGGGTCGGATTGTAGGGCCATGCGTTGGGCTTCGTTGAAGGCAATACCCCACGGTGAATGGCGGGCATTGGTAGCCAGCAGGCACAGGTGTTGGAAAAGGGTAGGCTGCAAAATAGCCCATTCCACCAACTGCTGCCCGCCCATAGACCCCCCGATACCCAACCAAATAGCACGCAAACCGAGGTGCTGCCTGAGTAGGTCGTGGGCGGCGGCCATGTCGCGAGTAGTAACCAAGGGAAATGCCAACCCGTATGGCTGTCCTGTGGCAGGATTGATGTGGTCGGGCCCTGTACTTCCGTAGCAAGACCCGACCATGTTGGCACAAACAATGTAATGCTGCGCAGGGTCGAAAAGACGACCCTCACCGATCAGTTCTCCCCACCACGCTTGGGGTTGGGCATTGCCCGTGAAGGCGTGACACACCCAAACGACATTGCTTTTGTCGGCATTGAGTTGCCCCCATGCTTGGTAAGCAATGGTGAATCTTTCGAGTTTTTCACCCGATTCTAATACCAACGGGTGGTCGATGTGGAGATACTGAAGGTGGTTGTTCATTGTTTATACCGTGGTTAACGTGGGAACTTTAGCAAAGGCTTGTTCAAAATCTGCTTTGATGTCTTCGATGTGCTCAATGCCTACACTCACGCGCAGGAGGTTGGGCACCACACCAGCGGCTAATTGTTCCTCGTCGGTCAATTGCTGGTGGGTGGTAGCGGAGGGTTGGATGATGAGCGTTTTGGAGTCGCCTACATTGGCCAAGTGGCTGACGAGTTTCAGGTTGTCCACGAAGGCAGTAGTTTCTTCTCTGCTACCGTTGAGTTCAAAGCTGAGTACGCCGCCAAATCCATTGGAAAGGTAGCGTTTCGCCCGTGTGTGAGCAGGGTGCGACGCTAATCCCGGATAGTTGACAGCGGCTACTTGTGGGTGGTTTTCCAACCATTGTGCTAATGCCAAGGCATTGTCCACGGTGCGCTGTACACGCAGGCTGAGGGTTTCGAGTCCTTGCAGCAATAGGAAAGAATTGAAGGGGCTGATGGCGGGGCCAAAATCCCGCAGCCCTTCTACCCGTGCGCGAATGATGTAGGCAATATTGCCAAAGGGGCCGTTGATACCAAACACATCGGAGAACACCAATCCGTGGTAGCCCTCGGCGGGTTCGCTGAACTGTGGGTATTTTCCGTTGCCCCAGTTGTAGCGGCCACTGTCCACGATGACACCGCCAATGCTGGTGCCGTGGCCGCCTATCCATTTGGTAGCCGACTCAACAACGATGTCCGCGCCCCAGTCTAATGGCCGCGCCAGAAAACCACAGGCACCGAAGGTGTTGTCCACAACGACGGGGATGTCGTAAGCATGCGCTACTTCGATAATGCCTTCAAAATCAGGTACATTGAAACGGGGGTTGCTGATGCTTTCAAAATAGACCGCCTTGGTATTAGCGTCGATGAGGCGTTCGTAGTCGGCGGGTGTTTCGCCAGCGGTGAAGCGCACCTCAATGCCGAGCCGCTTGAAGGCCACTTTGAACTGGTTGTAGGTGCCTCCATAGAGGTTGGAGGAAGCGACGAAGTTGTCGCCGGCCTGCAAGATGTTGTTCAGTGCAATGAATTGTGCGGCCTGACCGGAACCAGTGGCCAATGCGGCGACTCCACCTTCGAGGGCTGCTACGCGCTTTTCAAAAACATCCGTAGTGGGGTTCATGATGCGGGTGTAGATGTTGCCAAATTCCTTGAGGGCAAAGAGGTTGGCACCATGCTCGGAATCCTTGAAGGTGTAGCTGGTGGTTTGGTAGATAGGAACAGCTCGCGAGCGGGTGGTACCTTCTACTTCTTCCTGTCCTGCGTGGAGTTGCAGGGTTTCAAATCTTAGATTGTTCGACATTGGTAAAAAATTGATGGGTGAAAAAAGGTATAGCGATGCCTGACTTGCAGCGGTTGCCCGCAAGGCGGATACACCTTGGGCATGGACGAACACTGCAAAGTGGTCAGTGGATCAGCAACAACAGCAACAGCAGCAACAGATGGGGGCTGCCAAAGCGTAGCGAGAAGATAAAAATGGAACGGAAGCTGAAAAAGAAGTTGTGTAATACATGGTTATCCCGATTTTATATGTCCAAACAGGCAATAGACCCGTTGGCAGGATTTGGCACCGTTTGCGTCTTGGGATCGGCAAGGTTGCCAGGGTTTCGTAGAGCCTGATCTCTCCACCCTTCGGTATAAAATCGAAAATCTTCCGATTATCGATTGAGTGGCAAAAGTAGGGTAGAATATCGGGTTTGTCAATCGTTTTAACATTTTTTTAAGTATTCTTGTGTCGTGAATCTGTTGTTAGTGACGGATTAAAAATAACTGCCCCCATTTTTGATTCGCTAAAATTTTCTAAGCAAGCGACTAAAAGGAGCTTGCGTGAAAATATTCGCGAATCGGCAGAAAAAAATGGGGGTGGTTATTTCCGTCTTTCACTACGTACGTTAGCAGTGCCTTCCAACGGTTTATATTTGGTATGAATCTCGTCGCGTGAGGGGTGAAGCGGTACCAACCGAAGGGAAGCGAAGGGCGGTGAGAGCGGAAGACCCGACCTCGGCTTGTTGGGGTGGGCGCGTGCGTTGGGGGCAAGCCGAGGGCACGCCCTACTGATATTATAAAAATTGAAGCTTATGAAAATGAAAATGCGTAGGATAGACGATGCCTACCACATGGAAGCCACCAACGAGGAAGGGCTGAGTACCTACACGGATGCGTCGCCTGATATAGGAGGACATAATAAGGCGATACGCCCCATGCAGATGGTGTTGGCGGCCTTGGGGAGCTGTAGCAGCATAGATGTGATATACCTGCTGAACAAGCAGCGGCAACCGTTGGACGATATGGAGATAGAGATAACGGCCAAGCGAGCGGATGCGGTGCCGGCGGTATTCACGGATATACACATCCATTACCAACTATACGGGGCATTGGATGATAAAAAAGTGGAACGCGCCTGCCGCTTGAGCATGGAGAAGCTATGTTTCGGTGTCGATGATGCTGAAGGAATCCGTCAATATTACTTGGAGTTATGAGGTGCGGGAAAGCGGGGAGTAGAAAGGTTGGTTCTTTGACTTTTTTAGTGGGGGCTACCCTTCGGGTCGCTATTGTATCTCGGCTATGCCGATGCCACGTTCCCTATCGGCTGACCGTGTGTCGGCTTTAGCCGATAGCCTAGATCGGGCAAACCGTCTGTCGCCAAAGCTGCCACTTCTCACACTTGTCTCGGCCTTTTGCCGAGATCGCTAGCCCGATACCACCACGAGATTTGTCAAAGAACCAAAAGTTTTTTATTTACTTTGCGCCCATTTTAAAGACAAGAACATGAACCAACCAACAGCGGTACTGCTCATACACTGCCCCGACCAAAAAGGCATCGTGGCGGCGGTGACGGACTTTTTGCATAGCAACAACGGCAACATCATCTCATTGGAACAGCACGTGGATGCCAATTTGCGGCATTTCTTCATGCGGGTGGAATGGGTGCTGGATGGGTTTGCTATTGAGGGGGCGAAGATAGAGGACTATTTTGCTACCTTGGTGGGAAAGAAGTTTGGCATGGCCTGGCAGTTGCATTTTACCGACCGCAAGCCTCGTATGGCGGTGTTTGTTTCCAAGGCATCGCATTGCTTTTACGACATCATGCAGCGTTATTCTTCCGGCGAGTGGCAGGTGGAAATACCGTGATTGTCTCCAATCACGATGCGTTGGCTGATATAGCAGCGCGCTTTGGTATCGACTTCAGGTGTTTCCCATCAATAGTAAGAACAAGGCGGAGCAGGAGGCAGCAGAAGCGGCCTTGATGCGCGAGCTGGATGTGGACTTCATCGTATTGGCGCGCTATATGCAGATATTGTCGGATGATTTTTTTGTGCCCTTTTCCCTGTCATCAACATCCACCATTCGTTTTTGCCTGCTTTCAAGGGTGCCAGACCGTACCACTCGGCCTATGAACGCGGGGTAAAGTGATAGGTGCTACCAGCCATTATGTGACATCGGACTTGGACGGGCATCATCGCACAAGACGTGACCCACGTGAGCCACCGCGATGACCCCGAAAGTTGGTGCGAAAAGGAAAAGACATTGAAAAAGGGTTTTATCGCAAGCGATACGTGCACAATTAGAGCATAAAATCTTTACCTTTCGGCAATAAAACTATTGTGTTTTATTAATTCCATACTACTCAATTTTTGACAGTGAACTTGTCTAGGAATTTCTGCATGAGCGAAAATTAGCTATTTTTGAGTGAAAACGGGGCGGCACAATCCCGATAGCTATCGGGAGAAGTTACGCAGCGCGTAATGATGTTTTTGCCAACGAAGTGTTCGCTCAGCAGTTGTAGCGAGACAGCCATGTGAGGAGTTTCTAGACAAGTTCAATGAAAAAAGCGCAACGAATGTCATCAAAACTGAATATTCTCTTTATTGCTTCGGAGTGCGTGCCTTATGGGAAAACGGGCGGTTTGGCAGATGTCGTGGGTGCATTGCCGAAGGCTTTGGCTGAATTAGGCCACGAAGTAGCCGTGGTTTTGCCGAAGTACAGCAAAATCGACACATCTAAATACGAGGTGAAGCGATTTCAGGACTCGATGGGGGTCTGGATGGGAGCTGGTGTGCAGGAATGGTGCGCGGTGGATGTGACCCTTATAGAGGGTAACATTCCGGTTTACCTCATCGAAAGTTGGAAATACTTCGACCGCCCCGGCATTTACAATGATGCCTCCAACCGCGATTTTAATGACAACCCCGAGCGTTACGCCTTTTTGTCAAGGGCGGCTTTGCAGTTGTGTATTGACCAAGGTTTCCGACCCGACATTGTGCACAGCCATGATTGGCAAACGGCCTTAGCGCCCGCTTACTAAAACGTGGCATTGAACGACCCTGCACTGCAAGCTGCAGCCAGCGTGTTCACCATCCACAATATACAATACCAAGGGAATTTTCCGAAGACACGGTGGGAATACACGGGGTTGGGCTGGGAAAACTTTACGCCAGAAAAATTTGAAGACCACGACCGCATCAACTACCTCAAAGGAGGAATTGCCTTTGCCCGGATATGGTCAACACGGTAAGTCCTACTTATGCTTTTGAAACCAGAGTACGGATTTGGGTATGGGCATGAATGGAATGTTGAACCGCAAAATGGGATGCCTACACGGGTATCCTCAACGGGGTGGACTACGACGAGTGGGATCCGGAAACAGATACCTTTATTCCTGCTACCTATTCGGTGGAGGATATGCGCGGCAAGGCGGTATGCAAACAAGCTTTGCAGGAAAAATTCGGATTGGAGGTCAACGCCCGCCTGCCTATCTTGGGCGTGGTGAGCCGTTTTCTGACCAAAGGGTTGGACGTGTTTTATGAATCCATTCTCGTGTGTTGCGCCAAATGCATGCAGATAGTGGTATTGGGGTCGGGTGATAAAGCCTTGGAAGGCAAATACATGGAACTGCCAACCACTTACCCAAGGCGGGTGGGTACCCCTATATAGGCTATGATAATGCCTTTGGCACACCTGATTGAGGCAGGGTCGGATTTTTTCGTGATGCCGTCTCGTTTTGAGCCTTGCGGCTTGAATCAGCTATATTCCCTGAAATACGGTACGCTGCCCATTGTACGCAACACGGGCGGGCTGGCCGATACGGTGACGCAGTACGATGAGCACAGAGGGGAAGGAACAGGCTTCAAGTTTAATGACCTGTCGGCGAATGCGCTGACCGGGGTGATTGGCTGGGCTGTGAGTACTTGGTACGACCGACCTGACCACATACGGGGCATGGTGTATCGCGCTATGCAGCAGGATTTTAGTTGGGCGCAAAGTGCTCGGCAATATGAGTTGTTGTACTTGGAAGCGATTAGGAGGAAGAGAGGGTAGGGGAGTGTGTATGTTGGAAATGTGTATATGTGTATATGTTGGAAATGTGTATATGTGTATATGTGGGAAAGGTGGTTTGATGTTGTTTGATGGGCTTCTCCCGTTTGATTTGGTTTGATGTGGTTTGATGGGTTTCGTCCGTTTGATTTGGTTTGATGTTGAAAGTCCTGAAAATATTGTTGCTGACAAGGGTGAAGTTGGAAAATTGTGAAGGGATGGGGATTGAGGGGTGAGTGATCGATGAATTGGGCGATAAAAACAGCGGCTATGTCTATAAAAAATGGAGGAAGGGGGTAGAAGACATGAAATTGGGGCTTTGAAAATTTATGAAGATGAAAGATATATTTGGATCGCATCACGGCTTGGACGAACGCAGTATGGAGTCGTTGGTGACAGCCTTGGAACGGGAGAACCTGCCCGGCTTTGATTATTTGGAGTTCAAACAATCGCTAGGTCGGTTGCAGGATTTGAATATGGAGGAAGAAATGGCCTTCAAATCTGCTTTTGCTACGGCTACCACGATGGGGCTGACGAAAGACAAGCTGTTAAAAACGGCGGCGCACTACCGTCAGGTATTAGAAAAAGAGAAAACCTCCTTTCACGATGCACTGCAAAAACAAGTGAAAGCGAAGGTGGAGGGCAAGCGCAAAGAGGTGGAAGTGTTGAAGCAGAAGGTAAAAGAGTACGATGCCAAGATAGAAGAACTGATGCGCCTAAAAGTACAGGCGGAGCAGACCATCGCGTCGTCGGATGATGCCATTGCCAGTGCACAGGCAGGCATAGAAGATGTACGCGAGCGTTTTGAAACCACCCTGAAAGCGCTGTTGAACCAAATTGACAGCGATGTAGAGGATATCAATCGCATTTTGTAATTATCGCAAAAAATAACAACTGATATGTCCACAGAAATGCCAAACATGCAAACCGAGAAATCGTTTTGGAAACGCCCGGAAGGTATAACCGGGTTGATTTTTTTAGCTGCCCTTATTGCAGCGGGTGGCTACCTACTGACCGCCATTAACTGGGGTGCCATCTTGGCCAATACGCTCTACCTCGCCGGTACCTTGGCGGTGTTGGGGGTAGTCGTTTATATGGTGCTGGACCCCAAGATGCGGGCGTTAGTAGGCTATATGTACAAGAGTGTGATGCGGGGCCTCACCAGTATGTTTGTTAATATCGACCCCATCGGCATCCTGAAGAACTATGTGGAAGACCTGCAGGATAATTTGGTGAAAATGAGGGAGCAGATAGGCAAACTGCGTGGCCAAATGCGCCAAATGAGTACCTTGATGGAGGAAAACAATGCGGAAATTGGCAAGCAGATGAAGTTGGCCAGCGCCGCAAAGGAGAAGAATATGGAGCAGCAAATGATCCTCTCTTCCCGCAAGGCTGCCCGCTTGAAGGAAAGCAATGAGAAATATGCCGTTCTCCACCAGCGCATGGAGATTCTGTATCGCATCTTGAATAAAATGCACGACAATTCCGAAATACTTTTGGAAGACACTAAAGACCAAGTGAAGCTCAAAGAGCAGGAGCGCAAAGCCATCCGCGCCAGCCATTCGGCCATGAAATCTGCGATGAGTGTGATCTCTGGCGACCCCGATCAGCGTGCCATGTTCGATATGGCAATGGAAGCGGTGGCGGAAGATGTAGCCAGCAAAGTGGGCGAAATGGAGCGTTTCATGGAAATGTCGGCCAACTTTATGAACTCTGTTGATCTACAGAACGGGGTCTTTGAGGAAGAAGGCCTCAAAATGCTGGAGCAGTGGGAACAGCAAAGCACCATCATGCTGCTGGGTGAAGGCAAGGCCAAAGGCGGCTTAGACTTAGACTCATTGACGAGCCGCGATGCGCAATCGCAGACACGCTCCAACAATGGGGATAGTAATTATGGAAATCTATTTAATTAACATCCCTTGATGATGGGAGGAAAATAGCGATCTAAGAGTGTGTCTTGAAATTTAATTGGGTATTATTGCTAGTAATTTCTAGACAACTTCAATAAAAAAATGCTGACGCAGTGATTTGCGCCAGCATTTTTTTTAGGAAAAATAAGCCAAGTTAGTTACAACCGAGATCTTCCGACGATTGTGGGTCGTTGCTGGGGAAGCACTGCCCGCTTAGTAGGTAGTCTGGTTCATAGCGTTTGAGGTTAGGATCGTGAAGTGACCAAGTAAGGAAGGCGGTGAGGTCATCGATTTCACTGGCTGATAGACCAAGTGGAGCAAAAAGAGGTGATAGATAGACATCCGATACCCTAGGATTTTCCTTGACAGCCCGATTTTTATATACGACTACATCGCGCAACGTACGCAGGCTGGCACCGTGGCCATAAAAAGGAGAATCCTTGAGGTTGTATAAAGAGGGTGTCTTGAAGGCAAACTTATCTTCCTCTCTGCCGGTAAAGCCTCCGCGGCCTTGGTTTTCTACCACAGTAGCGTTGGTTTTAAACGTCTCCTCGGGACATAGGTCTAAGTCGCCCATACCGATAGCGTGGAAGGACATACTACTAAGGGCTGGCCCTGTATGGCAGCTAGCGCATTGTGCTTTGCCAAAAAACAAGATAGCTCCTCTTTTTTCGGGGTTGCTCATGGCATTGTATTTGCCTTCAAGGAATTGCTGAAATGGGGCTTGGTTGGATAGTAGGGTGCGTTCGTAAGCCGCGATGGCCAACCCGGCTGTAACGGGTGTGTAGCGTTCCAACGCAGGTATATGTGGGAAAGCCGCATCAAACATGGATTGATAGCCTAGCTCATTGATAAGCGTTTCATTAATGACCAATCGATGTACACCTAAACCAGCGATAGCTTGGGTTTCTAATCCTTGAAAACCAAGGTGGTTGTTTTCTTTAGGTGTGCCTGCTGTCCAAGCATATTCGGTACCTTCGTTCATGCCAGTAGCGCCAAATTGCCCGTTCCAAAGCATGAGTTCCTGGTAAGCAGCGTTCATCGCCGTGGGGGTGCGGATGGGTTGCACATCCAGTATGTCGCCGGAGTAAGATTGGAAACGATTCCGATCGAGACCATTGTTGGCCATACCGCTGCCGCCATCGCCTATACCTTGAAAGCGCCCTGCTTGAAAACCAGCACTAGCAAAATGACAAGTAGCGCAGGAATAAGTGCCGCGCCCTTCCTCCTGCATGGGATTTTGTGCGATGCCTGTTTCATGGTACAGAAACTTACCCAACTGTACCTTTGCGGCAGTAATCGGATTGTTGGGATCTTGTGGAATGCTGTTGAAGTCGAAGCTTTTTGGCATCAGAAAACCCGACTTGCCATTTACAGGGTCGGCTAATTCAAGCACGGCTTCAAGTTCGCTGTTCAAATCTTCCTCTTCTCTTGTACACGAGGCAAATACTGCCAATACAAGAAAGGCGATGGTTGTGTACTGTAACTTTTTCATGGATTAACACGTTTACAAAACTAAGGTAAATGCACCCTTCAACGGGTGTTTTATGTTTGTTCAACTACTTATGGGAAAAAAATAAATTCAGCATTTTCATAGTCAAATAAATGGGATAAAACGCTTTAAATGAACCACTTATTCATCCGATTCTCTTTGACAAATGCTGAATCTGTTTTTTTCTTATCCCTTATACGGGCATAGTTCGTTTTTGTTTGGGTAATTATCATCATTTATATTGAAAATATTATAATTTGATAATTTGTTCAATGGGCAAGCCTATATATATACGCTTATGATAAACCTTTTAGTGGAAAACGGCGAGCCTATGTTGGATACGAACAGTACAACTGCATCCAACCTGTTGGCTTGTGTGGCAGCAGGTAAACGCGCTGCTGCTGTAAGCAAGACGATACCCGAGAAAGTAAAGGGAAGCGACACTCGTATCACGCTCTGTGAAGCCGCGTTTTTATTGGCATACTGGCAGGAAAACAAATGGGGCGAGCCACATGGCGCGGTATCGAAAGAAATATTCCAAGATGTATTACTTGTCATGGAACAGCATGCCGCCCAATGGGAAGATGAGTTTACAGGACTACTGAAGTACGAGGAAGGTGGCCTACAGGTGTTCTCGCCAGATGGGCAAGCTATCTGGGGGTGGATGTTAGAGCGGGTAGCCGCTTTGGGGGAAACATTGCAGTGGGAAGTTGTTGATTGGGTGAACCGCTTGGAGTTGCTCGTGTATGAATGTAATGCACAACTTTGGGATGAAACCGAAGCATGTTATATTGCTAAAAGCGAGGCATGGGTGCCTATCGCATTGCCCGGTGAGGCGAGGAAGTGGATGCCGCTCTGGGCAGGTTTTCCCGATCAAGACCAAGCGGAAGAGATGTTGGTCAAGCTAGAAACATCATTGAAGAACGAGGCTTTTTGTGCAGATTTTTTTGCACATCCCGATAGGGTGCTGCTTGTCATAGATGGGATGCGCCAGTATGAAATGCACGCAATGGCGGATTCCTTAGAGGCGAGGTGTAAAAGTATAGTAGGAGTATAAGGGAGTGTTTAGCAATGATAATCTCTTGATGGGAATTAGAAGCTATTGGGATTTGTCTTTTTGGAGTTGTTGCCGATGATAGACATACCATGACAAGATAAGTGCCTTGCCACGTGAGGGATTGTCCATAGAAGAAGAGAAAGCGGAGAGGTAGTGGCGGAGTGCTTGCTCATATATACTCATGCGTGCATAGAGGTTGGCAATTCGGAGGCTGGTGTGACCGAAAAGTGCTTCTTTGGGGTGTAGTTCCACTTGTATGATATCGGCGGCTGTTTGTAGGTAGTTGATGGCTTCGGCGGATTGCCCTGTTTGGTAGAGGGCGTGGGCTGCGGCTATATTCAGTTCTGCATAAAGGACGGGGTTTTCAATAAGCATTTGCATTCCTTGCTGGGCATCGTTGAGTGCTTGGTCGTAGAGGCCAGCACGCAAATCGATTTGAGCATGACGCAGGAAATTTTCAGCGGTGTCCATGGTGCGGAGTTGGGCACGTAGGTCGATGGATTTGTCATTGGCGGAACGCGCTTCTTCGAATTGCCCTAATTGCATGAGGTTGTAACTGCGGAAATACCAAGCACGCGCCACATCGTATTTGCGTTGAGGGTGTTGGTCAATGTAGTGGGCAAGCATACTGTCGGATGCCTCATAAGCACCTTGATTGCTAAGATAGACAGCTTCCGCCAACGCATCTTGTGCCTGTATATGCAGGTTGCAGCCAATAAAAACTACCATGAATAGCCAATGCTTCATTGTATTACTTCAATCGGGGAGTGAAAGATTACCAGTCAAAGGTAGTTTATTTGTGCTAAGATTGGTGAACACCATTGGAAAAAGTACCTTCGCAACTAGAGGAAAAAACAACAACGCCAGTGCAAGCAAAAAAGTCTTACGGTCAGCATTTTCTTACAAACGAAATGTACGCCCAGCGCATAGCAGATGCTTTGCAGTGGACAAATCTTTACCACGCAGTGTTAGAGGTCGGCCCCGGTAAGGGGATGCTGACGAAGTATCTGTTGGAAAAAGATTTTCAGCTAAAAGTAGTGGAAGCCGACCGCGATATGGTGGATTATTTACAGCAACACTACCCGGCATTAGCACCAGCAAATATTATCGCAGCCGATTTTCTGAAAGTGCGCTTATCGGATCATTTTCCTGATAGTTTTGCCATCATCGGGAATTATCCCTACAACATATCCTCCCAAATACTCATCAAAACCATCGACTACCGCCATCAGGTGCCTGAAATGGTGGGCATGTTTCAGAAAGAGGTGGCTGACAGGGTAGTGGCGCAGCCCGGCAGCAAGACCTATGGTGTAATCGGTGTTTTGGTGCAGGCATTTTACGACACCCAATACCTGTTTACGGTAGGGGCGGGCAACTTCAATCCGCCACCCAAGGTACAGTCAGCGGTGATTAGATTGGCTCGGCGGGAAGTACCCTTAGTGTCGGATGAAGTGTGGCCTTCTTTCCGGCAGGTAGTGAAATTGGCATTTGGTCAACGTAGGAAGATGTTGAGAAACAGCGTCAAAAGCCTATTTCCTCCAGCGGTATTAGCGGAGGCGATTTTTGAAAAACGACCCGAACAAATATCCGTACAGGAATTTGTGGCATTGGCGCAACGAATTGGTAATGAGTAATATATAAGTCGATGACGGCAACTGATTTCTTCTTCCACGCCCAACAACTATTGGAAGCTAACGCCAATCCTGCGTATGCTCCTGCAATGGAGGCGTACATGCGTCATAAATTTCCTTTTTTCGGCATCAATTCCCCTTTGCGCAAGTCGTTGGTACAGCAATTGCTCAAAAAACACGGTTTACCTCCCGCGACGGAGTGGATGGAGTTGGCGGGCTTGTGTTTTCAGCCTGGCAATCCAAGAGAATTGCAGTACTTGCTGGGCGATATACTCATTCCTAAAAAAAAGCAGTTAGGGGAAGATTGGTTGCCGATGTTAACGTCCCTTATCCAAACACTATCGTGGTGGGATACGGTGGACTGGTTGGCGCCTCACCTAGCGGCTTCAGTGCTCTTTCGACATCCGCACTTGATGGAAGCAACTACTCATGAATGGATTACATCCGATAATATATGG
This sequence comes from Saprospiraceae bacterium, assembly GCA_041392765.1. GTDB lineage: Bacteria > Bacteroidota > Bacteroidia > Chitinophagales > Saprospiraceae > Lewinella. The sequence goes on from JAWKLL010000022.1 coordinate 55,454, forward strand.
CTTCAGCGCAGTGCTATTATCTTTCAATTGCACGCTAAAGAACAGACTCGTTCAGATTTGTTGTTCGCTTACATCTTGCACCAAAGCCACAGTCGGGAATTTTTTGTGCAAAAAGGAGCAGGTTGGGCCTTGCGGCAATATAGCAAAACCAACCCCCAAGCTGTGCGCGCATTTATTCACGCTCATGAGTTGCCGGCACTCACGGTGAAAGAGGGGAGCAAGTATATTTAAATGTTAGAGTATGTCTAAAATTCTCTCAATTGGCTATCCCGATAGCTATCGGGAGCAAATTTTGCCCTTTTCTTCGTTAGAAATGCTCGTCGATGCTTCCGGCATCGACTGCGCTTTCCGCCTCGAACAGAACAAAATTTTCTCGCTCTCGCTCAATCAGAGAAATTTAGACATACTCTTAGCATAAGTCTAAATTTTTCCCGTCCCTTAGCTGATCTTCAACAACCCCGTATGAATATTGGGTGTGCCCGCATGAGCGATGGGAACGGGTGCCATGCCGTAGCTTGCGGAGGTATGGCTATGAGTGGACAGCGCGACCCCACGGCTTTGCCGGGGGGGCATGCCCTAAGCGTATGCCTATATTTGGAAAAATGTGGTCTTTTTAGGTAGATTTTTCCAGATATAAATTCTATATTTGGAAAAATGTGGTATTTTTGAGTAGATTTTTCCAAATATAGGACAAATGGGACATGCAATAATAGGGCGAAAGCAAGAAATAGCTCTGTTGGATAGGGTAATGCAGGCGGAGCAGGCGGAGTTTGTAGCGGTGTATGGACGGCGGCGAGTAGGTAAAACATTTTTGATCTATGAATACTTTAAGGAGCATTTAGTCTTTTCCTTTTCGGGTTCTTATGAGCAGCCGATGCGTGTACAGTTGGGGCATTTCATGGCGGAGTATATGAGGGCGACGAAAGGGGACGGAGTTTACCACTCCCCTCGGAATTGGAATGAAGCGTTTTCGTATCTGACGGATTATCTGCACAAGATTGCAACTACCCAAAAAAACAAGGCTGTTGTGTTTATAGATGAGATGCCCTGGTTGGATAGCCCTCGTTCGGGATTTGTAGCGGCATTAGATTATTTTTGGAATCAACATGCCTCTAAAATGAAAAATGTGGTATTGGTGGCCTGTGGTTCAAAATCTTCATGGATTAAGCAAAAGTTGTTGAGGTCGAAAGGAGGCTTATACAATAGGGTAACAAAAAGAATAGAGCTAAAGCCTTTTAATTTGGGAGAAACTGCTGCCTATTGCGAGGCGAAGCGTTTAAAATTATCTCATTTTCAATTAGTTAGGCTTTATATGGTAATGGGGGGGATTCCGTTTTATTTGAATGAATTAACGGAAGGTAAAAGTGTAGATCAACAAATTGATGCGATATGTTTTTCCAGCACTGGGCTGTTGTTTAGTGAGTTTGAACAAGTCTATCATTCCTTGTTCAAAAACGCCTCCCATCATCAGGCCATAGTAGAGGCATTGGCTCGCTCGCCCTACGGATTAACAAGGGGTAAGTTGGCCAAACAGTCTGGACTAAAATACGACGGCACTTTTAACCGAGCGTTGGAAGAACTCACAGATAGCGGATTTGTTATCAGCTACCGCCCTTTTCAAAAAAAGGTGAAGGAAACGATGTACAGGCTAACGGATATGTACTCTCTTTTTTACCTCCGTTTCATAAGAAGCAATAAGTCGGGCATGGAAAACACGTTCCAGCAAATAGCGTCTCATGCAGATTACCAAGCTTGGTGTGGGTATGCGTATGAAAATATTTGTTTTTTGCATATTCCGCAAATTATCAAGGCAATGGGGTTGCAGGGTACTTTTACACAGGTGTCATCTTGGTATCATCAAGGGAATGACGAAGTGCCAGGTGCCCAAATCGATATACTGATTGATAGGAAAGATGGCATGGTGAACTGTTGTGAGGTCAAATTTTCTCATCATGAATTTGTACTTACAAAAGACTACGCCGCTACTCTGCGCCGAAAAAGGAGTGCTTTTCAGCAGGTGACAGGAACGAAGAAAAGTGTGGTGACGACCTTGGTCACGACCTGGCCCGCAGTGCGCAACGTGCATTATCAGGATGAGATTTACTCCGAAGTCACGCTGGAGGATTTGTTTGTAACGGTGTAGTGTAATTACTAAGTGGACTTTTATGCTCTGTTTTTTTTGCCATACTCAAAGATAGAATTCCTATCGACCGATGGAAATTTTGCATTTTTTTAACATCCAACAAAGATACCCCTTTCCCCTTACCTAACCAATTCCGGAAACTGCGGCCAGTTGCCTTCGGGCAACGCCATGGGCGTTTGCCTGCCATCCCATTTAAATTCCGAGATAAGGTCGTCTAAGATATAGAGTTGGACGGAGGTCAACTCATCCGCAGCAGGTATCATCCCCTCTGGGGGAGTGAGCAGTTGTGCGCCGGGTTGGAGCACGGTGACGCTTTTCACGCCGCTGGACAAGACGTTGCCCCCGGATAATTTGCGTTTTTCCCACTTCATTTCCACCATAGCCGCCGAAGGTCTGTCTGAAATCAGCATTAAGCCGGGGTGTTTGGCGTTGCCCACGGCGGTAGCTACCACAGGAGCATAGAGATTGGGCAGCTCTTTGAAAAACACTTTATGGCGGCCATAATAGTCGATGGCTGACCAGGAAGGCCCTGGCCAACAATCGTTGAGTTGCCAGAAGGTGGTACCCATGCAGTATCCCCAGCGCATTCGATGCGCAAGGATTGCCCGCCGCATACCCTCGTACTGTACTTGCTGCGATTGTAGGACAAATGTCTCGAAATCTTTGGCGGGTTGGCCGTATTGCTCCACAAACTTGCCGATGAGGCCATTGCCTATATAGCTTTTTTGGTGGTGATCCATGACGGGGCTATCCAATGACCACTGGCTGCTATCGGCGAACGCGGCAATGGTAGCCATCTCCGGGAAAGACTGAAAACCATACTCGTTCATATAGCGGCCTACCTTGGTTTCATAACCAGAGAAGTCGTCGGGTCCATGCCACACGCCCCAATAGTGGAGGGTGCCATGCCCTCGGTCGGCAGGTTTTGTCCAAGATTTGGTGGGTGTTGTGTGGGAGTAGGGGCGCTGAGGATCTTCCTCTTGGAGTACCGAGGGAATCAATTCTTTGAAAAGGCGGTCGTAACTGCGTAGCATATCTTCCTCGTCCTTGCCTTGTATGTTGAACTGCCGCTGCCAGCCCCAATGATGCATGGCTAAAAAGACTTCGTTGTTGCCGCACCAAGTGATGATGGAGGGGTGGTTGCGCAATCGACGGATATTGTCCCGCAGTTCCGCATCTACATTGGTGAGGAAGTCTTGTGTGCCGGGATAGCCAGCACAGGCGAACATAAAATCTTGCCAGACCATCAACCCCAGCGAATCGCATTGGTCGTAGAAATGTTCGTCTTCATAGATGCCGCCACCCCAAACGCGGATGAGGTTCATGTGGGCATCGCGGGCTTCCACCAGCAGGGTTGTTTTTTGCTCGGGGGTGATGCGCGTCAGTATGGCATCTTGCGGTATATAGGCACCTCCTTTGATGAAAACGGGCCTGCCGTTGATCTTGAAGAAAAAGCTGGTGCCGTAGGCATCGGGGCGTTCTACCAATTCTACGGTTCGCAGGCCAATTTTTCGGTAGAATCGATCTATGACCTCTCCATTGCGCTTTAGTTCGCAAACGATATGGTAGCGGTGGGGTTCTCCTTGTCCATTGGGCCACCAATAGCGGGGCTTGTCCATGCGGAAGTTCATTTTTATCCGGTTTTCGCCGGGTAGCAACTGCCTTTTGGCGTAATGCCAACGGTATTCCACATCCTTGATGACGAGTTCGTAGGTGGCAGTATCGGTTATGGCTACATGGATGTGAGCTTGCATATCCGCCTTCTCAGGGCTGAGGGTTTGCTGGTGTAGTTGCATATCGTTGATGCGGGCGGAGGTCCAGCTTTCTAGATATACGGGTCGCCAGATACCGAGCGTAACCAATCGCAAGCCCCAGTCCCATCCGAATTGGAATTGGGCTTTGCGGGCAAAGTTGGCAGTTCGAGGGGTGCCGGTATCATTAGCCGCCGTTTTGTTGAGTGCGTACGGGAATTGTTCCACGATGGGGTTCAATACACTGGAAGGCGCATGGAGCACGACCTTCAAATGATTGCTGCCGGGGCGCAAAATACCATCAACAGGGATACGCCAAGTGCGGAACATATTGTCGGTCTTTGCTATCAGCGAGTCATTGAGCCAAATATCGGCATAAGTGTCCACGCCCTCCAATACCAAGTGGTGGTTTTGGTTGGTTACAGCATCGGGCATCGTCCATTCCTTTTCATACACCCAGTCTTCCTCGCTTACCCATTGCACGTCGTTTTCATGGGTGCCGTAGTAGGGGTCGGGTATCAGTCCGCTGCGTATGAGTTCTTCTTGCACCGTTCCCGGAACGCTCACCAATAGAGGAGATGCTTGTTCAAAAGCAGCCGACCGGAGATGCCAGCCCTCGTGAAGATACATGCGATTTGTCTCCTGCCCCATAAGTGCGATATTGAAGAGCAAGATACCGTAGCATAAGCCTGCCCATTTTATTAAATGATTCTTTTTTCCCATGCCGCAAAATACGTGGATTCAAGCCACAAATACAACGTGAAAATAATGGCAAGTTGGATTTTGCACTCGAGTTGTTTGCGCAAAAGAGGCATTTGCGGCTATCCAACTAGTTTATAGATACGATCCTAGTGAAAAAAAGTATCTTTGCGTCTTGTATCCCCATACTATAGTAAAGGGGAGAGCGGCAAAATTCAGAGAAATTTACTATTCATCAAACGTTAATACAATATGGCAAATAATCTTTTAGCTGGCAAACGCGGCATCATTTCGGGTGCTTTGGACGACCAGTCTATCGCATGGAAAGTGGCAGAACGTTGCGCAGCGGAAGGTGCACAGATCGTACTAACCAATGCCCCTGTGGCCATGCGCTTTGGCGCTATTAATGAGCTGTCGGAGCGGCTAAATGCCCCTATCATTACCGCCGATGCCACTAGTATGGAGGATTTGAATAACCTGGTAGCGCAAAGCCAGGAAACCATGGGAGGCAAATTGGATTTTGTACTCCACTCTATTGGTATGTCCGTGAATGTGCGAAAAAATAAGCCTTATACCGACCTCAACCACGAGTGGATGCAGAAGACTTTCGATGTGTCGGCTATTTCATTCCACAAGATGATGCAGGTGCTTTGGCAGCAAGATGCTATGAACGATTGGGGTTCTATTTTGGCCTTGTCTTATATTGCTGCGCAGCGCACCTTTCCTGATTATAGCGAGATGGCCGAGAGTAAATCTTTGCTAGAGAGCTTCGCACGTAGTTTTGGTTATCACTTTGGCGAGCGCAACCACGTGCGCGTCAATACCATTAGCCAGTCGCCTACTATGACAACTGCGGGTAAGGGGGTCAAGGGCTTTACGGAATTTTTTGATTATGCTGATAAAATGTCGCCATTGGGCAATGCCTCAGCCGAAGCTTGCGCCGACTATTGCGTGATGATGTTCAGTGATTTGAGCCGTTATGTCACCATGCAAAACCTCTACCATGATGGAGGATTTTCCAATATGGGTATGAACCCTAAGTTGCTGAACGGGTAAAAACCCTGTTGGTTTACCCTGATTTTTAGGGAGTGGGATGGAATAATATGCTTTTCTTATGCTCACTTCCTAGCTTGCACAAAGTGGCGATAAAATAAGCTGTTCAATTTATGGTTCGCAAAAGTTGAACAGTTTATTTTATCAGACTATAAGCTGTAAACAGCCAGTTGTACAGATCGATACCCTATGAAATTTTCTGCTAAACATAATATTTTAGGAACGGGACCGGTAGCGGGTTATGTCACCAAGTTGTTGGTGCTGGCCTCCGACATGGTGTTTGCCTTGTTCTCTTTTACGTTTGCCCTGCTACTGACCGACCATTTCCAATGGGAGCGTATTAATTTGCTGACTACTTGGGCACCTATCGCATTGTTACTGCTGCGTGGGGTGGCATTTGTATGGTTTAGAACATACTTGTTGATTATCCGCTATGTAGGGGAAAAGGACTACCTCAATGTGTTTTTAGCTATTTCCACTTCTTCTTTCCTCTTTTTGTTGTTAGTCTATTTTATTCCATCTTCTTTGGCGAGAGAAGACCTGTTGCCCATTGTTTTAGTTGACTACTTTATCTTACTTTTTCTATCTGGCGGCTTCCGTATTCTGTTGCGATTGCTCTTTGATAAGCTTCGTATGCAGAGTGTTTCTCGCCTCAATACGGTTATTTTTGGTGCGGGGGAACTGGGTGCTATGATCGAGCGCGTGTTGAAACACAACACCAGCCACAACTACAAAGTGGTAGCCTATTTCGATGATAATGAACGGGTACACAAAAAATACCTGAATGGTATTCGCATCTTCAACCCAGGGAAATCATTTGCGGATATTATTCGCAAATTCAATATCAAATATGCTATCATCGGCATCAATGATCTACCGGAGGAAAGAAGGCTTCGTTTTATTGAAAACTGTTTAGAAAACCAAGTACACGTACTAAAGGTACCCCCCACGGAGCGATGGCTCAACGATACCTTGCAAGTAGGGCAGTTAGTAGAAATCAATTTTGAAGACTTGCTCAACCGTCCTCCCATTCAGTTGGATCAAAAAGGGATAGAAGCAGGCATTCGCGGCAAAGTAGTCATGGTGACGGGGTGTGCAGGCTCTATCGGTAGCGAGATTGTGCGCCAGTTGCTTCCCTACCAACCCAGTTTATTGATAGGCGTTGATCAGGCGGAAACACCGCTGCATGGTATCGGTCTGCAGCTGAAAGAAGCCGTAGAGCAGGGCGTATTCAAACCCATGATTGGCGATGTGAAAGATCGTGCTGTGATGCAGCAGTTTTTCGAGCAGTATCGTCCCGCTTATGTTTTTCATGCCGCAGCTTACAAGCACGTACCCATTATGGAGGCTTTCCCTTCGGAGGCCGTACGAACGAATGTGTATGGTACGATGAATATGGCCGATTTGGCGGTTTATTATGGTGTGAAGAAGTTCGTAATGATCTCCACGGACAAGGCTGTCAACCCCAGCAATATCATGGGTGCCTCCAAGCGGCTGGCTGAAATATACGTGCAGGCACTGAATGGAAGTACCCAAAATCAGCATACTCAGTTTATTACAACGCGGTTTGGCAATGTGCTAGGTTCCAACGGTTCGGTGATTCCTATTTTTAAACGGCAGATTGAACAACGGCAACCCGTGACCGTTACCCATCCTGATGTGACTCGCTTTTTTATGACCATACCCGAAGCTTGCCAGTTGGTATTGGAAGCAGGGGCTATGGGCAACGGCGGTGAAATCTTTATTTTCGATATGGGCGAACCCGTCAAGATTGTTGATCTGGCTCGGAAGATGATACAGATGGCGGGGCTAGTACCCGGGGAAGACGTGGAAATTCAGTTCACAGGGTTGCGACCTGGTGAAAAACTTTACGAGGAACTATTAGATGCCCATGAAGGGTTGATTCCTACTCATCATCCCAAAATCAAAAAGGCAGAGGTACGGGAAAACAGCTACGACGAGGTTTGCCAAAATTTCGAACACTTGATACAGTTAGCAGTGGAAGGAAAAGACACCATCGCTTTGGTAAAAGCCATGAAAGCCTTAGTGCCAGAAAGCCGGTTAGTAAAAAAACTCTTGCATTTGCTGCCTCGACTCTTCTGAAAACTGACGTAATCTCTTAATTATTCATGCGCACAGGAATTAAAAACTTTACCTCGCCACCATTGGACGCTTGTTGCCCTCCGACTTGTTTGCTAAGCGGTTTCCGGTTAGCGAAAGGTGTTCTTTCATAGAAGTGGTAAAGGCTCTTAAAAACGAGCATGGCGAATGGGATTTCGCCGGGTGGTAAACTCAGCGGCCAGAAACGGTGACCGCTTGCTTGCAACGGGAGATAAAGGAAGAAACGGGTATTGACGTTACTGTGATGAACTTGCTGGAGACACTGCGTATCAACATCCGGGCAACCGCATTGGATGTATTGGTGGTATTATTCGCTTGTACCACAATGCATGGAACGGACGACCTGGGCTTACCGTCAAGAGAGTTTCCTCGATTCAAAGGCAACAGATGAATTAACCAGCCTGGTGATTCATCCTGTTTGACTAGGCATATTGAACAATTGGCTAGTCAGCATACGACCTCATGAGTACTGCCAAGAAAATATTGATACAAGCGTATAAATTTCCCTGTGCAGGCCGTGAGTGTGCAGCGGATTTATCAGATGTACTATTTTTAGACGGCATTTTGATGAAGTATGGGTACAGACATCCTCCAATGCTTCCTTCTTTTCCAAAGACCCTTCCTACCCTGCGATAAACGAACATTCACATTACGTGCCTACCAGCGATATGCGAACCCAACGCGCTGCTAAAGGCAAATCTATCGCGTATTTAGAATCGCAGAGAAGGAAGACAAATTAAAATTGATCATTTCAAGGCATTATACCATTCCTACCCCTTGTGTTATTCACAGGGGATGGAGGGCACGGATATATTCGGCAAGGGGTTGTCGATGCCGCTACTTTGATTCAGGCAGAAGGAATCACGCATATTTTCAGTTCCTACTTCCTGTCTCGGGAAGCCGACCATATCGTTTGTTATCGCTCTGAAGCGAAAGTTCCCACACTTGTATTGGATCGCAGACTTCAGGGATTTGGCCGTACATCCTGTGCGCCGCGATGCGTGGTTTCCGTTGCTAGCCGGGTTTCAGCGTCGGTTATTGCGCAGTTTTCAACTTAGTTACTACCGTTTCCAAAGGATTTAGCCAACCGCTTGTATGCAGCATCCGCAGGTAGTGATTGTACGTACGGTATGTCCTTCACGCCATCGGGGTTCTTGACGGCACCCGCCAGTTCTCATTTTACGATTACCTATACGGGATCTATTTACGAAGGGCTACAATCGGCAGATATGTTGCTATCCTTATTGCGTGAATTGATCAACGAACACGAGATAAACCCTGCTCATTTGCAATTGCACTATGCTGGAAAGACGGTCACATTTGGTCGTCGTGGCTACAACGCATAGTTTGCAACCCTATACCTGGTGATGCACGGGATGATACCCGCCAAAAAAGCGGAAGCATTGCAAGCGCAGAGCCAAATGGGGAATTTGCTGCTCACATGGTCGGCAGCCAACTACGGAGGCATCATGACCGCTAAATTGGCAACTACCTCACTGCCGATGCCCGATTATCACCCTCTACTAAATTACCTACCTGATCTCGGGAACTGACACAATTGGTGGAACAAACCGGGGCAGGGGTTTATTTACCCAACCACCCACCCTGATAGCCGCGATAAATTGCGCGCTTTTTTGCTCGATGCCTACCGCACGTGGCAGTTTACGGCTTCTTCTACCTTGGCGCATCGACCCCACCCGCTTCTGCAACCCTACAATGCGGGCTGCTCAGATGGAGGTGTTGGAGGCGGTATTAGTGGCAATGTGAATGATGGATAACAGCCAAAGAGGTGAAAAATTAAAGGTCAACACTTTAGGGGTACCCCTGCCAAACAGGGTCGGGGCTATCCGCTCCAGTACCTCCCTGCGGTCGGCACGTCCGCTCCTATCCCTTCTATAGTTGTTATCCAAGCTTTAGAGCAATTTTTTTCAAAAAGGGCAAAATATCTGGGAAGCAGCCGTCCACTTCCTGCCATTCAAGCCCGATATGCCCGCAAAGTACTTAAATCGACTGGTCTAATCGAGAACAACTACGCTATCCTCTATGCTTCATCACCTTTCACAGAAGGGTCGCAATGTCCTGTTTAGGTGAGTTGACTACGCAGGAAGCTGTCCGCTTTGGGCTTGATAAGCTGTCTTCCTGGAGGAAGCCGCACGGTGTAAATGACAAAGTGGCTGGCTTCTGAAACGGTTGCACCGCAGCTCAAGAAGAAGCGGTCATCCACAAGAGGAGCCGCAGGGATAGCATTGCGGTTGCAGCCGTAGTCTTTTAGACACTGTTGTATATCTCGATACTCCCAGACTTTTAAGCCTTTGGGTTGTTGTTGTTTTCCTAGCCTCAAAGGTATTACTTCCTTGAGGATTTTCCTACCTTGTGTGTCCATGGCGAAGCAGAGGCAGGCTCTGTTGGGAGCAACCTGCCAAGGAATAGCCATGGCCCGACTGAAAAGTCACCACGGGTGCCGGCCTCGGCCGGTGCTTCGTGGTTGCGGGACTTTGGGCGGCGTGCCTCTAAAAACCCTACGTCGCGTTGAGCCGTCCGCTCAGTTTGAGGCTTCATGGGCTTAGTCGCATGATCTTGTCGTAGGCTCGTCTATGAAGCCATACGGCACGTATCCGATTGAGCAGTCTGCGAGCCACCTTGATGATGGCCACCTGCGAGGTCTTTCCCTCTCCCAGTGCTTTTGGTAGGTCTGTCGCAGCGTGTCGTCCGTACGTATGGCCATCCAGCTGCCTTCCACCAGCCGTCCTTAATTGGGCGTTCCTCCTTTTGGTCAGCCCCAAGATACGTGTCTTCTCCCGCTGGAACGCTCGTCGGGTACTAACCCGCAGTAGCCCGCCATATGGTCGAGGTTCTTGAAACGGCTCATGTCGCCAATTTCTCCTATCAGGAGGTAGAGGTCAGCTTGCTTCCACACCGGGTATGCTTCGCATCAACTCCAGAGCCGCATATTCGTCGCTCGCCTCATCCGGGCACCCAAGACCTCGATCGCATCGGCTGAGTTGTCGGATGCCTTTGTAGGCATCCACAAACACGGACAGTTCCTCGTCGCTGGCTGATTGTTCCTCGAGCCACCTTTGGCCATGCGCGTCCACAGCTTGGTTCGCCAGCTCTGCCGGGATGGCCAACCTGCTGCGGAAGACAAAAGACCGAATCCGCGTCATGGCTCGGCGCTTGCTCCCGGCCATGCTCTGCCGGACACGCACTATACTGTATCTTTTCCTGCTCCGGCAATAGGACGTAGATCCCCCGGCAGGTCGCGCGACAGCATCAGGGCTAGCGTCCAGCTGTCCACCATATCCGTCTTCCGGGCTTGGTGCGGTCGGTGCTCGGAACATCTGCCGGGATGAACCACACGGTAACTTATTCCCGATTGTTCCAACGAGCGTTGCAGCCAAAAACCCGAAAAGCCCGCCTCGTAGCAGCAAGTGACCTTGCCCCTTTGACTTAGCGCCTTGAGCTGATGGCCGCCGTTCCACTCGGCTCCATCGAGGTCTTCACATGGGTTCCGTCCCATATACGCTGACCACCCATTTTGACTTGTGTACGTCAATCCCGCATGGAAGTCCGCCGCACTTGTCTGTAATTCAAAAAATTGCTTACTTTGTGTCATAATCATTATTTGCTTTAGGTTTAGTGAGACTGGTTTCTTTGCTAAATCTAAAGCTTTTTCTTTTTCCGACACAAACATAGTGTCTTACACGGAAAGCATCTGACTGACTATCAGTTGTTTGCGTGTTTACTGTTCGATTTGCGCCATCCATAATGCACGTTAAGTAGTAAAAGCCTACCGGAATAAACAAAGACTATGTATCTTTGCCCTGTGGCACGAATACTCGCTATCGACTACGGAAGTAAACGCACGGGATTGGCGGTGACTGACCCTTGCAAATCATTGCTAATGGGCTGGACAACCATTGCTACCCAAGAGTTGTTAGCTGGATAGAACGCGTCTGGCTGAAGAAGCTGTGGAAGCCATCGTGATAGGCTATCCGGTACATGCTGATGGAAACCCTACTGGGTGCGCTGACACCTCATATAGAAGGCTTAGGGCGCAAGCTGCAAAACCTTTTTCCGGCGATAAAGATAGTCATGCAGGATGAGCGTTTTACTTCTGTACAGGCGAAAGAGGCGCTGCTACAAAGCGGTATTGGCCAAAAAAAACGGCGCGACAAAGGGCTAGTGGACAAAATGGCCGCTACCATCCTCTTGCAGGAATACTTGGAGCATACCAAATACAGATTCTGACAAACGAACCATAATGATTTTACCTGTTTATGCCTACGGGCAACCTGTTTTGAAAAAAGTGGGAGAATCCATCACGGCGGATTACCCCGAACTGGCGCAATTATTGACCAATATGTGGGAGACGATGTACCATGCGGAAGGCGTGGGGTTGGCTGCTCCTCAAATTGGATTACCCATCCGCCTTTTTATGGTGGACACGGTACAGATGATGGAAAAAGGCAGAGAAGTAGAGGGCATCAAGCAGGTGTTCATCAATGCGCAGAAAATAGAGGAAACGGGCGACGAATGGGCCTATGAGGAAGGTTGCCTGAGCATCCCCGATATCAGAGGCGATGTGGAAAGACCCGCTAATATCAGATTGCGTTGGCAAGATGAAAATTTCAAGGAGCACGAAGCGGAGTTCTCTGGTATGAATGCGCGTGTCATCCAGCACGAGTATGACCACATTGAAGGCATCCTTTTTACAGAGCATCTAAAGCCGCTCAAAAAGCGGTTGGTACAGCGCAAATTGGAAATGATCAAAAAGGGAATGGTGCGAGCTGATTACCGCATGAAATTTGCTTCGCGGTAGAGGCACTTATGGATAGAGAATCGCCATAGCGTTGGTGTTTTTTTTAAAGTATGTCTAAAATGTATATCTGCGTGTCATTGGCAGGCAAAAAATTACATTTATCTTTGTTACCTCACCAAACCAGATGAAGATGGCTAGCCAGCAAGGATTATTCGAGGAATTTCCCAAGACGAGTAAAGAAGAATGGGCAGCGCAGTGGATAAAAGACTTAAAAGGCAAGCCTTTATCGGAATTAGATTGGGAGGTAGAAGCCAATATTACCCAGTTCGCAGCCTATACAGAGGAAGAGATCGCACCTTCGCCAACGCTGACCGCAGGGCGTATCGCTAATACTTGGGGGGTAGGGGAGTACATAGAGGTAGAAGATATGGGCCAGGCAAATGCGGCAGTGCTGGAAGGTCTTGAAGGCGGGGTGAATGCCCCTTTGTTCCGGTTGCACCACCTGCCTGATTTGCAGGAATTAGCTGTTCTATTAGAAGGGGTAGAGCCTGCATTTATAACCGTCCACTTCGCTTTGCAGCATCCTGATAAAGACCCCGCTGTACTGTTTCGCCATTTAATTTACTACGCCCGTCGCCGAGGGCTAAAGCTGTCAGACATAAAAGGATCGGTAGATTTTGACCCGCTCTTGGATTGGGCCAATCCACCTTTCGATGCCTTGGCCAGAATCATTACTTTTGCCGATAGGCATACCCCTCATTTCAAGGTGTTGCAGGTCAACGGCCAAGTGCTTCACGATGGCGTGGAGAATACCAGTCGGGAATTGGCTTTAATACTATCGAAAGGAGTTGCATATCTAGAGGAGATGATGCAACGCGGTATCGAACCCGCAGTTACCAACGGGGCGATGCAGTTTTCTTTGGCATTGAGTACCAGCTATTTTGTAGAAATCGCCAAAATTCGCGCCCTGAAAATCCTATGGGCCAATGTATTAACCGCCTATGACTTGGAAGAAGTCGTTTTGCCTCCAATAGCTGCGCATACGGCGCCAGAATCACAAACGGACAACCGTGAGTACAATATGATACAAGCGGCAACCCAAGCTATGGCGGCTGCAACAGGCGGTGCCGACTACGTGTATGTACTACCCGCCGATGCGGTGCGCCAAGAGCATAGCAGCTCATTTTCGCGAAGGATAGCCCGCAATGTACAGCATTTACTGCAAATGGAAACCCATTTGGATCGCGTGGTGGACCCAGCTGCAGGAAGCTATTACATAGAAACCCTCACGCGCAAATTGTGTGAGGAAGCTTGGCATCAGTTTCAGGAAATGGAAGAAAAAGGCGGTTACATGGCCTTATAGAAAATAGTGTAGCAATCAATACCGCTTCAAGGAAGGTGCTATGGCTGCACGTATTCCTCCATTCGGGTGGATTGGCTGTACTGTAGAATGGCGTTCAAGCTTCTTTTGGGTGCGGTAAACCGAACTTTGGGAAACTGTTGTTGCGCTATCCTCAGCGACTCCAGTTCAATTGATAACGCCGGATCGCGGCGCAAAGCCTCCTGTATGGCTAACCTTTTGGCAAGGGTGGTTTCGGAATACAGGTAAGCAATGAGATCTTCTGGTGTAAAGATGTGCTTCATGAAAGGCAGTTATGGCGTTGAGTAAATATGTTTCTAAAACAAGGTTTAAAGAATCCTTATTGTTTTTTTTCGCTCCTTTTTTTTGTTAAACTTCTGACTTACGATATTTCTATATTTTTGCACTTGCCCCAACGGCAGGTAGGCAGGTAGTCTGGCCGCAAGTTGTGGCTTCTTCTTATGGATTTCCAAACGATCATCCGCTATGCCTGGATGGCATACGACAGCACCCGCACGATCAAGCGTATCACGGATATTAGTGCAATGGTATCCACCAACCATGTTTACAAAATACAGTTGGAGGATGGTAATAACGTCATCGCCAAGCTGTCGTATTTCGGTAAGTACGAGCATTTTGTGGAAGACCACAAGATCATCAATGTATTGTCGAATAACTTGCCCATTCGATTCGAGAACTTTCTTTCGCGGGCACTGATGAAAGGCAATCAGATATTTTTCCACCGTTTTCAAAACGATATTGTAGATGCGTGGGTTATTTTTTATCGCCCTATCCGCATTAAGACGCGGTTGCCTCGCCGGTTGTCGGAGGCACATATCGATAACCTAGCCACCGAGTTTGCTCATTTTCATCACGATTGCCACCTTATCCGACACACGTTGCCCAATACGTCCAAAACCATGACCACAGATATTAATTCCCTCTTGGCGGTGGTAGATACGGAGTTTGCGCACCAAGCCGATCACATCCGCCAGCAATGTGATACTTTCTCAATAATACCCACAAAATCAACGCTAATGGCTTTGACAAGATACCCGTTTTTGTGGACTGGAATATTGGCAATTTTTCGGTTACACCTACCGGCAAGCTGTTCTCCCGTTGGGACTATGATTGGTTTAGGATGAGTTCCCGCATCGTTGATTTTTATTTTATCAGCCGCGTAGTTTCGGAGGTAGGCGACCGCAGCGTTTTTACCTATAATGTAGAGACACTGATGGAAGATCGCTTCTTGCGGTTTTTGAAAAAATACCATTCCATTTACCCTTACTCGGGCGGAGATTCTTTTTATCAAAGAAGCCTATCGTTTTTTCCTACTTCACTATGTGGTGCGGGAAGGCAATTATTTTTTCCGCACCTCCTTTGCGGAGCAATTGCAGCACGATGCCCTCACCTTGCATTTACCTCATATTGATGCCCGATTCGATGCGGATAAGCTGCTGCGGGCACTGGATCTTTAAATTGATGATATTGTGTTAGAAACGACCTCTTTTCTTTCCATTGCTGCGGGATTCCGCGTTATTTTTTTGGATTCCTACGGAGTAGTGAAAAACCACCGGGGCTTGATACCGGGTGTAGGAGCAACCATTGACCAACTAAAAGCGGAGGGCAAGATCATACGCTTGCTTACCAATGATGCTTCCCGCAGCCCAGAGCAACAATCTATTCGGTTGGAAGAACAGGGATTGCCTGGTATCCTGCCGGAAGAGATTATCACTTCTGGTATGATGGCGCGTATGTTCCTTGAACAAAAAGTGAAGGAGGGTAAGGTGGCCTACCTCGGTACACCCAATGCGGCTGATTATATTGTGAAAGCCAATTTGGATGCCATTCCTGTGGGGGAATTAGATATGGAAGACTTGGAGGATATTTCCGCTATGGTGTTCCTTGATGACGAAGGCTTTGACTGGAATACAGACATCAACAAGTGCGTCAATCTGTTGCTGAAACGCAATATCCCGACTATCATTGCCAACAGTGATAAGCTCTATCCTGTGGCGAAAAACGATGTGTCTATTGCCACAGGGGGCATTGCGCGTTTGGTGGAAAGCATTTTGAACAAGGAGTTTATCCATTTTGGGAAACCCGATACCCAAATGTTCAACTATGCCTTTGAAGCCGTGAGCAAAGTAGGAGCGTTTGAAAAATCAGACGTGTTGATGGTTGGAGATACCCTGCATACCGACATCCTCGGAGGGAATAAGTTTGGCGTTAGCACCGTGTTGGTACTTTCCGGAAACACCAGTGCCAGAAATGCCGAGGTAAGGATAGCCGCTACGGGTATTATTCCCGATTTTATATGTGAATCCATCGTAGGGTAACTGGACTTTGGACGCGTGTCGGCTTAATTGATTGACTATCAATAAATTGTGTTAAAATTATTATTTTCACAATCAATTGATAATCAGTGAGTTAAAAGGTTGTGTCCGAAATCTACTAATGGCGTTTTCTTGGCAAATTATGGCAAAACCGAATACACGGAAGCTAGGTTCGTGTCGGGATTCCTTGCTGGCGAAGACTTGCTTGCCAACGCGCCTGATAATACCAACTTAGATAAACACCCCTATCACTTATCTATAGCCCACTTCCATTCAAAATTACTATATTTGTCTTTAAATATACACGCCATGCCGAAACGCACGCCGCTTAGCCTGTCGGATTTCAGGCAAGTTATAGATCGTGGAGCCTATTATGTGGATAAGACCGCCCTCATTCGCGGTGTGGTGGAAGGTGCTGGCGTACAACTCCACTGCCGCCCGCGCCGCTTCGGCAAAACGCTCAACCTCTCTTTGCTGCGATATTTCTTCGATTGCCGGGGTGATCATCGTTACCTGTTCGATGGGCTGGTTGTAGCCCAAGACGAAGAAATGATGACGTTGCATCAAGGGAAGTATCCGGTCATCACGTTGTCGTTTAAGGACGTAAAGGCCAGAAGCTACACCTCCGCCATGCAAGCCATGACTACCTTGCTATACAATGAATGGGCTCGGCATACTTGCTTGGAAAACACGCCTGAATACGACAGCCACCTAGCTGAAATGGCCTCAGTAGTGAAGACAGGAGAGGTTAAAGCGTTCATCTTTCGGGACGCTATTATGAAACTCGCTTACCTCCTACACGCACATCACGGCGCACCCGTGCTGCTACTGATAGACGAGTACGACACCCCATTAGTGGAAGCCTGGCTCAAGGGGTATTACGACGATATGATCGAGTTTATGCGCCCGCTATTGGGCGGCGTATTCAAGGATAACGACGAAGTACTCTTCAAAGGCGTACTCACAGGCATATTACGGGTGGCCAAAGAAAGCCTCTTCAGCGGGCTGAACAATTTTATCTCAGAGGCGGGCTTAGATATGAGCGACTTTAGCGATAAGTTCGGCTTTACGGAGTCGGAGGTAGCGACTCTGCTGGCTCATCGCGGCTACAATGGGCGCGAGATGGAGGAGGTGCGCGCTTGGTATGACGGCTACCGCTACGGTGGTATTCCGGTTTATAACCCGTGGTCTATCCTCAACTATGCTTTCGCCAAGGAACCAACGCTTAGACCTTACTGGGTCAACACGGGTGGGCACGACCTGCTCAAACGGCTGTTTTTCAACCAACAATCGGGGATCAAGGATAAACTGGAGGCACTGCTACGCGGAGATACCATAGACGTGTATGTGGATGAGTTTCTCACCTTCCGTGGATTAGAAACCACACCCGATGCCGTCATCAGCCTCATGTACTTTGCTGGCTATTTACGCGTGGTGGGAGAGTATCGGCGAGGCTACCGCATCATTCGTCAGCTTTCCATCCCTAACCGCGAGGTAAAATTAGCTTATGAGGACACCCTCGTGGCTTGGTTCAATGAAGATTTGGGGCGCACCTTCAATGACGACCTGTTAGACGCGCTCATAGCAGGTGACGTGTTGACCTTTGGCGAAGGGTTAGCCCGGTTCGTGCTGAGAGTGGCCAGTTTTTACGATACGGCAGACAACCGCGCCGAGCATTTCTACCATGCCTTCCTGCTGGGGCTGTTGGCGCGCTTAGATACTTCCTACCACATCCGTTCCAACCGAGAGAGCGGCCAAGGGCGGTACGACATTTGCCTCATCCCAAAGGATGCAACAGGCAAGGGCATCGTGATGGAAATCAAGGCTGTGCGCCCGCATCGAGGCGAAAATATCAACGATCGGCTGGCAGAAGCCCGCACCCAAATATTGGTAAATCAATACGACACAGAACTCGTCGCTCAGGGCGTAACCGACATTCTCCGGTTGGCCGTTGCTGTGGAAGGGAAGGAGGTGCTGGTGGAACAAGTGTGAGGGTGTGAAGGTTGGGTAGGGTAAAAGTAGGTCTTAAACTTTCGTCAAAATGCTAAGCATTCCTAAGCTAACGTGAATTACGGATAAGCTGAACGACAAATGCCGCACCGCTTGCTAAGCTTTTCAGAATTCGTAGGCGTAATCGTGGTGAAAAATGTTTGAACCATATTACCGTAACTTTTACGAATCCTTTTGTAGGCCTTATGTGTGAACACACCTGGTCAACCTGTTGGTTAACAAAGATGCGTTTTCAAGGTCATTTGAGTATTATATGCCACCCCTTTCGGGGTTTGATATACTTGTATTACCGTTTATTACAATCAGTTCACCCCTTCGGGGTTTGGTTAAAAAGCTTGCATGCCCTTATAAAAAAAATCCCGAAGGGATAGCAATATTGTAAAGTTCCATCATCACGAACAGCCTTGAACCCCGAAGGGGTGGTATAGAGGAGGATGGACTTCACGCTTTCTGGCAAAGAAGCACGACGGTTTGCAGTTCTCAATTAATTGATGCAATTAATTGGAAAATAGTGTCTTGTGATATTATACACCCATTTGTGTCCAGACATAAGTCCTTTTGTAGGCTTCGTAAACTAACGTCTCGTGTTTTTTACCTTAAAGAAACAGTATATAGGTAGGATATTTATCCATAATTCACGTTCAATACGTACCTGCCCTTGTTGATTTTAGTCAATTCGTACACCCAATAGCGGACTTTACTGGTAAATCCGTATCTTTGCACCCCGAAAAAGACCTGCAAGGAGATGTTAGACAAGTTAGGTGCCATATACGACCGTTTTCGCAATTTGGAAGAACAGCTTTCTGACCCCGCTGTGATTGGGGATATGGATCGTTTCCAGAAGACGAACAAGGAATACAAAAAGCTACAGCCCGTAGCTGATGCCTATCTTCAATACAAGGATTTGCTGGGTAATATTGATACGGCCAAGGAAATGCTGCGCGACCCTGAGATGAAGGAAATGGCCGAGCTGGAGCTGGAAGAACTACTGCCTCGCCAGCAGGAAGTGGAAGAGGAACTGCGCTTCATGCTCATCCCACGCGACCCTGAAGACGAGCGCGACGTGATTTTTGAGATCCGCTCTGGAACGGGCGGCGACGAGGCTAGTATCTTTGCCGGAGACCTGCTGCGGATGTACACCCGTTACTTTGATGAAAAGGGGTGGAAATTTGAGGTGCTCTATGAGAACGAAGGCACCGTGGGGGGGTACAACAAAATTGTGTTGGAGGTAATGGGAGAGGATGTGTTCGGGCACTTGAAGTTTGAGTCGGGGGCGCACAGGGTTCAGCGCATTCCCAAAACCGAGTCGCAGGGGCGCGTACATACGTCGGCAGCCACGGTAGCCGTTATGCCCAAACTAGAATTGGAAGACGTGGACATCAAGAAATCCGACCTGAAAGTGGATACGTTTCGCGCCAGTGGAGCAGGAGGACAGCACATCAACAAAACAGAATCAGCTATACGCATCACCCACTTGCCCACAGGCATTGTGTCGGAGAGTCAGGATGGGCGCTCCCAGCATAAAAACAGGGAGATCGCTATGGCGCAATTGCTACAACGCATACAAGATCAGCAGCGGGAGGCTTTCCAGAAAGAGCAGGACAGCAACCGCAAAAGCCTTGTCGGTACAGGCGACCGCTCGGATAATATACGCACCTACAATTACCCACAAAACCGCGTCACAGACCACCGCATCAACCTCACGCTATATAACCTCGATCAAATCGTAGAAGGCCAAATTGGGGGCATCATCGAAGCATTGCAACTAGCGGAGAATACCTCAAAATTAGAGGCGGGGGTAGCTTAAGGATGGTTTTTTTCTATTGTCTGCCCTTTTGGGTTACAAAAATTCCTTCCAGGATTTGAAGCAAACGAGGGTATTGCCGATCTGGTGGTTGAAGGAATCGCCTGTGTGGATCAGCCATGCCTCGGAAGGGGCGTAGGTTTTCAGGAAACTATGCAAAGAACGGCTAATTTTGGGTGCAGATAGATTGCCTGCTTTTACTTCCACAGGTAGTACCGAAAGTCCAATTTTTACAATAAAATCTACTTCCGCTTGGTCTTTCGAGCGCCAGTGGTGGATATCCACAAAAGAGTCAGCGAAATGACGCTGGAGGAGAAGCCAAACGAAGTTCTGGAAAACCATCCCAATCTGAGATGTCTGTGATAATAGACCCGTTTGTTGGAGTAAAAAATTCCTAAACCCCATATCTATGAAATAATAATGAGGAGATTTTAGCAATTCTTTACCTGGATTCGTAAAAAACGGGGCGATTCTTTTGATGATATAAGTCTTTTCAGCATACCATAAATACCTTTTTAAAGTTTCAGAGGTAATACCTATTTCGTTTGCTAAAGAGGAGATATTAGTGAGCTGGCCTATCCTTGATGCTATTAAAGATAGCATGAGTCTGAAGGAATCACCTCTTTCTAAATTGAGTAACCCTACAATATCTTTTATTAAATAACTTTCTTGTATTTCTCTGATTATTAGCTTTTTGTCTTGATTGGTGCTTGATGTAATTACTGCTGGGTATCCACCATAGTTCAAGTATTCTAATAATAGTAATCGGGCTTTTTCAGGTTCTAAGGTTGCCCATTTTTTTAAGTTACCCGTATATTTATAAGCTGTTTTATAGTCAATAAACTCCTGAATACTTATGGTGTAAAGTTCAAACAATCGTTTTCTACCCGCTAAGGATTCTCCAATTTTTTCTTTTAACTCAAGACTTCCTGATCCGGAAACGATAAGTTTATACGGTAGGTTTTGGTCGTAAATCCCTTTTAAGAATCGACCCGCATCGGGTAGGCGTTGTATTTCATCAATGATGACAACCCCTGGGTTTCCTTGGCCAAACTCAAGCTCAACACGGTGCAGTAAAGCAGTTTGAGAGGTAAAATGTCTTTCGTCATCAGTCACGTCAAGGTTGAAAAAAAGCACAGGCCGATGTGTGTGTTTTTCAAGGTACTGCTGGATTAATCGAAGTAGGGTCGTTTTGCCCGACTGGCGAGGCCCCACTAATAATGTGATCGTGGGTGCATCAAGATGGCTAATAAGGGAGGGCCAAATGGTTCGTTGTATCATAGTTGTTAGCGATAATCGCAACAAATATAACAAAAACTCGGGTTAAATGCAATATGAATGTGTAAAAAACTCGGGTTAAATGCAATATGAATATGTAAAAAACTCGGGTTAAATGTAAAGTATATAAGTAAAAAACTCGGGTTGTTTGTGAATAAGTGGAGCGCCGATTCTTCAAAAAGGTCTATCTCCACGTCATTGCTGCTTGGCGCTGGATTATCATAGTTTTGATCTCTGTTGGGCTACAAATATATACAGCACTAATCAATTTACATAACCTTCACTAATTAATTTACATAACTCTCACTAATCGATTTACATAACTCTCACTGATTGATTTACATAACTCTCACTGATCGATTTACATAACTCTCACTAATCGATTTACATAATATCCAACCTGCTCTGCAATGTCCACCACGGCACGAATCGGACAGTTGTCTGTGCATAGGTGATTTGTTCGTCCAAGTGAGTGTTGAAGACGTAGGCGGGACTATTGGATGTTTTACCCGATAATTCACAATATCAATGTTGTGTTTTACCCGATAATTTACAACATTCTTTGATTTTTGGATTGAAAATACCGAAAGGGTGGGATTGAGATAGTGGCGCTTTGGGGAAAAATTGTGGATTACAATCTGCTAGTTTTGAGCCTATCTAAACAGGCAAAAATGCGCTCAAAATCGGCATCTGTTAAGTTGGAGCCACTCGGCAGGCACAGACCCGTGTCGAAGAGGCGTTCGGAGGTTTGTTCACCGAAATAGACGCAGTCTTGGAATACGGGCTGTAGGTGCATAGGTTTCCAGAGGGGGCGTAGTTGGAGGTTTTCATACAGGGCGGGATATGCACCTCGCCAAATATGGCCTCTTCGAACGTAGCTGGACGGATACCTGCACTTGGGTCAGTTCTTTTAAATCGAGGGGGAACAGCCGCGCAATACCGACACGCCCCGCCAACGACTGCGTGATATTTTGGCGCAACAAAATTTTGCGATCCTGAAAGGATAAAACGTAAAGGTGTGTCGCTGCTTGATCCACAAGGGTTTGTAAGTAGGAAAACAACTCGGGGACACATGCACCTCGTCCAATATCACATGATGGTCATATTTGGTGAGGAAGGTACGGGGTCTTCTTGGATATAGGCTCGGATGTCCGGATCTTCTGGCGACACATAACGATAGGTTGGAAACATCGTTTTTAGCAGCGTCGTCTTTCCTGACTGCCGTGGCTATAAGACACAATCGGAAAAAAGGAGGTCATAGACTGGATGTGTGCTGCTGCTTGGCGCTGGATTATCATAGTTTTGATCTCTGTTGGGCTACAAATATATACCAGCACTAATCAATTTACATAACCTTCACTAATTAATTTACATAACTCTCACTAATCGATTTACACATAACTCTCACTGATTAATTTACATAAGCTCTCACTAATCGATTTACATAATATCCAACCTGCTCTGCAATGTCCACCACCGGCACGAATCGGACAGTTGTCTGTGCATAGGTGATTTGTTCGTCAAGTAGTGTTGAAGACGTAGGCGGGACTATTGGATGTTTTGCTGATAATTCACAATATCAATGTTGTGTTTCACCCGATAATTTATTCTTTTTGATTTTTGGATTGAAAATACCGAAAGGGTGGGATTGAGATAGTGGCGCTTTGAGGAAAAATTGTGGATTACAACCTGCTAGTTTTCAGCCTATCTAAACAGGCAAAAATGCGCTCAAAATCGGCATCTGTTAAGTTGGAGCCACTCGGCAGGCACAGACCCGTGTCCAGAAGGCGTTCGGAGGTTTGTTCACCGAAATAGACGCAGTCTTGGAATACAGGCTGTAGGTGCATAGGTTTCCAGAGAGGGCGTGCTTCGATGTTTTCTTTTTCTAATGCCAAAGCGCATGGTTTCCCGCGTGATCCACCATTGGTGTCGGGATCGATGAGGATAGTAGAAAACCCGCTTGGTTGGAGAACATCGCCGAGCAGCCCTTCTTGGAAACGGATGTGGTAGCCTTGTTCATTGAGTTGGGTGAAAAAGGTGCGGTAGCGTTCAAAGTTAGCTCGGCGCTGGGCAAATGCGTTGGTCGAGCGCTTCCATCTGGCCTCGGCCTATGCCTGCTAGCACATTGCTCAGGCGGTAGTTGTATCCTATGTGGCTGTGTTGATAGTGTGGTGCTGGGTCGCGAGCTTGGAGTGGATAAGAATCGCGCTTGCTGGATGCCTGCTTCGTCGTTACTGACCAAAGCCCCGCCTCCGCTGGTAGTGATGATTTTGTTGCCGTTGAAACTCAGCCTTTACGCCGTAATGCCCAGACGCGCCGCAAGCCTTGCCGTCGATATGACTGCCCAATGCTTCCGGCGGCATCCTCCAATACTGGAATTTCATACGCCGCTGCGATGCGCAAAATCGCTTCCATTTTGGCGGGCATACCGTAAAGTCTTGCAGGATAATAGCCTTGGGGCGTTGTCCTTTAGCTGTATAATGTTGGATGGCAGCTTCTAGTGCCTGCGGATCCATGTTCCAAGTGTCTGGCTCCGGAGTCGATGAATACGGGGGTAGCACCTTGGTACACAATTAGGTTTACAGATGCAGAAAATGTCATGCTTTGGCATAACACAATATCCTTATAGTACAACGTCTACAAAAGGATAAGCCCCAGATGCAATGCAGCCGTGCCACTACTTAGTGCCGCAGCCGTACGTATTGCCTGTATAACGCGCCAAGTCTTCCTCAAATCCATTGACGTGAGGCACCAGCGGTGCTGTCCAGTTGGTGGCAAACGCTTCGGCAACTTGTATTCCTGCTCCTTCGACTGGAGATGTGTAGTGAGGAAAGCCAGATTTTGGATTGTGTCATGGTTTTGTTTTTTATTTTTATCGCCTCGCCAGTCTGGGACTGGCGGATGTTGTGTACGTAGATGGAATCTGCACAACGTTGAAACTCAAAACGTTATGCGTTAGTTTCATCTACGTTGCATTTAACCTCGTTTGACAAGTTGCGCGTAGCATCTATTTTACGTGCAACAATTAGTCAGTGACCAGATGTAATCTATGCACAACGGAACGTTATCGTTTGACAAAGTTGCGCATGTAGCATCTATTTACGTGCAACAATTAGTCAGTGACCAGATGTAATCTATGCACAACGGAACGTTATCGTTTGACAAGTTGCGCGTAGCATCTATCTACGTGCAACAATTAGCTGGTGACCAGATGTAATCTATGCACAACGGAACGTTATCGTTTGACAAGTTGCGCGTAAATTCGATCTAAGCACAACGCTATCGTTTGACGTTGCGCGTAGATTCTATCTACGTGCAACAATTAGCCAGTCTCCAGACTGGCGAGCAAGACTACCTATCAAGGTGCCGGGTGCCGCCTCAATAATTTCCACATCTATAAGCCCTTTTCGCCCCATATAATCACAGGCGCTGCTGTAGATATATTGATCGGGTATTCGCACTATACCAGCTTTTACGGGATTATTGTGAATATAGTTTATCTTCTGCATGGCAAACTTGATGGTATTCACCTCCATGGGACAATTATATTGTTGCCATAACTGGTGTTCGTGATTTCTGGCGTTGTGCTTTGCGAAAAAGCGCGTTAGGTAGGCGAGCCATTCTCTACGGCTTTCATATTTGGCATCGCCACTGATCTCCTCCGTTATTTTCCTTGCGGTAAACTTTTTCATGTCCCTCAGTACATCAGATAGGCGGTGTGGCTCTTCCGTTCGAGCAACCAAATGCACATGGTTGCTCATAATTACCCATGCGTTGATAACTAATCCTTTTTCCCGCTGGCAATACCGGATACTATCTAGAAACAAATCCCTGAATACCTGGCGGGTAAAAATGTCTATCCAGCCAACTGTCGTAAGCGTAAGAAAGTGTGGTTCGTGTTGATTGACTATCTTGTAGTGGCCCATTCAAGGTGCGCTTTGGGTTTTACAATAGAGGATTCAGCTTTTTATGTTATTTATTTTTGCTTGCTCGCCAGTCTAGCGAGTCTGGCGGATGTTGTGTGCGTAGATGGAATCTATGCACAACGGGTTTTATTTGAGTTGCACCCTTTTTACCGTCTCTTACTGTTTTTCATGTTGCCAAAGTTACGCTTGTTCATCAGGAATTAGTTCACGAACCAGTTGGTCTTGACTACCAATAACCTGCTCATTATACCTGTCCTCAATCAATTGCCTTCCAGCGGTTCCCATATTGGAAAGAACATCAGGTTTAGCGTGGTAGGCTTCCAGCATGGCTTCCGCTAGTGCCGCTGATGAGTGAGCAGGTATTCGCCAGCCTGTAAGATTTGGGATCGCAAGTTCTTTACACCCTGCTTCATCCGTAGCAATAATAGGAGTGGCCATGGCAAGTGCTTCCATCAACGTTCGAGAGAAACCTTCTCGGTAACTGGGTAATACCACTATATCGCATTTCCCCATAAAAGATTCTTCATCTTCTTGGTGGCCACCGTAATGCACTCTCTTGGTAAGGCCAGCCCTTCTTGCCAAGTTTTTGGAATGCAGCGCGGATGCTGTAGGTCGTAGTGGCCTATGTTTCAGCGAAGCATTAGGGATGAGTTCTTGTATCTGCTGCCATGCCATAAATAGCTCTGTAACACCTTTATCAATTAAAATACGGCCAACAAATAAAAATCGGAAGATACGAGGTACAACAGACGACTTAGCAACGGGAATGAACAATTGGGTATCAATACCTGAACCCGATGATAACAACCAACGTTGTGCTTTCACCCCTATTTGCCGTAGGGCATGTGAGGTCGTACACATTTTGCCCAACGACGGCCTGCCGCCAACGGGAAGACTATATCGGTAAAGTTGTTGTTGTAGAAACCGAAGCAGCGGTGCATTCAACCAAGTAGTACCCAGTCCGGTGATGGTGACAATAGAAGGGATTTTGCAGGTAGCAGCAGCGAGCGTCCCAAAAATGTTGGGCTTAATAGTGAAGTTTAAAACAATATCAGGAGGCGAATGCTTAAATAAGCGATAAATTTTCGGTATAATTGAATATCTTGTAGCGGGTTGTTTTTGGTAGGTCTTAGCTCAGGAAGTTCGATAAAGAGAATACCTGCATCTTGCAGTGCTTGTTCGTATCCATCTGTTGGTGCTATGGCGATAACCTGATACCCCTCTCGCTAGTACACGCCACAAACTGGCTCACCGAAGTGCCATATATTATAAGCAGCGTTGGATACGATGTAAATTTTCTCAATGTATGCGATCCCTGTATATCCCATACAAAGATAAGGTTTTTGGGTTTTGTAGAGGTGTAGGGGAGGAAGAATTTTAAACCAGTCTTCTGCATCCAGATTTCATAAACGGAACGGATGCCTTCTTCAAAAATTTGATACCGCCAGCCTATTTCGAAAGTTTTGATGCGTCAGCGGCTTGCGCGGTGTGCCATCTGGTTTATCAGGGTCGTTTTCGATATATCCTTTATACCCAACGACACATTTGACGAGTTTGGCGAGTTCCATAATAGAAATATCCTCACCCGTGCCGATGTTGACAAAGCCTGAATCGTTGTAATCACTGCATAAGGAAAAACAAGCATCCTACCGTCGTCAACATGGAAAACTCTCGTTTGAGAATTCCCTGTTCCCCAAAGGATTACAGAGGTGTCCCGTTTTTTTAGCTTCTTGAATTTCGAATCAAAGCGGGTAAGACATGGGAATTTTCTAAGTGATAATTATCGTTAGGCTAGCAAAGATTGGTCGGCATTACGAAATAAAATTACAGCCATACTGACTTCTATAGGCATCGCACATCTTAATGCCTGCAATTTTTGCTATGGCATACGGTTCATTGGTACATTCCAATTCACCTGTCAAGAGATATTCTTCTTTCAAAGGCTGAGGTGCCATCTTGGGGTAAATACAAGACGATCCTAAAAACATTAGTTTTTTTACGCCAAACCGATACGCTGCATCAATGACATTATTCTGAATCATCAGGTTGTCATAGATGAATTCGGCGCGGTAGATGTTATTGGCCATGATGCCCCCAACTTTAGCAGCTGACAGAAAAACATAATCGGGACGCTCGGACTCAAAAAATTGGCTAACAGCGGCTTGGTCGCGCAAATCCAATTCCTTCGAGGTTCGGGTAACGAGATTATAATATTCCTCGGACAAAAGCTTCCGAACGATGGCTGAACCTACCATACCCCGGTGTCCTGCTACATAAATTTTGTCTTTCAGATCCATCCAACGTGTTATTGCCCCGCAAAGTTAAAAAATACCGACTCGCGGAGAAAATTATTAATAAAGGAATACACAAACATGAGCCCAAGCAGAATGCTACTCGAATTCGTTCTTGACTTCAAAACCTGCGGCTTTCAACAGTTGGTCTTTTCTGAACAACTCAATGTCAGCCTGTACCATTTCACTACATAGGGTCTGTAAATCATAACGTGGTTCCCAACCCAGTACGGCTTTGGCTTTTGAAGGGTCGCCAATCAAAAGTTCTACCTCAGCCGGGCGGAAATACCGAGGGTCAACGCCCACAACCTGCGAGCCGACTGAGAGTTGAAAATCAGGGTGGACACTGGAGGCGACAACAGCCACCTCATCCACTCCGCTTCCCTTGAATTCCAATTCAACACCGACTTCACGGAACGCCATTCGCACAAAATCCCGTACCGTTGTTGTCACACCCGTGGCCAATACAAAATCATCGGGTTGGTCTTGCTGGAGCATCAACCACATCCCTTCCACATAGTCTTTTGCATGGCCCCAGTCCCGCTTGGCATCCATGTTGCCCAAATATACCTTATCCTGCAGACCCATCGCTATTTTGGCTACAGCCCGAGTGATTTTACGGGTCACAAAGGTTTCCCCCCTCAACGGGCTTTCATGGTTGAACAGGATTCCGTTGCAGGCGTACATTCCGTAACTCTCCCGATAGTTGACCGTAATCCAGTAAGAATACAATTTAGCAACGGCATAAGGAGAGCGGGGATAAAACGGAGTGGTCTCCTTTTGTGGTATTTCCTGCACTTTGCCATACAGTTCTGATGTGGATGCTTGGTAAAACCGGGTTTTATCTTTCAGTCCCAGTAAACGAATAGCCTCTAGCAAACGCGTGGTACCCAAACCGTCGGCATCAGCAGCATATTCCGGCATTTCAAAGCTCACTTGGACGTGGCTCATCGCACCAAGGTTGTATATCTCATCCGGTTGCACCTCTTGGATGACACGTATCAAGTTGGTGCTATCAGTCAAATCCCCATAATGAAGGATAAAATTGGGGCTTTCCACATGAGGATCCTGATACAAGTGGTCGATACGAGAAGTATTGAAGGAAGAGGCACGCCGCTTGATACCGTGCACTTCGTATCCTTTACTTAACAGCAGCTCGCTCAAATATGCGCCATCTTGTCCGGTGATGCCGGTGATAAGGGCTTTTTTCATGGTTGGAAAATTATAGTTTCAAAGTTAAAAATCATTTAGGCATTAGATGCTATGTAGTTTGACGGGAATAGATTCATAAGCGGGAATCTATTGATTTCCCGTCCCTATATTCTTGCCAATCCACAATACGGTGGCCAAATAAACCATAGATAATAGGACGTATATCCCTGTAGTCCAAATGAATTGCACTAAAGGTGGCATGGTTGCCAA
>JAWKLL010000023.1:0-80613 GCA_041392765.1 Saprospiraceae bacterium
CTCCTTGTCTCGGAGGCGAATGCTGCTATCAGAGGTACGTAACTTAATATTTTTCCATCCATGCGCTGTGCTCAGTACCACCACCATTTATCCCCCCCACTATTTTTCATGCCAAACCACCCCCGTATCAGGATGCAGATAAATCCATCGCCCTTGGTAGGTGACGCGGCAAAGGCCATTTTTGCAGGGTGCTGCCGCTTCAAACTTGAAGGGAATTACCACCTCCCCCGCAGGGTCAACATAGCCCCATAGCCCCCGCTGCGACACGGCGGCCAGCCCCTCCGAAAACGGCTGTACCGCTTGGTAAACAGGCTCGATGACTAAGTTGTCGCGGGTATCCATATACCCCCAAAGGCGGCCATCGCAAACCGCCGCCAGCCCCTCGCTGGCGGGCAGCGCATCCTGCCACACGGGTTGCACCATCCATTGCCCTCGGTTATTGATAAAGCCATAAAGGCCATTTTGTTGCATCAAGCAACACCCCTCGGCAAACACAGGCGGATGCTCCGGCAGCCAAGCAAAATGCAGCGGCGTAATGAGTTGACCAGCGGCATCCATCAGCCCCCATTGCCCATTCCTCACCACTATTCCTACCCCGGCCTGCCACGGCAACACCAATTCATAATCAGGCTCTATCACCCATTCCCCATCGGGGTTGATGTAGCCAAATCGGTCATCCAAGCGGGCGGCGGCCATACCATTGGCAAAGGAAGCAGCCAACTCAAAAGTGAAATCAATAGCCACTTGCCCTTCCGTGTCCAAAAAGCCGTACAGGTGGCCAAATTTAACCAAAGCCAGCCCTTCGCTGAACGACTGCGCCACTTGAAACAAACAAGGCACTTTTAGTTGCCCCATTTCGTCCATGAAGCCCCACTGCTGCGCCAGTTGCACACAGGCCAGCCCCTCCTCAAAAGGTTTCACCTCCCGAAAAAGATGCCTTACCAAAGGGCGACCTAACCAGTCCAAAGCTATCGGATGGTCCATCCATTCCACCAACCCAAATCCGTTGTGAAAATCCCACGCACGGCGGTATTGCGGCCAGACGACCACCTCGCCCCCCTCGTTCATGTAGCCATATCGGCCCTGCTCCCGTATGATGTACCTGTGTTTGTCCATGCGGCGCGAAGATAGGTAAATGCACGGCAACAATATACTATGTAAGTAGGGATATTTGGGCGGCTATCGGCAAAGCCGATATCGGGTCGTCCGCTATTACCAGCTCCGCTATCGCTACGCTGGTACCGCTTCCACCCCTGCCGCGGGCGATGCGTGCTGTTCAAAGTGTTCGCTACTCAATTGCTATATTTAATATGAAGGATGGATAAATATACCACCTATACACTGCTCCTTCAAGGTGAAAAACACGTGATGCTCGTTTACGAAGCCTACCAAAGGACTAACGTGTGGACACAAATGAGCGTGCCGCATCACAAGGCACTTTTTTTCAATGAATTGTTAATTAAGTCCTGTAAACCGTTGTGCTTCTTTGTCAGAAAGCGTGAAGATCATCCTCCTCTATACCACCCCTTCGGGGTTCAAGGCCGTTCGATATGATGGAACCACAATATTGCCATCCCTTCGGGATTTTTTTAGTAAGGGATGCAAGCTTTTTAACCAAACCCCGAAGGGGTGAACTGATTGTAATAAACGGTAATGAGCGTGCCGCTGTTGGGCGGCGGGTTTATAGTTCCGCGGCATTCATGCCGCATAAAATAGCCACGAATTTTCGTGCCAATGTACGCTTTCCACAGCGGGATAAATCCCGCGGAACTAAAGAATTAGTCAGCAAAAGACGAAGACGAAGAAGGCGGCGGCATTTTCCGAGAAGGCTATTCCTATCATACTTTCCTTGAAGACGAGTTTTGACGCTTGTTTTCCAGTTACGCGTTGGCATATAATACGCAAAAATGGCCTTGAAAACGCAATCACGAGTAGTAGGGTATCCATTTATGAAGAAACGTTTGTTTACAGCAATTGCCAAAGACGCATTTTTGTTAAACAACGGGTTAACGAGATGTGTCCACACATAAGGCCTACCAAAGGTTTCGTAAACGTAACGGCAATATGATTCAGACGTTTTTCACCGTGATTACGCCTACGAATCCTGAAAGGCTTCGCAGGCGGTGCGGCTTTCATCGTTTGGCTTAGTAATTTGACGGAAATAAGTGATCTCATTTTTTCTAAAGGCTTAGCTTTATACACACGCTTTGTGCAAGTATTCCTACGCTTAGTGCATAAAGCCAAGCCAAAAATGGGATCACTTATTTTTTCCGTCCCTTATCCATCATTCACGTTATATTTAAAAGAACTTGTCTGAAACTCCCTGCTGGTTGTAGCGTCTCGCTACAACCCAATACGCTGTAGGGGCTTGCAGCCCGGCATCTTGGGTATTACTCTATATCCCCCCCTTTTTCTAAATAATTTGTTAAATCTACCCTTTTTTCAAAAAACGAACCTTCCTTGCAACTAAAATAGATGTATATACATTAATTAAGGCGTTACCATCTGGTAGC
Organism: Saprospiraceae bacterium; assembly: GCA_041392765.1. Taxonomy (GTDB): domain Bacteria; phylum Bacteroidota; class Bacteroidia; order Chitinophagales; family Saprospiraceae; genus Lewinella. Next base: position 2,514 of record JAWKLL010000023.1, read on the forward strand.
AATTTTATTAAACGTTTTTAAACCAACAACAAATGAAATCATTTACGCTTTTCGTAGCAGCATTAGCATTATTCACCTCGGCAGCATGGGTAGCCGTGGAGAACGTAGCCGTGGATACCACCGCTTCTGTCATCACGTGGAAAGGTTACAAAGTAACGGGTGAACACACGGCATCCATCAAGTTGAAATCTGGCAACCTGACCATGACCGACGGCGCATTGAGCGGTGGTTCTTTCGACATCGACATGAGCACCATCAACTGTACAGATTTGTCGGGAGAATGGAAAGGTAAATTGAAGGCCACTTGAAATCAGAAGATTTCTTCGGCGTAGAAAATACCCTACGGCGTCCTTCAAAATCACCTCAGTCGTAGCCGTGGCACACCCTAGTGCCTCACAAAGTGAGCGGCAACCTGACCATCAAAGAAACCACCAAGCCTATCCGTTTCAATGCACAGATGAGCGAAGAAGGCGGTATGAAGGTAGCTACCTGCGACATTCAGTTGGATCGCTCCGACTTTGATGTGCGTTGGCTAGTTCCGGCAGTTTCTTCGATAACTTAGGCGACAAAACCATCTACGACGAGTTCGACTTGTCAGTGAAGTTGGTATTGAAGTAAGCGTTGGCCTAAAATACCTTAACGCTAATGCGGCGCCATATCGATATCACTGCCCTTGTGATGTAAGCGTATGTCTAAAGCAACAGCCGCGCTAAGGGGCTGGAGGGGGCTTACCTCCCGACCGTAGAGAGGATATGCGTCAATTTTAAAAAGCTAATATAAAAAAATGACCAATGACCAATGTTTAATAATCAATGTTCAATGGAAGGTACGCCAAAATTGGACATTGTACATTAAAAATTAAACATTGCACATTTTGGAAAATGACCATCTTGCAATGGGAACACCCCAAGATTGTATCAAGGTCATTGAAAATGGAACATTACACATTTTTCACACCAGACTTTTTGCCAAAGCTCTATTTATATAGGTATAAATTGCATATGAATTTATTATATTAATACTAATGCGCTAAGGGGCTGGAGGGGGCTTACCTCCCGACCGTAGGGAGGGACGAGCGCAGCGATGCCCGCAAGCACCTGACCCCGCCCTAATAGTACGATGGGTGATAATAAGTTTATGCGGGGGAGCGCCCTAAGACAATGACACCTAAAAATATAGGAGATACTGAACATAGCGTCGCTAAGGCACAAAGCCCAAGTTTTTAGTCAAAGAACCATTGTAGAGGCTATCGCGCGAGCGAGGGTCTAAATTAAGGTTGTTAGAAAAAGTGGTATAGCGAGAAGACACAATACCATAGCCGTTCTCTACATTGGTGAAAACAGGCACCGACTGTGATGAAGTAATGCCGATGTTGGCGTTGGCTATTTGCAAATACTGCTCAATCTCCTCGCCCCCAGCGGTGACTTGAAAAACGAGGTTATCAAAACGGCGTATGCCCGTAGTGAGTGGCTGCAAATTTTCGCCAAGGAAGGAGTAGAAGCCCGCCGGAGACAAAATGAAGTTCTGCGAGGAAACCCCGTCTTCGCGATTCACTGCCTTGGCCAATTCCCATACAATTTCCTTGTTGAGCAACTGCGAAGGGTTCGCCGGGTCGGTTTCGAGATAGCGGAAATACATACGCACATCTAACACACGAGCCGCATCGCCAAAATAGCGCCAGCCCACACGGGCTTGGCGGGTGTAATCACCGAAGGTCATTTGTCCACTTTGAGGCAAGCCCGTAATTTCAATCATCTCCAACATCACACTCTGTGCAATGGCGGGGGTAGTTTCGCCGCCTCTGGTAACGGTGATTTGGAACGCATCCCCTCCTGCTAAGTTGAGTTGCGTGCGTGCTGCTTTGTACAGAATATTGGGTGCCTGAGCAAAATCACCTTCCTCGCGAAAAATACCATCATCGCGTCCATCGATACGCTGAAGGTTGACGGATTGCCCCGTGCGCAGGTTTTGTAGCGTGACGGTAGCCTGATTTTCTGCGTAATAAATAGAGTCTGGAATCTGTGCTATCTGTGTAGCATTGCCACCGGGTTGTAAAAAAGCCTTTTCAAGACGCACATACCAAGCATCGTCTTGTTCGGAAAAGAACGCATACACCACGGGAATATCCTTCCACTCCCCTTCGATTTGAAAATCAGTGTCGCAAGTCGTCCAAGTGAGTATCGCAATAGCGGCTAAAAAAAAGAATCTTTTGATCATTGTGTCAGTCAGGTCTAATAAGTAATTCGACGGAAGTAAGGAAGTAAGCCGTTTCCCGTCTCTCACAGGGCAAAAGTAGGGATTATTTCAGGAACGAATTAGTAGGCTTTGTTAAGGAATGAGTAATTGCCAATTTATGACAATGGAGCAGCAGGTGGTGTATCTCCCAAAATTTGGTAAATTGCGCTATATGTCCCTATCTTGCGGGTTCAATTGACCATTGTATCCATGTCAGTACACAAGGAAGTAAAAAGGGTGACTACCCATATCCTCCAAGCCATGAAGGCGCAAGGGGAAAAAATAGCCATGCTCACGGCTTACGATTACAGCATGGCGCGTATTTTAGATGCCGCAGGCATAGATGTATTATTAGTAGGCGATTCTGCTTCCAATGTCATGGCAGGGCACGAAACTACTTTGCCTATCACGTTGGATCAGATGATATATCACGCTGGTTCGGTAGTACGAGCTGTACACCGATCCTTGGTCGTGGTGGACTTGCCGTTTGGTTCTTACCAAGGCAATAGCAAATTGGCGTTGGAGTCCACCATTCGCATCATGAAGGAATCGGGGGCGCATGCGGTAAAAATGGAAGGCGGCAGTGAAATTTCCGAAAGCATTGTACGCATCCTCAAAGCGGGGGTGCCTGTTATGGGGCATTTGGGCTTGACCCCTCAGTCGATTTACAAATTTGGCACCTACACGGTCAGAGCCAAAGAAGAAGCCGAGGCTCAAAAACTCATATCCGACGCCAAATTACTACAAGAACTAGGCTGCTTCGCTTTGGTATTGGAGAAAATCCCCGCTCACCTGACCAAGATTGTCAGCGAGGAACTGCATATACCCACCATTGGTATAGGTGCAGGCCCACATGCCGACGGGCAGGTGTTGGTGACTCACGATATGCTGGGTATTACCAAAGACTTCAACCCCCGTTTCCTAAGGAGATACTTGGAACTTTTTGATTTAATACAAGGAGCTACTGAAAGCTACATACAAGATGTAAAGCAAAAAGCGTTCCCTAACGAAAACGAGCAGTATTGATCATGATAAAGAAGGTGATTCGCCTTTTCGCATTGCTATTGATATTGGGATTGGGTGCCGGAGCTTGGTTTTACTACAAAGTGCTATCGCCGGCAGTTGTTGCTACAAGCGCGGAGGCGGTTCACGTCGCCTTCCCGACGGGTAGCAGTTATGCCCAGGTGGAAGCAATCTTGGATGAAGCGGGATTGATTCCCGACCTCGCTACCTTCCGCATGCTGGCGGAACGCATGAACTATCGCAAAACCAACATGCGGACGGGTCGCTTCGCCATCGAGCCGGGCATGACGGTGGTAGATATGATACGCCACCTGCGCAACGGCAAGCAAGCACCCGTTGCCGTGGTGCTGACCACCGAACGCGAACCCGAGAACGTAGCGGCCAAAGCAGCGCGTTTTATAGAACCAGACTCAACGGCCTTGGTGGCATTGATGCAAAACGCAGCCTACATCGACTCGTTAGGCTACAACAAAGCCACGCTGATGACCCTATTCATCCCCAACACGTATGAGTTCTTTTGGAATACCACCCCGCGCGGTTTCATGGAGCGCATGGTCAAGGAACACGATGCCTTTTGGAACAAAGACAACCGCAAGGACAAAGCTGCTGCCTTGGGGCTTACGCCCGAAGAGGTTTATACCTTAGCCTCCATTGTGGAGAAGGAAACCCTGCGCAACGAGGAGAAAAAACGCATGGCAGGTGTCTATTACAACCGCATTCAAACGGGTATGCCCTTGCAAGCGGATCCGACGGCTGTGTTTGCCAGCCGAGATTTCAATACCACGCGGGTCACGAACTACCACCTCAGCGTCGATTCGCCTTACAATACGTACCGATATGCGGGGCTTCCTCCGGGGCCGATAGCAATGGCATCTATTGCCTCCATTGATGCTGTTTTAAACTTAGAATCCCACGATTATCTTTATTTTTGTGCAGCAGGCGACGGTAGCGGTCTGCACAACTTTGCCAAAACACTGGCAGCCCACAACCAAAATGCCGCCTTGTACAGGGAAAACCTGCGCAAACGCGGGTTGAGATAACCATACCTAACTATTTATATGGCATCATTACTCCACTTGAGAGACCGATACACCGGCAAACAGCAATGGCTGTGGGCACTGGCGGGTTTCATCATCTTCCTGCTCATTTGGTGGGGGTTGGCAGAACTTTTTGCCATCAACCGCCCTGTGGTGGACTACACCACGCACCTCAATACACAGGATACCACGCTCAACCGCGACAGCTTGTTGTTGCAGGATTCCATCAACTTAGCCAACGCCACCGAGTTTGAAAAAATATACCCCCTGCTACCACCCCCGCAGCAGGTGATGAAAGCATTCGGCCCCCTGCAAACCGAAGACGACCTGTTTGTCAACACCTGGGTTTCCATTTGGCGCAACTTGCAAGGGTACTTCTGGGCGGTGTTCTTTGCTTTACTCATCGGGTTTCCGATTGCGCTGCTGCCACCTGTTCGGGCGTTGTTCAGTATGCAGGTGGATGCGCTGCGCTATTTGCCCCTCACAGCGCTTACCCTTATCTTTATCATTTGGTTTGGTATAGGCGATAGCATGAAGGTGGCCTTCCTCGCATTCGGTATTTTAGTCTATCTGCTGCCGGTGGTTGTGCAACGCATCAATGAAGTGGATGATGTTTACCTCACCACTACCTTTACCTTGGGAGCTAATAACTGGCAGATGATAAAAAGTGTTTATTTTCCTGCTGTACTGAGTAAGCTAATGGACGACATACGGGTGCTGACCGCTATCAGTTGGACGTACATCATCATCGCGGAACTGCTCAACCGACAGGGAGGGGTAGGTGCGATGATTTGGCTAAACGACAAATACGGGCGCATGGATAAGGTTTTTGCTTGGCTTATCGTCATTGTAGTGGTAGGATTCTTGCAAGATCGCCTTTTCGTCTATATGGATAAACGGCTATTCCCCTACAAGCACTACAAAACCGTAGTGGACGGCCTGAAAGAAGTAAAAACCGGCTTTTTAGTGATATTAATTGGCATCATGCTGGGGCTGTTGCTCGGTGCATTGATTCCGGCACTGAAGCCCGATTTGTCCTATTTCCTTTACATTGCCGCTATCAGCGGATTCGTTATGATTCTTTATGGCGAATTCCGTTTTCAGCGTGCTTATATTTCCTGATTATGTCCATTTTCAAAGATACGGAATACCCCAACATCATTGAACTCAAAGGGGTTTCTCAAAGCTACGACGGGGGCGAAAACTTTGTACTCCAAGACCTCACGTTCTTGGTGGAAGACAAACCCGCCCAAGGGCAGTTTGTGGTGATTCTAGGCCCTAGTGGCTGCGGAAAATCCACCGTGCTGCGCTACATAGCGGGGCTTCAGCAGCCTACGTCGGGGGAAGTATTGCTGCATGGAAAGCCCCTTGGGCCAGACAACCGCGTGGGCATGGTTTTTCAACAATACTCTTCCCTGCCCTGGCTCACGGTTTTGGATAATGTGGCATTAGCGTTGGCGTACCAAGGAATGTCGGAAAAGGATCGCAAGGAAAAAGCGATGGACATCATTGGCAAAGTAGGGCTGGCAGGGCACGAACACAAATTTGCCCAGTACCCGACCCTCTCCGGAGGGCAGTTGCAGCGCGTAGCCATAGCTCGCAGCTTGATGGCCAATCAGGAAATCCTGTTGATGGACGAGCCTTTTGGGGCATTGGATATCAATACCCGCTTGCAAATGCAGGACTTATTAGCCGACCTTTGGCGGGAGATTCACCCTACGGTCATATTCGTTACCCACGATATTTCGGAGGCTGTTTATCTGGGGGATGACATTTTTATTATGAAGAAAGCGCCTTCTAATTTCATCGAGCACATCTCGGTAGATCTTCCGCTTCACCGCGACCGGGCGATGAAACGCGACCCCCGGTTTATGGATCTCGTGCGGCACGTAGAAGACCGAATGATTGCCATCGCAGATAGCTGATAACCGCTGCTTCGTAGCTTTTTTGCGCTAATTCGCTGCCAAATGTGTAGGGATTGCAACAACATGGTAACGAAGTCCGTAAGGTAAAACGTTATATTTGAGTCAGATTCCTGTGGGGGCATTGACGTTCATTCCCACTTTCAGGCTTGCTGACAATTGTTAAATTAATTTTTCTTAACCAAGATAGATAGCCTTGTTTAAGAGTATGCCAAAATTTCCTCCATTGTCTATCCCGATAGCTATCGGGAGCAAATATCGTCCTGCCCTGCGTTAATCCCGATAGCTATCGGGACGCCGATGCTTCCGGCATCGACTGTGCTTTTCGCCTTGATCAGAACAAAATTTGCTCACTTTCGCACAATCAGGAAAATTTAGACCTACTCTAGATAGGCATCTTACGCATTTCAACACAATTATTCATGAAATTGCATCAATTATTAGCCATTTTGCTCCTCGCAGGAGGGACAACACTGATGGCACAGGAAGCAGAAGTTCCTACCAATTGGCCTCACCTCGACCTCAAAGATGATGGATACCCGGGCATGAGTACCCAAAAAGCATACCGCGAACTCCTCGCTGGCAAGGGCAGCCAACAGGTTATCGTTGCCATCATAGATTCTGGCGTGGATGCCGAGCACGAAGATTTGGCCAAAGTCATGTGGGTCAATGCAGATGAAATCCCTAACAACGGCATCGACGATGACAGAAACGGCTACATCGATGATGTACACGGCTGGAACTTCATCGGTGGTAACAACGGTGAAAACATCAACGCCGAAAACCTCGAAATTGTGCGCCTTTACCGCAAAGGGAAAGCACGTTTTGAAGGCGTGGATGTATCGAAGTTGTCCAAGTCGGCTCGTAAAGAATATGAGGATTACAAGGAATACGAGCGCATCATCACGGAGAAGCGTTCAGGTATGGAATCCAGTGTAGCACTCTACAACCGCACCTTGGAAATGATGGATGACTTGGCGAAAGCCATCGGCAAAGACCAGTCGAAAATCACGAAGGCGGATGTGGAGAAGTACAGCGAAGATGAAAAGTTGAGCAAAGCTGCTGGCTTTGTAGGAGGTATCATGGACAGAGGAGAAACGTTTGAAGGGTTGTATGACCAAGTAAAAGGCGCTGCTGATTACTTCAACGACTCTTACAATGCGAACTGGAATCCGGATTTCGATGCTCGCCACATTGTGGGTGACGACCCCTCGAATTTGGCCGACCGCAATTACGGCAACAACAACGTAGAAGGCCCCGATGCACTGCACGGTACGCACGTAGCGGGTATCGTAGCGGCTGCGCGCAACAACGGCATTGGTATGGACGGTGTTGCCGACAACGTACGCATCATGTCGGTACGGGCGGTTCCCAACGGGGATGAAAGAGACAAAGACGTAGCCAACGCCATCCGCTACGCCGTGGACAATGGTGCACAGGTCATCAATATGAGCTTTGGCAAAGGCTACTCACCCTACAAAGGTGCGGTGGACGATGCGGTGCGCTACGCTGTTTCTAAAGACGTTATCTTGGTACATGCTGCTGGTAACGACGGCAAGGAAAATACCTTCGACAATAACTTCCCGCACGACAAATTTGAGAAAGGCGGCCTTTTCCGTCCCAAGCACGCTAGCACTTGGATTGAAGTAGGGGCGATGACGGCCAGCAACGACGAAAACCTGACGGCGACCTTCTCCAACTGGAGTGCCGACAAGGTGGATGTGTTCGCGCCTGGTGTGGAAATCTACGCTACGGTACCTGACAACGGGTACGAAAACCTACAGGGTACCAGTATGGCAGCGCCTATGGTAGCGGGCTTGGCAGCACTGCTGCGTTCTTACTTCCCCGACCTGACTGCCGATCAGGTGAAGCAAATCATCATGGACTCTTCGGTGAAGCCTTCACAGATGGTGCTGGTGCCAGCGAAGAAGATGAGAAAGCTCCCCTTAGCAAGCTGTCTGTGACGGGTGGTGTGGTGAACACCTTCTCGGCTGTACAAATGGCGCTGGAAACGCAAGGGAAGAACAAGAAAAAACGTGCTTTACGCGACGCTAATTTGAAGCCTCGCGCGTAATGACGTGCATGGTGGATGCTTGAGCGCATATTACGAAAACAGTACCTCGCAAGGTATGCATGCGAATTCCGGAAGGCTTCGTAAGCGTATTGAGGAAGGTTTCTAAGCGATGGGCAGCGGCGAATTTTATTTTCGTCGCTGCCTATTTGCAACTTGTAGGACGGATACCGCGCTAAGGGGCTGGAGGGGCTTACCTCCCGACCGTAGGGAGGGACGAGCGAAGCGAAGCCCCTAAGAGTATGTCTAAAATTTCCTCAATTGGCTACAATCCCGATAGCTATCGGGAGTAAATTTCAACCTGTCCTGCGTTAGAAATGCTCTCCGATGCTTCAGGCATCGACTGCGCTTTCTGCCTTGAACAGAATGAAATTTACTCACTTTCGCTCAATCAGGAAAATTTAGAAATACTCTAAGCACCTGACCCCGCTCCAATAGCAAGATGGAACAGCACCTGACCATGCGGGGGAGCGCCCTAGTAATATAGTTCGTCCTACATTCATGTTATTCATAATTTTCCGATGCCGACTGTACTTTCCGAGCTACATTTTTTGCCTTCTGTGGCGATGATGCAGCACTATAAAACTGCCGACACCCTCCTATTGGAAGGGAGCGAACACTACCAGAAGGGTTCTTACCGCAACCGCTGCCACATAGCGGGTGCCAACGGTGTACAGCGGCTGAGTATTCCGTTGGTGAAGGGGAAGAACAGCCAGCAACCCATCGGGGAAGTGCGGCTTAGCTTTGAGGAACCCTGGCCTACTCGGCATTGGCAAAGCATACGGTCGGCTTATGGCAGTGCCCCTTTTTTTGTCTTTTACGCCGATGCGTTTGAGCCGCTTTTTCGCCACCCTCCAGTACTACTATGGGATTTCAACCTGCAATTCCTGACGCTGTGCTTCCGCCTGCTGCGCTGGGAAAAAACCATACACACCACAACGACCTACTCGCCTGCTGCGCCGCAAGGGATACAAGATGTACGAAACCAGATTCGCCCGTCGCTTGAAATAGACACTCCCTACTACCCTCAGGTTTTTGAAGACCGCCACGGCTTTTTGCCCAACCTTAGCATCTTAGATTTGCTATTCTGTATGGGGCCGGAAGCGGGGGGGTATTTGTGAGGGGGCGGCAAGACGCTATACGCTGATTTTTCTCCACCACTTACCATTCACTTTTTTAAAGCATCTCTACTTTCAATCCATCCACATACTTAAAGTGATGGTCATTTGTCAATACCGGGCATCGAATTACTATCAATCCATTGATACGATTTTTCAAAAATTTTTAACGGGTCATGCTCAATTATATCAGGGTGTATTTGCCCGCCATCGCCATTTTTTTTTCGGTCAGTCATGATGCAATTGGTTACACAAACCCAGTTGCTATCAGGCATAAAGAAACCATGTAATCCTGTGCTAATACCATACGTTGGCGATCCTATAAGTGCCGTTTTAGGGTTGCCTCGAAAAGATAAAGTAAGTAGCTCCCCCGCACTGCCGGTTCCTTCTCCAATCATAACCGCTATCGGCAATTGTTTTTCAAAAAACCAAACACTATCGGAAAGTGACACATAGTCAGTAGTGTCTTTATAGTAGTAATACGTTGCTACAACTCGATCCCCAGACATTTCAAATGCTTTAATTCCCGGACCAAGCAGGGGGCCTAATCCTGCTAGCATGGGATAGATCCACCCTCCTGAATTATGCCTCAAATCAATTATCCACCCTTTTGGCTGCTGATTGTAAAGCCATAAAATACTCCTTTGCAGACTATCCGTATATTGCTCAGAAGCAATAGAATCGACCCCCATAAAACCGCTTAAAGCCACAAAAGCGTACTTTTCTTCCAGCATTTTACTTTGAAATGGGTAAGGGTTGATAAAAACGCCAGGATTGGTGCCTGTTTCCATTTGCTGGTACTTCTCAGAAGAAATAATATAGTTGTGCTTGTCTATTGCTTTGATGGCATATTCCAATAGTTCAATGACTTCTTCATGTGAGGTGGAATCAGAGATTTGTTTTAACACCTGTGCTTCCAACGAATCTAAATTGTAAGTTAATCGATGTCTTGAGTAAAATTCAATACTGTCAAAGGCTTGGATGATATACTTTTTATTATTGTTCAAATACTCCTCATTAGAGCACCCTATGACAACCGAAGCCTGTGCCAGCATGCACGTAACCCATACAATAAATTGTAAATTACCTTTCATCTTTCAACTACATTAGTATTTACGTAAGGAAAATTTGTATAGGGATTCAAATAAGCGTATGTCCAAAATGCTGTTGTTTTTTACAAACGCTCTATTCCGCGTACACAAGAAACACTATTTAAAAAAAGCCCCCCGTATCCATTCAATACGGGGAGGGTTCTGTTATATGCCGGTTTCGCGAAACAAGACTGCTATGCGTAGGGAGAAGCCCATTGGCTACCCTTTCCGGGCGATGGCTTTCTTGGCTGCTGCGATAATGTTTTCAGTGCTCAGCCCGTATTTTTCTAGGAGTTGTTCAGGTTCGCCGCTTTCTCCGAAAGTATCATTGACAGCTACGTATTCCTGAGGAGCTGGGTGGTTGTTGACTACCACTTGGGCGATAGCGTCTCCTAGGCCGCCGTAGCGGTTGTGTTCCTCGCAGGAGACCAAGCAGCCTGTCTTGCGCACGGATGCCAATACCGCTGCCTCATCTAATGGCTTGATGGTATGGATGTTGATTAAGTCCACGGAGATGCCCTCAGCGGCTAAAGCTTTGGCTGCTTCCACGGCTTTCCAAACCAAATGGCCAGTAGCAAAAATGGAAACGTCGCTTCCTTCACTGAGGTGCAATGCTTTGCCGATGACAAAAGGCATATCAGCCGTAAACATGGGCCAAGAAGGGCGACCAAAACGCAGGTAGCAGGGGCCGTGATGCTCCGCAATCGCCATGGTGGCGGCTTGAGTCTGGTGAAAATCGCAAGGGTTGATGACCGTCATGCCGGGTAGCATCCTCATCAATCCTATATCTTCCAGAATCTGGTGGGTGGCACCGTCTTCGCCCAATGTCAGACCGGCATGGCTGGCACAGATTTTCACGTTTTTATGGGAGTAAGCGATGGACTGCCGTATCTGGTCGTACACACGCCCCGTGGAGAAGTTGGCAAAGGTGGTGGTAAAGGGAATTTTACCTCCGTTGGCCAAACCCGCAGCGATGCCCATCATATTAGCTTCTGCTATACCCGTTTGCACGTAACGCTCGGGGTAGTTGGCAATGAAATTTTCAATTTTTAGGGATCCGGCTAAATCGGCGGTCAATACCACCACTTTTTCGTTGGCAGCAATGGCATCGATACCCGCACCAAAGCCATCACGGGTTGCTTTTTTTCCGGTACTTTGAATATTATCAAGCATGATCGTCAGGTTGTCAGTTGAAGAAGGAGGTTGTTAAAAATCGCCGAGTGTTTCGGCCAGTTGTTCCATGGCACGAGCCGTCAGCGCTGCATCGGGTGCTTTGCCATGCCATTTGTGGGTACCTTCCATATAATCGACCCCTTTACCCATCTCGGTTTTCATGTCGATCATAATGGGTTTCCCCTTGCCCGCCAACGAGCGTGCCTGACGAAGCGTAGCTACCACTTCCTCCATGTTATTGCCGTCCATGCGGAGTACTTCCCAACCAAAAGCGGCATACTTGGCACCGAGGTCACCTAACCCCAAGACCTCATCTAAAGAGCCATCGATCTGTTGGTTGTTGCGATCCACGATAGCTACTAGGTTGTCCACTTTGTTGTGGCCCGCAAACATGACCGCTTCCCACACTTGTCCTTCTTGTTGCTCACCATCGCCCATCAGGCAAAAAACCAGCTGTGGGTCGTTGTTCAGGCGCTTCGCGAGGGCAGCACCAATGGCCACGCTCAACCCCTGCCCGAGCGAACCGGATGCAGTACGCACGCCCGGCAACCCTTCGTGGGTGGTAGGATGCCCTTGTAGGCGAGAATTAAGCTGGCGGAAGGTATTGAGTTCTGCCACGGGAAAATAGCCACTACGAGCCAGAACGCTATACCAAAGTGGGGAAATATGCCCATTGGAGAGGTAAAACATATCTTCGTGGTGACCCTCCATACGGAAATCGGTATGGTGTGTCATACTATCAAAATAGAGTGCAACCAGCAGGTCGGCACAACCTAAAGAACCACCCGGGTGGCCAGAATTGGCGTTGGCTACCTGACGCACAATGTCGCGCCTCACTTGGGAAGCCACTGCCTTTAGTTGAGCAATATCAGCCATGAAATGAAAAGAGTTGATGATGTGGCAAAGATATAAAATTTAAAAGGGCAACCCGGAAACCGAGTTGCCCTTTTATAGCAGAATTACAGTATATGACGAAAAAAACGTACTGTTTATTTCCGTCTCTTAGTTGATTGCATCGCTCAATTTCTTACCAGGCTTAAATTTAGCCTGATTTTTTGCAGCGATAGTGATGGTTTCGCCAGTTTGTGGGTTACGACCTGAACGGGCTGGGCGCTTGCTTACGCTAAAAGTACCGAAGCCTACGAGGGTAACTGCATCGTCGCTCTTTAGGGCGCTGGTGATGCCATCCATTACTGCATTGAGTGCATCCTCAGCCTGTCCTTTGGTAATGCCGGCTGTGTCTGCTATTTTGTTGATTAAATCTCCCTTATTCATCAATAAAAGTTTTAGTTTGATAAATTAGCTCGGCAAAATTAAGACTACCTTTTAATTTGACAACTTTTACCTTCATTTTTTTGAATAAAAAAACCGTAAAGCCGCGAATTTATTGGGTTTATCACCCTTTTGCGTATTAGAGTTGGTGATATGGAGACTATATGGGGGCAAAAATACCCACTTGTCCCTACTCTTCGTTGCCGAAGTGGTCACTTAGCTTAGACTAAGCTCCCACTCCGCCGCCTCGATTAGTGACAACTGGGTTATTTTTCCCCACCATAGCCCTCCATATCACCAACTCTATTGTTTTACCTTAGCTTTGCACGCTAAGTGGCTTTTTTTGCGTTGTAGTTGTCAAAGAAGTGTATAAATTTAACGAAATGAGAAGATTTCCCCTACTGTTTATCGTATGCCTTCTCCTGTTGGCAGGTAGCGGTTTGCAAAGCTGTTCCAAAAAATCGGGCTGCCCTGCCATAGCATCCACCAAGGTAAAAACCAAAAGAAACGGTGAGCTTTCCACAAAAAGAGGAAAAAGTACGCTATTCCCTAAGGATATGCAGCGGGCGAAGAAGAAGAAACGCAAGCAATAAAGTCGGACTATCGATCCTTAGTATGGGGAAAAATAGATCCAGAATTTTCTTATTCCTTAGCTACTGCTTCCCCCAAGAGGTTGAAAGCCGTGACGGTAATAAAAATCGCAAGCCCGGGGAATACAGCTAACCACCAAGCAGCGGTCGTCATGCGGGAAAAACTGAGGAGTTTGCCCCATGTCATCCAATCGGAGGGAATACCAATACCCAAAAACGACAAGCTGGATTCCAACAATATCGCCCCCGATACCCCAAAAGCTAAGCTCACAATAACGGGCCCCATTGCATTAGGTAAGGCGTGCCGGAGTACTATGCGAACGGCTCGCAACCCTCTCACACGCGCCGCTTGAATATACTCCATCTGGCGTATGCGCATCAGTTCTCCACGGGTATATCGGGCGATGGTCGTCCAAGAAAGCACACCGATTATAAGAATAATACCCCAGAGTGTAGCGTTTTTCACAAGGGCAACAATGGATAAGAGCAACAACAGCCCTGGTATCGCATTCATGGTTTCAATTGTTCGCATTACGAAATCGTCTAAAGGAATCGACATATCCCGCGATGTAGGAAAGAGCCACGCCCCTATTTTTCCACCTAACCAAGTAAATAAAGAGACCCCCAACATTCCACCCATAATATAGATACCCCACTGCTGGTTCCAAGCAAAATGGATACCCGACACGAAAGCCCAAAAAGCACTCCATGTGAATCCCACGCAGGCACCCATAAACCTTGCCCGTGTCATCTGCCACCCTGTATTTCCCCAAAAGCCGGCCAAACTGCCCATGAAGATACCCAGCAACGCGGCGATAGCCGTAGCGCCCAAGCCAATCATAAGCGACACCCGCGTACCCCAAATAAGCCCCGATAGAACATCGCGTCCTAAATTATCGGTGCCTAACCAATGCGTAAATTGCCAACTTTTGCCCTTAGTACGAGATAGGGGTGCACGAAATCCCCCACTGTACAAATCTTTTTGGTCGGGGCCAAAAGGAATAAGCGGCCACAGCTCCTGCTCTAGCGCAAGGGTGTACCACCGTCTATTGAGTTGGTCAGTAGGCCATTGGGTTAGCTTTAGCTGTACTGCTACTTCGCGAAAAGCCGGTGCATACCACTGTCCCTCATATCGGCACCAAAGCGGCTTGTCGTTGGCGATAAAAGGGGCTAATAGTGCTATCATTACCAAGGCATACAACACCCGCAAGGCCCACCGATGCGTGCGTTCCCGCAACTGACGGGGCGCAATGAGTACCGATGTCCATGAAAATTTAGGCATAGGTGTCGGATTTAGTAAGTTGTACGCGGGGGTCGGCCCAAGCATATAAAATATCGGCCAATAGGATGCCCACTACCGTCAGTACCGCCGTTAATAATAATAAGGTATAGACTACAGGCCAGTCATTGGCATAAATAGCGTCAATGGTGAGGTTTCCCACTCCGGGGATATTGAAGATGCGTTCCACAATCACCGAGCCAGCTACCGCCCTAGGCAATAATCCGCCAAACATGGTAATCAGGGGAAATAAGGCATTAGGAAAAGCGTGGCGCCATACAATGGTTCGATTGTCCAACCCTTTGGCGCGGGCAGTGCGAATGTAATCTGCATTGAGTATCTTAATCATGGAAGTGCGCACCTGCCTACTGATATAGGCTAAACTGCCATAAGTAAGGCAAAAAACAGGTAATGCGAAGTGATGGATACGAATCCCCATAACTTCCCACACCGTGGCATTCACAGGTACATCGCCTACTCCCATGCTGGGAAACCAATTGAGCCAGTCGGGGGTAGCTAAAAATTGACTCAATAAGCTCGCTACCCAAAAAGAAGGCAGGGCGTATAGGAAAAACAGACCGAGGTTCAACCATTTGTCCCAAGCAGTATGGGCATACAAGGCCGAGCCAACCCCCAACGGGATAGCCAACAGGTAGGCCAATACAATAGCACTGAGGTTGAGTTGCAGTGTCCAGCGCAAGGCACGGCTGATTTTTTCGCTGACTTCCTGTGCGCTGACAAGGCTGTTGCCAAAATCGCCTTTCCAGACCCGAGACAGCCAGCTATGGTAGCGGTTGTGGATGCCATACCAACGGACGACAGGAACGTAGTGCCGCCAGCGCGTAGGTTGCTCCGTTACATGGCGGTAAGCGTAGGACAACTGGTTGAATTCCCCGGAAAGCTCGGTGATGGCACTATTTGCTTGGTGTACAGCCACCGATAGGCTATCCATCAACCTAGCAATACGTGCGGGGTCGTGCTGGATTTTCAGTTGTTCTGTATGGGCTAATGCCGTTGCAGCGCGAGGTTCGTTGAGTTGCAGCAAGCGGGTGTGCCATTGCTGCAAGGCTGACCGGTAGGTTTGTATAGCAGGCCAGTTGCCATAGCGGGCAACGAGTTGTTGGGTGGCCTTGCGCTCATCCAACGGCAAAACCCGATGAAAGGTATCCGGCCAAGCCAACGACGTAACAGAAACATAAAAAAGCGGCTGATCGATACCTAATTGATGCGCTAATCTTCGGTAGTTAGCCGAGTATAGCGTCGCTTGGTCAGCCGGATTGCCGCCAGTGCTGCGGCTTGTTTCTACGGTCAGTCGTTCAGCTACCGGATCGCCGGGGGTGCATTGGTTGAGCGCAAAAGCCAATAGGGAAATAAACAGCAAGGTGGGCAACGCCAGCATCAACCTTCTTGCAATATATTTCCACATAGTTGATTACATTTCTTCTACAAAGGTATCAACACCTTCTTCGATTACGGTGAGGCAACGTTTAAAAACCGACTGGAAGGCATCTGGCCGCCCCACAAACATCTCTACGGAAATCCATACATCATCGTTTGTAGTGAAGGCTTTGGTACACTTCATCGTGCGGTTGACTTCATCACAAGCAAAAGCCACCTGTATGCGCTCTTCCTCGCTTTCGATGGGTCAAATATTGGGAAGTACCACCCTGAAAAACTCGTCATCTGTTTCATTGACTTCAATAAAATAGACGTGGTCGTTGTAATTAAACTGCACATCACCATCGGCATCTACCGTACCACTCATACCTTCCCTTTTAGGAAATCGAGGTACATGTTTTGCAACTTAGTTTCTGTCCATTGGGCTTGAGCGGTTCCTTGTGCTACCACAAAAACAGCAGCGACAAAGGCCAATTTCAACAATGCTTTTCTCATAGTATAATAGGTTGATTGAAAAATTACGGTTTGTAGAACGCTTTGGCTTCATTCCATAGTGCATCCATTTCCGATAAAGACATATTTGTCAAATCACTACCTGCTTTGGCTTCAATGTATTCAAAGCGTTGGCGAAACTTGCGATTGACTCTTTCAAGGGCTGTTTCGGGGTCGATATGCTGAAACCGGGCATAGTTGATAAGGCTAAAAAGCACATCACCAAACTCCTCCTCCCTCCGTGCGGGGTCGCTTTCTTGGTTCATCACTTCCCGTAGTTCCTGCATTTCTTCCTCCACTTTATCCCAAACTTGGTCGCTATTTTCCCACTCAAAGCCTACCTGCTTGGTTTTCTCTTGCATTCGGTAGGCTTTGACCATCGCTGGGAGTGATTTGGGCACCCCACCTAGAACGGATCGTTTGCCCTCCTTTAATTTGAGTTGCTCCCAGTTTTTCTTCACATCTTCCTCGTTTTCCACCTTTACATCTCCGTAGATATGAGGATGTCGGGCAATGAGCTTATCACAAACAGCATTGAGGGCATCAGCAATATCCCAAGCATTTTGTTCATCAGCAATTTTAGCATAGAAAACCATGTGGAGCAACAAGTCACCAATTTCTTCTTTCACCCCTGCAAATCCTGCTCCAGAATCGCATCGGCAAGTTCATAAGTTTCCTCAATGGTAAGGTTACGTAAACTCTCCAGGGTTTGTTTCCGATCCCAAGGGCATTGTTCCCGCAATTCGTCCATTATTTTCAACAAACGCCCAAATGCCTGCAACCGTGCATCCATATCTTTTGTACTTTTGTGCCGCAAAGTTACTGAACTTTCCGCCTTATGACGGGGTTTATAAGTAAGATTGTATAAAACAACTCCACCGCACACCTCATACATCTCGTAAGGGTGCAGCAAATAAAACGACCATGGCATTTTTATCTGTGCTTGCTATTGTTTTTGTCACCTTCGGGCTTTCCTTCATTCTTATCAATATCCGCCACATCGTGACGGGTAATGAGTTCCGAGGTACATGTGCCACCAATAACCCTCATCTCAAAAAGCAGGTAGGCGATTGTCCTGTATGTGGCAAAAGCCCCGATGAAGCTTGCAAAATGCCCGAGGCGTAAGACGGTCTGCGCTTGCTCGTCAAGAAAAAAAATATTTTTTTCAAAAAAAATTCGCGCAATCTTCTTGTTACAAGGAGAAAAACTACGCTAAAGCGGCCTTCCATTCCTTTGCCAGAAAGTGCCGTTCCTTGCTTTACGAATTACATTTTTTTATAATTTATATTTTTTTTTAATAAATACACACCTCAAAAGTAGTTTGGCACGCATTTTGAATATTGCTAATGTGTACGGTTTCCACGTGATTAACAAATTCAAATATTTTGTAATATTAAAATTGTTTCTCATATTTGCCGTACCGATACAAATAACTACTTTTTCTAACCCGCCCCTCTTAGAGGGCACATTATGAAACACGATGAAAAAAATTACTACCCAGCTCCCAAGGCACCCCATCCCCTCAACTGGTGCCCCCTCAGGCTCGCGCCCACTTAGCAGAACCTGAGTAATTTTTCCTATTTGAGATTTTAAGGCTATCTACAAGTAACCCAGCACATCTGCTGGCAAACAATCCTTTTTCGCTATCCACTGCTGATTGACAGCGGTGAAATGGAACACTATTGTATAAACTTTTTGGCTACCCTCCCTGAGGTTGGCCTGGCAGTTTGCTGCCCCCAAACAAATATCACACTATGAAAAATGTTACTTTCTCAGTCGAAGGGTTGCTGTTAGCCTTGTTGCTACTCATCGGGTTATACGGCGCACAAACGGTGTTGAAAACTGACAAAGTATCGCCGGGTATTGCTTCACCCCGGCAGGAAGCCCCTGCAATGGTGCTAACGGATTTGGAATCTAATGATATTACGGAATTGCCTAACTGATCATTTGATCATTTAGTATGGAAAAAAAAGCCGCCCCACAGTCATTGACACTGGGACGGCTTTTTTAGTTTGTTCCTTTTGAAGTTGCACTTTTATAAAAAAAACCGGACACTAAGGGGATAAGTGCCCGGTTTGGTACCCTAAAACATAGATTTCCGAAAGGATCGAAAATCTGTTAAAACCGTGTAATTCTCAGGATCTTTAAATCCCGCATTCATGTGAGTCTGACTTCCTATATCCTTAATAACAATGCAAAGATAGACACCATTTGTAGCGGTTTCAAGTACAACAGTAGTCGAAATGATGGTATTAAATTTTGTAAAAAAATAATTGATTATTTATATAAAAACCTAATTTACAGTATTTTAAAAAACAATAATTTCAAGTTGATAAAAAGAATAACTATAAACATGCAAGATAGCCCCTTAAAAAATAGCTTGCAAAGAGAGTATTACATTTCTACCGGCACCGGAAATGCCCGAACTATAGGGGCGATAACGCTGGTCGGTTAGGTTTTCAACGCCGCCACTAAGCGTGAAATGGTCGGTAATTTGGTATATTACCTTCCAATTAAGGGTATGCCAGGCAGGTGCGTAGTTGTTCCCGTTGACATCTTTAGCGTAAATCTCATCTTTAGCGCGTTCTTCTTGTGGCAAATCTTCAAAACTTCTTTTGGCTTGATGTGCTACATTGCACTCTACGACAAGGTCATTTTTTTGGTAACGCAATTTGGTAACCCCAAAGAAAGGGGCCGCGTGACGGGAAGGGCTGGTTGTGCCATCATCCCATTCCTCTTCACCTACTTGGTAATTGACATCCGTGATAAGCGAAAAACCAGCAGGCAGCTTCACCTCTACCCCCACCTGTACACCATATACATAAGCTTTTGCTGCATTCTGAAGTGCCTGAATGCGGCTCATTTGGCCACCGTAAAGGATACTTTCTAGCCCGTTCAATTGGAAATTCCTTCTTACCAAAGCCTGCTGCAAATCGGTATAATAAGCAGTCACATCTACTTTAAGCCTTTTTCCGAATATCTTGGCCATTCCAATGTCTATATTATAGGCATATTCGGCTTTCAATTGTGGATTGGGCACTGTTACAGCGCCTGGCTCGGAGTCGAACACCTTTCCGATATCATCCACATTAGGCGACCGAAAAGCGGTACCAAGGTTAGCCTTTACCACCCAGGAATCGCTCCAGCGAAATACCCCACCTAAACTGCCTGTCAAAGCCCCCGCATGGATGCTTGCTTCTGTAAAAGGAAAGGGATAAAAATCTAAGTTATTGGTAAAATCAGCCTGCAATAAAAACTGGTTATACCTGATACCTGCTTGCAATGTTGTGCGTTTGGAAAGCCGCCATTCTTCGTTTAGGTAAATAGCCATTGATGCCCATGTTGCATTAGGATAGCGAGACGGCCCTATCTGTACATCCCCCGTAGCGATGTCTGTCAGCGAGCCGGTAGAATAGACGTCGTTCAACACATACTCAAGTCCATAATACAGTCTATGAGAAGTGCCATGGTGTTTGGTGAAATCTGCATTAACAGAATAAGCATCCACCTGCTCGGTATTGGTGGTACGCTCCACGGCGTTTAAAGCCCTGTCGATTCTACTTTCTTCAAAATATTGCTGCGCCAAACGGAGTACCATTCGGTCATACAAAGGTGTAGCTCCTTTATGGGTGATATGTAGCCCGTTCATCATCCACTGCTGCGGTCCGTAATTCCATTCCGCATAACGAAGGGTGCCATTTCGATAACGGTTGTGGCGGTCGTACCGGCCATAAGGCGATGTAGCAGAATAATGGAAACCATATTGAAAATCCCAGTGAGCGTTTGGTTGAAAACGCACCTTTTGCATGAGATTCATCTGCGAATAAGCGGAGGGTATTTGTAAAAGTGGATCATCCTGTGTGACTACGACATCCATGCTGTCTAACCGCTGTGCGAAAACTGGCTTGACATAATCATCGGGGCCGTGGCTTCCTTGGCGTAAGTGGTCGAAATCCCAAGCACTAAAACTCGTTGCGAAAGCCCACTTTTTCCAACCCACATTTACATCGAAATGCACTGTGTTTTCTGAATTGGCCGATGCGTAGCGCGTCACGGCCTTACCTGTTACCAACTCCTTGTCTGTCAACGACAATTGAGGGGTTAGGGTCTGAAAACTCATCACCCCCCCAATCGCATCACTGCCATAGATAACCGACCCTGGCCCGAAGAGCACTTCTGTTTTCTCCGTAGCAAAAGGGTCGAGATTGATGACTTGCTGGATATTACCGCCTCGGAAGATAGCGGTATTCATCCGCACCCCATCCACCGTATAGATCAAACGATTGGTGGCAAAACCACGTATCATAGGGCTACCGCCGCCTTGCTGGCTTTTTTGTATAAAAACCTTCCCCGATATGCCCAGTAAATCCGCTGCGGTTTGTGGGTTTTGCAAGGCCACTTCCCGGGCGGTAATGGAAATAATTTTTGAAGGAACCGTACCTGATGTTTGCCGCCAACGGGTGCCCGCTACCACCACTTCATCCAATGCCAACACAGAAGGCACTAAAACAATCTGGAAACCCAATGACCGCAACTGATCCCAACTTAATACGATGGTTTCATGCCCCAAGGAACGAACTTGGATATTTTCCGTTGCTTGGAAAATAGATACATCTGCTTGTCCTGCGACATTCGTGACCACTATTGCCTGTGTCATCTCCCCTATCAACACACACCCTTCTACGGGGCGGTTAGTGGATTGATCCATTATCGTGACAGTCTGCGTATATGAGGCGGATATACTACCCAGCCACAATAACAAACACAAAAACCTAGTCATCATTATTCAGCACTTTATTTACCATCAAATATACAAATATTCTTGGAAGCTGTAAGCTGAGCAAATGATTTCAACGGCCTGATTACTGCTGTTGAAGGCGGTGTTGCCTTCTATGAAAAAAATAGAACAATCAGCATAAAGCAGCGCAAGCCTATTATAGGCAAAAGTACTACATACTTGTCACGCAAAACTGACCAACGCATGATCCAGCTAGGGCTGATAGGGTTTCCCCCTTTCTCATTCTTTTTCTCAGACTTACTTCACGGAGAAGTTGCTACGGTTGGAACTCTCCAATCAGTACGTTTACGATAATTACCCCCTAGAGGATATTGCGGCCTTTCCAGCATTAATTGCAAACCACCCCAACCTGCGCGGGTTGAATGTGACCATCCCCTACAAGCAAGCGGTTATCCCTTATTTAGACCAGTTGGATGCAACCGCCACGGCCGTTGGTGCGGTGAATACCATCCTTATTGAGCAAGGCCACTTGAAAGGATACAACACGGATGTGGTAGGGTTTGCCAATGCCCTGCATGACTTTATGGATAGCGAAACTGCTTCGAAGCATTGGTGCTGGGTACAGGTGGTGCGGCAAAAGGGGTGGTATGGGTATTGCAACAAATGGGCTTTGCTTACCAAATCGTATCTCGTCATCCTTCGGAAAAAGGCTTAACTTATGCGGAACTGACCCCCGCTATAATAGCCTCTCACCAACTTATCATCAATACAACTCCGTTGGGTATGTGGCCTGATGTTGACACTTGCCCCGACCTTCCTTATGAGGCCATTACGCCCCAACATAAGCTATATGATTTGATTTACAACTGCCGCCAGCTTCTTGCGCAAAGGTGCCGAACGTGGTGCCGCTACCCGCAATGGTATGGATATGCTCATCGGGCAGGCGGAAGCAGCAGGATATATGGACACAATAAGCGGAGGTCTTAGAGATGCTATGTTCAGCATCTCTTAATAACACACTTTCTTAGTCGAACTGCCTACTTGCATGATGAACCATTTTGATACTATTTTCACGTTGCTGGCCACTCTGCTGGTACCAATTTTATCCATGCGTTTGGAGCGGCATCCACGGATACCGGGCTTTTTCAGTGCCGTAGTGCTTTGCTACGTCATAGGAATCGTGTTGGGAAATACCGTAGTGGATTGGGTTGATACCCACACCGCCGAGTTATTGGCAGGTGTTTCCATGATGATTGCCTTGCCTATGCTATTGTTTGGCACTAATATCAAAGAAAGAACTGGCGATTGGCAGGCCACGGGGCTTTGGGCTTTTGTACTTTGTGCCCTTTCTGGCCTCATGAGCGGCTTTGTGGCGTGGCTGTTCCGAGCCTCGCAGAAGATGAGTGGATACTGGCAGGTATGCTGACGTTATTTTTACAGGTGGCAGCCTTTATGCAGGCCATCGGCATTGCACTAGATGCACCTGCTGATTATAGTGCTGCTTCAGGCGGCGGATGTGGTAGGCGGTGGTGCCTATTTGATTATGCTGATGACGTTTATTCACCCTTTACTGGGGCGTTTTTCTTCCCAACTTCACCACCACCTACCGAGCAGGAAGACACGGTTAGTCAATGGGGGTTACCGTAACCGCCTTGTCGTTCCTTTATTACTCGGTTTACTCGTGATGGGCGTCGCTTTGGGCTTACTTGGTTGATTACTGGCGCGGTGAGCAACCATACACTCATCATCCTTTTCATCACTACCTGAGCCTGTTGTTATCGTTGGATCGCCGTATTGCGCACCTTCCTCGCTGCTTTACCGGCAAGGCAGGTATTTTACACAACGTTCTGTATGTCGCGTTAGGTCTTATGGCCAATTTCCACAAAATGATCGCAGAAGGTTTGCCGCTGCTGGCATTTACTTTATTGGCTTTCGCTGTTGACTCTTTACTACTGGTTGTTTGCGCGAATCTTCCGTATCGACCGCGACGCAGTCATGGTCAGTTCTACAGCTGCGTTATATGGAAATTTATGTGTTTATTGCATAGATCACCAGCATTATCAAAACAATCGCTTGCGCAGCACCGGGTATCGCGCTGTCATTGCTGGGGTTGGCGGTGGGAAATTATTTAGGACTCACCGTAGCTTGGATAGCTAAATGGTTGATGGGGCAATAGCGATGTTCAATCAGGTGAATAACATAGCCACACACACCTGATGCACTTACATACAGCCTACGTGTGAATCCTAAACCCCTGTACAGCCTGCCGATTGGCTTGTGGGTAGGAAATAAGTTCTACATCCAAGGTGCAACGCTCGTAACGTAGGGAATAGGTTTCCTTGATAGAATGATTGCTAATAGATTGGTTGGAAACGGGTTGTAATACTAAGAACCGCCCGGCCTCATCGGCTAAACTGTTCATCAACTCCTTGACAGCCACCAAAGCATTGCGCTGGCTACTCTTGTTGATAAGCCCTGCTGTAAGGGCTAATTTGATTTTTCGGGTATTCATGGAAAACAATTTTCAAATGGGTAATGGGGAGAATGACTTTTTCAAGTCTGTAAATACTTGCGTTTTACTACAATGAAAGAACCCTGTTTTGCGGTAGGATGTTGTATTAAAATATTTAAAGGTTTGTTAAATTTTTCGGTAATGTTAATTTGCCCCATAGTAATTTGACGGAAATAAACTGTTCGATTTTTTTTAGGCGATTCGCAAAAATTGAACAGTTTATTTTTATCCCGTCCCATAGCGCGAATCTTTTATGTCGCGAGCAAGTATCATTTGGGGAAACGAAACTGCATATCTAAAGTCCTATTACAATTTCTCCCGTAGATAATGAAAGTTTTTACCATCGTACAGGCACACTCCGTTCAAAGTTCCAGCCCAAATATTCCCATCTGCATCTTCTAAAATGCCAAAAAACATACCCTCCCCTGATTTTATAATGGTTCTCGTCTGTTGTTCTATCCCCAAAGTCGTGTTCTCATATCGAGATAATACCCAATCATTTCCACTAAGCTGTGCGCTTGTCCAAATATTTCCATGCTTGTCTTCGTAGATATATCCGACAAAACCTTCAGCGATAGGACGAAAATTAGTTCCATTGTATCGCCAAAGCCCCTCATTGCCACCGAGCCAGATATTTTCTTTTTTATCCTCAATTATCCACCTAACATTAGTAAAAGGTTTACCATTTTGTGCCACAGCCGTAAATGATTTCCCGTCATACGTAAAGGTTTTGTTTCTCGTACCCAACCAAAGTTTGCCTGTTTTATCTTCGATTATGGTGTTAACTTCATTAATGGGGCGTTGCAAATTGGGTATAACATACCCTGTGCTGTCTTCCGATATAGTATCGCCGTTTATGACGTAATTTCGAAAAGATTTGCCATCATACCTACTTACCCCACCATTGGCACCGAGCCAAATATTCCCCATTTTATCTTCATAAATACAGACAATTTCATTATTGACAAGTCCATCATCGGTTGTGAAATTTTGAAAAAATTCCCCGTTATATAGATATACGCCTGAACCAATAGCACCGAACCACAAATTGCCATTACTGTCTTTCAAAATAGAGAAAAAACTCCCCTCCTTCAATATGTTGGTAAATGAATTGCCGTCGTATTTAAAAAGACCACCAAACGTAGCTAACCAAATATCGCCCGATTTATCTTGCACCATTGCCCGAGTAATATTATTGGGCGCATTATTGACAAATAGGGTATCAATAATAACATCAGTAGGTGTACTCAATTCACCCGCCACTTGATTACTAATATGCTGCTGTTTTTCCGGATGATTCTGCCCGTTGCAGGACGATAGGGAAACCAACAACAATATTTGCCATAGTACTTTTCTACGCTCTTTCATGTTTTTCATTATTTTGATCACAGGTTGCAAAGAATTGAATTTAAATGATTTAACAGCATCTAAAAGAGGTTTTTTGTCGTACCATCATAGCATTTGCCGTGCCCCGTTTTCAATTTTTCATTCCATTAACTTATCTAAAATCCCACTAATCTGAATTTTTTCATTGAGATTTAAAGGTTCTGTAAATCTAGAGAAAATCAAATCAATTTTTGGCTTAATTTTACTCAGTTCACTACTGCCGCTTTTAGTTATTTTGATTCTTTTGGCTCTTCTGTCGTCTTCGTCTGGAAATTCTTCGACAAACTTATTCTTTATCAGTCGCTTAATTATTTCTATTCCTGTTGGGGCTTCAAGATTATGCAACTCCACTATTTCCATTTTTCTGAAGCTTTCTTGAAAATCTAAGTGTAGTAGAAAGCTGTATTCATCAATAGAGGAAACATTCGATTCTGACAAAACGAGTTTAGTCTGTTTTTTCAATGCCTTATTCAAGTACATCAATTTATAGGCTATTAACAATTCATCGTGTGTCGAGTGTGTTGCTTTATTTCTGCTTGTAAACAATTCGTTGTTGAGCCAAATTGTAAAGTCTTCAATTTTATCAGAAGAGTGTTTCTTTTGATACTCCTCCGCATACGCTATTAATTCCTTGATTAGTGTGTAATCCATTGTATCAATTTGCTTCTAAAATAAACAAATTTACAAAACTTATTGTGTAAATGAAATAATGTCGTATATTTGCATCAGAAACATAATAATAAACTTAAATTACAATGAACATGAACAATCCAACGTACACTTTTGTATCTGTTTCAACTGCCAAACCTGGTAAACTTGAGGATTTGGTTAGAATTGCCAAAAGTCCAACGATGAAAATGGACAAAAAATCTGATGGTCTTATCGCTTATCAAGTCAGTGTTGATAAAGAGAGAAACTCCGTAGTTGTATGGGCAACTTATGATAAAAAAGAAACGCTTTACAACTTTCTTGAAACCGAACAAGGCAAGGACGACCACGGTGAAAATGAGGACATGGAAAGTATTATCGAATCATTCGTAATGTACGACCTTGAACCTGTTAGTGGAAGGCTTCTTCCCAAAAAGTAAATGCTATTTCAACAGCGTTCTTTCGTCTTGTTAGCGCTCTGTTTTTTTCTTAATGAGGAATCCTGAGAACGCTCCACGCCCCCACACCATGAACAGCTCTCTTCTGCCGGCTATAAGGGAACATCGCTTTTTTGCTCCTTGCGGCAACATGGCGACAGGAGGACAAGTTACGGGTTTTTCAGGGTTTGTGCCGTTTTTTTGGGGTGTAGTTCGGATTTTTTATTTCTGGCTGTTAGTAGGAAAACCGGGGGACAAGCGTAGCCCTTTGTGGCGTGGATGCTGCGAGGAGCAGGGTTATACTTGTAATGCGGGAGTGTTTTGCGCACACTTTTTTGCTTTACCTAAAACAACGGATTCCTTGCCATAAGAGGCTTCTACTTTTGTCTTGACACAAAAGTAGCAAAAAGTCAAGGCTTTACAAATTTGGCTAAAAATGTACTTTTTTCCACTGTTCGGAATAAACTCGCTCTGTGTAGTTGCTTCGTTTTTTTCGATTTGATTACGCTAGTGTTCTCTCCGAATAACCTATTTCCTGCTCACACAGTATTCCTCACGACCGTTCCAAAAAGCACATTTTCTTAACGCCAAATTTGTAAGGCCGCTTGCCTTCCCGCAAAGCCATTGGCATGAATTCCCGACAACTAAAGCGCGCTGGCAGGCAAGGGAGCAAAACGAGGAAAGGGTTGTTGTTTTACTTCTTGATGTTACCAATAAAACCGGGGGGCAAGCCTTGCATGCGTAGCCCGTTGTGGCGCGGACGCTACGATGATCAGGTTTTTTTTCTAAATTAATGCGTGTAAATAATTTGCGGTATCGTTCAAACCATTTCTTCTCATCACATCTTCCCATTCATCGAAAATATGCTTGCTCCATTTTGGAGTGTACAAATCATCGTGGGCAAACCAAAAAAGTAAATCACGGATTTCGATTGGGATAATCACGTTCGTGTCAAGAACACATGTGAAACGAATACTATGTATCATATAAACCTGATTCTTCGTCTGCGTTCATTATTTTGATGAGGAGTTCTTGCTGCTTTGCTTTCATCCTTTTCTTATAAGCCATTGCATCCTCAAACTTTACCCTTCTGTGCTTCCCAATTTTTGTATATTCGATTTCCCCTTCTTCCAGTAATTTTACTAAATGAGGACGAGAACAGCCAAGTAAATCTGCAACTGCTTGTGTAGTCATTTCAGTAGCTATCGGCACTAATGAAATTGGCTTTCCTTGACTCGTGATTTTTAAAATTTCCGCAAGAAGTTTCAAGGCTTTCAAAGGAACTCTAATCTTTTCCCGTGTTTCTTCAATCTCAATTTCAGGATTGTCTTTATGAAGGCTTTCAAGGACTTCTGTGAGGGCATTGTAAGATTCCATTGCCACCTTCTGTTCTTCTTTAGAAGGTTTGGTGATTTTTTCTAAATGTTCCATATTTTGACATGGTTTGGTTTGATTTCAATTGCAAATACAATCAAAATAAACGAAAAAATCAAAACAATCGAAATACTTTCCTTTTTTTAGATTGGTGAGAACGCTAACGACTGTCCACCGCAGAAGTTCCCTTGACTGCCATGCGTCTCCCTTCCAACTATAAGGAAACATCGCTTTTTTGCTCCTTGTAGCAACGTGGCAATTTTAGGGGTAAGTTACGGGTTTTTCAGGTTTTTTGTGCCGTTTTTTTTGGGGTGTAGTTCGAGTTTTTTATTTCTTGGTGTTAGTAGGAAAACAAAACTGCAAGCGTAGCTCTTTGTGGCGCGGATGCTGCGAGGAGCAGGGGTATACTTGTAATGCGGGAGTGTTTTGCGCACAGTTTTTTGCTTTTCCTAAAACAATGGATTTCTTGTTTTAAGAGGCTTCTACTTTTGTCTTGACCTCACGTTTCGCGTAAATTAAATTAAGAAGAATAAATTTTTAATTATATTTAATTCCGAAAAACAGAATTATTTGAATTTTTATTCTTCTGCTTATTGTTCGCATGGCTAAAATTTTGTCATAGGCAAATTTCATCCTGAACTAAGGCTCGGATTAATTTGTAATCAGAGCAAAATTTCTACATTTTAAAAAGCCTAACGCATTTTGCGCGAAACGTGAGCTTGACACAAAAGTAGCTTATTACGCAGAGATGTACACTGCGACGATGAAGATGCCCCTCCCTACTCAAAAAATCAACTGGCAGGACTTCTGGAAATCTCGCGGACTTGATGTCGATCTATGCCCCAACTGCAAAAAAGAACGACTCATCTGCATCGGTAAAATCGACCTCGTCAGGACCGCCATACTTTAAAACTATCACACCTTTAACCCCATAAAACACCCTACCTTTGCAACTACAAGGGCTGCTATTGTATGGTTATATACACCATTTTTGCCATTGTCTAAAGATAAAACCTTAGCCTCCCTCCTGTTTTATGACCGAAGCACCCTAAAGCGACAACCACAATAGCATCACTGCCGTTGTCTAATAAACATCGCCAAATTATATTTCGATTTTACACAGAAGCTCGTCCTTGGCAGGCCACTTCGTTCAACATGGGCTTCCATCTGGGTCGTGCCGACCGATTGAAGCCTTATTTATTGTGCGAAGTTAATTCACTCTTCTTCTAGCAAATATTTAAGATGCTTGTAATAATCTGTATTCACAACCCTTTCAAGCTTTTCTCTAGGATAGGAAATTAATCCAACCATCTTTGTCAAGCAATCTTTCAAATCACCAAGATAGTTTTCTATAATATCAAATGAAATCTCCGGATTCAAGCTTCTATAATCATGAGTAATTCTATTTCTCATGCTAGCTATCTGATTCCAAGGGATTTCGCTGAATTTATCTTTCAGACTCGTTTCTATTTTCTTCGTTTCTTCTCCAATAACCATCAACAAGGCTTGACAAGCATTGAAATTCAATTGATCGTTCGCTTGTATGAATTCTTCGGGGCCATTGATGTCTTTCGTGTAGATGTATATCTTCTCTATCGATTCTAACGAAGTTAAAATATAGGCGATATTTTTCGTGCTATACATACACCAATGAATCTTCTATCTCTAATTCAATTATGGGATTCAAATATTTTCTATTAACTAAATCAAGTCTATCAACTTTCAGTACTTTTTTCATATATTCTTCTAACTCATAAATAGCTTCTATTCCTAACTGTTTCCCTTCTTCAAGTAGGTATAAAATATCGATATCACTTTCTGGATTATTATTGCCAGTTGAATAACTACCAAATAGTCCTAACTCCGCAATTTTAAATTTCTCATTCAAATGCGGTTTGGATTCTTTCAGTACATCTAAAACATCTTGCTTTGTCATCATGTCAATACAAACGCTTTTTATCTTCTCAATAATACTGTTTTCTTTTCAATAAATCAAGGCAACTTGTTTTTAAATCGCAAAATATTAAAAATCAATGCATTATGAATTTTAAATCATTTCGCACAAACATAGTTATATCCGCAAGTCTCCCCCTTTTTTGTCCCACTTCCCCCAAAAAAGAGGCATACCAAAACACCCCACCCCACACACCCAGCAAACGACTTAACCACATGCTTAGAGGCTCACACACTAGATCGGTGAAACATTCTTCGACAAATATAAATGACTATATCTATAAATACAACAGCACAGCTATTTTTTAGAAAAAACCATCCCCCCCCCCACACAAACCCAACACCCCACCCAACCCGCCCCCGTGAGCGATAGGAACGGGTGGCCGCCCCTGGTGTTAGCCGGGGTGGCCTACGAGTGGATAGCGCGACCCCTGCCCGGCGTTGGGTCAGCGTGGGGCGGCAGGGGGCACGGCCTACACTATATGGCTTGGGAGGAGCTTTTAGGAAGTTCTCTGCTCCTGATGAGGGGGTAGCTAATACGAATATAGCTGGCGATTCATTTGCCTGATAGGTATTGCCGTATATAGGGTATTGGCCTGTCAGGCAGGTTGGTTTTTGTGACGGTGTTGCCGCAAAGCGAGGAAAAACGATTGGCTAGAGATTTCCCAAAAAACGCAGCAGCCCCCCATCATGCCATGACAGGGGGCTGCTAAAAAATCACCCACCCCAGCGCAGGAAAGCGCGAGGTGAGCGATTATACAAGATTCCTATGCAGGAACTATAGAGCCGATTTTACCGTCTTAATAATACGCGCTGCTACCTTGTAGGGGTCGGCAGCGGAGTTGGGGCGACGATCCTCCAAATAGCCTTTCCAGCCGCGCTCCTTGGTGAGCACAGGGATGCGTATGGACGCACCACGGTCGGAAACGCCGTAGCTATACTGGTCGATAGACTGCGTTTCGTGCTTGCCCGTCAGGCGCAGGTGGTTGTCGGCACCATAAACAGCTATGTGTTCTGCTGTCAATGGGCGGAAAGCTTCGAGGATGGTCTCGTAAGTGGCCCAATCGCCACAGGTGCGAAGTACGCCATTGGAGAAGTTCGCGTGCATACCCGAGCCATTCCAGTCACCCAATACGGGCTTGCAGTGCCAGTTGACGGCTACACCGTACTTCTCAGCCGTGCGCTCCATAAGGTAGCGTCCTACCCAAATTTCATCTCCGGCCTGCTTGGCTCCTTTGGCAAACATTTGGAACTCCCACTGTCCGGCAGCCACTTCCGCATTGATGCCTTCAATATTGAGGCCTGCGTCGATGCACAAATCCAAGTGCTCTTCTACGATTTCGCGGCCATAGGCGCGGGTAGCCCCTACGCCACAGTAGTAAGGTCCCTGAGGTGCGGGATAACCATCGGCAGGAAAGCCCAATGGCTTATTGGTGTTCGGATCCCACAAGAAGTATTCTTGCTCGAAACCAAACCAGAAATCATCATCTTCATCGTCGATTTGTGCGCGACCGTTGCTCGGGTGAGCGGTTTCGTCTGCATTCAATACCTCCGTCATTACCAAGTATCCGTTGCGGCGGGCAGGATCGGGGTAGATAGCTACGGGTTTGAGCAAGCAATCCGAAGAATTGCCAGGTGCCTGCTCCGTAGAGCTACCGTCGAACGACCACATAGGGCAGTCCTCCAGCTTACCGCTGAAATCATCGACCAACTTGGTCTTGCTGCGAAGTGTCTGTGTGGGCTTGTAACCATCAAGCCAAATGTACTCTAATTTGAACTTTGTCATTGTGTGAAAAAAAGTTTATAGTTCTGCAATAGGAAAAAATCAATCAAAAAGCATACACACCCGCCAAAACAAAGGAAGCCAAAGAAGAGGTAGCCTTGCCGTCGCCATCCAAGAAAATATCTTGGGATGCAGCATCCAAGCGTATTTCAGGGATGAGGGTCAAGTCGCCAAATTTCACATTTGCAGACAACGTCAGGTCGATAATGCTAGCCGATAGGTCGGTGAGGTCGTAGGCACCGATGATGCCGTATCCGCCTTGGCTTTCGCCAAAGTACTCTCCTCTGAATCCTAGTGCGAAGTCGTCGCTGAATGCGTATTGCAGGTAGCCAGCACCGCCAAAGAAAGCGGGGTTATCGCTCTCCGTTCCCACATCTGTGGTGTTGATGGTGGCATTTACCCCCAAGTACAGCTTGTCGGTGAGGTCGAAACCAGCGGTGATGTCGGCTTGGAACAGTGGGCCATTGCCCGCTTCTCCATCCTGATCGCCGTAGAGGAAATTCAAATAAACTCCTTTGTAGCCCACTTGCGCACCTACGCTGTAAGAACCCGGCGCATTGAACTCCGTGAGGTCAGTGGGGTTGAATACTCCCAACATGAGGCTCAAATCGTCGGATACGGCTACGTCGGCTTTAACGCCCGTATGGGAAAAAGGCCCATAAGAGAACATATAGGAGGTGGAGTAATTGAAGTTGGCCGTAGGAGAAATAACTTCATACCCAAGAAAGGTATTGAAATTACCCAATGTCAACTTCACCTTGTCGGATGCCTGCAAATACACATACAATTGGTTGACAAAAGTAGAGGCATTGGCGGCAAAACCTCCTATCGTGGGCACCCCTGATGCAAAAACGGCATCGCCACCGCGAGGGCCAAACACAAGGTCACCGACGAAGCCGGCTTTCTTGCCTTCATGTGCTCCGATAAGGTTGAACATCCCCAAGCTAAATCCCGGAAGATTGGCAAAAGAAGAAGCGGGCGCTTGGTCATCGGGGCTAATCCTAAAATAAGCATCTGCCGAGCCAGAAAGTGTGAACGCAGGCTTTTCTTCTTCCTCTTCCACTGCCGCTGTTGCTGCGGGTGTCGTTGCTTCCAGTATTTCAAGCGGAAGGCTTGCTTCCAAGGTAGCATCCTGTGCCTTTGCACGGAATGAGAAAAGGGTTAGGGCTGTAAAGGCCAAAGTAGCGTATAATAACTTTTGCATGATCGTTGAGTTGGTACCGTAATACGGTGGTTATGAATAAAAAACCAAATGGTGATACGGCCAACCCAAGAGTGATCCATCAAGTTTTTGTGCAAAAACTTGACCAAGTTACTCCGCTGCTGTACATTTACAGCCTGATTCAGGTAGCGGTTAGCCGTTATCTGTGGCCCCCAGAGGTGTTGCCGCACCTCGGGGGCTTTGTTTTTTGGGGTTATATTCTGCGTAGTAGTGGGAGTATTATCCCGAACATTACTTAACAGAAGAATATTGAAAAGAAGAATCGTCCACGTTTAGTGCGTAGGCGTGCATATCATGTTCGCCCATATCTAGCCCCGTGCGTTCCTCCTCTTCGCTCACGCGGATGCCCATGGTTACTTTGAGGATGTACATCACTACGAAAGCGAAAACAAAGGTGAAAGCACCCACCGCCAAGACGCCGTAGAACTGTATCCACAGTTGCTGGAGGCTGGCCATTTTGCCGAATATGCCTACCGCCAACGTACCCCAAATACCACATACCAAGTGTACAGAAGTGGCACCCACAGGGTCATCAATCTTGATGCGATCGAAAAAAGCTACTGAAACCGGAATGATAAAACCAGCGATCAAGCCAATCAGAATAGCAGAGGTAGGCCCCATCTGATCCGCACCGGCAGTGATACCTACCAAGCCACCCAACACCCCGTTGAGCACCATGGAAAGGTCGTGGGTTTTAAACATGAAGTAAGATAGGAAGAAAGCACCTACGGCACCGGCTGCCGCGGCCAAAGCGGTTGTAACAAAGACCAAAGAAACCGCCACGGGGTCGGCACTCAGCACAGAACCGCCGTTGAAGCCAAACCAGCCAAACCACAACAGGAATACACCTACTGCTGCCAGCGGCATGCTGTGGCCGGGGATGGGCTTGATGCGGCCATCCGGCAAGAACTTGCCTTTGCGAGGCCCTAGTACCAACACGGCTGCTAAGGCCGCAAAACCACCCATAGCGTGTACAAGTGTGGATCCGGCGAAGTCATAAAAACCAGCCTCGTTGAGCCAGCCACCACCCCATTTCCACATGCCCGTAATGGGGTATGAAAAAGAAACTAAGAGTACCGAAAAATAAGAAAAGCGTTGAGCTTGATCCGCTCCGCTACCGCACCCGATACGATGGTGGCAGCCGTAGCAGCAAACATCCCCTGGAAGATAAAATCCGTCCAGTAGGTGTAGCCACCAGAGGCATATTCTATAGCACCGGCATCGCCCTCAGGCATCGATAATCCAAAACCGGAAAAACCAAAGAAGCCACCTGCAAAATCGCTTCCGGGGTACATTAAATTGAAACCTATTAAAGCATACGTCAATAGGCCAATAGAAACGATCATCGTGTTTTTGAAAAGAATGTTGACCACGTTCTTGCGCTGTACAAAACCAGCTTCCAGCGTGGCAAAACCTAAGTGCATGATGAATACCAAACAGGTAGCCACCAGCATCCAGACGTTATTAGCTGTAAATAATCCTTGTTCCATATTGCTCCACATTATTGATACCATGCATCAGGAAAAAACAACACCCTACGGAAAACCCTTGGGGTTGCCATACTGCCCTTGCGCACAGGCTCTTGTTTGAAAGAATAAAAATGAAGGTATAACTTGGTTGTATTGGTGGAGGGGGGGCTAAATGGCTTCGGCACCAATTTCGTAGGTGCGTATCCTGACGACGTGTTCTAAATCCATGACGATGATTTTTCCGTCGCCGACTTCACCTGTGCGGCCTGCAGATACAATGGTATCTACGATTTCATCCACTTTCTCAGTGGAGCAAATAATGTCGATGCGCAGGCGAGCGATATAGTCCGAGTCGTACACGCTGCCGCGATACATGACTTTCTCGCCTTTTTGCAAACCAAATCCTTTCACTTCCATGAGGGTGAAAAAGTTGACACCTATACCGGCCAACGCATCACGCACCCGCTCGAAACGGGAAAGGCGTATGATAGCTTCGATCTTTTTCATTGGTTCATTCATTTTGAGGTTACTAGATAAATAACCAGAGCTCTAGTCGATACGGAAGATAGAGTATGTCTAAAATTTCCTCAATTGGCTTCAAGCGGCAAATATCGTCCTGCCCTGCGTTGATCCCGATAGCTATCGGGACGCCGATGCTTCCGGCATCGACTGTGCTTTTCGCCTTGGTCAGAACAATTTTTGCTCACTTTCGCTCAACCAGGAAAATTCAGACATACTCTTAGCTCATGAGGCACGCCGGCTTTACCCTATGCACTATTTCCCGTTTGTCTGCTGCAAATGTAGCAACAGCGGCCCTCCTCTTCCTAATCATTGTTTGCTACATTTCGTTAAACCCAATGAAGTTTTTTATTGCATAAATAAATGATTGTCATAAATTTGTGCTTTAACAATAATTATGTCAGAGAACAATAAAGACCCCCTTTTTAGGCTAATAAAATCATTGAGTAGTGCTGAAAAAAGGCATTTCAGGCTATACGCCAACCGCACCAACTTAGCGGGGGAGAAGAAATTTGTGCAACTTTTCGACCTTATCGACAAGCAAACGAATTACGATGAAGACTTGCTCATCAAGAAAATGCCGGGCACCCAGACCAAAGGCCAATTATTCAATACCAAACGGCATCTTTATGGCGAATTGCTCACCAGTCTGCGGCTCATTTACATCAACAAGCAAATTGATATTGAAATAAGAGAGCAAATCGACTTTGCCCGAATCCTGTACAGCAAGGGTATGTATATGGAGGGGCTTAGGATATTGGAACGCATCAAAGGCGTAGCCGTGGAACACCACAGGACATACTCCATTTGGAAATTGTGGAGTTCCAAAAACTGATCGAATCGCGCCATATCACCCGTTCCCGGCAGGTGGAAAACAAAATGGATAGCTTGCTGGAAGAATCGCGCATACGCAGCCGTGTCACCCAAACAGCCAGCGAAATGGTCAACCTCAGCATCCGCATACACGGATACTATATCGATCATGGCTTTGCTTACACCCCGGAACAAGTCAGTAACCTACAAAAGGCGTGGCGCAAAATGCAGCCCGAGCAGCAAAGCAACCCACATTCAGAAACCTTTTTCGAGCGCACCCACCGCTACCAAGCATTCTTGTGGTATCGCTATATTCAGTTGATTTCCATGGAGCATTGGCACACGCGATGGAATGGTGACGCTCTTCCGGCTCAATAAGCCTATGCAAATCAAAGACCCTGACCTGTATATGCGCAGCCTCTACTACCTGAATGTCATGCTGTTTATGACGGATAATGCCCCCGATTTGAAAAAATATTTGGATCGAATGAAGCAATACATCAGCAGACATGGCAGCAATCTCAACCCCAATAGCCAACACATTAGCTTCGTTTACTACCAACTGAGCCGGTTCAATTATTGCTTTTTGACGAAAGATTTTACAACTGCCTACCAGCTTATTGCCGAGGTAAAGCAAGCATTACCCATCCATGAACCACTGATGGACAACCACCGCCTCATGCTCTTTTACTACAAATTTGCCATAGCTGCCTTCCAATGCAATCAATGGGACGAAGCTTTGGGGCACCTACACCCTATCCTGTACAAAGGGAGAAAGCACTACAAAAAGGTATGGATATCAATGCGCGACTATTAGAACTGCTTTGCTTGTACGAAACAAAAAAGCAATACGACCGCATGAGCTATCGGCTCATCTCCTTTGGGCGCAGCGTAGTAAAAAGCCACGAGGCCAGTCCGCTGCAACTTAAAACGCACAAAATGCTGCGTGCGCTTTTACAATTGCACCCCAACGAAGACAAACACTTTTTCAGGCAGTACACCAACGCATACAAGGAAATGTTGGGCGAACCAAGGGAACGCTTATTCTTGAAATATTTGGATGTGCTGGGTTGGCTGGAAAGTAAAAGTTAAGCATTTGCATAACTCCACTCATTGGCTATTCCGGCTGAGCCGAAATAACCAACGAGGATGTACAAACAATTCTATCGAATTACAAACTATAACTAGCACCTACTGATGAGAAAGGGATACACCCCTGGTAAGGCCCGGGTACCGGGTCATAAACCAATACTTCCGTAGCCACTTTAGCGGAAGAAAAATACCCACCAATGGCCATGCTCTTCACCGACAACCACCAAGGAAAACGAGCAGTCGCTTCCTCCGCGCTTATATCCAATTCAAGTAATGCCTCTGCTTCGGTTTTGGCGGTCTT
This sequence comes from Saprospiraceae bacterium, assembly GCA_041392765.1. GTDB lineage: Bacteria > Bacteroidota > Bacteroidia > Chitinophagales > Saprospiraceae > Lewinella. Next base: position 39,462 of record JAWKLL010000023.1, read on the forward strand.
GTCCAATTCGTTCAACAAAGACAATTGTGTATCGGCATCCAATTCGTGATACGCCTTTCCCTGCGCCGTTTGCACGCTTGCCAACCACTCATTCATCCCTTTTCTGATGCGTTCCTGATCTTCTGGCAGGGAGTAAACCGACAGTAGCAAGTCTATAAACTGGGGCACTCCTACCTCCACCGCACCGGGCGTTTTGGTGGCGGGTAGCATGGTATCAATCATAGCTGAAAGGTTCTGCCAAGCATCACCGGTAAAAAAAGCGGGGTTGAAGTCGGGTGCTTTAGGCTCGGCCTTACAACCACTGAGTAATGCACTTCCCAAGGGGGCTGCCACGGCATATCCCGTCAGGTAAGCGGTATATTTGAGAATGGTTCTGCGATCCATAGCTGTGTTTTTAGAGGTTCATTTTTTTCAATTCGTTCACGGCGTAGTCTGCGGCTCTGGCAGTCAAAGCCATGTAGGTAAGCGAGGGATTCTGGCAGCCAGCAGAAGTCATCGCAGCGCCATCCGTGACAAACACATTGGGTGCATCCCACACTTGATTCCACTGGTTCAGTACACCCTCCTTAGCAGTACGGCTCATGCGAGCTGTTCCCATTTCATGGATACCGTCAGCCTTAGTATAACCAGCGTCAAAAATTGACACATCCTTAAACCCAGCCGCTTCAAGCATTTCTGCGGCAGCCTCCCCATATCCTTGCGCATCGCCATTTCGTTGGCTTTAAACTCCGCATCGATGGTAAGGGTAGGCAGTCCGTGAATATCTTTGACATCCTGATTGATGAATACCCGGTTATCGGCATAAGGCAAACACTCTCCGAAACCGTTGATGCCCAATGTCAAAGGCCGGGCTGTGTCAAAGCATCCTTGAAACTACCCCCGAGTGCTTAGCCTCCATTTCCGACACACCTCTCATCCAGTTCTCTCTACTGGCCTACCTTGGTAGCCGTAGCCCCGGATGAAGTCGCTGCGTTTGCTAGCCTCATCTAAGTTCCTAAACCGAGGTACATAGATACCATTAGGCGGCGACCTTTGTAATACATATCTTCAAATCCATCCCAACGTCCTTCCGCACCTACACGGAAGTGGTGATCCATCAGATAGCGACCTAAATGGCCACTATTGCCACCTAACCCATTGGGGTGCTCTGGGGTTTGGGTATTCATCAAAATAAACGTGCTACCCAAAGCCGAAGCGCAAAGGAAGATGACTTTGGCAAAAAACTCGTGGGTTTCCCCTGTTTGCCCATCAATGATTCTTACGCCCGTAGCCTTGCCCGATTCTTTATCATAAATGAGTGAATGCACTACGGAGTGAGGCCGCAAAGTCCATATTACCCGTGGCATAGGCGGCTGGCAACGTGGAGGCATTGCTACTAAAATAGGCACCATAAGGGCAACCTCTCATACAGCGGTTGCGCGACTGACACTGCCCACGATTGCCGTGTACTTCGGGGTTGGGTTGGGTAAGGTGCGCTGTTCGTCCCATCGTCACTACCCTACCTGCAAACTTTTCTGCTACCGATTTGCGGAATTCTTCTCCACGCAGTTCATCTCCATAGGAGGCAGGAACTTACCGTCTGCTAGGTGTGGTAAGCCTTCCGCTTGCCCGCTGATGCCGGCAAAGGTTTCTACATAATCATACCAAGGTGCTAAATCCGCATAGCGGATAGGCCAGTCTGTGCCGTGTCCGTCCTTCAGGTTGGCGGTAAAATCCAGATCGCTCAAGCGATAACTTTGCCGTCCCCACATCAACGAACGCCCCCCTACATGGTAGCCCCTCATCCAATCAAAACGCTTGATTTCTGAATACGGATGCTCGTCATCTTTTACAAAATGATGTTTGTGGGACTGCTGTACCGTATAGCCCGTACGGTTTTGTTTGAAGTAGTGCTTTTCCACTTCTTCCGCTGGTACGGCTTCCCCTGCCTCATAATCCCAGGGGTCATTGTTGGCGGTGGGGTAATCCCCGTGTTTGATGTCGCGACCACGTTCTAGTACCAAGGTTTTCAATCCCTTTTCGCTCAGTTCTTTGGCGGCCCAGCCACCACTGATGCCAGAACCTACCACGATTGCATCGTAAGTGACTTCTGCACTTCCTTGAGAGTTAAAAAACATAGTTATATCAATTGATTATTATAGAAGTTAATTTTACAACTCGGAGCTTCGCTCTTTCATTAATTCCGCTACAGCGGCAAGGTATAAAATTAACTGTGTATTTTTGACGCAATGAGGAAAAAAATAAATTCCAGCCTTCTTAAATTGATGCGAATGCCTAAAAATTTTAGCTAACTTTGTGTTGAATACAATCCCAATTACTAAATAGAAAGCTACGCCCCAATAAAAAAAAACGTTGTAAATCCATATCATGAGCTTTCTATCTACTTTAAAAAAACCTTTGGGCATATTGTCCATTTGGGTGTGTAGTGCTGCTTTGATGGCACAGACTGAATCGCCCTTTCTGGCAACGAATCAAGCGACCCTTACCGTGGGGCACACCTCCGCTTCCTTTACCGCTGCTTACCCGTCAGGTAATAGCCTTTTTTTACTTACTAACAAGAATGGATGCTGGCAAGTCCCCCTCACTGGAGATGCCTCTAACCAGCTTATAGAACCAACCGATCGGCGGGAACGCTACACTCATTTTGCCCATATAAACGGCGAACTATTCGTACTTCACAACTACCAAGAACTCGTTTGTATTTCCGATAATCAGACCGAACCAATCGTTTTCACAACACCTTATTTTGCAAAAACCGTCACGCCTACAACTTTTTTACTAGGTACTAACAAAGTAATCTACATAGGTACCGAAAAAGATGGACTCTTCAAATTCGTACCCGACCAAGATGGCCATTACCTGAGTGTTCCCACGCGGTTCTCTACCGCTGGTGACATGTTGCCCTCTAATCTGATCCATACGCTATGGGAAGATACGCATGGCGTACTTTGGATAGGAACAGCCAAAGGCTTATGCGCGATGCAAGGGGAGCAGATCTATAATTTAGCCCAACCCGCCAAGATTGACAGAAGTTGGTGGAAAAAACTTTGGCAGCCTTCTCCTGCGCCCCCCCGTGTAGATCAGCCCATTTTAGCCATTACCAATTGGGGAAATAGTTTAATTCTGGCTACTCCGAATGCACTGCTAAAAATCAGCAACCAACCCGATGCACTCAACGCCGTTTATTCTTTTCCTTTGCCTACTTCGTCAAACCCTGCCCCTTCCGAAACTCACCAAGCACCTTTGCTGATCACTGATATTAACAACAATATTTGGGTGGGTAGTGAATCCTTATCTGTTTTCAATCCAGCTACTGGTGAAATACAAACCTACGGCAGAGCAGCCAACTTAAAAGGCTCCCCCATCACTTGCCTGTTGGAAGATGTGGAACGAGAAACCATCTGGATAGGTGTAGCCAAGAACGGGCTATACCAGCTTGCTTATTGATGACACATCACCCCCAATCTGAGCTATTATTCTGCCCACAATTCACGGGGGTAAACGCCTTGTTCTAGCAATGCGTGGAAGGCTTCTACTACCATGGGCTTATCTTCTTGGTAGGTCACACCATACCAGCGATCGTTGGACGTGAGTACGCTAAATTGTGCCTTACCCGCTTGAATCAACTCATCTACGACTTCGGGAATGAGGAACTCAGCCTTAGGCTGCCCTTTCGTTTCGTGTACGAACGCCTCGAACATCTGACGGGTGGTTTCAAAAATAGCAGGGTGAAAACCCCAGAAATTCATACTGACCACGCTATCCTCTGATAGTGGGCAAGCAGTGTCTCCTTCTAAATAGGATAACTCCCCTTCTCGGCGAGCTATTTTTAGGCGCTCTGTAACGCTTTCCAAGTATCCATCCGCCGTCACGGTTACGCCGCGATTGACGGTTCCGTGATCCGAAAGGGTGTTTTTTAATATGTAACCTACCATCGTATGGTGGGTAGGCGTACAATCCTGCGTAAGAAATCGGTAGATAGTCTGGAAGGCATCATAACCGTAGTAGTCATCCGCATTAATGACTGCGAACGGCTCGTTTACCGCCGTAGCCGCCACCAGCATAGCATGAGCGGTTCTCTATGGTTTTTCCCGATACGACACATCGAACCCTTCCGGCACAAAACTGTCTTTCTCCTGAAATGTATGTTACCTCAATCTTATCGTCGAACTTACCTGAGAATTTTTCCCGAAAAGGGGCTTCTATATCTTTGCGTATGATAAAAACGACTTTTTCCAAATCCTGCGCGAATGGCATCGCAATTGAGTATTCAATAATGTGGGTTCTTCATGGATACTTCCACTCGTCGATTTGTTTGAGGCCTCCGTAACGACTGCCCATTCCAGCAGCCAAGATAGCTAACGTTGGTTTTTGCACTACGCTCCTGATTGATGACGAAAGATACGGCTTCATGTATTTTCGTCAGATGATTAATTCAATGCCAAAATATCGTCATTTTTGGCAAGCCTTACGGCTTGTTGCAAAAGGGATAAGAAAAAATAGATCTAGAATTTGCCGCAAGAAATAGGGATGAATAAGCGGTTCATTTAAAGCGTTTTTTTATCCTATTTCTTTGACTATGAAAATTATGAATTTATTTTTTCCCATACAAAGGTAGTAATATTTTGTATCCTCGCTTTCCAACTGAGCGGCAAAATAAGCAAAATAGGGCAAATCAGCAGTACTCTGCCTACCCCCAACCCGTACCATCCTCACTTAGCCGCCAATAATCGGCAATCAGATTCGCTTGTTGTTCCAAATTAAAACCCAGCAAGCAACTTGCCTGCGCCAGAGTAGCAACTTTTGGTGCCCCTCCATAGTTATATCCTTCCTTGCTAAATTGTGCCCGCAACGCACGCGGTATGTAAACACTCCCATACGCTGAAACTGCCATATATGCACCATCGTGAATCAACAACGCATCGTGCATACGCCCCCAACTGTTGATCGTATAAACCGACATAGCATATTTTCCACCGAGGCAATTTCAACCAAGTCTTCGTTCGTCGATCCTTACCCTTCATAATCAATTGATTGACCAAAATAGGAACCAATAAGGCTCGTTCCTTCTCCGTCAACGGGCGACTGCCCCACTTGACCAGTCTATGATGGTTTCGTAACACTCTGGAATCGCCAAGATGTCCATTAAAAAAATAGGGAAACCTGCCCACCAGTGCGCACCGAAGTAAGCAAAATTGCCGAAAAATGCCATAGCAATCGCCTTATCCGCTGTGGCAAGGCTTCCCAATAGTGGCGGCGCGAATGCCCACAGCAGCAAATTTCAGATGGATGTTCGGCATACGGTCAATCTATACCCAGTATCTTATGTGTTTGTAAACTCACTTCCAACGTGGGTGCTGCATACAATATGCCACACATTGCTGCACATAATCGTTTGGAGCGAAGGTATCCATCGGTTGCAGATAAAAATGTTCAAATGCCAGCTCCAAAATATTCAGGTGAAAGCCCCGCCTGAGGGTACACCAATTTCAACTCCTTGTCCCGTCGTTTGCACTAGCGTTGTTCCCGCTTTGGGGCTTACACATATCCAATTCACAGCAGGCGGAACCGCTAAAGTGCCATTGGTTTCTACAGCTACCTCCAATCCCTGTTCATGAAATGCCCGGATCAGCGGTTCCGTCTAATTGCAGCATCGGCTCTCCCCCCGTACAGACCACATAAGGCATCCCCTTTGGGATGAAGGCCAAAAAGATTTCACCCGCACAGCTAGCTCATCTGCTGAAAAACACCCCCTGTTCTGCCCATCCGTTCCTCTGAAATCAGTATCACAAAACTGACAAATGGCCTTATGACGCTGGCTCTTCTCTTACCACTCCACAGGTTGCAGCGCCAGCAAAGCGGCAAATACCGCTGGCCGTCCCGTTTGTGCCCCCTCCCCCTTGTAGGGTGTAAAAAATCTCCTTGACTTTGTATTGTTGCATCCCGCAAAATTGGCGACATACCTTAGATGCATGGAATCCCAAGACACATTAAAGGTGGTACTGATAATCTGGTCGAAATTTTCGACCGTTACATCAAGATTAATTATATCGCCTTGTATGACAATATCATCATGTATAGTAAATGATGGAACCGTCTGGGCGAATGCTGCTGAGGTAAGCAGCAAAAGCATTAAAAAACCGCAGAGGCGGCAAATATTAGTACCCATGGGATTATGGAGATTTAATACACTAATAAAATATCGCGCAAGGTACAAAAAAAATAAATCAATAGAGGTTATGTACGGGGAATTTGCATAAGGATTCCAATAAGATTTTTACGTTACGCAAGGAAAAGGCTCTTTTGCTTAGCCATAGCTTAGGGAAATGGTTCTTTGACGCAGCATGGCGTAAAAAGATATTCGAAGCGCATACAAAATTCTCCTACATAACCTCTAATAGTAGTATATAAACGTGTGTTGTTTTTCTCTTCCTAATTTGACTACAAAAAACTGTTGCACTCTTTCTTGTGGTTCACCTTTTGGCACACGCTAAATTCAAGTATTTCTGAGCTTAGTAATTTGGCTTACATAAAAAAGGGTTCCGATAGATATCGGAACCCTCCAGTTAATTTCTGAGGTATTCACCTCAGAAATAACTTATGCTAGACTTGCTTATTTTACAACAACCATAGTCTTAGTAGCAGTGAATTCACCAGCTGTTACTGTGTAGCTCAACACACCTGTTGCACCTTGGATCATGTCCTTAGTCAGATTGATAGTGTTGTAACCAGCAGCGTAATCGCCACGCAATACTGTCAGTACACGACCGCTAGCGTCAGTGATAGTCACTGTAGCTTCTGCGTCAACTGGCAGATTGAATCCGATCAAAGTTTCAGCTTTGAATGGGTTCGGCGTGTTCTGGTAAACCTCGAAACCAGCAGATACTACTTCACCAGTAGAGAAGTTGATACCTACGTTCATGGTGTTGCCATTGCCATAAGCTTCCGCTGTCGTATAGCGGCTGCCCACTTTCACTACTTCGCTCAACTCCTTGTCCTCCGTTGCACGGATGACCAAGCTAAACAGTACGTCCTCAGCAGTGGCTTTGCCATTCCATGAAGTAGTAATCATGCCTTCACCAGCGAAGCGAGTACCGAAGTTCTCAGCCGTGGCTACACCGTACTCGATGTCAACCAACTCTGCACCATTCAGTACCAAAGTGCCTTGGAAGCCTTCTACAGATGCCATCTCTGTTCCTGTGAAGGATACCGTGTAAACGTTTCCTGCTTTCAGGCTTTCGTTCGCTACGTTGAAGTTGAACTGGCCGTTCAAGGTACGGTCGTCACCGCTCAGTGCGTTTGCCTGTGCGCTGCCGTTCACATCACCTATCTTCACACCTACGAAGTCTGCATCCATTACGTCCCCTGCCAAGTCATTCACACTGATCAACTCAGGGAACTCCTCTGACCATGGGTTCGCTGGTACTGGGAACGCATAAGCTGTAGGGATAAATCTCCAGCTTGTGTTGTTCGCAAACTCTGTATCGATGTTCAAGATCAACTTTCGCAACTGGATCATATCCAGTGTCGTGATCGTTCCTGAACGGTTTACGTCCGCTGCAATCAACTTGTATGGGCTGTTCAATGGCTGCACATTCAAGATGTGCTTGCTCATCAATACCAAGTCGAAGGTTGTCACGCCATTCAATGGCTGAGCATTCAAGTATGGTGTCAATGAGTAGTCACCGCCCAACGCCAGTTCAAAGCTGAACGCGCCGTTCTCGGTGGTCACCATCTGTGCCATCGCACCGTTTACACTCACCTGTACACCTTCTACTGCTTCTGCTTCCTCCGTCATGATCACACCAGCCAACGTGCCTGTGCCATTGCCGCAGTCCGTGTGCTGCTGTACCAATACGTACGTTTCACAGTAGTCGTAGTTTCCTTCTTCGTCGAAGGCGTAAACGTAAACAACCGTTGTAGGCTCATCGTCATCCGTCAATACCAAGCCTGTGTCATCTGCGTTCGGTACGAAGTTTTCTACGCCTACCGCTTCTACATCTTCGGCACGGTAGATCGCATACTTCGTAACGCGTGGGTTACCCAAGAACTCATCTGGTCCCTGACCTGTACAGTCAGAAATCGGTGAACCTTCGAAGTCGGATGCCCAGATGGCCATCGCGCAGTTGTCTGTGTCGCCGTCGCCGTCAGCGTCTGTTCCTGCCAGCAATGGCATCAATGTCACTGTCAAGCCGTTGATACATACAGGTGCTGTACTCTTTGCAATCGATTACTTGGAATTCCATGATCTCGCTTGTTATGTTGCCACATCCATCTTGAATACTACTTCCAACGCGGGGAACAAATTATCTCCCGCTGCGGATGGATGATCGCGTACGTACCTGAGAACGTATAACCTCCATTACCAGTTGGTGTCAACGTCACAGATGTAGGCGTTCCTGCCCATGCAGCCAAGTCAACATGCTTCAACTGACGGTCGCCTTCTGTATCAACTACCCAGTTTCCTTCTGCTCCATATACACGAGCAGACAGCAACTCAATGTCGCCAAGGTTGAAATCGAATGGAATCGTCAGCGCACCTGTCCACTACCGTGAATGGAATAGTCACCAATGCGTCGCAGCTACTGCAGATGTCTGTGAATACACCTGCTGGCAAATCGCGGTTGCCACACTCTTCTACTCCGTATGCAGGTACGGTCACAACAGGGGCATCGTTGTCGATCACCTTGTAGAACTGGGTGTAGATGTAACGGCCATAGTTCGGCAATGTAGAAGGAGGTACATTACAGTTACCTAAGGCGGAGTTTCCATCACGGTCGGTATGCTGGCGGTCGATGCACAAACCACTTGCTGTGCTGTAGTGAATCACTGGGCGCTCGTTACCTTCTACGGCACGATCCAAGGCTAACTGACCATCTACTTCCGTCATACGAGGAATTACATATCCAGTGTACTCTCCATCCCACAAACACCAGTTGATCACATCATAAGTAACGGCAAACTCTTGCATGCGTCGTTACCGGAAAGGTAGCCCATCGTCGCTTTATATTCATCGTCATGATGTCACAAGCAGTAGAGGTCATAGAGATCGTCGCAGGGTTGGGCTCGCTACACACTGCATCCGTATCTTCTGGAAGTCAATTACAGTCGTGGTTTTCGATGATCGTGATTACCTGATCACACTAGCTTGACCTCAACTCATCGGTTGTGCCTGTTGCCTTTGTGCGAGTTTCACTACGCGGAACTCACGAACAATTGAACCCCAACCACATTCGTTGATGTTAGTTCGGAGCGTGGCACTCAACTTCTACTGGCCAGCAGTTATCGTAGCCAACGGGTCATTGCCACCATTGAATACATCGTTGAACATCGCTTCCATGCCCGCTGGGTCGGCTGCATAAGCATCCGCAATATCCTATGTGAAATCCAATGGCAACTCATTGCACACACTTCCACAGATGGAAGGTCTTCGATACAGGGTTGCGCTTGTCTTCGGGGGGTCACCACCAACCAACAAGTATTTCTATTGGGCACTTCGTTCATGTCGCTTACCTCCAACTCAATGGTGATTTCTTTGCCTACATCGCAGCAGTTGAAATCAACGTACGCTCCCCATGCCCGTAAGCACTGCTATTGCCACAGTTGTTCTTGTTGCGGCGTACGCGCAGTGTCACATCTGTACAGTTGTCGTTAGAACCTTCGTTTACATCCGTATGTAGATACGTGCTTGACCATTCACCCCATTCAAGAAGTCGCCACTGTTGATCGTTACGTTCAACTGGTCATCGCAAGAAGCGGTAGGTGAAATCAAATCGCGTACTACCAAATCATAAGTTACGCAAGTAGTGTTGCCACAATCATCAATCCGCAATATTCGATAGTGTGCGCACCAACAGGAATCTGTACTATCTGTGGTTGTGCACGCCATGTGCTAGAAGCGCTGTGCCATACGTAAGTACCAACTGGAAAGAAGTTGTTCCTCCTGCGAATATCTCGAAAGATACAGGCTGTGCAGATGAACAAACATCGGTGATCGTAGGTACGGGTATTTGATAGTTTGCTTCGCAACTGAATGGTGAAGTAGATACATTCACATTAGCTACACCGCCGATAGCAGGACCTGTTTCGTCCACTACCTTCACCAACTGGATATGTGTAGAGTCGCCATCAGCATTACACCAATCCAACAACTGCCATGTACGGCGCTCCTTGCGAGTACCGTCACACACTTGAATTACAGGATCAGCTACTACTGATACGCCGAGGTTACACAAGGCAGGATCAATATCCTCGTCACCGAAGGCCGTCGTTACATAAGGAACAGCAGCAATGGCTGCGTCATAAGCATCTTGATCGTCACAATCTACGGTTTCATCCGCAGGGAATGTTACATCATCCTTCGTCAGCTTGCGGAAAGTGATTGTTTGTGTGCAAGTAGCCGTACGAGGAGTACCAGTACAGTCACTGTTAAAGCGATCGGTAGCCACGAAAGTACGTGTGATTACATCCACATCGCAATCGCTCTGCACAAGTACGTCAGAAACAGTTACTCTTACATAATCGCAGTTATCTGTCACAAAAGGACGACCAGTTAAGTCAAGGATGTCCTCTAAAGCATCAGAACTGTGAGAAATAACTGTACCATTTCCAGATACAACAAAAGAACCACTCTGAATGAAGATGTTGTCGACATCGGTACATACCAAATCAAAGACAGTAGCAGCAACTGTGATCTGCGACAAAGAAGCTATGTCGCTACAATCAATAACAGGAGCAGTCTTGTCCTCTGCAAAAATGCTGCCCCAGCAAACATAGACAGATTCGTTGTTTGCATTGAACACCTCCACCATATAGAGGTGTGTACCACATCCTTCAATGATGTTAGTGGTAACAGCAGGAACCGAACCGTTTGGGTTCAAAATAGTAACAGTAGCAGTGCTACCGGCGTTCGCAGCCAAATAGTCTGCCCAGCCAGTGAGCACCATCTGTGGTGTGATGGCAGCATCACAAGTGCCATCTTGCTCAGACGACAACGTCACGTTAACGTTCGCAATACATCCCAAGGACTGAGCCGAGAGAGATGTAAGCCCTATAGAAAACAACGCAACTACAGCTGCGAAGATTCTTAAAGAGCTTTGGAACTTAGTGTTCAGTCTCAACATAAGATTACAATTTGTTAGTAAAAAAATAATTTAGGTTATGTTACGCTAAAAATAGCCAACTTGCTCATCTTCACGACAATAAGTCGTTCAGAATCAGAAAAAACAATTAGGTCGTCGTCAAAAACGCTGCAATATACACTGATTGCAGCTAAAAAAAAACATATACAAGCAAAATTTTATAAAACCTTTTCAAAGGATTTATAAAATGAGATAATCTTTACATACTTGAACTCAAAAATAGCGATTGACTCGTAGCGAGTGAAGGAACGAATGGATAGTTTCGTAGCATTTAGCAACAGTTGTGTTCAGTAAGAACAACCTGATGATTAGGTTATGTTCTTTTTGGGATTATCTTACGCAAAGGTAGTAGTTTTTTCTTACATAGAAATCATAGAAGCATTTTTTTTATATAAAATTTTTTGGCACCCGCTTGATTGTACTATCTATATCCATAATGGACTCGAATAGAACATGTATGACCATGCAAAAGATAACGCACACTCCTGCTTTAGAATGGGAAAAAATAGATTCAGACTTTTTATAGTCAGCTTTAAATGAACCGCTTATTCATCCGATTGTCTTTGACAAATTCTGAATCTATTTTTTTCTTATCCCTTATAGAAGCGTGCATTACCTCTCTATTTGATTACTGCTTAACCATCTTCCGCGACACCGTACCCGCAGAAGTAACCAAGTGATAAATAAAGACACCTTTGGCGGATTGCAACATATCTTCGGTCAGTAGCCATTGATTCATGCCCTCATGAGCTTGCATGCTACCTTTATATATGGTGTGCCCCGCAGCATCTTGCACCCATAGGTGCACGCTCTCTTCCTTTGTAGTCAGGAAAGGTATGACCGTGTATTGGTTGAAAGGGTTGGGTTCATTTTGAGCCAATGTTACCTCATCCGTTATATTCGTCTTCCTCAAAACTACACTATTCTCCACACCATATATATAGGTACGAGGTGAAAGCGTGTTTCCTAAAGAAAGGATCTGTTCGATATCCTGATCTGCAGTAGCTTGTACTAAGAGGCGGATGGTACGGTCGGCAGGAATGGCATCGCCTTGGAATACGCTCATCCGCAGGCTGTTTCCAACCACATGCCAAGTTTGCGCGTCCCAGTCGGTATCTACATTTAATAGGCGTGCATCATTTAACTCCAACTCAAACTGCCAGCCTTCTGTATCCATGTTCGGTAACAACTGAAGGGAAATGACGGCCTGCTCCCCTGCTTTCAAATATTGGGGTGCGTACTGAATAGCCATGCCTTCCGCTAAGTCTCTTGCCGTTCCTTGCTGTTGCATATTGCCTGTGTTCACACTGTTGTTCACATCCCCTACTTTTACGGCTATAAACCCACTATTGTAATTGGTGGCATGCACGGACTGAAAGTCTAACCATTCAGGGAAGTCAACAACGAGGGGATCTTCTCCTTCAGGGAAATCGAAAGCAGCCAATACAAACCGCCATGAGGTATTGCCAGCAAAACTAGATTCGATGCCCAAAATGACTTTGCGCAAACGAACCAAATCTAAAGTAGTAATAGTGCCACTTGCATTGACATCGGCAGCAATATGCTGATAAGGTGAAACCAAGGGTTGTATGCCGAGGATGTGTTTCTGAATTTGGATGATATCAAAAGTACTAACCCCATTGAGCGGGTTGTCATTGCGGAAAGGCAGCAACAGGTTCAGCTCGCAGAAAGGCATACTCTGGAAGCTGTACAGACCATTTTCTTGCGTGAGATGCTCGATGAGGTCTGAAACAGTTGTTAATTCCAAGGCAACATTTGAGACGGGTTCGCCTTCTTCTGTGCGTATTTGGCCAGCCAGATTGAGGGTCATATTGTCACAAATCAAATCGTGTTCAAGAGCACCAAAAATATTATCTTGCATTAAGTTAATAGTGGTGTTGTACATCACGATGTCGCGGAATTTGATGTCGTGGATGTACTGTTTTTCGTCGGGTGTCAATACGGGGTCATTCCAATAGTAAAAGCGGTCGCCGTCGCGCAGGGCGGTGAATTGGCGTACCAGTATTTCATGGATGGTTTGGCCAAATATGGTGCCAGGTATGGGGCGTTCACTCAACAATCCAACCCAAGGGTCGATATTATTGATATCCTGATAGGTGGAAAGCAAACGAGTGAAAACATTGGCATCCGGGTTAATTTGCTGGAAAAAGTTGTAAGGGGTAAACCCAAAATTAGCACGCACGGTGTTGAAGTCGGGCAAACCGCGTTCGCGCCCTCTGTTGATGTTGATGGCAGCTAAGTCTAAGCCTCCAAAACCAGGTTGGCCAAAGAGGAAATTGCGAACATCGTCAATGACCTTGTTATCAAACTTTTGCTGCATCTGCACGGCCATTCCTTTGAGGAAAGGTTCGATGCCGCCTGTTTCTTGAATATTGTAAGGGTTAAAGAAGGCATCTCTCAAGGCGAGGTGGCCTTGTGGGATGACATTGCCGTCGTTATCGAGGCGCATTAGATTGCCATTGAGTAAGGTATGTCCCATGCGGAAAGCCGCAGCCGTGAAGACATTCATCACTTGCGGATTCACCTCGGAGTTATAACCTGTGTAGGGAGGTAAATTGACACCCAGTGCTGGCAACCACTCATCATAGACAATGGATTGTACAAAACCACCTACGATCTTTCTGGCGTGTTGGTAAAGTTGTTCATCCGTCCAACTTGGGTATTTGCGAGCCAATATATCGCACTGTCGGTTGTGTTCCCTTACGAATAGGGTGTGCATAGAGGCAAGCAAAGGGTTTTCGCTGGCGCGAGAATCACCTGCCACAAAAACGACTTGGGAAATACCCGTGGCATTGTCCATGTGGGGAGCGGACGGGTCGATAGGGGCATCAAATTCCCCCGTCACCGTATTATAAGGCAGGAGATTACCTGCTGATACTTTGAGCTTCCCTCCTTCGAAGGTACGAAGCCAATCAGCGCGTTCTTGGTCGGAGCCATACACACCGGATGCGTCGATAAAAGCCGTGATTTTGCCGATGTACCTACGCGGTTACTAATATCGGTACCCGATGTGGGTCGAAAGCATGGTGGTGCATAGAAATGATGGCCATGCCTGCTCCGAAAGGGTCGAACTCGGGGTCGCCTGGTAGTGGGTACTTGGATAAACAAGGGTTCAGGACCATCGGTTGTGAGGCCAAAATCGTGGTCGATAAACTGCCCCCAGACCCAAGTATAATCACTCAACCCAGTGGGGTCATTGATAAGCCCAGGCTGATCGAATAAGGCATTAGATACAACTCTGGGATTAGGGCCGGCTGGTGCCGCTATATGGCGAAGCCATCTGCAAACCCGAGGGTCGTAAACTGGCGCAGTGGGGTGTGTGCCTGACCAAAGGATGGTTGCACCAAATTGCTGTAGGAACCATCATAGGTTCGGTGTGTCAGCACATTGATACTCTGGGAGGCAAGAAACCCCCAAGCAAGGGTGGCACAAAAAGTAGTTAGGAGTAGTCTTTTTTTCATTTTTTCCACTTATTAGCTTCATGGGATAATGGCCAACATTGAGGTATCAATACGACCATTAACTAAAACTGCACAAAAGCAACTGCAAAGATAATATATAAAGATAAATATCAGTACAGTATAATTGCTCAAAGATATGTAAATCATTATTAGTCTGTGATTGAAATAAGGGTGATTTTTATCAAAAGCCCCCTTTGCGCATAACGGCTCTACCGGACAAGGGGGCGGATTTGAACCCCGCCAGCAACCATCGGGCGCTGGCGGATGGAGTGAGCACTCCGGCCTCGGCTTTTGCCGAGGCCTCCAACTTGCAATCCATCAACGTATTAGTTGTTGAAGCCATCAAAAAACAAAGGCATGGATAGCCCAACGCAAATCACCTTGGGCGCAGCCGTAGGAGAAGTCGTATTAGGGAAAAAAGTGGGCAACCGAGCCATGTTGTGGGGTGCGATAGCTGGCACCTTTGCCCGACTTAGATGTCTTTGCCAATTTCAACAGATCCTGTGAGTGCATTGGCGCATCACCGGGCGTTCACTCATTCCATTGCTTTTGCGGTGGTAACGCCTTTGGTATGGGGTGCGTTGGTGCACCGGATTTACCACGGAAAAGGAGGGTGGATGCCCCGCCAAATCATGCCAGCGTTGTTGTTCTCGTGGGTGCTGCTGGCAGCCATTATTTATGCGGGAAGTGCATGGATGCCATACCCATAGGCAGGTATTCCGGCTATTGCCTTGGTGGTGAGTGGAATCGCGATGTCTTTTCCTGTGGTGATAGGGTTGGTTGCGCATTTCAGGCCGTTTGTTTCTACGCTACAAAACGCTTCGTGGTTAGCATGGTCGCATTTGTTTTTTGGGCGATACTCACCCACCCACTTCCTGATGCGTGTACCACTTATGGCACACAATTGCTGGAACCTTTCAGTAGCTTGCGCGTGGCGTGGAATGTAGTATCGGTAGCTGACCCCCTCTACACGGTGCCTTTCCTGTGGTTGTTGATAAAAGCCAGCAGGCAACCACGAGGCAGCAGGCTGCGGCACCGTTACAACTGGGCGGGGATTCTGTGAGTAGTGCTTATTTTCGCTGGTGTACAGGCTTTTACACGCACGCTGCCAATCGAATGGAAGCTACCTTGGCGCGCGATCATATTCAGGCTACCCGATACACCCTATGCTCTACGATACTGAACAGTTTGTTGTGGCAAGGTACAAGTAGAAAACGGACAGCCTCTATTACATGGGATGTACTCGGATATTGGACAAAGAACCTTTTTTCAAACTATCACGAACCTAAAACCATGCTGTTGGCAGGACATGAGCAAGACCCTCATGTGTCGATTTTGCGTTGGTTTTCAGATGGTTACTATCAGGTAATACCGACGGCGGATGGTAAGCTCGTGCTAAATGACCTGCGGTTTGGGATAGGCATCGCCTGCTGGTGGTACGTAACGGCGTGCCATTTTTTATTTCGTTAGGAAAAAAAAAGATGGGCAATGGCGTGCTATTCGCGTACAGCAAGGCCAGAAAACCGGCAAAAATAGGCGGCCGTACCTCGCTATGGGATAGGGTGAAAGGGGTAAAGGTAGCCTATTTGCCAGTGCTCGGTATATTTGGCGTTGATGTAGGTAAGGAGTACTGAAAAAATCTAGCATCCCCTCAAAAGACATACGCCCCACCAATGGGTGCCGGGGAAACGGCCTTACGGATGCGGATCTTGCGGTGTTCGCGGAGGAACTTACGCAGGGCGCGGCGCTCGGGCAGTAGCGACGTTAGATAAACGTCATACGAGGGCTAATATGCGTCAACAGCAGCAGGCGCTTTGAACTTGAAGGGAGAGGCATAGGCACGAACTATCCATTTGTTGTACCATTCTCTAGTGCCTGCTTTTTGCAGTACGTGGTTGAAACTGAGCTTTTTCTTCGCAATATTGTCGAGACAATCGTTCGGACAAGAGCAGATGATGCAACACCTGTATGGCTGACCAGCTTTGGGGCGAAGGAGGCTGGTTGAGCATGGCCTCAGCATGTGCAGACAATGCCGTTAATAAGGTTTCCAATTGGCCGTCAAGTGCTTGTAAGGATGAATCGAAAAAAGCCATAGATAGTATGATTATATAGTTTTGCAAAGATAGGGACAAGCGTTGTGATATTAGAGTTGGTGATATGGAGACTATATAGGGGCAAAAATTCCCACTTGTCCCTACTCTTCGTTGCCGAAGTGGTCACTTAACTTAGGCTAAGTTCCCACTCCGCCGCCTCGATTATTGACAACTGGGTTATTTTTTCCCGCCATAGCCCCCCATATCACCAACTCTATTACTTGAATCCACGATACTAAAATCCATTAAGAAAAATATAAAAACCCGAAGCAAAACATAAACGAAATATTGATTATTTGACTACATTTGTGAACTGAAAATATGGAAAAACTTATACAAAATATAATTGACGAAATAATTGACCAATATCTTTTTGCGGACGAAACAAACCGTCCGTGGATTATTGGTTTTAGTGGTGGAAAAGATTCTACGGTAATGCTTCAATTGGTTTGGGAAGCATTGCAAACAAGTCAAAGATTTACATGGTGTTGCTAGTAGAGATATTTATGCTGTCATTTGCAACGACACAATGGTCGAAACCTGTAATTACAGAATATGTTCATAGAGTTTTAGACAAAATAGAACAAGCTGCAGTTGAGCAAGACATTCCTGTCCGTGTAATAAAACCATTCCAGATTAGAGGATTCTTTGGGTAAATCTCATTGGAAAAGGTTATCCAGCACCAAATAATGCTTTCCGCTGGTGTACAGAAAGGTTGGAAAATAAAACCTACACAACGTTTTATAGTAGAGCAAGTTGATGAATTTGGGGAAGCTATTATTTAATTGGAACGCGTTCGCGCAGAATCAGCCAGTCGTGCCAAATCAATGAAAAACACGCTATTAAAGGAAACGACTTACCAAACACCCAACCCAACCCAATACATTTATGTATGCACCAATTCGGCATTTGGTACTGGAGGAAGTTTGGTATATTATCAATACAATGCCATCGCCTTGGGAGCAGATAATAGTGAATTATTTCAATTTGATGATGCAAGTGCTGATGATTATGAATGTCCGACAGTTGTAACCGACAAAGAACATAAATCCTGTGGAAGCAAAGTCAAAGTTTGTTGTTGACTATACAGTTGTAAAACAAGACAAATCAATGTCAGCACTGATTGAAAATGGTTTAACCACTTTTGGAATTACGAAACGAATTGCAGCGGAACGAAATATAATCGAAAACCGTATGCCACAACGAAGAAATGTAATAGATGCCAAACGGAATGCAAATTCATATTGGCCACAATATCGTGCTTCAGTTTTGCACCGTTTACTGCAAGCACAAAAAGATGTACAAAAGGAAAAAACCTCACGTTGAATTAATTAAACCAAGAACTGATTGCTATTCAGACAATTTGGTATCGTGATTTTTGTTTTTGACCAAAGGTTTCAGAAATATCACAAAGCATATAAAACAGATTTGGACATGAAAGACCAAAACGAAAAAAAGGAAAAGAACTGGACTGATGCAATCTTGCGTGAAAACCGCAGGATTTTGGAAAGCATCCAAGAACTTTTGACCTTACAGAAAAACAAATCGCTTTTGAACCGAAAACGGGTTAAAGGAGGATATTGAAACAAGAATTGAAGAATATTCGGTAAAAAGGAAAACAAGATGTTCATTAAAGAAATAGAGCTTAACAACTTCCGTATTTACAAAGGAAATAACAATAGAGTTGTTGCCAAACAACCATAAAAACATTATTGTCGTAAGTGGGAAAACGGATTGGTAAAACGACATTTTTAATGTCGCTAGTTTGAGGTTTGTACGGAAAACAAATGGAAAAAGTGGATGAATCCTACCAAAAAGAAATTGCTGACAAGGGTGGTTACGAAAATATATTGGTAATAGTTTAACGATTAGCAAAAGCAATTGGAGAAACAAAAATTAGTTCGGTAACTTTCACTGGCGTGAAATTCCCGAAATTACTTGTAATGAGATCAAAATCACAAGAACTTATGATATCGTAACAAGTTCAAGCGATAAAGTCGAAGTTTTAATTGACGGCTATCAAAATGAACTTATTCAAGACTTAACAACTGATGGAAAACAAGATGGAGAAGAAATCTTTATCCGTGATTTTATTTTGCCGATTGAAATTGCAAAATTTTTCTTCTTTGATGCTGAAAAAATTGTTTCACTTGCTGAAATCAACTCACCTGAACAAAGACGATTATTAAGTAAAGCTTATACAGAGGTTTTAGGAATAAAAAAATACGAAGACTTAAAGGATCAACTCGAAACTATTCAAGACGATTATAGAAAAAAATCAGCAAAACCACAGGAATTAGCTGAATTTAATCAAATCGAAACAGATATAAAAAACAAGCAAATTTCTATTGACGAGGTTGAACATCAAATACAAAATTTAAGCCAAGAAAAAATTGAAAAGCAAAGTGAATCAAACGAAATTCAAATGAAGCTAATCCAAGAGGGAAACATGATGACCTTGGAACAACTCGATGAATTAAAAACAGAAGAAACAAATCTTACCGAAAAAATAAACAACCTGCAAGACAGACTTAAGGATTTGTTTGATTTAATTCCATTTGGTTTGTCGGGAGAAAATATAATGGAAGTTTCCAACCAGTTGGAAAATGAAAAAAATTACCGCGAGAACAAATACAAACAAGAAAACATTGGAGATAAAACAAATTTGATTTTAGATGACCTTGAAGCCGAAAAAAAACATTTCAACGGTGTAATAACAACAGATATTCGTAATTTTTACGAAACACAAATCAGAAATCTGATAAAGAAACATTTCTTTTCTGATGTACCTGATTTACCAACTACATTTGAAGTATTACATGATTTTTCAGATACTGAAACTAACGAATTAAACGAATTAGTAAATAGCCTTAAACATACGTTTAGAGATACTTTTTCTCATTTTAATGACGATTATTCACGATCAAAAAACGATCTTGACTCCATTCGCAGAAAAATTAGAGCAGCAGAAAAAGATGCAGAAGATGAATACATTGCAAATTTGAGAAACGGAAAAACACGTTTAGACAACCGCGTTTTTTCAATAGATAAAGACATTTATGATTTAGGCGAAAAAATTGGTGCTTTCAAAAATGAAATCAAGGCATTAAAGCAGCGTCAAGAAGAATTAAGAAAGAAAATTGACGATTCAAGACGATATTCAGAAAAAGACAGTCTTATACAAAGGCAAATTGAGACTTTACGCAATTTCATCAAGGACTTTAAAGATGCAACCAAGAAAAAATTGGAAGAAAATATCTTAAACGAATTGAATGTCTTAATGCACAAAAAAGGGTTTATCAAAAAAGTTGTTGTGGACATCAATCAGGCAGGAGATGATGTTGATATTAACCTTTTCAACGAAAGAAACGAGAAAATTGATAAAGGTTCTTTGTCAATGGGAGAACGTCAAATGTACGCATCTGCCCTACTCAAAGCGTTAGTCGATGAATCCGATATTGAGTTTCCTGTATTTATTGATTCACCAATGCAGAAATTCGATAAAGACCACGCAGAAAACGTAATCAAAGAATTTTATCCTAATGTTTCGGAGCAGGTTGTTTTGTTTCCTTTAATTCACAAAGAATTGACTGAAAGCGAATTTGAGTTGTTAAAGCCTAATATAAGCAAATCATACATTATTCATAATGTAAGTACAGATGCTTCAATGTTTGAGGAAGCAACACCAGAGAATTTAATTAAAAAGTACAACGAGCTTTACAATGCAAATTAACATAAGAACATCAGAAGCCAATCAGGAAATTGTTAGAAAACTAACGTCAAAATTACCGGTTGGAACGAAAGAAAATGTAATCGCAAGAATTGCATTAGGTTACTCTTTGCAAAACGGAAAGCATTTTACATCATCGGAATTTAACATTTACGATTCCAAGGGAAAAGAATATAAAGATCATATTTTATTTGATGCAAAATACAGAAATTTTTATGTAGCATTAATTTGTCAGCATTACGGTATTTACAAAACGAACGACAATATTCCCAAGTACATCAAGTTACACATTGACCACGGTTTGGAGTTAATGGATAATTTATTTTCGAGTAGTAATAATTACACGTTTTTCGATTTTATAACAGAACACTTAGATAAAGGAATTTCATTTTTAGATACAGTACAAGCAAGTTTAGATGCCGTTAAAAACAATAATCAAAATATTGAAAAATCGTATTTTGCCGAACCAATTAAAATTTTGGTTGGCAATAAACTAGGCTACAAAACGGAAGATATAATTTTGAATTTCAATGACACAAATTCATACAATAATAATCACATTGCAGTTGCAGGAAGCTCTGGAACAGGAAAAACACAATTTGCCTTACAAATTTTAAAAGAAATTTCAGAGAAATCTAATCATCACGTTAATTTCATATACTTGGATTTCAAAGGATTGAAAGATGATGATTTAATTCAAATGCAACCATTCTTTGAAAAAACCAAAGCTCAATATATTGATGCTCCAAATACGCCATTTCCTGTAAATCCTTTGTCTTTCATTGATAGCATCAACGACGTAAACAAGAAAATGGGAATTGATAAATTTGTTGATATTATTTGCAAATATTCAAATATTGGAATCAAGCAAAGAGGAAAATTAAGGGAAGCGACAAACGAGGCGTTTATTGCTAAAAAGCCTGGAGAATATCCAAGTTTTTCAGAAATAAATGAACAACTTTTAGAAATCGTTGGAGATAAACGCGATACATTGACAGAAATTATTGATGAATTAAGTCGATACGGGGTTTTCAAAGAAGATAAAAAAATTAAAAATTTCTTAAATCAAAACATTTATCTGTCTTTGTCAGGCGATTTGTCAAATTCAGTCCGCTTTACTTCTTTGTTTCTTATCATCAATTATATTTACAACGTATTTATGAATATGGACAGCACACCAACCGACAATGGTTATCGTGCTATGCGTTACGTTTTATTAATAGATGAAGCACACGTGATTTTTAAAGAAAAAAAATACCAAGATATTTTAGAAAAAATACTGCGTGAAATTCGTTCAAAAGGCGTTTCTGTTGTTCTTTTATCACAAGGAATTGAAGAATTTAACCAACCGACTTTTGATTTTTCGAGTATGTGCGAAATTTCGTTTTTGCTGAATGTAAAAGACAAAAACAACACAAAAGCAATAAATAAATTTCTAGGGTTTAGTGATAAAGACGGAACAAAAGCATACAGAAGTCTTGAAAAAATCCAAAAAGGACAAGCGATTTCAAACATCAAAGAGTATCCCAAAGGCGAACTGCTTGAAATCAAACAGTTTTACAGTAGTTAGAATTTACTGAAATAACTAACTTTGTGAAAAGATTAGACAAATGGCTCAACAGTTCACACCCTTAAAAGTATCTGATTTACGGTTAGATTTATATAACCCTCGTTTACCCAAATCAAAGCAAGGTAAAGACGAGAAAACAGTTATCGAATATATGCTTTTGGAAGCCGCTACATTGGAGCTAATGTTAGCGATTGCTGAAAATGGTTTTTTTGCAGGGGAATTGCTATTAGTTGTAAAAGATGAAACAAACGAGGGAAAATATATTGTTGTTGAAGGAAACAGACGTTTAACAGCAGTTAAACTACTAAATAATGCAGCATTAACATCTGTCAAAAAGGTTGCTACCAAAGAAATTGTAGATAACGCGAAAATACCGCCACCGACTGAGTTACCTTGTTTAATTTTTGAAGCGAAAAATGAAATATTAAAATATCTTGGATTTAGGCACATCACAGGTATAAAGTCGTGGAGATTACTTGAAAAAGGCAGATATTTATTTGAATTGAGAAATAGTGGTGATTTCAAGAACCTTTCTTTTTTGAACGCTTCACGAGAAATTGCAAAAATAATTGGAAGTACATCTGCATATGTTAAAAGGCTTTTAATCAGTTTTGAATTATACAAAGTAGTAGAAGATGAAGCATTTTATCAAATTGACGGGTTAAATGATACTCGTTTTTTCTAGAATTATTTTACAGACAGTCTTAATAAGGACAACATCAGAAACTTCATCAAAGTTGATCTAAACTCTGAAAATCCATTAGAGAATCTTGATAACGAACATTTAAAAAACTCACTCATTGGTGGTTTGAAAAATCAGAAGGACAATCGAGAGTTCTGGGAGATAGCGAAGGATTAAAGCTGTTAGATAAAGTTATTGGACATGAAGATGCTTTAGTTGCTTTTGAAAGAGGTTTGAACATTTATGAGGCTTATGAAATTACTGATGACTTTGATGTTCAATTTGAAAATCGTATCAAGGAAACATTGAGAGCGATTGGAAAAGCACATTCACTTTCACCAAAAGTGAAAAAATTTTACACTAAATTCAGTGAAGATATTCAGACAATTAAAAGCACTGTCGAGATTATTGAAACTGCATTTAACATCAAAAACAAGTAAAAAATGATAGCTTCTTTGATGATAACTTTAGTGTTTGCATTCAAAATTTCAACAACATAAGCAAGCCTGATTCATACAGCATCAGAGTTAAGCTATTATGCTGATTTTATTGAACTTACTGTGTTATTCTCAAGTACAGACGGCATCACTTTAGGAGATATACAAGATAAATTTTTCGGAGAAAAAGACTATGAAAGTCCCGAAAAAAGAGATGATGATGAAACCTTTTTAAGAGGAATTTTTCAACTCATTTTAGAACGTTCTATTTTATATGGAAACGATTACCCATTTTACTATTCCGAAGATGAAATTTTGACATTAAAGTCAATTTTAACAACAAATAATAAACTATACATTTCCTTATTACTTTCATCTAAACTCAATATTTTTAATAAATTTAAAACTGATTTAACGACAGATTTTGAAACGATTTCGTTTGCTGTTTTGAAAAACTTTTTACCAAAAAAATTCAACGATAAAAGAATTTGGAAAGAACACAGAATATCAAGGAAATGCTATCGAAAAAATCAAACAATTAGCAGATGATTTGGATTTAGCAATTGATGATTATGAATTAAGTCAAGTTGAAGAAAGAAACAACCAAGAACGAGGTTTAGACATAATTGGCTGGTTACCCTTTAACGATAAATGTGGTAATAAGATCGTTTTTCTTTGTCAATGTGCTTGTGGTAAACAATATGAATCTAAACAGCACGATACAAGACGTTTTGAAAATTATTTGCAATTTTACAAGACTAACCCACAACACACTATGTTTATCCCCTATTCATTGATAAACGTTCGTGCCAAGAAATTTTACCATTCAGACTATATTGAAAAAGACTACTTGATTTTTGAACGCAAAAGAATCTTGGAATATTACGACGGCAATACTTTTGAAACAACTGAATCATTTAAACTTGTAAATAAGTGTATTGAGTATTCAAACTAAATAATGAAAGTAACTGTGCTAACAGGTCTTTACCTCAATGGCCGCTGAAGTGGTTACTTGAACATTCTACCTCACGATTAAACACACCATTATGTATAGTGCCAGCTTGCAAAAAACGTATTACGAACAAACAAAAGAATGGCTTAATGGCGGATCGAGGCGACTAGCACCTTGACGGCACAATCGCAGCACCGCCAGCTATGCCAACTGGTGCAATACCACGAATGGCGTTATTATATACAAAACGACCCGGTTGTAAGTGACACGGAATACGATTTCCTATACAAACTTTTGGAATCCTTGGAGGCAGCTCATCCTGCATTGGTGACACCTGACTCCTACCCAGCGCGTATCAAGCGATTTGGCCAATGATTTTCCATCGGTTGACCATTTGACCCCCATGCTGTCATTGGCCAACAGTTACAATGCAGCCGACTTGCTGGAGTTTGACCAACAGGTGAAACGGATGCTAAATTTGCCTTCCGACGAGGACATAGCGTATGCGGTAGAGCCTAAATTTGACGGTGGCAGCATCGCTTTAGTTTATGAAGGAGATCAGTTGGTACGCGGTGCTACGCGGGGTAACGGCCAGCAAGGTGAAGAAATGACTGCCAATGCTAGGGTGATACGCTCCATACCGCTCCGTGCGGATTTCAGCCATCGCGGCATGCACAAAGTAGAATTGAGAGGCGAGGTAGTTATTCGCAAAGATTTTTTGAAAAAATAAATGCGCAACGGGTACAGGAAGGATTGCCACTCTTTGCCAACCCGCGCAATACGGCCACAGGCGGACTGCGTATGAAAGACCCTAAAGAAGTAGCGGCGAGGGGGTTGGAAGCCTTTCATATACACCTTGGGCTATGCTACGGATGCAGCAGGAACTAACCTATTGGACTCGTTGGAAACCCACTATGAAAGCTTGGATTTATTAGCAACATTAGGTTTCAAAGTACCGATGGATGGCACAGAGCGTAAATTGTGTAGCAATATCGAGGAGGTGACTACCTTTTGCAGCGAATGGGAGAGCCGACGTGAAGCGTATCCCTACGAAGTGGACGGCATGGTGGTAAAAGTCAACGACCGCCGCCTGCAAGAACGAGCGGGATATACTAGCCACCATCCTCGGGCGATTGCCTACAAGTTCGCAGCTCGGCAAGCAACGACGCAGCTATTGTCTGTGGAATATCAAATTGGCAAGATAGGCTCTGTGACCCCCGTAGCCAAGGTAGCCCCTGTATCCTTAGCAGGTGTAACGATTTCCTCTATCTCCTTGCACAACGAAGATTTTATACGCGAGAAAGACCTCCGCTTGGGGGATACTGTCCTGATAGAACGGGCGGGGGATGTGATTCCTTATATCGTAAAGGCGATGGAAGACCTGCGTACGGGGGAAGAAATACCCGTGCAGTTTCCTGCAAATTGCCCTTCGTGCCAAACGGCCTTGGTGCGCGCCGAAGGAGAAGCCGCCTGGCGATGCCCCAACTACGACTGTCCGGAACAAGTGCTGCAGCGGATCATCTTCCACGTTTCTAAGC
The DNA here is from genome assembly GCA_041392765.1 of Saprospiraceae bacterium. Classification (GTDB taxonomy): domain Bacteria; phylum Bacteroidota; class Bacteroidia; order Chitinophagales; family Saprospiraceae; genus Lewinella. The sequence goes on from JAWKLL010000023.1 coordinate 65,087, forward strand.
CAGCCATGGATATAGAGGGTTTTGGCAAACAAATCGTAGAGCGATTTATGGAGTTGGGATGGATACGGAGTTTGCCTGATATCTACCGATTGGATTACAACCAAATTGCCCAATTGGAAGGATTTGGCGAAAAATCGGCGGCCAATCTGAAGGCTGCTATTGAGAAGGCCAAGCAAAACCCCATTCACCGCCTGCTGCACAGCCTGAGCATACATCATTTGGGTAAAAAAGCAGCGTTTCTCATAGCGTCAGAAATTAATCACGTGCTGGATCTCAAAAATTGGACAATAGACGATTTTCTACACATCAAAGATATTGGCCCAACAGTGGCAGAAAACGTACAGGCATTTTTTCGCCAATCCGAAAACATCGCCATGCTAGAAACCTTAGCTTCGTTGGGTGTCAACTTAACTGCTACCGATGACGACCGCCCAGTGGCAGCCGCGAGCGATGGGCCTTTGGTGGGAAAAACCATCCTCTTTACCGGCACACTGTTACAGATGAGCCGCAAGGAAGCCCAAGAGAAAGCGGCTGCCGCCGGTGCTAAAAACATCAGTGCGGTGAGTGGGAACTTGGACATCTTGGTGGTGGGCGAAACAGCTGGATCGAAACTTAAAAAGGCAGAGGCGTTGGGAACGGTCACTATTTATACCGAAGCTGCTTTTCTGGATCTTTTGAAAGGTGGAGAAGATTAAGGGAATAAGTAAATATTTGCGTCAAGTCTGTTACTTTCTGGCGGTTAGTACATTAACATAACAGTAATTCTTCAAGAATGCCAAACCAGTTCGTAATTTGCAGGCGAGAACAACCAAAGTCAACAACAGTTACATGGGAGCATCCCAATATACGGTTTCGGCAGCGGAGATGGAAGCAGAGTGGTTGGAAATAAAAACCGCCCAGCAAAACCCCGCTAGGTTTCGTCCGCTATACGAACGCTATTATGAGACCATTTTTCGCTTCGTCCACAAACGAACGGAAGATATGGACTTGTCAGCTGATATAACGGCACAGGTATTCCTGAAGGCATTACAACGGCTTGAGCGTTACCAGTTCAAGGGCGTTCCTTTTTCGGCTTGGCTGTTCCGCATTGCATCAAATGAAGTGGCACAACACTTTCGGAATGTGCAGCAGAACCGCGTTGTCTGCGTCGATGACTATTCCTTCAGCAATTTGGCCGAGGAAATGGAAGTTGAGGACAATACTTGGCAGATAGAAGAGATGCTCCAAGCACTGAGCCAGCTAAAGCCAGATGAGATATTGCTCATAGAGATGCGTTTCTTTGAGCAACGCCCCTTCAAAGAGATTGCAGATATACTGGAACTGACGGAAAGCAACACCAAGGTGAAGACTTACCGCATTTTGGAACGTGTCCGCAAACTCATGGAAAGTCAAAAAACCAAATGACCCAAAGCTGCCCAATGGCCTTCTTTATAGTAGTTCATTGGGTGTGCTTTAATATTTCACCGGTTCTAAACCGTTGACTATGGAAAAAAACTACCAATTTCAATTTCATCATCAGGAACCCGATGCCAAAGACATCCGGCAAAGGATGGACTTTGATGCCCTGTTGGAGCAATACGGTGAGCAGCAAACCCAGCAAAAGCGCTCGGCTCGTGTGCGCTATTTGGGCTACACCATCAGTGCTATCGCTGCTGCTGTGGCGTTGTTGTTGCTAGCGCCCGGGCTGTTCACTGCCCGTCCGCTGTCGCCAGAGGAGTGGTTTGGTAAACAAGCTTTTGTACAAGCCCCGCTCCCTACATTACAGGAAACCTTCCAGCAGCAAACCATAGCGGATGCTTACAAAGGAGGTGTAATCGACTATCCGTCAGGTTCACGCATGGTGATCCCTGCTTCCGCTTTTATGAATGATCGCGGCAAGGAGGTTGGCGGTGCCATCACGATCCACTACCGCGAGCTACATGATTATATCGACTTCTTCGCTTCGGGAATCCCAATGGCTTATGACTCGGCTGGTATCCAGCGCTACCTGACCGCTGCTGCCATGGTAGAAGTATATGCAGAACAAAATGGCCGCCGTTTGACGATGACGCCAGGCAAAGCGATACAAGTTGAATTGGTGAGCCGTGTGCCTGTGAAAGATTATTTTTCGCTGCCCGAGTATTATGTTTACCACTTGGATACTGCTGCTAGAAGCTGGCAGTACAGCAGTGTGGATATGATGCAGTTCATAGAAGATGAAAGCTGGACGACAGAAGGAGCACATTCTCCCCAATACCGTTGGCAACAGGGAATGGCTCAATTGGAAATTGCTTATGAGCAAGCGCTTCAAGAACTGCAATCCGACTACCCTATCCCCTCAGCTCCACTTATGCCTACCCAAGCTCATGGCGATAGACCTACTTTGGAACTGGATTTTCTAAACGGAGATATAGCCTTAGACGCTGGTAGTGAATTACAAGCAAGCGACTTGGACTTTTTGCACAAGGGAACGATTTGGGAAATAACTCCCGAATCTCCAACCGTTGACCCTCGTGCCTTCTCGGTAACTTGGCAACGGGTGAAATTGCGCAGACGAAATAACCAGCAGTTTGAGCTTACCCTTATCCACCCCAGCAATCAAGTAACGCTGTGGGTAGAACCTGTGCTAACAGGCGCGAATTACCAACGCGCAGTAGCTGCCTACGCCATAGCACAAGCAGCATACCAAGCAGCCGTAGATACTCGTGAAAATCTCATTGCTGAAAAAAGAAATGCCCTTCAACAGCAATTTGCTGCCCGCAAGCAAGCACTACAGCAGCAGTTGGAGCAAGAGATGGAAAACCGCCCAGGTAGCCTATACCGCAACGTTATCAACCGATTTATTGTCAACGACTTCGGCGTTTGGTCTTGTGCACAACCCGTGGCAGCCCCTCAAACCGTAACGGGGGTACGCTACCTTGACAATGAAGGCAACGAACTGCCCAATATGACTGCTTACGTAGTAAACCCTTCCCGAAATACCGTCTATCGCTACCTAGCTTCTAGCACCGCACCCGTAGGAATAGAACCCGGTGTGGACAACCTCGTATGGGTAGTAACTCCTCAAGGAGATATTGCCATCACTCGACTCAACCAACTAGCCGACGGGCAAGCACAAGTCGTATTGAGCAAGGTAATTCCCGCCGTCCAAACCAAGGAAGAATTGAGAAAGTTGCTTACCTTTTAGCCTTCTTTGTTTTGAAATTTTATTGCACTTTCTATCAATTCGTAAAAATAAAGTTTCAGTTTATCCAAAATACTCCTATCTTGTGTCGGGATAACCTTTGACACAGGATAGGCAGTTCATCAACTTTCATGGCTGCGTATTTGTTTCTCAAAGGAGAATGGTGATTATCACCCTTTCTAATTACAATAGAAAGCAATTTCATGCAGGCATTGAATAGGATAAAAGCAGCTCGCCCTTCATTGTTCTGGTTTGCCACCGAGGCAGGCAGAGCGGTGACGGAGTTGGGCATCAACTACTCGTACCGCTTGCTGCACAGCACAGAAAGTGAAGGGGATGGGCATCCGGTGGTAGTACTACCTGGGTTTATGGCTGGTGCACAATCGACCCAACTACTTCGCAACCACCTGAAAAAGCACAACTACTACGTTTACGACTGGGGCTTGGGTCGCAATTACGGCAAAGTCACCTATATGGAAAAATTGGTAAAACGCGTCGAGTCTATTCACCAAGAACATGGCGAACCCGTGAGCCTGATAGGATGGAGCTTGGGTGGTGTTTTTGCTAGAGAAATTGCCAAGGAACGGCCTGATTTGGTTCGCCAAGTTATCACCATGGGGTCTCCTTTTCAAGGTGTCAAAGAATCCAATTACTTGAGCTGGTTGCACGATCTGCTATTTAGCGGGCGATCTATTGATGAGGAGCAAGCTGCTTATCTCCACCAATTACCTATTCCTGCTTCGGTACCCACTACTGCCATTTATTCCAAAGAAGACGGCGTTGTACCATGGGAAATGTGCATGGAACAAGTAGAAACCGATATACACCAAAACATACAAGTACGCGGCAGCCACCTCGGCTTCGGCGTAAATCCTGCTGTTTACACCATCATCACCGATAGATTGCGCTTACACAAAGACAACTGGGAGCACTTCCAGCCTAGTGGCTCGTTGGAAAATTTATTATTTTTCCCATCACTGTGATATTTTGGTCAAAGAACCGAACCGCTTTTTTATTCAACCAAGTCGAAGCTCGTTTCGGCCGTGTAATATTCTATGTTCAGGATGTACTGAATTTTCCCGTCTTGGCTCACGGCCTCAGTTTCTTTCCGCTTCACTAAGTATAATTTGTGATTACCCGGTTCCAAGTGCAACAAGGCATCGGAAGGATTAGCATATCCAGCGACGTTTGGGGACTGGTCGCACGATGGTGCGTGCCTCTCCTGCTGGTGTAGTCATTAGCAATACTAAGGATTCATCCTCTTTCAGCAAACTGTTAGTCTGTAACCTCATCCCTTGACTTTTGCTAGCAGTTGTGATGCGAATTTCCCCGGCGATTCCATTTGCCAAGGTATTTCCACCGCTTCACCATCAAAAGAGGTGGCAAAACGGAATGTGCCTGTGGATGGATAGGGGACACGCATCGTACCTTCGTACCGATGTTTCCCATCAGGTAATTGCCGATAAGTAGTAGCACTACCCAAAAAAGCTACACCGCCCGGTATGGCACAAACTCGATGCTATCTGGTGGTGAAAAAAGCTTGCCCTCTCAATTCATGGCTATCGGCTATATAACGCACGGAAAACTGCGCCTTTAGCAGTGGCATTGAAGGCTTCGCTTCTGTAGAAGCACATTGAATGAACCACATAGCGCACAACAATACAGGACAGCAAGTATCTTTCTCATATAGTAAATGTGTTCTTTAATAATAGCACTAATGATTGGAGTAAGCGGAAGTATCAGGATTCTCAAAAAAATGGAGGGATAACCCCGTCTCGTCCATTACGGCATAGGAGTTGAAATAAACCCACTCACCAAGGTTTACATACCGACTGCGCTTGTTAGCGAGAAGATAGTCAATAGGCAAATGACGGTGGCCAAAAATGAAGAAATCTATCTCGGGTGACGACGCAGATTTGCGCTCGCTGTACTGCACGAGCCACTCTCGTTCGGGGCCTAAAAAGGTTCCTTCACCAGCATTGGCTGCGCGGCTTCGCTGGCTAAGATAACTGGCTAATCCTATACCTACATTGGGGTGTAGGCGGGCAAAAAGCCACTGACAAAGCGGGTTAGCAAATACTTTCTTGAGTAGTTTATAACCGTGATCGCCCGGCCCCAATCCATCGCCATGCCCTATGAAGCATTGCTTACCGTAAAGCTCGTGTACCACCGGTTGGCGAAAAATAGGTACATCTAATTCTTGGGATAGGTAATCGAACATCCACATATCATGGTTTCCGGTAAAAAGATAGACCGGAATACCTTTATCCCTAATAGCCGCTAACTTACCGAGCAGTCGTACGTATCCACGTGGTGCGGCATGGCGGTATTCAAACCAAAAGTCGAAGATATCACCTACAAGGTAGATGGCATCCGCATCTTGACTGACCTGATCCAGCCAGCGAACCAGCTGACGTTCTCGTTCTATGCTACTGAGCCGCCCTTGAATGCCAAGGTGAAAATCTGATGCAAAATAAGTTTTTCCCAAAGTACGAATCGCTATTTTCGGCTCAAAATTAGCACTTTCCTGTATCTTTATGGCCGGAACAGTAAGAAAGCCGTATGAATCTGGATTTAAGTGGAAAAAATGCCTTGGTATGTGGAGGTAGCAAAGGCATAGGCAGAGCTGCCGCGCTCGAATTAGCCGCCTTGGGTGCCAACATTACTTTAGTAGCCCGATCTACTGAACTATTAGGCGAACTTATCAGCCAATTGGATAGCAGTAGTGGTCAGCAACATGGGTTCTTCCAAGCCGATTTCATGGATCCCGAAGGCCTGAAAAACAAGCTACAGGCTTTGGTGGCAACCAAAACGATTCATATCTTGGTTAATAACGCAGGTGGACCTCCGGCAGGACCTGCCCTCACCGCCCAAGCAGCGCAGTTTTTAGATGCTTTCCAACTACATCTTCTCACCAACCACCTGATGGTGCAAGCCTTAGCGCCTGGTATGAAAGCGGCGGGATACGGGCGTATTATTAACGTAATTTCAACCTCCGTAAAAGCTCCTATTCCTAACTTGGGCGTTTCCAACACTATACGGGGAGCTGTGGCAAACTGGGCAAAAACCTTAGCTACTGAATTAGGTCCCGATGGAATTACCGTAAACAATGTATTGCCGGGTTATACAGAAACGGAGCGCTTGTCGCAATTGGTAACGAATTGGTCGGGCCAGCGTTCCATTACGGAAGAGGAGCTGAAGGCGCAAATGAAAAAAGAAGTGCCGCTTCGTCGTTTTGCTGCACCGTCTGAAATAGGCGGCGTGATTGCATTTCTTGCCAGTCCGGCTGCCGGCTATATCACAGGCACCAACATCACCGTGGATGGGGGGAGAACGGGCGTGCTTTAGTGCAACTTTTCAGAAACCTGTGTATTCTTATAACACAACTGGTGCAGTTCTTCCAAGGAACCGTTGAATACATTGAGATCAACGTAGCCATCGATACCTTCCAATGTGCCGCGATGGCCATATTGCCAAAATTGCCACTCCCGACCACAAGCAGTGACTGGCTTTTGGTCGCTATACCGCGCAATCCAGAGGGGGTATTCATCGAATTGCCCCGCCAGGTATTGGTTGTAAAAACTAAGGTTGGTGTAAAGAATCGGCTTAACGCCATAATGACGCGTGATGAGCGTTAGCCATGTTTTAAGCGCGGGTACAAGTAGCTGAGGAGAAACATTATCCAACACTTCAATATCCAACACGGGCGGAAGATCACCTGGTGTCAATTTTACTTTTGAGACAAACAAGTTGGCTTGATCCACAGCGGGTGTCCGAGGACGGTAGAAGTGGTAAGCCCCTCTGTACATACCCGCATCCTTGATTTGTTGCCAATTTTCCTGAAAGAAGGGGTCGGAATGGGTAGCACCTTCCGTGGCTTTGACGAATACAAAATCCATCCCCTGATCAGCGATGAGTTCCCAATCCACCACCGCTTGGTATCGCGACACGTCGATACCCTCCACTGCGTAGTCATCCCGCCTAGCGGTTTCCCGTTGGCAGGTAGCAAGTATAAAAAAAAGGCAAAGCCAAAGTGCCGTGCGCATGATGTGTAGAAATTCCAGATAAAGAACGGTATTTTTTGCGAATAGCTGGTAAAGAACGTATTTTTTTTCTTATACCTCGTTTATACGATACCTTTTAGAAGAAGTCTTATTTAGAGATGCTCTTAGAGGGAGTTGATGTAGGTACAAAACGAAGAAAGGGTTGTTTTTCACCTTCTTGCTGTTATCAGGAAACCCGGAGGCAAGCCTTGCGAGCGTAGCCTGTTGTAGTGGGGGGCTGCGATGAGTAAAGGGGAGGTACGCTGCTCCTTTTCTATTCCTATACCGCTTGGCATCCTGTATTCTGTCAATGTGGCTTCTTCTTTTCCTTGATGAAAAGAAGCAAAAATCAAGGCCTGTATCGGCTTCTTAACGCTCCGTGAGCTTGAAAAACCTACCATTTGCAAACTCGCCCTCTTACTTAGTGTCCCGTTTTATTCAGTCTGATAACGAATCCTTTACCTTCGCAGCAACTTTTCGAGGCTCAAACAGTGCAAATGGCTTCACGGTTTTTGCTGCGCCCACTCCACTAAAGCCGATAAGGGCCGGACTTTTCGTGATACGCTGTATTTTTGCAAATGGCATCTAATACACGATTAGCGTTTTGACCTCTCAAATATCATTCCCCTTTTGCATGCTGTGGGCAATTTACTTTTTCCACCTTCACTTTTCACGCTGAACCCCCTATCCTTTTCTATCCACTGACAGAGCGGCTCACGTCAATGCGCTCGCACGGGTTGCCCTGACAGCCAACGGTTATGGGTTTGTTGAAGTAGGGGAATTCAAAGTACGAAGTTCAAATTTAGTACAAAAGTTCATTAGAATTCTAAATGTTGAATTTAGTACTTCTGCCCTCATTTTGCCCCCTTATTAGCCGTTCGTTGTTTTTTTTCACTTCGACCACGGTATAATATCAGTAACTGACCTTTCGCAAGCGAAAGGTTTGATTTTTGATAAAAAAATAGGATGCATTATCTTCGTGTTCAAAGGAATTCGAGGATGAAAGATCCAAAATTACTCGATCTGTACTCAGACTATTTGTTGTCGTCGTTTCGCATGGTGACGGCCACAGGGATGTCGGAGTTATTAGATCATGGCATTAGCCACGACAAGATTAGTCGGTTTTTAGGACAAGAGGCCTTGATTCTAAAGACTACTGGCGTTGTATTAAACGACTGGTGCGCCAAGTGTGGAGCATCCTGATGCAGTTCTCAAAATTGATGACACCATTGAGGAGAAGCCCCACTCTACGGAAAATGAAAGGTCACTTGGCACGTGGATCACTCCAAAAAGCCAGTGGTGGTCATGTTAAGGGTATCAACATCCTCAACTTCCTTTATCAAAGTCCACTGGGTATAGAAATTCCGGTAAGCTTTGAAATTGTGCGTAAAAGCGAGGAGTATCTTGATACCAAAAGCGGCAAGGTTAAGAAACGCAGCCCTAAAACAAAGAATGAGATGCTGCGAGACCAACTCTTCGTGCTGGTGAAGTACAATCGTGTTCCCTTCCGCTACGTGGTGGGACACTTGGTTTTCCGCTCAGGAAAACTTAATTTCGTACACTACCAGTTGGAAAAGTACTTTATTGGTGCCATAAAGAGCAACCGTAAGGTGGCTCTGAGTATGGAAGACAAGCTGCAAGGCCGATTTCCACCGAGTCGATAGGCTAGACTTACAAGCAGAACAAGCCATCACCGTTTATGTACAAGGACTTTGACTTTCCGTTCAACTACTTAAACGGGTCTTTATAAACAAAGACGGTTCTTCTGAGACTTGTATCTGGTAACTAACGACCTAAAAATGGAGGCTCAAACAGTGCAAATGGCTTCACGGTTTTTGCTGCGCCCACTCCACTAAAGCCGATAAGGGCCGGACTTTTCGTGATACGCTGTATTTTTGCAAATGGCATCTAATACACGATTAGCGTTTTGACCTCTCAAATATCATTCCCCTTTTGCATGCTGTGGGCAATTTACTTCTTTTTCCACCTTCACTTTTCACGCTGAACCCCCTATCCTTTTCTATCCACTGACAGAGCGGCTCACGTCAATGCGCTCGCACGGGTTGCTTCTCCTGACAGCCAACGGTTATGGGTTTGCTGAAGTAGGGGAATTCAAAGTACGAAAGTTCAAATTTAGTACAAAAGTTCATTAGAATTCTAAATGTTGAATTTAGTACTTCTGCCCTCATTTTGCCCCCCCTTATTAGCCGTTCGTTGTTTTTTTTTCACTTCGACCACGGTATAATATCAGTAATTTATTTAAACTTCTTATGTCTGTTTCATAATCGTCAATTTGCAAATGTTCTGCTCCATCTGGATAGTCATAAGTTAGATAGTAATTAATATGTTTTCCTGAACCTTGGCTAATTACTTCTTCGTTTTCAATTTCACTCCAAGGATAAAAGTCTGTGCTAATAGTTTTAATCCCTTTTTCGTTAAGTATGATTTGTGGTTCAGTGTTAGTCGCTTCTTTATATTCTTTGAAGCTAAAGTAAGCACCAAGTATTGACATAATTGACCCCAAAATATAACTATCAGTTTTTATAATTAAGTAAATTCCAAAGCCTAATAGTCCCAACATAAAAATCATTTCAATATAACTCCCACTCTTGGAATAGTAAATTATTGTTTCATTTGGTATAGATAAATCATCTTGAAAAAGGTCATCTTGCTTGAATTTATTTGATAAGGCATTTAATTTTTCTTTGTCTTTTACTGTACGAATTTCTGTCTTTTCAAAAATGCTATTGTCAGCCCAAATCAATTTTTCTTGAATTGCTCGTTTTTTTAGTTCGTGAACATTTCTAACATTGTCAAAAGCCCAAATTCGCCACTTAGTAATCATAAAACTCCACCATAGCCAAGCAAAAACAAATGCAAGGACAAACCCAACTGGGAAACCCCAAGTTGGAATGATTTTTTGAGTCCCTAAATAAAAAGTAAGCCCAATAGTTCCTAACATAATTACCATAACAGGATAATTAACCATTTTATGTCCTTTTAAAATTGCTTCATCAACTGTTACCGTTTCGTTCATGATTTTTCTGTCTTTTTACTGGTCGTTCTACAATGACTGCTAATGCTAAGGACTCTCCACGCCCACACGCCGACCGCCATATTACCAGATGCAGACCTAGGGAACATCGTTTTTTGCTGCTTGCAGTAGCGTGGCGATTGGAAGGCAAGTTACGGGATTTTTCAGGATTTTGTTGGGGTTTTTATATCATCCTTGCTCGCTCATCATTGATATGGTCTTCTTTCGTTTTCATAACCCTTTGTTTTGGTGAAAAAAATGCGCCTTACCCGTGCGAACTGCGCAGCAGGGAGCACGCCGACCGGAGGGGAGGAAGCGGCAGGGGTAGTAGGGAGCTTGCCGACCGAATAACCCGGTGCCCGCCCCTGGCTTTGCCGGGGCTGGGTAGCCGCCATGATGCAGTGCTACTACAGCAATCTTTATCACGCTTGATGAGCGTTTTAAACACGCACAGCAGCACGCTGAACGAAACGAGGCTAAAAAAAACGGATGCGAAAGAAAAAGTGATATTTTTGTATATCATTGATTATCAACTTAATAAGCTTTTAGCTACTGCCGATTCACGTTAGCGAAAAATGGCGAACACGCCCTCTTAACAAAATTTTAGGAGCATACATAGCAGGGCAAACAAGGAAAAAAACTATTTTTAGCCCGATTTAGCTAATTTAACCATATAACAACAGCAGGAAATAATGTCCCACCCCACTCCGCTTATGCCGGATCAGCAACGACAGCTATTTGGCCACCCCATCGGTTTGTATATCCTTTTTCTTACCGAAATGTGGGAACGCTTTTCGTTTTATGGGATGAAAGCCTTGTTGATATTTTATTTGGTCAAGTATCATCTTTTTTCAGACGAAGCTGGTAATATTATCGTGGGCAGCTATGCCGCTTTGGTGTATGCCATGCCCGTGATTGGGGGGTATTTAGCCGATAAATACCTTGGTTTTCGCAAAGCAGTTGTTTTTGGCGGTATCATGCTGGTATTGGGGCATTTAGGTATGGCTTTTGAGGGCAACGCGGCCACGGAAACGGCTCAGGGAATTATACGGGATGATTTTGCCATTCAGGTGTTTTTCTTGTCCATGTCTTTTATTGTGGTAGGGGTAGGTTTTCTCAAGGCCAATATATCTTCCATCGTGGGCGAACTGTACCAACAGGGGGATAAACGGCGCGATTCGGGTTTTACCATTTTTTATATGGGTATCAATTTAGGCTCTGCTTTGGCCACTATTATCTGTAGCTGGTTAGGAGAAACCTACGGCTGGAGTTATGGCTTTGGTGCAGCAGGTATAGGCATGCTTTTAGGGCTGGTCACCTTCATATACGGCAGTAAATATTTTTACGGGAAGGCAGAACCGCACGATACGCCGTTGTTGCAAGAAAAAGTAATGAATGTTATCAGCCGAGAGTGGTTGATCTATCTATTGAGCGTTTTATCCGTGCTGGTGGTGTGGCAAATCATACAGCGGCATGAATGGGTAGAAGGCTTGCTTATGACGGCTTCTGCCGGGGCACTCGTGTTCATTTTGTGGTTTTTGATTAAATCCGAAAAAGTGGTGCGCGACCGCCTTATTGCGCTTACCATTCTCATTATTTTTTCAGTGGTGTTTTGGGCACTTTTTGAACAGGCATATACCTCTATGAACCTATTTGCGGAGCGTTCGCTAGATCGCCATTTCATGGGATGGGAAATTCCTGCAGGTTCTTTCTTGAGTTTGAACGCTATTTTCATCATACTGTTTGCCCCGGTTTTTGCCTGGGTATGGGTAGCCCTCGACAAACGCAACCTCAATCCCAATGCAGCAGCCAAGTTTGGTATGGGTATATTATTGGTGTCATTAGGTTTTGGCGTATTGGTTGTGGGGGGAGCGTCCGCAGTAGCTGGCAAGGTAGCTATGATCTGGTTGGTGTTGGCTTATCTACTACACACGTGGGGTGAATTGTGCCTTTCGCCTGTGGGATTATCTTCCGTTACCAAATTATCACCTGCTAGTATCGTGGGCTTTATGATGGGGGTATGGTTCTTGGCTACGGCTGGTGCCGAGTATGTAGCAGCCCTCTTGGCTAATTTGGCCAGTATCGACACCAGCGGTGGAAAAGTAACAGACGTAGCACTGGCTACTCAAAGCTATATCAACCTTTTCTATAAACTATTTGAAACAGGCGGTATCATAGGTGTGGTGCTACTCCTTGCTTCGCCTTTCATCAAAAAGCTGATGCACGGAGTTGAGTAAGGGGCGGGAAAAAAATAGTGACCCCATTTTTTTGGCTTGACTTTATGCACTAAGCGTAGGAATACTTTCAGCGTGTGCATAAAGACAAACCTTCGAAAAAATGGGATCAGTTATTTCCGTCAAATTACTAAAGAGGGTTATCGCGTCCGAACTAACCAAGAAGTATTAATATATGCAATCAAACAAAACAGACCTCTTTAAACATGGCGCAGTGCTGGGGCATCCTCCTCGCTGTTCGTGTTGTTCTTTACCGAAATGTGGGAACGCTTTTCCTACTACGGTATGCGAGCCTTGTTGGTGTTATTCCTCGTCAGTTCGCTCGGCCTTGGTGGCTGGGACTGGCCGCGGGAAGACGCCCTCGCACTGTATATGGTACTTATACCGCTTTGGTATATATCACTCCTATCCTCGGCGGGTGCCAGCCGACCGTTATTTAGGCTACCGTTGGGCGGTGGTGTTAGGTGCCGTCATTATGACCTTGGGGCATGCTTCCATGGCGATAGAGACGCACCACTTTTTCCTATACCTCGGTATTTCCTTGCTTATCATAGGCAATGGTTTCTTCAAACCCAACATGACATCATAATTTCCCACATGTACAAAGACTATCCCGAAAAAAGGATGGCGCTTATACCATCTTTTATATGGGGGTCAACTCTGGAGCGTTCACCTCGGCATCTTGCTTTGTGGGTATCTCGGCGAGAAGGTAGGATGGAGCTATGGTTCGGCTTGGCAGGTATCTTCATGTTTTGGGGATGCTACGGTTTACTTCACGCAGGACATCTTCGGAGATATTGGTAAAAAGCCCAACCCCAAGATGCGAAAGCGATGTATCGAACCAACTAGAATATGAAGGCGACCGTTTCAACCCCTTTACTACTCTTGATAAAATCCTGATGGCCATCAGTGCTATCATCGGGGTTGTATGGTATCAATGACCCTGTTGCCAAGATTGGGGCTACAATATGCTCATGTTCAACGATCAAGATCAATCCAATACCTTTATTTTGGTAGGGTTGGTGTTGTTCCTTTTCTTGTTGTTCTCTCGTATCCTGCGCTATCCGATTCGTCACCCGTGATCGGATGTTGGCCATTGTGTTTTGCCATTATGACCGTCATTTTCTGGATGAGTTTCGAGCAGGCCAGGTGGTTCAATGAATATCTTTGCCAAAGACTACACCAACCGTATCATGTCAAGACGGTAGCTACTATATTTTCCTTACGGTCAACGCTTTTATTATTACGTTGGTTCCATTGGGCATCATCACGTACGTGCTTTGGTCGATGTTTCGCCAGATATATGCTCGTTTCCCGATGAGTAACATCATCCTTGGCGCAGTTTTGTCATCATTTGGGGGCTTGTGTTGTGGATGCTAAATCGCGATTTGAAATCTACCACTTATATCGTGGACTATGCTGCGGTGGAAACACATATCACGTTCCCGCCGAGTACAACCTACATCCAGATAGGGTGGGCAAACTCAAAGGGTTATTGGCAGGCGGTGCTTCTTTTGGCATCTCTTCTGGCGACCCCGTGGGTATTGATAGCATTCGCTACAATGGCAACATCCTCAAACTGCAACATTCCGACAAGAAAAAAGAATCCGAAAAAGCTGCTGAACAAGCTGTTTTCGATGAAGCTTTCACCACGGCGGTATTAGCCATTCCTACCACGAACGAGGCGACGGTTTTTTATTCTACCAAAGAAGGCGTAGGGCAGGTGCCACTGAGTGACCTCAGTTTCCAGACGTTAGTCACGGAAGAGACTACCTACGGCACTACGGAAAAAATCGTTAGCAAAAGCACGACCGTCACGGAGCCGGTTAGTTTGAAGGTAGGAGATGCTCTCAATTTATTAGATGTGGACAAGCGCGGCAAATTCATTTACCTCAATGCAGATAAAGAGGCCGACATCCGCAGTGTTGCCCAAGCTACCGGAAAACCTACGGCTATCGTGAAAGCTAGCGTCAGCAAAATCAAGAGCAATGAGTTGGAAGTACCCGCTACTTGGTTCTTAATTCTCAATTCGCTTTACATCATCATCTTTGCCCCCTTGTTCTCTCGCTGGTGGGAAAGCAAGTACAACCCTAGTGCCAGTGCTAAGTACGGTCTGGGATTGGTGTTGCTAGGCATTGGCTTTGCAGCCTTGGCGTTCGGTTCTATGGGCATTGAACCCGGTGCTAAAACGGCTGCTGTGAGTATGATTTGGCTCATTCTGGCCTATATGTTCCATACCCTAGGCGAGTTGTGCTTGTCGCCCGTGGCACTTGCCTACATCAGTAAGTTAGTGCCGGGTCGCATGATTGCGCTTATGTTCGGTATATGGTATATCGCCATCGCCATTGGTAACAAACTAGCGGGTGTCTTAGGTGGCAAGATTGATGCCATCACCGCTCAATACGATATGACCACCTTCTTCCTGATCTTTACCGTAGTACCCATCGGCTTGGGAGCTATCGGTATTTTGGTCAGCCCGTTGGTGAAGAAATTGATGCACGGAGTGCACTAGTAATTTGACAGATTTACTAAAAAAGCATCCCGAATTTCGCCGCAAGTGGGTGAAATTCGGGATGCTTTTTTTACCTAATACTTATTGAAACACATCATTTTGATGAACGTTTCCTTTATCCAAGGCTCTTTTTCGGCTCATTCCTTCCTGCTACTTTTTCACGATTAGCTTGCTTACTGTCTGGCCATTTAGCTGCATTTTCAGCCAGTAAGCACCGCTTTGATAAGTAGAAAAGTCGCTGATAATGGTATTATTCAGAATCGAATCGGTTTCAATGTATTCCAACAATTGGCCTAAAGCATCATAAACTTGGATAGGCCCTATTAATCTGCTTCCAGGCTCAATAGTGATAGTAACGAATCCTGATGTTGGATTAGGATAAACTTTGACCTGTTGGGCTACGTCAAAGAGGTCATTGACGGCCACTATATCTCCATCAATGATATTTGAGAAGGTCACCTCAGAGATTCCATTTGTGTAGATAGTCTCAACAGCATACCGATATTGTTGATTTTCATCAACAGTGTTCCAAGTAATGTCT
>JAWKLL010000024.1:0-80167 GCA_041392765.1 Saprospiraceae bacterium
GGTGTGACGGAAGCTACCTCGAAATCGCAGTACTGCCGCGCGAGGATGAAAATGAAAGACATCTTGCGGGCACAAGTGAAGGAAGATTGATTGGAAAACGGGAAAATGATGAATATGAAACCGAACGATTTAGAGCAATTCATAGCGCAGGAACGAGCACAATTCGATGATGCTTTCCCTAATTTAAGGGTATGGGCTGCCATAGAGAAAGAAATGGACAGCCAGCAGCGCGGAGCGGCAGCTATGCCGGTGCGCCGCCCTTGGTATCAAATAGCGGCAGCTGTAGCCCTATTGTTGATGGCGGGGGGGGCAGGTGGGGCTTATCTGGCTCGGCAAGCCGGGCAGCCGATGGCGCAAAGCATCATTGAGGATGTGGCACCGGAGTTTTCCGAAATGGAGCGTTACTACAATCAGCAGATTGGCAAGCGGTATGCCCAATTGGCTAGCTTTACACAAGATAAAACACTAGATGCTGACTTGCAGCAAATAGACAATGCGATGGCAGAGCTGCGTCAGGAGCTGGCACAGGTGCCTCCGGGGAAGGAGGAGGAATTGGTGCATCAACTGATGGCGCAATACCGAATAAAATTGGATTTGCTGGAACGCATACTGGAACAGATTGAGCAATTTGAAAACCAAGCAACAGGCACTACGCCTGCAAACTACCATTCGAGTGATGAAACCAATATATAATCAACTACTCAAACTAGCAGCCTTGCTGCTGTGTATCGTGCTGCTGGGAGGCACCCTATCGGCTGCGGAAGCGGGAAGAAGAGAGTTTAGCAAAACGCTGAACAAACAGTACAACATCAGTGCCGACGGCACGGTGGATTTGACGAACAAGCACGGCAAAATAGATGTGAAGACCTGGGCACAGCAACAAGTGCGCATCTCGGTGAAGATTGTAGTGAAGGCAAACGACGAGGACGATGCGCAGGATGTTTTCAACCGTATCAACATCCGTTTTTTCAATGCGTCGGATTTGGCTGGTGCGGAAACCATCATTGATTCTCAGAAATCCAGTTGGTGGAACTGGGGGGGGAATAGCGATGATTATGCCATCAATTACGAGGTGTATATGCCGTCTTCTTGCCAGCTGAAAGTGGATGCGAAATACTGTGATGTATATGCGGTGCCCTTGGAAGGCAGTGGGAACATTGTGGTGAAATATGGCAATATTAAATTGGATGGCTTTGGAGAAGACAGCCATATTGTACTGGGATATGGCAATGGTGTTATTGCGCATGCCAGAGATTTGGGCGTTGACCTTTCCTACGGCAATATGAGTATTACCCATGCCAGCGATGTGAACCTAAGCGTTCGCTATGGCAACGTAGATATCGAAAACGGAGGTGATGTGGTTTTGGATTCTCGTTATTCCAACTTTAAAATGGGGGAGATACGAGAGTTTCGGAATACGGGGAAATACGATAATGTGGAGATTGCCTTTGCGGAAGAGATTGTTTGCGAAACCCAATACACCGATATTAAACTAGCCCGATTGGGGCGGCGTGCCAATTTGGACATGTCATACGGGGCAGCTAAGATATCGATGGTGGAGGCAGGTTTTGATGAAATTCAGCTCAATGGCCGTTACACGGACTTTAAAATTTATTTAGCCAATACGGCATCCTGTTCTTACGATATATCGGGCAGTTATACCGACATCGCGCTGCCAAGCTCCGGTGTGGAGCGTCGGTACGATGTTAAGAATGGCAGTTCGCATCAGGTGAAAGGAACCGTAGGTAGTGGTAGCAGCCAATTGATGGCGCGCCTCAGCTATGGTGGTATTGTGGTGGGAAGAAATTAGTAGATACGCCAACGGTTGAAAGGGGCATTTTTGTCCTATGATTAATGTGCTAGTGCTTTTTATTTGCTACCTTTGCACGGCCCAACCGTATTGTAAATCTACTAATTTGACTATGGCTAATGCTAACAATGCCCGATTCAGGGCCGGCGTACTGCACGGAGACGAAGTAACCGAGCTGTTTAACTACGCTAATGAAAATAATTTTGCCATCCCCGCTGTCAATGTCATTGGCACCAACTCTGTGAATGCAGTGTTGGAAACGGCTCGCGAGGTCAATTCTCCTGTCATTGTACAGTTTTCCAATGGCGGTGCCGGATTTTTTGCGGGCAAGGGTATGCCTGGCGAAGGCCAAAAGGCAGCTGTGATGGGAGGCATATCAGGTGCGATGCACGTACACACGATGGCAGAAGCTTACGGGGTGACGGTCGTATTGCACACCGACCACTGTGCTAAAAAAATCCTTCCTTGGGTGGACGGGTTGCTGGATGCTGGCGAGCGTTTCTTCGCTACGCGTGGTTACCCGTTGTACAGCTCGCACATGTTGGACTTTTCTGAAGAACCTTTGGAAGAGAACATTGAAGTGTGCGTGGAGTACCTCAAGCGGATGAGTAAAATCGGCATGACGCTGGAGATAGAACTCGGGGTCACCGGAGGTGAAGAAGATGGTGTGGACAATTCCGATGTGGACAATGCCTTGCTATACACGCAGCCGGAAGAAGTAGCTTACGCTTATGAGCGGCTGTTGGCGGTGAGCGACCGTTTTACAATAGCAGCGGCCTTCGGTAACGTACACGGCGTGTACAAGCCCGGCAACGTGAAACTGACGCCCAAAATTCTGAAAAACTCTCAGGATTATATTCAGCAAAAATACAATACGGGTGCCAACCCAGTGAACTTCGTTTTCCACGGAGGTTCTGGTTCTTCCCGTGAAGAAATACGCGAAGCGATTGAGTACGGTGCTATCAAAATGAACATCGATACCGATATGCAGTGGGCATACTGGGATGGTGTACGCGCCTACTACGAAAAAAATCGCGACTACCTGCAAGGTCAAATTGGCAATCCAGAAGGTGAAGATAAGCCTAATAAAAACTACTACGACCCACGCAAATGGTTGCGTGCCGGCGAGCAGACATTTGTGGCGCGTTTGAAAGAGGCTTTCGAAGACTTGAATTGCATCGGCAAAAACGCGTAAATTTTGATGTGTTTCCCGATAGCTATCGGGATTTGATGTTTGATGTGTGATCTTTGGCTCATGTATTGAGTCAAAGATTGCGTATCAAACATCATTTTTTGATACCTAAGATAACATCGGGAACAGATATTGGACTCGTTCAGGTCTGGGTGAACAAGTCTATTAAAATTTCAGCGCTTTCGACGAAGATTTATTATTTCTCTTGTCCCTTAATCCCTACAATACTACCGTACCCAGTTCTTTGGCGAGGTCATTACGCAGGGTTTGTAGGCGTTGGTGCAGCCGCATGTACAGTAGGAGTTCATCCTCATCGCTGCTGGTACCCATGTCTTTGATTTTATGCGTATTTTCTTGAATCATACGTCCCAATTTGCGCAAGCGAAAGCGTTTCAAGCCAGTAGTGCTGTCAGCTCGGAAATTATCATCGGGCATTTTTTGATTGAGGATGACATCCCATTTTTTCTCCCAGTTTTCACTGTATTCATAAGGTGTGGTAGCAAAGTTGAGGACGAGGTTGCGAAACTCGGGACTTTCGTGGTGGATGAAGTGGTGGATGGAAGGCACTTCGCCACGACCTACTAATACTTGAATTTCTTTGGCAATACGCTGGTAGAGTGCATTGTCGAAGAGGTCGATTACATCGTCAATATTAGCGATGATGAACTGCGCTACCGATTGTTGGGTCGTCTCGTCGAAAGCGGCACTTCCGTACAACATAAGAAGGCGCACCAAATCGCGTTCCTGAAACTCATCCCCCTGTATAGCATCTTCTTTTATCGGCGGTGGCATATCAGGCGGCATATCGCCCTCGTCGTGTGCTTCCCAGCCAGGGGGTGGCGCATCCGGAAAGTCGCCTTGGGGTGGGGCTTGCTGAGCAGCTTTGCGTTGCTGGTGTTTGGCCAACTGTTGCGCCAGTAGCTTATTCATTTCAGCAATCAGCAAAGATTCATCGACATCAAACAATCGGGCACACTCCTTTACATACAAAGACCGTTTGAGCGGTTCGGGAATCAGGGCGATGGAAGCGATGATATCCCGTATCAATGCAGAGCGTTTGACGGGGTCATTGCCCGCTTCTGCTAATAACAGGTTGGCTTTGAAAAAGATAAAGTCCTCGGCCTTGTCGTTGAGGTAGTCCTGGAAAACCGTCAGCCCAACTTTTTGCAGGTAGGAATCGGGGTCTTCTCCATCTGGGAGGACGACGATTTTGATGTTGAGGTCTTGCTCCAGCAGCAAATCCACCCCGCGTAGGGCGGCACCTATACCCGCTTTATCGCCGTCGAATAGTAGTTTGACGTTGGGGGTATATCGTTTGATGAGGCGGATTTGGTCCACCGTGAGAGAGGTGCCGGAACTGGCTACCACATTTTCAATACCAGCTTGATGTAGCGAGATGACATCCGTATAGCCCTCCGTGAGGATACATTCATCCAAACGGCGAATGGCTTGCTTGGCGAAATAGGCTCCAAAGAGGATTTTGCTTTTGTTGTAAATCTCGGTTTCGGGCGTATTGATATACTTGGGGGCTTTGACATCTTTCTGGAGGATGCGCCCGCCAAAACCCACTACCTTACCGGAAAGGTTGTGGATGGTAAACATCACGCGGTCGCGGAAGAAGTCGCGGCTGTTTTTCGCTAAGCCTGCTTTTTCTAAAGTTTCCTCCTTGTGGCCGCTAGTGCGCGCTGCGGTGAGTAAGGCTGTACCCGTAGCAGGGGCATAGCCCAAGCCAAATTTGCGGATGGTCTCCTCCCGAAAACCACGGCTTTTGAAGTAGCTCAAACCAATCGAACGTCCTTTATCGGTTTCAAACAATGACTGCTGGTAAAAATCGCAGGCAAACTGGTTGGCGATGAAAAGGCTGTCGGCAAGTTGTTGTTCAGCGAGTTGCTCGGTGGACATTTCCACCTCCTCAATCTCGATGCCATATTTGCGAGCCAGCCACCGTATGGCTTCCGGAAAACTGAGGTGCTCGTGTTCCATGAGGAAGTTCACGGAGTCGCCAGCACGCCCGCAGCCAAAACACTTGTAAATGTTCTTAGCGGGGTTGACGTTGAAAGAGGGTGTTTTTTCGTTATGGAAAGGGCAAAGCCCCAGCAGATTGGAACCTCTTCGACGCAAGGACACAAAATCGCCTACCACCTCCTCCACCTTGGCGGTGTCTATCACATCCCGAACCGTTCCTGATTTAATCACCTTGCTGCCTTTTTTGTCATACGAATGTTAAAATGTACTGTGTTGTTTGTTGTATTTGTTTGATATTCAACTTGTTATGCGAGTTGTTAAAAACAATAACACTTACTGGTGCATACAAACGAGTAAAAATAGCGTCTATATATTAAACCAACAAATAAACGCATCTATCAAGCCCTGAAAAAATAATGGGTGTTCTCATAGTGTGTGGTCTCCCCCGTCGGCGGTAACGTTGCACGGGGGAGTTTTTTATTGTCCATGTTGCATGGCTTCTTCCCACGTTACGGTGCGCCCCTGCGTGGCCGCGTACCGAGCGGCAGCTAGTATTTCCGAAACTCGCAGGTTGTTGGCCATCGTGGAAACACCCCATTCTGGTACAGCTAAACCTTGTTTTATGATAGCTGTGATATAACGGAAGGGATCATCATAAGGAGGTGATAGCACAGGGCGTGTGATGGATTCGGCCTCCGTAGTGCCAGGGCGGAGCATTGTTACATCCGTCGCATTGGTGCAAATTATATACCCATCGGGAACATATAATTCCATTTCCTTGCGGTTGTGCGACCAATTCCATGATGCCTGAATGACAACGGAAACGCCTTTGGGGTAGTCCAGTATGATGGTAGCGTCATCTTCTACCAAGGGATACCTTTCGGGTTTGGTTTGACGGGTAAGACAGGTAACTTTTTCCGGTGTTGCCCCCTGCAGCAATTGCGTAGTGATATTGGCACCATAGCAGGCGAAATCAGGCAATGCTCCGCCGCCATTTTGTACAGGATCAGTGAGCCATTCCAAAAATTCTGTATTACAACCAATCTCCTGAGGCTCTTGATGACCCGTGTTGAAAATCAACCGATTCGGGGTGCCAAAATTACCGCTTTCGATTTGCTCAAAAGCATATTGGTTGCTACTGTACCAAGAGGTTTCGTAATTGGTAAGCAGTTCTATATAGTAATGGTTGGCCAATGCTACCATGCGTCTGGCGTGATCGAGGTTTACGGCCATTGGTTTTTCTACCATGATATGAACTTTGCGCGGTGCGAAATACTCGACCAAAGCCAAATGATCGAAAGTAGCATTGAAACCTGCTACCAACTCTGGATCGCCAAAGGCCATGAGTTCTTCCATGGAGTCATATACCATATCCATGGGGAAGCCATATTGCTCGCTGTATCGTTGTGCCAGCTCTTTGTTGGGTTCAACAATGCCTACCAACTGGACTTCCCCCTTTTGGTAGCGATCCAACAGACCATGTACATGGGTGTGAACTAAGCCTACCACACCTATCCGCAAGGGCGTTTCACGCCATGCTTCACTATAGTAAATGTTGTTATACTGCTGATAAGGTTCGGGAACAAGTGCCTCTATGATATCTGAGTAACCTACTGGATTGCCATATACTTCACTAATGTATTCGTCGTAGTAGAACTCATGCAAAAATTGCTGACTACTGGTTGCGCCACTGTACTGGATGTGCGAGCGCATATCGCTGAAGAAGGCAGCACGATCGGTGAAATAGAAAGGCTGTAGGTAGTCCAATATCTCTAGGGGCTTGGGTGCGGGCGGAATACTATCCTCGTGAATGAGTGGTATCACTATCATGCCTTGGCATTTAAAATGAACATCCGCTATCGGAACGAGATCGTGTAAATGCTGTTTGGGATGTACCGCCGAGGTTTTCAAAACCAAGGTGTCACGCACCAAAATAACTGCGGAGGAATCGATGGATAAATGATTACCGCTCTCGTCAGAGACACTAAAGGTGGTAGCATCGAAGGTGAAATGGTTATTTACAACGGGAAGATGCCGCCAGTGTAGCCCTTTTGGGGTATCGTGAACAATGTACAATTGCTCGCCATGAGCCAATTTTTCATCCTCAATGGAAAAAGATACCGAATTGAAATAATTACGGGACATGCTTTCGAAGCCGAAATAGTATTGACATGGGTTCCAGATAATATTATTGGCAACCGTAGCCCGAAATCGAACAGAGGGCAATAACTCTTCGCGAATAGCCACCAATAGTTCGTTACTTCGGCGGGCAGGGCGTTCCTCAGGGCGTAGGGTGTGAAGTCCTCCCGGGCCAGATACTTTGATGTAATCCTGCTGCGAACTAAATTTCAGCGTGCCTCCCATTTCAATCTTGTCCTTTGGTTTTAAAGGGGCATTATTATAAAGTACTTTTCCTTCAACTACTGCTACATACCAAGTTTGGCTATAAGCAGCGATACTGCAAGTAAATAAAAATAAGAAAAGGCTAATTGGTCTCATAATAATAGATTGAAAGGATGAAAACGTATGCTCAGTCGTCAGCTGTGGCTACTGTTTCATTGGGGTGGCGCAGTGAAATTTTCTCAGCAGAAATGCAACCAGCTTTATATAAATCAGCAGTATAAGAATGTTGATGTGGATATTGAAAATCAATACGAAAGTATGGTGCATAGCGCTAAAAAGAAGACCTCATCTATGCTGTCATAGATAATTTTCCCAATGGCACTTTTTGAGGATTCCACCATCGTCTGGTGTTCGTGGATGAAACCTCTTCCTTTACCATGCGGAAAGAAATCCAGAAAAAACAGGAAAAGCAATGCCATCCACAGCCACTTTATACGAGCTTCTCCCGCAGCAAGAGTCAGGAAGGTGTTGTGCACGATCAGTGGCTCGGAAGATTGCCAAAGGCGGTGGTATGGGTGTCGTAGGTGTAATCGCCTACAATGATAACCTTTCCTGATAATAATTGGCGGATATCCTGGTGTCCCAAAATGACCATTCGAAGAGCAGTGTACCCGCAGACCGTAAGTCGTAGGCCGTTCTAAATGGTCAACCCCATTGGAAATATCCTGTGGCCGTATCTTGAAATCAATGATGGGATTGGATAGACTCCACTGACCATTCACGGTAGTGCCCCACCACTTTTGCTGAATCGGTACTTTGTAGGCTAAGCTATAAGCTAATAAGGGTAATGTAGGCAGGGTATCGTGGTAAAAAAGGCGATACTTCAAAAATTCGTCATTTGTACCCTGATAGTTGGCAATGCCTGTTGGTAAACGGATGCAACTGTGCGTGATCGACCCGTCGTTTAAGATCCTCCTAGCGGCTACGATAGGAAAGGGGAAACGGTCGATAGAGGCTTGTAGTAGTGAATCTGCTGGAGAAGGGCGTTCAAAAGAAATATCCATTAAAACAATGGGTATATTTTTTCCATGTACAGCTATGGAATCTAATACTTGAGCTAATAAGAACCGATCCGTAATGACGGCGTGCTGATAGCCGGTATATTCGCCATATAGTGGATCTTGTATATCCACCAGCATTTTGCTGTCCGAAACATCGAGGTAGAGAATCGTGCCGGGGGTGGGCTTAGGATCAATACCTAGGAGGGATTTTTTTACTAGACTCGTCCACTTGATAAAGACCGCCTCATCTCCGAACGTGCGTGGTAGCCCCAGCCAGTACATAGCCAGTAGGAGCATCAGCCAAGCGTTGACAAAGCTGAAAAGTATGGGTTTCTTATAGGTTGGCCACATGCACGGTGGTGTTGAGTACTTGTTGCAAATATAGTTATTTTGGGGTTATGACAGCTTCTTTTATCCTTGTTACTATTGGTGTTTGGCTTTATTTGCCAAATATTCGTTACTTACTTCGCTGTCTTTCTAATATATTTTATGTCAAATAGGGATTCGTTCCGTACGAGGGTATATAATTATCATATACAAGCCTACTTGGTTTGTTTTACTTAATATTTGAGTTTAAGATACTGTTAATCAGTGTTTTAATTGTTAGTTAAGGTGGTTTTTGATAAAAAAAACACCCTTGTATATTCATTGTATATAGTATGTTTAAGAATGAATCCACTAAATTTACCTCTGTTCATGGAATAAAATTTTACACAAGTGGATTGTGTCCAAATCCTTAGAGTGTGTCTAAACTTTCCTGATTGAGCGAAAGCGAGTAAATTTTGATCTGTTTGAGGCGGAAAACGCAGTCGATGCTGGAAGCATCGGCGAGTATTTGCAACGAAAAACAGGACAAAATTGGCCGCTTACAGCCAATTAAGGGAATTTTAGACATACTCTTAAACCAACTTAAAGATATGTCAGTCAAGAACCTGATTTTACCGCTCCTATTTATGGGGATGGCCTTTGTGATACAGGCGCAAGCCGATCGGGTGGCCATACAGCAGGATGCACAGGGCAGCACGCTGCTCGTCAATGGAAAGGCATTCATGATTAATGGTATGAACTGGGATTACTACCCGCTTGGTACCAACTACTCCTACAGCCTTTGGCAGCAGCCCGACGATATCATCCGCGCCGCCTTGGACGAGGAAATGTCGCTACTCCGCAATATGGGGGTCAATGCCGTTCGCCAATATACAGGCGTTCCCGCCAAATGGATAGCTTATATCTACGAGAAGTACGGCATCTACACCATGCTCAACCACTCCTTTGGCCGTTATGGCCTTACGCTGGATGGTACTTGGGTAGCCAATACCGAATATGCTGACCCCCGCGTGCGTGCATTGCTCCTGGCGGAAGTACAGCAGATGGTGCAGGAGTACAAAAACACACCAGGCTTGTTGATGTTCCTTTTGGGCAATGAAAACAACTACGGCCTATTTTGGGAAGGTGCCGAAACAGAGGACATTCCAATCGAAGACCGCAAGTCCACCGTGCGTGCGGAGGCCATGTATAAGCTGTTCAACGAGGCTGCGGTGAAAATGAAGGCTATTGATACTTCCCATCCGGTAGCGATGTGCAACGGCGATTTGCTGTTCTTGGAGATCATTGCCAAAGAATGTCCCGATGTGGATATTTATGGCACGAATATGTACCGAGGTGTCTCCTTTGGTGATGCTTTCGATCGTGTGAAAAAGGAGTACGGTAAGCCGTTGATGTTCACCGAGTTTGGAGCGGATGCCTTCAACGCTCTATCCAATAGCGAAGACCAAACCTCTCAAGCCTACTATATGGTAGGCAACTGGCAAGAGATTTACGAAAACGCCGCAGGATTGGGCAAGGCTGGTAATTCCATCGGTGGTTTCACCTTCCAGTTTAGCGACGGATGGTGGAAATACGGCCAAACCAGCAACCTCGACGTGCACGACAACAACGCCAGCTGGTCGAACGGAGGTTATCAAAGCGATTTTGAGGAAGGGGAAAATAACATGAACGAAGAGTGGTTTGGCGTGTGTGCCAGCTACCAACGACGAACGCGGCCTGTATTCTCTTTATCCCCGTGCAGCTTACTACGCACTCAAGCAAGCACACCAGTTCAATCCTTATGGCAATGGAGTAAACCTCGCTGCTGTACAGTCTTATTTTGCTGGCATCAACCTCATGGAAGCAACCATACAAGCCAGGCGATAAGGCAGCATTGGAAACCGAACAATCCGGCAAAGTGAAACTGAGCCGTTTGTCAGCACAATTGACTACCTTTAATACAGGCGGAAGCCTAATATCCACGCCTGAGGAAGCCGACCCCAACGGCACAACGTACCCCAACCAGCAAGGATTCGACCACATGCAGTCCTTCTTTGTAGGGGTTGCTGGCCAACCTGCACCTAACATGCGTGCCAACGTTGAGTTCAATGTGTTGGGCAATGTAGCGCAAAACCCCATCAATGAAATATTCTACGAAAACAGAGGCCGCCCCGTCGTGACGCAGACACCTAACGGTCAAGTGACCTTACAGGATGCCAACCGCATGCAAGTATATCGCGCTTCCTTCAATTGGAATCACCGCGATTTCGATCTCACGGGCTTTTACCGTACCGGGCACTACCACTGGGGGTATGAAGGCGACTTCTTCGGCTTGTACCCAGAAGCCAACTATGGGCCTAATATCGATATTTACAACGGGCAAGCTCCTTTAGGCTTCGAGTTGGAAGGCAAAAGAAAAATCAAAGGACTTACCGTAGCTATGGGCCTCGAACTTTGGTGGGGTGCCAACCCTGCCGTATTGGTAAAGTACACCCGACGCGTAGCCAAATTCGATGTGACAGGTATCTTCCACGAAGATTTGGAACAGCGTGGCTCTTCCGAGAGTTCTTTTGCGATACCCATGCCCAAGACACGCCGCGCTACCCTGCATGCCAAGACCAAATTTGGTAACTTGGGGGTAGAATTCGGTGGTATCTGGGGTGGACAACCTTGGTAGGACGTACCTTCCAACTGACACGCGGTAAGGAAGGTGACTATACCCCCTATCAGGATCAAATCAGGCCAGAAGATAACTGGGGTGGCAAGATGAAATTGACTTATTCCAAAGGCCCCATCAACTGGTACGGACAAGCGGCTGCTATGGCTTTAGTAGCGAATGGCGGTGCCGACCTCACTAAAACCTTCACAGGGTGGAGGCTCAAGGATAGCGGAAGTGGCAACCAGTATAATGTACTCAGTGGTTTCACTTATACCGTAGGCAATTTCCAGATTGCGCCCAACTTCCTCTGGCAGCGCCCCATCGAAGGGCCTATGCAAACGGGATTAGCCGCTCCGGGCAGGCTTCGCAATATCTTAGATGACCCCTTTGTCGTGCGGGGTAACCGCGAGCAAGTAGCAGGAGAACTCCTCGTTACTTTCGACCCGACACCCGGCACCTGGATGTACGAATGGGATAACGACCGCGCCGAAGATGCGGAATTCGCAGCCAGTTTGGGATTTGTTTTTCGTCACTTGCCCACTTCACAAGATGCGGCTATCGGTATCTTGCCTGATGGTCGTACTTTCTTTGCTTTCCCTGGGGCCGCCCCAGCTGCGGACTTGTGGGAAGCTTATGCACGCATCGTTTCCAAACTGAACCCCGAACTTGGTTTCATCGCCAATATTTACGCCGGCGATGCACAAGCCAATGGAGATAGCGACCGCACGATTCGCCGCTTTGGCGCTGATGTCCGTATGGTTTACAAGAAAATGAAGGCTACTGCCGCTGTAAAAATCAACGACTGGGGCCCTTATGACTACCACCGAGATTTCAACCTTACTTTCCCCCAACAATTGATGCTGGACGTTTCCACTTCGCTATCAAAACCCGATTGGTTCGATTTGCCTAGCACACAGATTGGGGTACAGGGTATCTTCCGTACACTCGACCAGTATTCCCCTCGCTATTGCCCCACCCATACCATCAACGCGGCAGGAGAGTCCATTTGCGACCCCACCGCACCGGGTTTTGACAACGGCAATGAGTGGGAAATCCGTACCTACATCCATATCAATATTTTCCAGTAATCCCTGACCTTTTTAATTCACGACCAATGAAAAATATGTTTCGCAATTGTTTGTACCTCTCAGCTTCGGCCATGCTGTTGCTCTTCGCTTCCTGCGAAAGGGAGTTGGAGGACTTGCAGCCTGCTGCCAATCCCACTACGCCGGAAGTATTTATTGATGCTTTCAGCGCAGGATTGAATTACGCCGCCTTCGGTGGTTCCGATGTACGCGCCTTCGACGTGGACACCGATGTGAAATACGCTGGTACTGCCTCTATGCGCATCGCTGTTCCTGATTTTGAAGACCCAGCAGGGGCTTATGCGGGAGGTGTGTACTTTACATCCGCTCCGCGTGACCTTTCCGGCTACACGGCTCTTACCTTTTGGGCAAAAGCCTCTCGTTCGGCTTCCATCGACCTTATTGGTTTTGGTAATGACTTAGGTGAAAACCGCTACCAAACGGCCATCGCTGGGCTGGAAGTCAATACCAACTGGAGGAAATATTATATCCCCATTCCCGACCCTGCCCGCCTTTCGGCTGAAAGGGGTATGTTCTTCTTTTCCGAAGGACCTGAGAATGGCGAAGGCTATACCTTCTGGATTGATGAGGTACAGTTTGAGAACCTCGGTACTGTAGCCCACGCTCGTGCAGGCATCATGGATGGGCAAAATGTGACCCTTAATACCGAAAACGGTGCCACCATTGACGTAGGTGGTTTCTCCGTGTTCAACCTGCCCACGGGTGTGGACCAACGCGTGGAAACCTCGTCAGCTTACTTTGCCTTTACTTCTTCCAACAGCGATGTAGCCACTGTGAATGCCAATGGGCAGGCCACCGTTGTAGGGGAAGGTACGGCGGTTATCACGGCCACCTTAGGCGATAAAGAAGCCGAAGGCTCCCTTACGCTCGTATCTTCGGGGGCACCCGTACTTCCGCTGACAGGCGCACCTGTACCTACCGAAGCATCGGACAAGGTTATCTCCGTCTTTAGCAATGCTTATACCAATGTGCCGGTGGACTTTTTTAATGGTTATTGGCAGTTCTCTACTACACAATCCGCTGATTTCCAAATTGGGGGCGATGATATTATCCGATATAGCCAGCTCAATTTTGTAGGCATTCAGTTTACAGCACCTACCATCAATGCCACGGCTATGACTCACTTCCATATCGATATATGGACACCAGAGCCAGTGAATGCGTCGTCTGTTTTTCGCGTATTGTTGGTGGATGTGGGGCCTGATGGTACCTTTGAAGGGGGAGACAACTTGTCTCACGAGTTAACCATCCCTGCGGCTTCTTTATCGTCAGGGTCTTGGATTAGCCTCGATCTTCCCTTGTCTTCCTTTACAGGGTTGACATCTCGTTCCAGAGTTGCTCAAATTGTACTTTCTGGTAATATTCCCACCGTTTTTGTCGATAATATCTATTTCTACCAAGGCGGAGGAGGCACAGGGCCTACGGCACCCACTACGGCGGCACCCACCCCCACGCAAAGTGCGGCCAACGTAATATCGGTCTTTAGCGATGCTTACACCAACATAGCGGGTACCGACCTGAACCCCAACTGGGGGCAGGCTACCGTGGTGACACAGCAGGCTATTGCTGGAAATAATACGCTCGTTTACACCGGGCTTAACTACCAAGGCATTCAACTCGGCAGTAGCCAGAATGTAACGGATATGGATTTCGTGCATATCGACTACTGGACTTCCAACTCCACGGCACTCAATATTTTCCTTATCAGCCCGGGGCCAGCTGAAACGGCTTTTGCACTCAATGTGCCTACTAGCGGATGGAATAGTGTGGATATTCCCCTTTCAGCTTTCGCAGGTGTGGATTTAAGTAACGTCATCCAGTTCAAGTTCGATGGCAACGGCACTATCTTTATCGACAACCTCTTCTTCTTTAAGCAAGGGGGCAGTGGAGGTACAGAACCCACCGTGGCCGCGCCTACGCCTACCCTGCCACAGAGCAATGTAATATCCCTCTTCAGTGAGGCTTATACCAATGTACCTGTGGATACTTGGCGCACCGATTGGTCGGCAGCTAACTTAGAGGATGTGAGCGTGGCTGGCAATGCCGTGAAAAAATATACGGCTTTGGACTTCGTGGGTATAGAAACCGTGGCTAACCAAATTGATGCCACCGCCATGACGCACTTCCACATTGATGTCTGGTCGCCAGATTTCTCCTTCTTCGCCATTAAACTCGTGGACTTTGGTGCCGACGGTGCCTTCGGTGGCGGAGACGATGTGGAACACCAGATTGAATACAATACGCCCGTACAGGGGCAATGGATTAGCTATGATATTCCATTGAGTAATTTTGCAGGATTGACTACGCGCGGCCACTTGGCTCAGTTTATCTTAGTGGGTCGCCCGACAGGCTCGAATACGGTTTTTGTGGACAATGTTTATCTGCATAATTAGTAGGTGGGGCATTATGCAAACCAAGTATGAATTGGGCGATTGGCCCGCACCAGGGATAGCAGCGGTACCTGCGTAGCGTAGCAGAGCAGGTAAGAGCGGATAGCCCGGCCTCTCGGCGTTGAGCCGAGAGGAGGTGCCCAAAAGCACCTGTTTAAATACATTCAAAAAACGACAACCATGCAATATACAAAATATGCATTCAAGCTGGCCTTTGCGATGGCACTCCTCCCGCTGATAGGGATGATGAGCGGCTGCGAGGCCGACGAAACACAGACAATCCCACAGCGCCAATGGCAGTTGGTGTGGAGCGATGATTTTGAAGGCGATGCAGGCAGCCTGCCCGATGCCTCCAAATGGACCTACGACATAGGCACAGGCGATAATGGCTGGGGCAACGGAGAGTTTCAGTACTACACCAACCGCCCCGACAATGTGTCATTAGATGGCAACGGAAATTTAGTGCTGACGGCTCGGCGCGAATCATTTTCGGGGGCTGCCTTCACCTCGGCCCGCATCAAGACCCAAGGGTTGTTTGCACAAGCGTATGGCCGCTTTGAGGCGCGCATGAAGACACCTTATGGCCCTGGTATTTGGCCAGCATTCTGGATGCTGGGCGAGGATATTACCACGGTGGGTTGGCCACAATGCGGGGAAATTGACATTATGGAGCTACGCGGCCAAGAGCCCAACCTCATACATGGCAGCTTGCACGGCCCTGGCTATTCCGGCGGCAATGCTATCACCAAGGGCTTTGGTTCCCTCACGGAGCGCTTCGATACCGACTTCCACATCTTCGCCGTCGAATGGGGCGAGGACTACATCGACTATTTTGTGGATGACAACCTCTACCAGCGCATCACACCCGATGACGTTACAGGTGAATGGGTCTATGACCATCCTTTTTTCCTGATTTTCAACATTGCAGTGGGCGGCAACTACGTAGGTTTTCCTACCTCCCAGACCCCTTTCCCGCAGCAGATGGTCATCGATTATGTGAAAGTTTATAAAGAGTAAATTACTACTTTGGGCGTGTCCCCGTGGCATAGCAAAGCTCGATGCCACGGGGTCGCTATGTTCCACCCTTCGGCCTGTGGGCCTCACCCCCCTCCCGAAGGTCGGTGGGCAAGGGGTTGCACAGCGCTCACGCGGGTGGGTCGCGAAATTTTTGTAAAAAACCTATTCATGCAGGCAATGAAGGCCGATAATAAACTTGAATCCGTAACGATACAAGGAACCGCTTACTACCGGATTTCCCATGTTGATGCGTTGCGGCCTTTCTTTATGAGTATCGTCAGCGATGCCAACCACTGGATGTTTATTGCCAGCAATGGCGGTTTGACGGCTGGTAGGAAAAATGCTGAACACGCCTTGTTTCCTTACTACACAGACGACAAGATAACCGAGTCGGCGGAAATAACGGGCAGCAAGTCTATTTTCAGGGTAGCCACGGCGGATGGAGTAGCACTTTGGGAGCCGTTCTCCACGCGCCAAGAGGGGCGTTTTACCGTTCATCGCCACTTGTACAAGAGTAAAATGGGCAATAAGGTCATCTTTGAGGAAGTCAACGACGACTTGGGGCTGTCTTTTGCATACGAGTGGAATTTTAGTAACCAGTATGGTTTTGTGCGGAAGGCGCGCTTGCGCAACCTGACGGATGATGCTCGCTCCATTGCCTTGCTCGATGGCATCCAAAATATCGTACCCTGCGATGTAGGCAGTGACCTCCAAAATCGCACCAGCAATTTGGTAGATGCCTATAAGCGCAGCGAGTTGGACTCCGCTTCCGGCTTGGGCATTTTTGCGCTCAGCGCCATCATCGTGGACAAGGCCGAACCCAGCGAAGCACTCAAAGCCAATGTAGCTTATTCGCTGGGCTTAGACAACCCTCTTCGCCTGCTTTCTTCGCGCCAGTTGCCAGCCTTCCGCTCGGGAGAGGCTTTGCGACAAGAAACGGATGTGAAGGCAGAAAAAGGAGCCTACTTCGTGCATCAAGACATCGTTCTTGCGCCCAACGACACAACCAGTTGGATGATAGTAGCGAATGTCAATCAACGGCATGCTGCCGTAGTGGAATTGGCGCATACCCTGTGCCATGAGCCACAACTGATGCAACACATACAGGCCGATATAGACGAGGGTACCCGCCGATTGGAGGCATTGGTAGCCGCTGCCGATGGCTTGCAATGCAGCGCCGACAGCCGGAAGGATACGCGGCATTTTGCCAACGTGCTTTTCAATATCATGCGCGGCGGCATCTTCGACCACAACTACCAGATAGAGCGCGACGACTTGATGAACTATCTCGGTAAAGCCAACAAAGCATTGGCTGCCCGCCACCGCGATACACTCTTGGCTTTGCCTGCCGTTTTTCCTTTAGGCATACTGAAAAACGTAGCGGATAAGGGGGATGATGTCGATTGGACTCGCTTACTCACGGAATACCTGCCTTTGAAATTCAGCCGCCGTCATGGCGACCCTTCCCGCCCGTGGAATCGGTTTTCCATCAACACCCAAAGCGAGGTGGACGGTGCCAAAATATTGGACTACGAAGGCAACTGGAGGGATATTTTCCAAAACTGGGAAGCTTTAGTACACGCTTGGCCAGACTTTATTGAGGGCATGATTTACAAGTTCCTCAACGCTTCTACCTTTGATGGGTACAACCCTTACCGCGTCACCAAGGATGGTTTCGACTGGGAAGCCATCGAACCGGATGACCCTTGGTCTTATATTGGCTATTGGGGCGACCACCAGATTATTTACCTGCTCAAGTTTTTAGAATTTGCCCACCAGTACCGCCCAGGATTGCTGGAAGGGTTGCTGGACAAGGCTTGTTTCGCGTACGCCAATGTACCCTATAAAATAAAGCCCTACGAGGCCATCGTAGCCGATGCGAAAGATACCATTGACTTTGATTTCGATTTAGACCACCAAGTCAGGGCACTACGCGATGAAATGGGAGCAGACGGGGCGTTGTTGCGCAATGCCAAAGGGGCGATGCATCGGGTGAATTTCATGGAAAAATTGTTGGCTACGACCTTGGCGAAGCTGTCGAATTTTATTCCGGAAGGAGGTATATGGATGAACACCCAACGTCCGGAGTGGAACGATGCCAACAATGCCTTGGTAGGTAACGGAGTGTCGATGGTGACGCTGTATTATCTGCGCCGTTTCATGGCATTTTTCCGGCAGCTATTAGAGGCGACTCCGATGCAGGAGGTAGCGGTGTCCGAAGAAGTAGCAGACTTTTTCGGGCGCATCAGCGAGGTGTTTACCAACAATGAGCACTTATTAGCGCAAGCGGTAAGCGATGGCGAGCGCCGAGCGATGATGGATGCCTTGGGCACCGCCGCCAGCAACTTCAGGTGGCAGGTTTACAACCATTCATTTAGCGGAAAGCAGGTGAATATTGATGTGGCTGCCTTGAAAAACTTCACAGATACTACGCTGCGCTTTATGGAGCATACCATTCGACGCAATCAGCGGCCAGATGGTTTGTACCACGGTTACAACTTGGTGTTGTTGGATGAAGGCGTAGCGCAAATCGACCACTTGGTAGAAATGCTGGAAGGGCAGGTAGCGGCATTGAGTTCGGGATACCTGTCGCCAGCGGAGAGCGTGGCGGTATTGGATGCTATGCGCCAGAGTGCGCTCTACAGAGAAGACCAGCGCAGCTATATCCTTTATCCCAACAAGGAACTGCCCGGTTTTTTGAAAAAAAATGTCATTCACCCACAGCAGTTAAAAGCAGTTGGATTGGAATCCTTCCTTCATAAAGAGGATGCCGCCGCCATTTTGGAGCAAGACCGACATGGCAACTACCATTTCAACGGCGCGTTTACCAATGCACGGCATTTGCGCATGGCATTAACAGCCGTGGAAACCTGCACCGAAGCGGAACAGCAAGCACTGTTGGACTTGTACGAAGCGGTGTTCAATCACAAGGCGTTCACGGGACGCAGTGGCACATTTTTCGGTTACGAAGGGCTGGGGTCTATCTACTGGCACATGGTGTCGAAGTTGCAATTGGCCATACAGGAAACGTGTGTACGCGCATGGCGGGAACAGGAGTCGGAGGAAGTGCTGCATCGGTTGATTCATCATTATTACGAGGTACAAGAAGGGATAGGTGCACACAAATCCCCGGCTTTGTATGGTGCTTTCCCTACCGATCCGTATTCCCACACTCCCCAGAACAAAGGTGCTCAGCAGCCCGGCATGACAGGCCAGGTGAAAGAGGACATCTTGTGCCGATGGGGCGAGTTGGGCATCCGTCTATCCAATGGCTGCCTGCACTTCCAACCGTTCATGTTGCGCAAGGAGGAGCTACTGACCACCGCTCAGCGTATGACCTACGTAGATGTACAGGGACACACGCAAGAGCTGGACTTGCCAGTGGGGTCGCTTTGTTTCACTTGTTGTGCCGTACCCGTGGTTTATACGCTGTCGGATGAAGAAGGAGTAGAGGTTTGCGATGCGCAGGGTCAAGTGGCGTACCAACCCACCTTGGCCTTGGATGCGGCCACATCCAATCAATTAATAAAGCGCAGCGGAGCAATCCGTTGGGTGCAAGTACGGCTGCATGAAAGCCGGTTTTTAGACTAATTTTAGATAAAACGAAAAACTAAACGGTTATGTCACAGTATCAGACTGCATCCAGAGACCGGGTGCCATTTCTTCAGAAAGCGGCCTTTGGTGCCGGGCACTTGGTGAACAACTTGTTGCCCGGGGCATTGGGAGTGTTTTCATTTTTCCTGCTTACCGCATTCGGTATGGATCCTTTTTTGGCGGGTTTGCTGGGTGGTTTGCCGCGCATTTACGATGCCATTTCCGATCCTATCATGGGGTATATTTCAGATAATACCCAATCGCGTTGGGGGCGCAGAAGGCCGTATATTTTTGTAGGAGCCATCTTGAGTGGTTTGTTTTTTATATTGCTTTGGCAATTGGATCCAAACCAGACGCAGTCTTACAATTTTTGGTATTTCCTTCTGTTTTCATTGGTATTCCTCACGGGCAATACCATTTTTGCTACGCCGCTAATTGGATTAGGGTATGAAATGACCTCTGACTACAACGAGCGTACCCGCCTGATGGGCTTTTCGCAAACCATTGGCCAAATCGCGTGGATGATAGTGCCTTGGTTTTGGGTGTTGATTGCGAACCCGGATTTGTTTGAAACCCAGGCAGAGGGCGTACATAAGCTTTCGGTTATTGTGGGGGGGGCTTGTATGGTATTAGGCATACTTCCTGCCATTTTCTGCCGGGAGATAGACCAAACCAACCTCCAAAACAGGGATGAGCTTTCGCTGAAAAATATTGCCAAAAACCTGAAGGGGCTGATTCGCAACATGATACTTATCTTTAAAAACAAGCCATTTGTGCGTTTGTGTACGGCTACTTTCTTGGTGTTCAATGGATTTCAGATGGTGGCGTCCTTTAGCTACTTCATCATTGTGTTTTACCTGTTCAATGGTAGTTATGAATTAGCGTCCACTTGGCCTGCGTGGTTTTCCACGGTGAGTGCTATTGCTACGGCCTTTCTTATCATTCCTATCATTACTTGGATGGCTAATAGGTGGGGCAAGCGCAAGGCGTTTATTATTTCTACGGTTATTTCTATTGTAGGGTATATTGCGAAGTGGTGGGGTTTCAGCCCTGGCAATCCTTGGTTGATGTTTATTCCTGTTCCTTTGATGGCATTCGGTCTTGGAGGCTTATTCACCCTGATGATGAGTATGACAGCCGATGTTTGTGATTTAGATGAGTATAACAACGGAATGCCGCGTAAAGAAGGTACTTTTGGTGCCATCTACTGGTGGATGGTGAAATTGGGGCAAGGTTTGGCGTTGGTATTAGGTGGTTTGGTACTGAAATTAGTAGGTTTCGATCAAAACACTGCGACCCAGTCTGTGGAAACATTGAATAGCCTCCGCTTAGCTGATATCATCATTCCATCGGTGACAGCCGCTTTGGCGATTTGGGTGATGTGGAACTACGACCTTTCGGAAAAACGGTCACGCGAAATAAAGGCCGAGTTGATAGAAAGGAGAGGCGAATTATAGCAGTATAAAAGAAGGAACGATGTCTTACAGAAAAGAACGATACCTTTCGCTGGCAACGCTACAGCACGGCCATTATCTGGCAGATATGAAAGAGCAGGATGTGCACAGCCTGTTTCTGGAACTGTTGTACAATGGGGTGCATGGTTTTTGCTTCAGTCTGTACGAGGAGGGGCAACGCCCCGGCGATGCGGTCACCATGGAGCAAGTGAGGCGGCGGATGGAGATACTGCGCCCGCACACCCGCTGGATACGTACTTTTTCCTGCACGGATGGTAATGAGTTGATTCCCGTTGCTGCAAAGGAGTTGGGGCTGAAAACCTTGGTGGGTGCTTGGTTAGGTGACGACCCCGAGATAAACGAGCGGGAAGTAGAGGGCTTATTAAATTGGCCAACGACGGTTTAGTGGATATAGCTGCGGTGGGCAACGAAGTCATGTACCGCAAAGACCTCACCGAAGACGAATTATTAGATTGGATACATCGCACAAGAGCCGCCATCCCTGCGGAAATTCCTGTGGGGTATGTGGATGCTTACTACGAGTTTTCACAACGCCCGCGCATCACGGATGCCTGCGATGTGGTATTGGCTAACTGCTACCCTTATTGGGAAGGTTGCCCATTTGAACATTCGTTGGATTACCTAAAAAAGATGTACTACCAAGCTGTCCACGCAGGCAAAGGGAAGAAAGTATTGGTAACGGAAACCGGATGGCCCAGCCAAGGTGAGAGCCTCAAGGGCGCCGTTCCGGGTGCTAAAAGCGCGATGGAATACTTCATCAATGCCCAGATGTGGGCGATGGATGAGGGCGTCGAGTTGTTTTACTTTTCTTCCTTCGACGAATCGTGGAAAGTAGGGGCAGAAGGCGAGGTAGGTGCTTATTGGGGGATTTGGGATAAACATGAAAAACTGAAATTTTGAGCGCAATGAATAGTTTTGATACATTGGGTATTGAACCCGGTCGGGCTATCTGTTATTCGGGTTTCCGAGAGGGCAGCGCCCCCGGAGATGTCTGGCCGACGTATGATGAAGTGAAGGAAGACCTGCTGCTGTTGCAGGATCGATTGCAATACCTTCGTCTGTATGATGTGGATCAACACGCTGCTACGGTCTTGGAGGTAATCCGCAAGGAAGGCTTGGATTTTAAGGTGATGCTGGGGGCATTTATTGAGGCCGAGATGAACAACTTTGGTTGCCCTTGGGGGGGCGGTGTTTATACGGCGGAGCAATTGGCTCACAACCGAGAGGAGAATCTCCAAAAAATGCACCGCTTAGCTAAATGGGCCAACGAATACCCGGGTATCGTCTTTTCCCTTTCTGTAGGTAATGAAGCCTGCGTGGATTGGACCGACCACTACGTTCCCGTGCGGCATGTGATTGAATATGTCCGAATCGTCAAGCAAGCGGCCAGCCAACCCGTTACATTTTGTGAAAATTATGTGCCTTGGCTCAACAAGCTCAAGCCATTAGCGGATGAACTGGACTTTATCTCCATTCATACCTATCCAGTTTGGGAGTACAAACACATTCACGAGTCTTTGGAATATACCCGACAAAACTATGAGTCGGTGGTGCAACAATACCCCGATAAGCCGGTTGTAATCACAGAGGCTGGTTGGGCCACCAACTCCAATGGGCGCGGTATTGACCCAGAGAATGTGAGTGAGGACAACCAAGCTATCTATTTCGAAGACTTGATGGCGTGGTCGGAAGCAGCAGGCGTGCTGACTTTCTTTTTTGAAGCATTCGATGAGTCGTGGAAAGGCTCCCCCGAACCTTTAGAACCTGAAAAACACTGGGGTGTTTTCAAGATAGACCGCACCCCTAAGAAGGTGATGGAACCCTTTTTTCAAACCTTTTGAAAACCATTTAATAATCAAAAACAACCTTTTATGAAATTTTTTACTGTTTTATTTGCGTTGTTGGCGGTGGTAGTGTTACAAGCACAACCCACCAATAATGCCCCTACGCCTCCTACTCGGAACGCTTCGGATGTAATTTCCATTTATGGGGATGCATACACCAATATCACGGATGTGAACTACAATCCGGGTTGGGGTCAGTCTGGAACGGTTGATATTGCTTTCGACCCCGGCACAGGTGATTTGGTAATGGCTTATACCAACTTCAATTACCAAGGTACAGGTTTTGAAGCCAATCCACAGAACGCCTCCGCTATGGAGTACATACACATTGACATCTGGACAAGCAATGCTACGGATGTCAAATTCTCTCCTATCGACAACAGTGGCGTAGGCCCTGGTGAAGTATTGGTGAGCGTACCCTTGAGCGCAGGCCAGTGGAGCAGTGTGGATCTACCTAAGAGTGCTTTTACGGGTATGTCCTGGAACTCAGTTTTTCAGTTGAAATTTGATGGCCAAGGCGGTGCTACACCCAGCAACATTTACTTGGATAATATCTACTTCTGGAAAGAAGCCACTGCGGCAGGTACGGATGCTACCTTGAGCGCGTTGCAGGTGGATGGTGCTAATGTTCCTGGTTTTGCGCCTAGCGCGACCAGCTATACCTTCGGCGTGCCAGGCGGTGCCGC
The DNA here is from genome assembly GCA_041392765.1 of Saprospiraceae bacterium. Classification (GTDB taxonomy): domain Bacteria; phylum Bacteroidota; class Bacteroidia; order Chitinophagales; family Saprospiraceae; genus Lewinella. The sequence continues at coordinate 23,449 of JAWKLL010000024.1, forward strand.
TGTTCCTCAGATTACCTTGGCAACAACCACTGATGCCAATGCTACTGTGACTGCTATTAATCAGGCTACTGCCATCCCCGGAGATGCGACAGTGGTGGTTACGGCTGCCAATGGCACTACGATGGCTACTTACACGATCTCGTTCTTCTACAATTCCCCTGCCACTGCGGCACCCACCCCCACCGACCAAAACGTCATTTCGCTTTACAGCGATGCCTACACCAATGTGAATGTGGATTTCTGGAATACCAGTTGGAGTCAGGCAATGTATGAAGAGGTGATGATTGAAGGCAACCCTACGCATAAATATACCAATCTGGGTTTCAACGGTATCGAAACAACCTCTGCTCCTATCAATGCCAGTGAGATGAAGTATCTCCACATGGATGTGTGGACACCCAATATCACCACATTAGATATCAAATTGGTTAGCTTCCTGGGCGATGGTTTTGCTGGTGGCAATGGAGATAGTGAAGCAACGGTAAGTGTTAATCCTATGCCTAGCCAGTGGAATCACGTTATGATCCCCCTTACCGATTTCACCGCTGCTGGTTTGACTGATTTGACGGATTTGAATCAGTACATCCTTACTAGTACGCCTTTTGGCTCAGGCACCTTGTATATGGATAATATGTACTTTTCCACAGATGTGGTAAGTGTGGATGACATCCAGATTGCCAACCGCGTAAAATTATTCCCTAACCCCGTGGCTGCGGGACAGCGCGTTTTTATGACGGAAGAGGTGGTATCTGTTGAAGTATTCAACCTGCAAGGACAGCGTATCCGCGTTGTACAAGGAGATGCTGTTACGGCACTCAACTTGGACAAAGGCGTTTACATTGTGAAAATGAAAGACGCAGAAGGTCGCTTACACACCGACCGATTGGTTGTTCAGTAATCGATACGAACGGGCAGGTAAGGGACACTTGCCTGCCCGTTTAATCCATCAGGTGTCTCTCTTGTTACAAAATTTTGAAACATCCCGGCTACTGATTTGGAAAAATGGCTCACATATTGCTGCTTGCTGCTAGGAATCGTGGTGGTTCGCGCCCAGCATATCCCTGTTAAGGGGATACCTGAGATGCGTCGCTTTACGGCGGATCAATATCCTAGGCACGGCAAGATTTGGGATATTGCGGCGGCTTCCAATGGCATCATGTACATGGCGGGCGATGCGGGGCTGTTAGCGTACGACGGTATCAGGTGGCAACAATGGGCTGGCAGTAAGGGGATCACCCGCTCACTTTGTGTTATCAACGACTCCCTCATCTATTCCGGTTCCGATCTCGACTTTGGGGTGTGGCAAACATCAACGGCTGGTGTTTTTCAATACACCTCCCTCTATCCGTTTCAAGCCGATGGTAATGCTGCGGGGGAGGAATTTTGGGATGTGTTTGCTATCCGCGACTTTGTGCTGTTTGTTTCGTTCCAGCACGTGTATGTGTATAAGGACAACCAGTTTACCAAAACCGCCGCTCCGTCTCGTTTCAGGGGCAGTTTTCAAGCTGGAGATAAACTGTACTTGGTGGACGAAAAAGAGGGGGTGTTTACTTTCGACGGGCGCACGATGCAGCGGGTTTTTAGTTACCCGGAAGGGAGTTTTCCGCACATTGTAGGCGCGATGGAGACCCAGCATGGCCTCATGTTGGCAACCCGCGATGCGGGTATTTGGTGGTATCGATCGGGGCAGTTATTGCCGTCGAGGTCTGCTTTGTCACAGCGTCTTGCAAAGGATCAGGTTTTTAGCTTTGCGGTCATTGATGGCCAATACCCCGTTTTTGGTTCTATTCTTAATGGGGTTTATATCGCCGATGGGGATGAAAATACCCTTCAGCATATCAATAAACAAAAAGACCTGCCCAATAACACAGTTTTGAGTGCGTGTTACACCCCCACCGGTATGCTTTGGCTGGGGATGGACTACGGTATGGCGGCTATCAGGATTCATGGCCGTGTGGCTTATTTTCACGATAACACAGGCGCCTATGGTACGGCCCAAACGGCTTTTTTATTAGGCGACACCTTTTATCTAGGCACCAACCAAGGATTGTACCAAGCGGCATGGGCTTCCTTGGATAATGATAGATCGGAGAAACCCACCTTTTCCTTAGTGCGCGGTTCAGAGGGGCAGGTGTGGTCGTTGCAGGAGATAGACGGCATTTTGTATTGCGGCCACGACCGAGGATTGTTCCGTGTGGAAGGTGCTTCCTTGGTGCCTGTTCACAATGAGCCGGGTGTGTGGACGATGCTACCTTGGCAGCGCGACTACCTGCTGACGGAAACTATAATGGCATAACCGTTTATCGTAAAGATGGGAACACTTGGCGTTTTTTACAAAAAGTACCTTTGATTGTAGGGTCTTGCAATCAGTTGTTGAAAGAAACGGAGGAGGTATTGTGGGTCAATATTCCTAATTTTGGTTTGATACGCTTTGCGCTAAACGACGATTTTTCCCCGCTTAATAGGCAAATTTTTCCTTCTGATATGTTTACGGGGCAGTTCCCTGTACTAGTGAGGCAAGACAACCGTATCTGTTTGGTGACGGATGAAGCATCTTGGGCTTATCAACCGGACACGGATACCTTTAGCGAGCGGGAAGCATCGAGAAAGGGTAGGGGAGTAGTCGGCCTCGTAGCGCCTACTTGCCAACCTCTTGCGTTGGATAGTGTCTATCGGTTTTATGCCATTTTCAACGGCTTTGCGTTGGAGGATGTTTCTTTGCAAACGCCTACCAAACAAGTCTATCCACCCTTGTTAATCCGTAAAGTGACGGCTTTCAATAACCGCCAGTCGCAGGATGTAATGCAAAGTAGTTCGGTGCCTTTTGCACTCAATAATTTACGTTTTGAATATGTATTGCCACAACAACCCGATGTGCGTTATCGCTACCGGGTATCGGCTTATGATCCTGCCTGGAGCCAGTGGGAGGAGAGCCATGCAGCGGAGCTTTTGAACTTGTCGGAAGGGGAATACACTTTTGAAGTACAGGCACAGATAGGAACGCAAACCACTACTGCCGTGCAGTCTTTTGTTTTCTACATAGGTCCGCCTTGGTATCGTTCGTGGTGGGCATGGCTGGCGTACGCGCTGTTGTTGTTGGGGCTGTTTTTGGGCAATCAACGTTGGCATGCCATTCGTTTAGCGAGGCAGAAGAAGGAATTGGAGGAAAAAGAGCAAATCGCGCTTCAGCAACAAGCCAGTAAGTATGAGCAGGAAGCCATGTTGCAACAGCAACGACAGTTGGAGCAAGAAAAGCAACTCCTGAGCCAGCAAGTGAAACTCAAAAGCATAGAAATAGCCAAGCAAGCAAAGGATAACGAAGACAAAAACCGCTTGCTGCACGTGCTGAAGGAAAAAATGGAGGCGGTGCAGTCCAATCCTGCTATATCGCGCTCCCAGATCGCAGAAATGAAGCGATTGCTAGACCTTTACCTAGAGTCGGGTGATAACACCTTTGAAATACAGATGGATGAATTGCACCAATCCTTTTTTAAAAAAATGAAGGAATATTACCCCGATTTATCCCTGTACGACTTGCGGTTATGTGCCTATCTGCGCATTGGGCTTAACTCCAAAGAAATCTCGGATATTTTCCAGGTATTGCCCTCCAGTATCAATGTGAGCCGCTCGCGGTTGCGCAAGAAATTAGGCTTAGCGCCGGAAGAAGACCTATATAGCTTTTTGAACAAGATAGACGAATAGAGAGGGCTATTCTGGAACGGATGTTGCTCCCATTTCTGGGGTCACAGGTTGCAGTAATTCTAATAATTGTTGGTGTTCTTGTGCCAGTTTGGCAGTAGCAGAGTGTAGCTGTTCGAAATGACTTTTCAGAAAGTGAGCGGCTTCCGGCAAATCCTCCACGGCGGAAAGGTCTTTAGATTTGAAGCAGAAACAAGTGTGAATACCATTGAGAAAATGCTGAAAATCAGCGGCTTTGGTTTTCATTTCCATCAATTGGGCGCGCTTGCCGGGGCAGAGACCTACCAAGCGCGTAATGCCTTTCCACTGATGCTCATCGCTGAGGTCTTTACTTGCTATATCTTCTATGGAAATACCAAATACATCCGCCAGCTTTAGCAGGCTACCGATGCGAGGCTCTGCCGTACCATTTTCATAAGAGGCAATATTGCCCCTGTTCAACCCGATGAGGTTGGCCAATTCCTCCTGGCTCAGCTTGCGCAATCTACGCAGCAGCTTGATATTGGAGGCCAAGTACATTATTTCACTGCCGTTTTCCATAATTGTCCACCGAGGGTATTTCGGTTGTTCTTCTTTCCAATACAGTTCAAGGCGGCCTTTTGTTTACTGAATGTTAAAATTTTTAACAACATACAACTGTCACATCGTCATATTTGTCCTTTTTGGAACAGTATTTGTAAAATTAGTGTAGGAAAGGTAAAAAATATTTGCATAATATTCACCATGTAAGTATTTTTGTAAATATTAATAACACAACAAAACGCCACTGAAATGCTTTACGCTATTCAGCACCAGATACAAGATCAATTGGATACCATCAGTAACTCCTCAAAGCTTTTTCGCTGAAGCTTACAGGCAACAGCGATGATGCGGAGGACTTGTACCAAGATACAGCACTGAGGATCATCACCAATGCAGACAAATACAACCAAGGCACTAATTTCAAGGCTTGGGCTGTGACGATCATGCGCAACATCTTCATCAACAATTATCGCAAGAAGATGCGCCGCAACCTCATCGTCGATCAAACACCCAACAACTACTATATCGATTCCGCAGAACGACCTGTGGATAATGATGGTGAGTCGCAGATTGCCTTCAAAGAACTCGTTGCGATGGTGGATGCACTACCCGATGATTTCCGCATCCCTTTTATGATGGCTTATCAGGGCTATAAATACGATGAAATTGCCGAAGAGTTGGATTCTCCCCTCGGTACGATCAAAAGCCGTATCTTCTTCGCTCGTCGGAAATTGCAAAAAATGTATGAAGAAGCCAATGCCAACCGTATGAAATCGGTGGACAAGGCTCGATCTGCCTGACATATTGGCATACGCCATTGTATAGAAAACCACTTCAAACAAGTAAAAAACAGGCACTGGGTTTCCGGTGCCTGTTTTCTTTATACACTTATCCCTAACGTTAAATAGCAACCATTGCCACAACTACACACCTTTTACGTCGTTTTACCTGCAAACACATACTGTTATGATACGACACCTTTTTTGCATAGCTATCGCCTTGGGCGGCTACGCAGGTTTGCAGGCACAGATTGGCGTACACGCTGCCTACACGAGCAGCATGGCCGATGAATGGAATCACGTCGCCAAAGCAGGAGAAGCGACTTCCTTTGAACTACCCGGTACCGGTTGGACAGCAGGTATCGATTATTGGTTTAGGCTAAAAAAATTGCGAATTGAGTTCTTGCCAACACTGGCTTTCAGCCATTTACAAGCCGATGCTGCTACCGCCACCACTGATTTTTCAACGGTACTCAACGGCCTGCATTTTTCGTGGAATACTAATATTTATCTCTTCGATTTGAAAGGGGATTGCGATTGTCCTACCTTTTCTAAAGAAGGGCCTTCCTTGCACAAAGGCTTTTTTGTGCAAATTGCACCGGGCATCAGCTACCTCGATTTTAATATCAACGATCCCAGCGGGGATATCGCTTCCTCTGATACGGCGTTTCATCTCGGCATCGGTACGGGCGTTGATATTGGGCTATCGGATTTCTTGACCATTACCCCGCAAGTAGGGGCGCGTTACTACCCAACAGCCACTTGGACGGGGTTGGGAGCTTACCATTCGGCGCTATCTTCAGGTATAATGGACGAAAGTCCGCTTTGGCTATTCAATGCAGGGCTACGCATTGGGTTTAGATGGTAAAATTTACTATCATTGCCAAAAAAATAAATGAAACCACACTTAGTTGTATGCTTGCTGGCGGGTCTCCTTACGGGGTGCAGCCAGCCAGACGATGCCGTAGCCGATTACACGGAAGTGATAGTGGGTACCTACACCCGCAAAGAAGGCCATGTGGACGGCAAAGCTGCGGGCATTTACCTAATGAAAGTCAATGACCAAGGTGCTATTCAGCCTTTGGATACCCTGAAAGAGGTGGTCAATCCTTCTTATATCGCTTTATCGAAAGATGGAAGTTGGTTGTTTGCTGTTAGTGAAATAGGCCCAGATGTGGATAGTACGGGCTATGTGTATGCGTATCGCCGCACCAAGGATCGTTTTACTTTTGTCAATCGGCAACCTACCTACGCCCATGCGCCTTGTTATGTCAGCGTTCACCCCACCGGAAAATGGTTGTACGTGGCCAATTATGTAGGCGGAATGGTGGCGCGTTATCCCTTGCAACCCGAGGGTATAGGCGAGGCCAGTGATACCCTTCGTCTGCAAGGCAATGGACCGAACGAAGCGCGTCAGGAAAGCGCGCATCCTCACAGCGTCACCCTCAGCCCCGATGGACAATGGGTTGTAGTCGCCGATTTGGGTACCGATACCCTCCGCGTATTCCAAGCAGACAATCCCAAATGGGCAGCAACCAGCGTATTGCCTTTGCCACCAGGGGCAGGCCCTCGCCATATTGCTTTCCATCCCCGGTTGCCTTATGCGTATGTATTGAACGAGTTGTTGAATACCGTCACGGTTTTGCACTACAATGCCGCCAACGGCAGTCTTCATATTCTCGACCATTGGAGTACCTTGCCAACGAACTTCACGGACTTTAGCATTGGGGCAGATATTCACCTCACCCCGGACGGACAATACCTCTATGCCTCCAACCGAGGACACAATAGCTTAGCTGCATGGCGCATCCAACCCGAGGATGGCCGCCTGCAACCCTTGGGACACACACCTACGGGTGGCGATTTTCCACGCAATTTTACCATTACTGCCGATGGCAACCAATTATGGGTGGCCAACCAAAATACAGATAATGTGCGCATCTTTGCTATTGACAAAGCCACTGGTCTATTGGAGCAAACAGGCCAGTTTGAGGTGAAGACCCCCGTTTGCTTGGTTGTTGGTCGTTAATGTTGATAAATAGATTAGAACTATGGCATTGATTAAAAGTGTTCGCGGATTTACCCCTCAATGGGGCGACAATTGTTTTTTGGCCGAAAATGCTACTTTGATCGGCGATCTCATTATGGGCGACGATTGCAGCGTATGGTTCCAGGCCGTTGTACGGGGCGATGTCAATAGTATCCGCATTGGCAACAAGGTCAATATTCAGGATGGTGCTATCATTCACGGCACCTTCGAGCGGGCAGCGACAGCTATCGGCAACCAAGTGAGTATTGGTCATCGTGCGCTGGTACATGGCTGCACCCTGCACGACAACGTATTGGTAGGCATGGGGGCTATCATCATGGATCACGCGGTGGTGGAAGAAAACGTACTCATTGCCGCCGGGGCAGTTGTTTTGGAAAACACAATTTGCGAAAGCGGCAGCATCTACGCCGGTGTGCCTGCTCGAAAAGTGAAATCGCTGAGTCAAGAACAGTTTGCAGACACCATTGGCCGTATCTCGGATGCTTACTTGAAATATGCGGGTTGGTTCAAGTAATGTTTAGACATACGCTAGGGGACGGGATAAAAATTGAACAGTTTATTTCCGTCAAATTACTAGGTAATTCGGCAATAACCACAACCACCCTTTCCGTATCGTGGGGTGGTTGTGGCATTCAGTAATGTGATAAAGCAGCTACTCAGTCTTGCACCGTCATCAATACTTGCTCTACCTGCTCCTGTAGGTAAGGGTCGCTGTAGGACAGGGATACAAAATCACGTGCGGCTACCCCGGCATAATCGCGATAGTCTGGGTTGGCCCCTGCGGATGTCAGGGTTTGGGCGATGTCGTTGTGGCCGCGTTGGGCCGCCAGCATGACAGGCGTACTCCCCATGATGTTCACGGGATCGGGGGCTGCGCCATGTACCAACAGCAAATTCACGGCTTTGGTCATACCTCGTTCAGCCGCCAAGTGCATGGGTGTATTTTCCAAATAATCCACCGCATTGGGGTCGGCGCCTTTTTCCACAAGCACGCGAAGCAAATCGGTATTGTGCTGAGCTAACGCCATATTCAACAAGGTTTCACCATTCGGTGTTTGCCAATTTGCATCGGTGTCGGGTTGGTGGCTGCGATGCAGCAGCACGCCTGCCAGCACCGCATCGTTTTGCTGAACCGCTTGGAATAGCGCAATGGAACCATCATCATTAGCCAATGACGGATCGGCGCCTACTCGCACCAGCATGGCCGCTGTGGGGATCTGCTCTTGCACCACAGCCCTGAACAAAGGGGTGTACCCATTGCTCAATCGGTTGGGGTTGGCACCTTTATCCACCAATTGCTTGATAAACGCGGGTTCGTACCCATACGACACCGCCAACATCAGGGGCGTTTCGTCTTGGTCATTGGGCAAGTCGGCTTTGGCGCGCTCCAATATTTTTTCGATGATAGCTGGCTGCTGGCTTTTAATAGCTAACGTAAGGGGTGTTTCACCCGCTTCGTTTTTCAAGTTGATCACGGCGGCTTCACATAGCCATTGTACCATCTCGTAGTGTCCATTGCTCACGGCCAGCGTCAGCAGGGTTTCGCCTTCTTTATTGTGGCGGTAGTAAGGCTTTTCCACATCAGCGAGCATGGTACGCGCCAAGGTAATATCGCCTCGCTCAACGGCGGCAAAAAGAAAATCAGCTCGCAGATCGTCGTCGTACTTTTGCCATTTCGACGGCATATTCAGCACATCGGTAGCATTGCTGGCCGCTTCTTGCGGTAGCGCATTGTCCTCTTGGGCGGCCACTTCCACGGCCAATGTCAAAAACAGTAATGAAGAAAGGATGATCAGACGCATAATTGCTACATTTTTGGCGGAAGCCCGTCCACGGTTGGCGGTGGCACTCCCTATGTTCATGAAAAATGTATGGCTTTAGCTTATGCGTGTTGGCGTTATATGTTTTGAAAATGATTACTGGTATTGAATGTAGGAATATTCCTTTTTATTTTCCAAAGAACACCCGATGGGGAATTATTGTTATTTAAAGTATTGATTACCAATTGATTAAAATTTTGTTAATTTTTTTGACTAAAGCATCCTTTGGGAGAGAATCACAATTTTTTACTTTTCCCGCGCATGGTATTATCAATATTTGGTTACTTTGTCATAACTTTATTAGAATAACAAAATGAACAGCTATGTCTAGATTGGATTTGCTTACTGTAGCCATTGTTATCGTTTGCCTTGGCGCACTCGGATACTTAGTTTACAAGATCGTTTCACTGATGAACCCGCCTGCTGATACCCCTGCCATGTCTATCGAAGACACCTACGAAGATGCAGGCGCTACCAGGGATTCAACCTATACCGATTGGGATGACGAGGCTTCCACCTCCGATGATGTGGACATGGATGACGATGCGTTTGAAGCGGCGAATGCCCAAGTGGATGCCGCCACCACCACGAATGGAACCAGCAGCTACTCCGAGGAAGAAATGGATGACACCGCAGCGGAAGCCCCTGCGGCAACTACCCCTGCTGCCGCCACACGACCCGCCCCTGCCACCGCGTATGATAGCAGCGGCAGCACGGCGGCAGCGGGCAGGTACATGGTACTGGCAGGTTCGTACAAGCAACGCGCCAATGCAGATACACAAGTGGCGCGCCTCAAAAAGCTGGGCTTTACGGATGCCAAAGTAGAACTCTTTGACAGAGGGACCTATGCCGTCGTCTTAGTAAACCGCTTCGACAACTACGGAGACGCCAAGCGTTTAGTTGCTGACTTATCCGCCAAAGGCATCGAAGCCATCGTGGACGAGAAGAAATAGCACAAGACCTACACCACAGACTTTGGGCGATATAAAATGAGTATCGCTACACAAACGTCGTTCCGTGCCGAGGAAGGAGGATGCCGTGCCCCCTGCCGCCCACGCTAGGCCAACGCCGTGCAGGGGTCGCGCTATCCACTCGTAGGCCACCCCGGCTCAGGCCAGGGGCGGCCACCCGTTCCTATCGCTCACGGGGGGCGGTTTTGGGTGGTTTGATGATTTTGTGTTCACGCCCAATCCTATTCATGGGATATTGATTTTGGATAAACCGGATGGGGGAAACGTCAACGCCAACGTAGAGACGTTGCATGCAACGTCTCTACTGGCAGCCCGGTTTTCCTACTAACAGCAAAAAAATAAAACCAACCCTTTCCTCGATTTTACATCCAATATCAACGTCCCCCCAAAATAGGACTACAGCACAACCACCCTTTCGGGAGTAGGCGAAGCGAATAAGACATAGGAAAAAACACCCCAAAAAACGGCAAAAAAACTAAAAAAACCGTAACTTGACCCCTGAATCGCCACGTTACCGCAAGGAGCAAAAACGCGATGTTCCCTTATAGCCGAAAGGAAGTCTCGATAGCTATTGGGAATGGTTCGTGAGGTGGGGGCGCAAGAGAGTTCTTAGAGTTGGCAATTATGGAAAAATGATAAACAAGCTAGATGAATTAAGGGAAAGTATTTCTAGTTGTCTGGCAATAGAAAAGTCATACAACTTGCCATCAGTTTGTAATAGATATTCTTTAGAAGAGGGAGATGAAAGTGAAGCCTTTCAAAGCAAGTTTAAATATGTAATTAGGAGACTGAAGGATAAGGATGAGAAATTTCTTATTGAATTGGCTAAAAAATTAATAGATGATTACCAGTCATATCAAGTTGGATATTCATTAAACAAATACTTAGAGAACCAATTCTATAAGCTTACTGAATTAACAAGGAGAAATTTAGTTGAAGAACTCTTGAAATTAAGTGACATCTCAGGAAGCCTTACTTCAGAAGAAATATTACTAAAATCAGGGTTATCTGATCACGTACATATAAATTCTTTTGGAAGTATTTTCGGAATTGAAGAAGGAAAAGACCTGCTGCAAGATTTGTTAACAGAGAATATAATGTATCAAATCTTAGATTCTCAATTTTTAATTTTTCTTGAGCAATTAGTGCATCCCGTAACTCGAAATGAAAAAGATGTGCAGAAATATCTAGAGATAATCAATCCCATAATTGGCAAGGATGATTTTGAATTAATACAAGATGGTCATATTTCAGGAAGACCAGTTTTTAAAGGGATTCAAAGAAATGGGGTTAAAGGAAAAATTAAAAACTTAATATTTGCTTCAAAGGGATATAAACCAGAAATAGTTATTAAAGATGCTCTGAACAATGACATTAAAGTTGTTAAGCATGAAGATTCATGTTTAGTATATAGCAATCCAATAAAGAATGATGGGTTAAAATGGATACAATTAGTAGAATGGTGGGCATCGAATCAGAAAAGAGAAAAAAGTGCAGAGTTGGCAAAAGAATTATTTGATAGACTAAATATGAGTCTCGATTCACAGCCTGAAAAAGAAATGTTTAAGATTTACTATTATCATTATGGTAAATTACTTGGAAAGAAACTTCCAGCTTTAATTCCACAAGTCTACCTACATTACGACCCTTATTCAATAAGGAAATATGGAATACAATATTTGCTAAGACAGAGAATGGACTTTTTAATACTTTTTTCCAATACAAAAAGAGTTGTAATAGAAATAGATGTGAAACAACACTATTCAGAAGGTGATAAACCTTCGCCTAAACTATATTCAGATATGGTAAGATTAGATAGAGAATTGAAGTTCTTGAATTATGATGTTTATAGGTTAGGAGGGTACGAATTAACACATGACATGGAAAGTACAACAATATCATTTTTTGATAACTTATTCGAAAAGTATTTATAAAGATAAAAAAGCTTCTAACAAAGCATAAAACGGCACGACAAGAACCCCCTTCTAAATACTACGGGAGTATTGCATAAAGTGTGTCAAATCCAATTTATTGGATTAAGAATTATTTGAGTTCCCCGATTTTCAAGGGGCTAGCCCCTTGAAAATCGGGGAACTCAAATTTTGGATTTTACAGGTCCAGCCGCAACCGGTCATCATAAATGATGGCCAGTTGAGCCAGTATCCGATTCCAATTGTGCATGGGCTTAACCCACTTATCTGTGACGTCCTTTTGCACGAGGTAAAGCAGCTTCATTAGAGCCGTGTCAGAAGTAAAAGAACCTTTCGTTTTGGTAACCTTTCTCAACTGACGATGGAAAGCTTCAATAGCATTGGTTGTGTAAATAACCTTTCGAATCATGGGGCTATAATTGAACATTAGAGCAAGGTTTTCCCAATTACGTCTCCAGGAGCTAATGACCTTGGGATATTGCTTGCCCCACTTTTGTTCCAACCTATTAAGTGCATGCTCTGCCTTTTCGCGGGTAGTAGCCTGATAGATGGTCTTGAGGTCGGCCATGAACTCTTTAGTGTCATTATAGGACAGGTACTTCTTTGAGTTGCGGATCTGATGGACGATACAAAGCTGTACATCAGTTTTAGGGTAGATGGCTTCGATAGCCTCTACAAAGCCACTCAAATTATCTACACTAGCGATCAAAATATCCTCTAATCCTCTGTTTTGCAGGTCTGTAAGCACATTCATCCAAAACTTAGCGGACTCATTTTGGCCGATGTAAAGCCCTAAAACATCGCGATATCCTTCCTGATTCACTCCGATTATTCCATAGACAGCCTTGGTGATTACCCGTCCTTCTTCACGCACTTTATAGTGAATCGCATCCATAAAAACAAAAGCATATACGCTTTCTAAAGGCCTTGTGCGCCATTCTTCCAGTAGTGGAATGACTTTGTCCGTGACTCTGGAAAGCGTAGAAGGAGATACTTCTATACCATACATTTCTTCCAAAAAATCGCGGATATCCCCCAGTGAATTACCACGCGCATATAAAGCTAATATCTGCTTTTCAAGATCTTTTGGAACGTTTTTGGAACGTTTTTCTATCACTTGTGGTTGGAATGTACCACTGCGGTCACGCGGTGTCTCGATCTGCACTTCCCCCAAGCTAGTGCGCACTATTTTCTTCCCTTTGCCATTTTTGCGATTTGGATGGTTGTCCTCTGCTATGTGAGCCTCCAACTCACCTTCCAACGCCTTTTCCAAAAAAGCTTTTAAGAGAGGCGTAAAGGCGCCTCCTTCTCCTAACAAGCCTTCACCAGCTTGTAACTTCTCTATCGCTTCCTCACGGAAGATTTCAAAATCAAATTCGTTGCTTTCCATTTCTTTGTTGTGTGTTTTTGCAAGTTAATAAAAATTTTGCTGACACACTTTTTGCAACGGTCTCAATACTACTAGCCCCTTGAAATCCAACACCTTACAGCAAGGTTTCAGACGAATTTAATCGGATGTACTACCATCCTTTCCTACTCTGGCGTGCGCGACTGGTAATCCCGAAAACTTTTTACACAACCCCAGGTGCGAAGCCCAGCAGTACTCGCCCCAAAAAAGCCCGAAAAGCCAGCGTTAAAACATGAAAAAAAAACCTAACTTGCCCCTAAATCGCCACGTTACCGCAAGGAGTAAAATCGACGTTCCCTTATTACCGAAAGTGGGTAGCCTAGCTATCGGGATGGTGTGAGGGCGCAGATCGTTCTTAGCGTTAGGATAAATTAACATGAAGACAACAGTGCTATATCTAATTTCTTTTTTAGGGTTATCTACCAAGCATCAACATCATGTATTCAAATCAGGTTACCCAAATGCTTTACTGGACGGCCATGATGGTGGGCATAGGCACGGCTGTGTTTGCTGGTTACTATCTTTGGCACACTCCTACCCAACTAGCCAGCGATTTCCTACAACTGAATGCTTGTTTTTATCAAGTTGATAACTGGTCGCAGCGGTTTTTTACCGCTGAAGTCAAAGCCCAAGGCAACCGATGGAATACACTGGCATTGGGGGTCGGTATGGCACTGGCGACTTATGCTTGGTGGAAAATACGACGAGCAACTCGGTTGCCTTACCAGCGCATAGAGGGCACCCCTGATGACACTAAGTACTGGCGCGGATTATTGGCGTTGGGAGGAATCACCCTGTGGTGGTACAGTCATCGTCATACGCCACCTGCTTACGACGAGGTTTTTTCGGCAGTTCATTGTGCGGGTATGCACCCTTTCCAAACCCTTGCTTATTATATGTTGCCCAACAACCACCTCCTCACCAATACCCTCAACAGCCTGCTGCCGTTGCCGCCTGAAGGCAAGGTGCTGAGTGGCAGAATCCTATCTTTATTCGCTTTTTTGGCCGCACAGCAGTTGGCCTTTAGTGTAGCGAAACGCCAAGCAAAAGCATGGGCGGCAGTGGCTATCATCTTAGTTATATCCATGAGCCTCCCAGTATGGGGATTTGCCGCACAAGCTAGGGGGTATAGTTTTCAGTTGCTAGCAGGCTGGGGGGGGGTAGCTGCCTGGTGTCGGTATATTGAACGGCGCGATGAGGCATCGGGGCGCTGGTTGTTGGTCGCTACGGTGGTAGGCTACGCCTCGCTCCCCAGTTTCCTGTTTTTTCATGGTGCTGCGCTACTTTTCGCAAGTATCTACCAATGGAAACGAGGGCGGATAGATGTCTTTTTTTGGAAATATCAGCTTTGGGCGGGTGTTTTTATCTTTATTTTTTACCTGCCCGTATTGTCTTTTTCAGGTTGGGAAGCTTTGTTGGCTAACAAATATGTAAAGAGCGAAGAAGTGCCTTTAGGGGCGTTTGCATCTCAGTTTTTGAGCATGTCAGGTTTTTTTCTCAATCACGGGTTCTCTGGCCTTTTTCAGCCGCAGCATTACGGTTGGCTTTATGTGCTTTATGGCTTGCCCCTAAGCCTGTTATTATCCAAGGAGCAAAGCCCTCGTTTGGTAGGCCAGTCATATATGATGATGTGGATTGTGCTGGTGATAGTGGTTTTAGCGATGAAGAAAATTCCCTTCAACCGCAACCTCATCATCCAATACAGCCTTGGATTATCCGCCATAGCCTATACCTTGTACTATTGGCTCATACCTTGGGGAAGGCGCTACTTATCGGGGCTGGTATCTCTGTTTTTTGTAGGGCTGTTGGGTATCGTTGGGCTACAGTTGGGGCAGCGCTTTCCTCAGGTAGCAGGGGATCAGCTGTATTTTTATCCGGCTCAGATGCTGTACGAAGCTAACAGCCGGGGTGTGGCCACGTTACCCGAGGATGCGGTACTCGGTTGCTCCGATGAAAGCTTCTATTGGTACTACCTATGCCGACAAACAGGGAAGCTCGCCAATTTATGCATTCATGGCAACGAAGACTTCCTCGTAAAGCGCATATCCGAAACTTGGCCCGATAGCCTGATCTTTACGTATGAATTAGCCAACCTCCCCGCAGGCGATGACTACGAAATTTGGATGCGAAAAAGTGAGCAGTGAGTTTCTATACTCGCGTAACACATTGTACAAAAACCGTTGAAAAACGTGAATTATGGATAATAACGAAATGCAAAAAATTAAAAATCAACAGGCTAGGGTGTGCCCCCTGCAAAACAGGGGTCGGGCTATCCGCTCCAGTACCTCCCTGCGGTCGGCACGTCCGCTCCTATCCCTCACACGAAATACATTTAATTGGCTATCAATTACTTATGTATTTATCATTCGATTTTTTATTCATCATTCACGTTAAATATGAAATTAATACCTCAACTAATCGGAATTCTATTCTTTTCGTGTGGATGTAGCTCAAGCGATAATGGGTTGCACCAGCCTTGGATAGGAAAGTACACCGTTCAGTATTCAGACGCTGAAAAAGCTAAATAGAAATCACTAAATTGCAGTCTGTAAAATATTTTCTGCTACATGATAAGTGATCTACTAAAAAATAAATTCGAAGCATCGATAGATTTTGACCCATTGATTAAAATGGCTGTTAAAAAAGAAGAGAGATTATCCGTAGATTATTTTGATTTTTACAATTCAGTTTCCAGTGTCTATTCATCAAAAATAGAAGGCGAAGAAATTGACTTTGATAGCTTCTTTAAGCATAAATTTCTCAACGTTCAATACCATCCTGATTACACAAAGAAAAGCCAAGATTTACTGAATGCGTACGAATTCATCCTCAATCACGAGTTTAATCGAGCAAACATTTTTGAAGCGCACAAGATATTGAGTAACCATTTATTGCCAGCAACTCAGAGAGGACAAATTAGAAACACACCCATGTTTGTAATCAATGAGGAAGATAGAATTGAATATGTCGCTTGTGATCAATTCAAAATTGAAACAGCCTTGAGTGCTTTCTTTGACGCTATTGAAAAGTTGTTTAAACAAGAACTGACTCCTATCGAAGTATTCTTTTATGCTGCACAAATTCATTTAGTATTTGTAAAAATCCACCCGTTTCAAGATGGAAATGGAAGAACAGCGCGATTGATGGAGAAATGGTTTTTAATTCAACACTTTGGCAATGATGCTGTGGCAATTGAACTTGAAAAAAACTATTACCAAAACAGAAAAGCGTATTACGATAATATTAGAAAACTTGGCTTGGAATATGATTCCCTTGATTATCTGAAGGCTTTAGATTTCTTATTGATGACCATACATAGCTTACAATAAATAATCTCTTTTAATTATCTTTGCGAACAAACGTTCATTCGCGATATGATAACAGCATTATCCCACTATATTGAAGGTCGTTGGGTAGCACCGATACAAGAAGAAGTCATACAACAAGACGCTTGTACAGGTGAAGGCATTGGCTTTTGTTCCTCAGAATCCTTAGATTTTTCCAGTATCCTAGAATATGGTAGAAAGACTGGTTCTGCGGCGCTGCGCAAAATGACTTTTCGCCAGCGGGGGCTTATGCTGAAACAGTTAGCCCTGTATCTACACGAAAGGCGGCATCATTACTACCCCCTCAGTTACCAAACGGGTGCCACCAAGGCCGATAGCTGGGTGGACATCGAAGGGGGCATCGGTACGCTCTTTGCCTATGCTAGCTTGAGGCGACAACTCAGTGATCAACGCTGGTTAGTGGATGGAGAAACGGTGAACCTCTCCAAGATGGGTACGTTTATTGGCACACACGTTCAAGTACCCCGCACGGGTGTAGCGGTACACATCAATGCCTTCAATTTTCCGATATGGGGCATGCTGGAAAAAGTGGCCGTTAACTGGTTGGCAGGTATGTCAGCCGTGGTAAAACCCAGCGAATACACCAGCTTTTTGACAGAAGCGATGGTGCGCGACATCATCCAGTCAGGTATCCTGCCGGAGGGAAGCCTGCAATTGGTGCAAGGCCGTGGGCATGGCATCTTAGATGCCGTGGACAGTCGGGATGTAGTCACCTTCACGGGTTCTGCCAATACGGGGCTGCGGCTCAAGTCTATGCCTGCCATCGCGCAGCAATCCGTGGTTTTCAACATGGAAGCAGATAGCCTCAATGCCGCTATCCCTGGCACCTGATGCCACACCCGATACAGAAGAATTCAGCCTGTTTATCAAAGAGGTTTGCAGGGAGATGACAACCAAGGCAGGCCAAAAATGTACCGCCATCAGGCGTATTATTGTACCCGAAAACCTAATTAACGATGTACAAGTTGCTGTTGCCAAACGGCTTCAGACGACCCCCATCGGCGATCCCCGCGTGGAAGGCGTACGGATGGGAGCCTTGGTGAATAAACGCCAACAAACCACCCTTCGGGAGCGCGTGCAGTTATTATTAGCCAACAGTGATTTAGTCTATGGCCACCCCGACACCGTGGAAGTTCTGGGCGGAGATACCCACAAAGGTGCTTTTTGTAGCCCATTGCTCTTGCGCAACGACCAGCCATTCACCCAAACAGCCAGCCACGAGATCGAAGCCTTTGGCCCTGTGAGTACCCTCATGCCCTACCGCCATCTGGAGGATGCTATCACATTGGCCAACATGGGCAAAGGATCACTCGTGAGTACCCTCTGTACCACCGATCCCTCTACCGCCCAGACTTATATGATGGAGGCAGGTGCGTGGCACGGCCGCATCCTCCTGCTCAATCGCCACAGTGCCCCGGAAAGCACAGGGCATGGTTCGCCCATGCCATTGATGTTCCACGGTGGCCCAGGACGAGCTGGCGGTGGCGGAGAATTGGGGGGCACCCGCAGCCTGCATCACTATCTCCAAACCGTAGCTTTACAAGGGCATCCTACCATGCTCACGCAGGTAACACAGCAATACCAGCCCGGTGCCGAACGCAGGGAGAGTATCGTGCATCCTTTTATGAAGCACTTCGAAGCTTTAGCAATAGGCGACACCTTCACTACGGCTAAACATACCGTCACAGAAAGTGATATCAGTAATTTTGCCAACCTCACAGGCGACCGATTCTACGCCCATACCGATGCCACTTCACTCGAAGGCACTCCCTTTACGCAGCGGGTAGCCCACGGTTATTGGGTGTTGAGCAAAGCCGCTGGCTTATTTGTGGAAGCCCGCAAAGGGCCTGTGCTACTCAACTATGGGTTGGAAAGTTGCCGCTTCACCAAACCCGTCTATCCCGGCATGACCATAGGGGTGTACCTCACCTGCAAAGAAAAAACCGAACAGGAGCAACGTGAAGGGGAAGACTACCGCAAAGGAATTGTGAAATGGTTGGTCGAAGTGTATGACGAATCCAACGAAACCGTCGCTATTGCCACCATTCTTACGATGGTCAAGTGCAGTGAATGAAGAAATTAGTAGTTGAAAATAGACCCTTTATACTTCACTGTTTGCCCCAACCACTGCAAGCCGTATATCTTTCACCCAAACCTCTGGTTATTTCGTAACTTTGTTGTAGCAACATTGTTAGCCTACCAAAAGTAAGCTTAGTAATTTGACGGAAATAACTGATTCCATTTTTCCTAAAGCCAAGCCAAAAATGGGATCACTTATTTTTTTTCGTCCCTTACACAAATTCACACGCTTATGTCTGAGATATGTCCTGCTTGCCGAACAGCCAGCTACCCCGTTGGGATTTTGGTTCTTTTCTTGTTATTTGCAAGTTGTGGAAAAGCTAAAGAAAATCCTACTTCATCGGAAGCACCACCTGCCCCTGCTCCTATGCAAGTCGATTTCGTTGTGTTGCGCCCTGCTGCCATTTCCAACCAATTGGATGTAACAGGCACCTTGGTGCCCGCAGAATCGGCTATGCTCAGCGCACAAACAGCAGGCTTGGTAAAGGATATTCACTTCCGAGAAGGGCAGCAAGTCAAAAAAGGCCAGTTGCTACTACAATTAGATGATCGGCAGTGGCAGGCTATGCGCAGCAAATTGTTGTCACAAATCAGTATGGCAGAAACAGACTTGAAGCGCAAGGAAGGGCTTTTGCCCATTCAAGGTATTAGCCAAGCGGAAGTAGATGCCGCACAACTGCAATTAACGACCCTCCGCGCTGACTTACAAGAATTGGACATCCGCATTGAGTACGCCAGTATTCGCGCTCCGTTCAGCGGTCGCGTGGGGCTGCGCAATGTAAGCCCCGGAGCCTATTTAATGGCTGGTTCGCCCGTGGTGCAAATCGTCCAATTAGATCCTTTGCGACTAGAATTTAGTGTACCTGAAATATACGCCGGAGATATTCGCCCCGGCCAGCAATTGACGTTCAGACTAGCTGGTCAAGATACAGATTTCAAAGCAGAAGTATATGCCTCCGAACCCGTTATTGATGCCACTACACGCGGTCTAAAAGTGCGGGCTATCGTCAATAATCAAAGAGCCTTTTGGCAGCCGGCGCATTCGCACAAATCGCCCTTACACTCTCCCATATTCCCGATGCCTTGCTGATTCCCACCGATGCTGTCATTCCTAAACTAAACCAGCAGGTCGTGTACCAAATAAAAGGAGGAACCGTAAAGGAAACCGCTATCCAATCGGGTGTAAGGCTCACCAAAAGCCTACAAGTGATAAACGGGCTTTCAGTTGGCGACACGGTCATGGTCTCTGGTTTACTACAAGCCAAACCGGGCATGCCTGTATTGTCCCAAGAAATGAATGTAGATATAACCGCCGAATAGGAACTATGAACCTCTCATCCGTCAGCATACAACGCCCCATGTATTGGCCATCGTACTTTCCATCACCATTCTGCTGTTTGGGGGTATCTGTTTCACCTATCTCGGTGTCAGGAATACCCTAGTGTAGATCCGCCCATTGTTACCGTTACGACCAACTACACAGGTGCCAATGCAGAGGTCATGGAATCTCAGATTACAGAGCCTTTAGAAGAAGAAATCAATAGCGTTAGTGGTATCAACACCATGAGTTCTATCAGTGCCGACGGTCGCAGTACGATCCGCGTGGAGTTTGACCTCGGCATCAATATGGATAACGCTGCCAATGACATACGCGACAAAGTTTCCCAAGCGATACGCAGTTTGCCGCCTGATGCAGACCCGCCTATTGTCCAGAAAAGCGATGCCGACGCACAGACCATCTTTTCGCTTACCGTACAAAGTAAAACGCAACTTACTTGAGCTGTCTGACATAGGTAACAACCTCTTTAAAGAACGATTACAAACGATACAAGGTATCAGTGAAATTAATATCTGGGGCGATAAGCAATACGCCATGCGCATCGCCTTGGATCCCGATAAATTAGCCCGCTTACCGCCTCACACCCTTGGACGTACGCAATGCGCTGGCCTCCGAAAACGTGGAACTACAGTGGACGCATAGAGGGGTATCGCACCGAATTAGTGATCCGAACCTATGGCCGTCTTTCCTCCGTTGAAGAATTCAACAACCTCATCATCGACGACAGGGCAGGCCGATTAGTGCGGCTCAAAGATGTGGGTGCCGTTCGGTTGGGGGCATAAAACGAACGCTCTCTCCTTAGGGGCAATGGAGGTATCCCAATGATCGGCATTGCCATACAGCCGCAGCCAGGTGCGAACTATATCGAAATTGTGGATGAAGTAAAAAAACGGGTTGAACAAATCAAAAGATTTGCCCGAAGATCTGGAACTTAGGGGTCGCATTGGATGCCACCATCAGCATACGACGTGCCATTGAGGAAGTAAAGCAAACCGTCTTTATTTCATTTGGCTTGGTGGTGTTAGTTATCTTTTCTTCCTTCCGCAACTGGCGCACCACACTTATTCCTGTGTTGGCCATTCCTATTTCGCTCATTGGGGCTTTCTTTGTCATGTATGCAGCAGGTTTTTCCATCAACATCCTCACCTTGTTGGGGATTGTATTGGCGACAGGTTTGGTGGTGGACGATGCCATTGTTGTTATGGAAAACATCTATTCACGAGTGGAAAGAGGCGAAGACAGAATCCAAGCGGCATTTGCTGGCTCAAGAGAAATATTTTTTGCGGTCATTTCTACAACGGTGACATTAGTAGCCGTTTTCCTTCCCGTTATTTTTTGGAAGGGGTAACAGGCCGGTTGTTCCGAGTTTGGGGTAGTAGTGGTAGGAAGTGTCATCATTTCGTCTTTCGTGAGTCTGAGTCTTACGCCCATGATGAGCTCCCGCATTTTGAAGCAAAAAGAACAAGCAGGCAGACTGAGCCGATGGATAGGGGCACGATTAAGCGCTTTGGGCAATCGCTATGCGCAGTCGTTGACTGGTTTTATGCGGCACAAATGGGCCTCCTTTGTCATTGTAGCTATTTCCATCAGCATGGTGTGGTTTATTGGCCAACAATTGCCATCAGAACTAGCACCCATGGAGGACAAAGCCGGCTGAGGGTTATCGCTACCGCGCCTGAGGGTACTTCTTTCGAGGTAATGGATGCCTTTGTTGCGCAATTGGTTGCATTGACGGATACCCTTCCCGAAAGGAATCACTGCTTTCCGTAACCGCTCCTGGATTTGGCTCTTCTAATAGTATCAATAGTGGGTTTGTGCGCTTGACGCTAAAACCGTCCGATCAAAGAGAAAAAAGCCAAATGCAGCTTGCCGCAGAACTGACCGCTCAACTGAAGCAGTACAACTGCAAGGGCTTTTGTGTCGCAAGAACAGACGATTCAGGTAGGAAGCAATCGAGGTAGCTTACCTATTCAATTTGTTATACAAGCCGCCACCATCGAAAAACTAAAGACATCATCCCCGATTTTTCTGCCCGTATCACAGATAACCCCATTTTTGAAGCATCCGATCTAGACCTTAAATTCACCAAACCTGAGTTGCAGGTACAAATAGACCGCAACAAAGCCCGCGAAATGGGTGTCAGTGTAGTGGATATTGCCCAAACCCTTCAACTGCTTTTTAGTGGACAACGCTTTGGCTATTTCATCCGTGATGGCAAACAATACTTTGTCATTGGTGAAGCCGTCACGAATAGCACGCGATGAACCTGCTGACCTCAATCGCGTCACCGTTCGCAACAACAACGGCGACCCTATCCCCCTCAGCAACAGTAACTACGCATTTCGAGAGTAGCTCACCCCAACTATACCGCTACAACCGCTATGCAGCCGCCACGTTCTCGGCAGCCCCGGCTCCTGGCTACACCATCGGGCAAGGCATTGAAGCCATGAACGACATCGCCCGCGAAGTACTAGACGATAGCTATGTCACCAGCCTTTCTGGCACTTCTAAGGAATTCACAGAAAGTGCTGGCAGCCTCGTATTTGCTTTTCTCTAGCTTTGGTATTGGTTTACTTAGCCTTGGCAGCCCAATTTGAAAGTTTCCGCGACCCGTTCACCATTATGCTCACCGTGCCACTCGCCATCGGAGGTGCGGTGCTGGCCCTTTGGTTGTTCGGGCATACCCTGAATATTTTTAGCCAAATCGGTATGATCGTCTTAGTCGGCATTGTTACTAAAAATGGCATCCTATCGTTGAATTTGCCAACCAGCGTCGCATGCAGGGGCTGTCCATTACAGAAGCCGCCATCGACGCAGCAGCTCAGCGATTCCGCCCCATTTTAATGACCAGTATGGCTACTATTCTAGGGGCACTTCCTATTGCGTTGGCGCTGGGCGGGGGTGCTACCAGCCGTATCCTATGGGCATTGCGATTATCGGTGGATTGGTTTTTCATTGATACTCACCCTCTACGTAATCCTGTGCTTTACACCATCATTACCAGCAAAAAAGAAAAAATTGGTAGAAGAAACAATACGCTGAGCATAGAAAAAAAGATCATAGACCTACTCTTAGCATTTTACACGTATGTTCAACTTTTTCGAATCAAAAGTTGAACACTATATTTTTTTCCGGGTATCTTAGTTTTCGGCAGTAGCATGACGAAAATCACCCTAAATCGTTGAGCAATCCCTCATGGCGGCATCAAAGTACCCCTAATTTGCACGCCTACAACGGTAGTCATCGACTACCAAAGAAAAATTAACCACTAAAGAATAGAATATGGGAACGCAAACCAAAGATCTTCGCAACGTAGTCTTACTCGGCCACTCCGGCAGCGGTAAGACTACCTTTATCGAGGCCATGCTTTACGAAGGTGGCGTGATCAACCGCCGTGGCACGGTAGAAGGTCATAATACGGTATCCGATTTTACCGATCTGGAACACGAACGAGGCAGTACCTTGTTTGCCCACCAGATGCAACGTGGAGTGGCGTGACAACAAAATCAATATTATTGACACACCGGGATTAGACGACTTCGTAGGTGAAGTTATTGCTTCGTTAAAAGTAGCCGACACGGCACTGATCCTCCTCAATGCCGCCAATGGTGTGGAAGTAGGGTCTGAACTCGTGTGGGAGTATGTGGACAATTACCTCACCCCCGCTGTTTTTGTCATCAACCAGATCGATCATCCCAAGGCTGATTTCGACCTGACATTAGAACAGGCTAAAGAACGATTTGGCAGCAAAGTAATCCCCGTACAATATCCGTTGAACACAGGTGCCGCATTCAATGCCATTATTGATGCGTTGCGGATGGTGATGTATGTATTCCCCGAGCAAGGTGGCAAACCTGAAAAACACCCCATCCCAGACAGCGAAATGGCTCGTGCCAAGGAAATGCACAACGCCCTCGTGGAGGTAGCCGCCGAAAATGAGGACGGACTGATGGAGAAATACTTCGACATGGGCACCTTGGAGGAAGAAGATTTGGCCAAAGGGCTGACCATTGCGTTGGCCAACCACCAGTTTTCCCTTGTTTTGCGCCTCTGGACAAAAAGATATGGGCAGTGGCCGCATCATGGGCTTCCTCAACGATATAGCCCCCTCCCCGGCAGATCGCCCGGTAAAAAATTGGCCGACGGTAGCCGCTTAGTTTGCAACCCTGATGATAAGACAACGCTCTTTATCTATAAAACACTTTCGGAGCCACAGGTAGGTTTGGTATCCTACTTCAAAGTCTATGCTGGTACGCTCCACGCTGGTGATGAACTTGTGAATGCTGCCAATGGAGAAACAGAGCGCATTTCTCAGTTATTCGTAGCAGAAGGTAAAAACCGCATGCCTGCACAAAAGCTCTATGCGGGTGATTTAGGTGTGACCGTTAAACTAAAAAGTGGCCACTCCAATAACACCCTCAACGACAAGGCCGTGAGCCGTGCTATTGAGCCTATACACTTCCCCGAAAGTCGCATCCATCGCGCCATTTCATCGGATAGTATCACCGACCTTGAGAAAATCATCAAGGCACTCCATCATATTGAGGTTGAAGATCCTACCTTACACGTAGAACAGTCAGCTGCTTTGCGCCAAACCATTGTGCATGGTCAAGGGCAGTTGCACTTAGACTTGATCCGCCACCGCGTAGAAAAGGAGCAGGGGGTAAGTATGCAGTATGAAAATCCACGCATCTCCTACCGAGAAACGATCACTGGAGGTGCCAATGCTGAATATCGCCATAAAAAGCAGAGTGGTGGTGCGGGGCAGTTTGCCGAAATTCACATGCGGGTGGAACACTTCGAGGAAGGTATGCCCGACCCAGAAGGCCTGACGGTTCGCCAGCGCGAAGTGGAAGAACTGCCTTGGGGTGGTCAATTGGCCTTCTACTGGTGTATTGTGGGTGGTTCCATCGATAGCCGTTACACCAATGCTATCAAAAAAGGTATTAGGCAAAAAATGGAACACGGGCCATTGACAGGTTCTCCTTGCCAGAACATCCGTGTTTCCGTTTATGATGGCAAAATGCACAGCGTGGACAGCAACGATATCTCCTTCCAGCTAGCCGCAGGAAGTGCCTTTAAAGAAGCTTTCCACGAATCATCACCGCAATTGCTAGAGCCGGTCTATAAATTGGAGGTGCTCTGCCCGGAAAATGAAGTAGGCGACATTATGAGTGATCTGCAAACCCGCCGTGCTATCATTCAAGGAATGGACTCCGACGGGCACTACCAGAAGATCATCGCTGAGGTGCCGCTGGCTGAAATGCACGATTACAGCACCGCTTTGCGTTCCATCGCCAAGGGAAGAGCCAAGTTCACCATGCGATTTGTTGATTACCACTTGGTGCCTTACAATATCCAACAAGAGTTGGTGAAAAACCATGAAGTAATAGCAGAAGCATAGTACGCATTGATCACGTGAAAAGTTGTCCCGAATTTCGCCCATCCGGTAAAGTTCGGGACATTTTTTTCCATGCATCCCTATCCAAATGCCCGTACGTAACCTCTTTTTTTATCGCACCTCCCAATCCACTAACTGCAAATGCTGGCGTTCCATTTGTTCCCAAATACCATTGAAATCGGCTCTGGGGCGGTCGAGTACCAACTGATAATCAGCATTACCGGATTGATAAAGCGATAAGATGCGGGTGCCCATCTTGTCGGTAAATCGATGGGCCGATATGAGGCCTATGTCGCTGCGTTGGCGTTGTAGGCGGTCTTTGTGAAAACTGGCTTCAGGCCCTTCTATCAAAGACAAGTAATTTCTAATAGGCTGTGCATGATAGTGGTAGAGTGCAATGAAAGAAGAGATGCCGTTAGGTGTAGTGAGCACCGCTACTTGCTGAACATAATATTGCTGGTTGGCCATTTCTTCGGTTTTTTCACGCAGCGTAGTAGGGGAGTCCAGCTTCCATATTTTATGCGGCGTAGCATTGGCGTCCTGTGTCCAAAGCCCGACGTAGCGGGTGTCTGTTTCCGAGAGGGCGTAAGCAACTACCTTTGTTAAAGTATATCCCCGTGCCGCCATATCGCGTTTAGCGAGTACCATCTCAGCCCACTCGTTTACTTTGAGGAGGGTGTCTTGGGTAGTGCTTTCGGTGTAAATACCCCAGAAACGGCGTTCTTTTCCTTCACCGGATGTAGCTAAATCCTGCAAGCGAAATCCTTGATGGTTGAGCATCCAATGGTTGGAGAGGAAATCATCCCAAACATAGTCTTCCACATAAACCATACGGGCATCCGTTGCCCTAAAAACGCCAGATAGTGATTGTGCGGCTACGTTAGCTACCAATCCCCCTAAAAAAATAACAGCGAATAATGACCTCATAGATAGGTGGTTTTGAACTCCACACCAACGGTTTTCCCGCTCCGCTTATTTCAATGCCTGCGCAAAATCCGCTTGAATATCTGCCATATCTTCTAGGCCGGTGCTGATGCGCAATAGCCCCGGAGTGATACCTACGGCTTGGCGTTCGGCTTCTGTCAGTTTGGAGTGGGTGGTGGAAGCAGGATGGGTGACGATGGTACGGGTGTCGCCGAGATTAGAAGATCGGCTGCAAATTTTTAATTGGTTGACCAGTTGCATGGCAGCGTCTCCTCCGCCTTGCAAGGTACAAGTGACGATGCCTCCGCCTGCTTTCATCTGGCGGAGCGCTAGCTCATACTGTGGGTGCGAGGGCAAAAGGATAGCTAACCGATGCTATGGCAGGGTGTTCGCTCAGCCATTGTGCCAACTGCATGGCTTGGCGGCAATGCGCATCCATGCGTATCGCCAGTGTTTCTAAGCTCTTGCTCATTAACCAAGCGTTGAAAGGGGATAGCGATGGCCTCTGTATGCCGACAAAAAAAGATAATGGATTCCATCAAAGCGGCATCGCCTAGTATCACACCGCCTAAGCTTCGCCCCTGCCCGTCTATCCATTTTGTAGCGGAATGGATAACCAAAGAGAGCGCCCATTCCATCGGGCGTTGTAGGTAGGGCGTGGCAAAGCAGTTGTCCACTATCAGTAGTAATCCGTGTTCTTTGGCGAATTGCCCAGCTTTTGCCAAATCTACTAAGGCCAACCTGGATTGGAGGGCGTTTCCAAAAGCAGTATCTTGGAAGCAGGCCGCAAGGCGGCACCCCAAGTGTCGGGCTGGTCGGGTTCTATATAGGTATGAGATACCTGCCAACGCGGCATCAGCGTAGCAATATTTGGTGGGTAGAGCCAAATACTGCACGGGTGGCAATGATATGATCGCCCGCTTGCACCAACGCCATCAATGCACTGAACACCGCCGACATTCCCGTGGCCGTAGCTACACCTGCTTCTGCGCCCTCTAACACACACATTTTGTGAATGAATTCATCAACAGTGGGGTTGTTGTAGCGGGGAGTAGATAATGTCGTCCGTTTCACCAGCAAACGTATCGCGCATACGTTCAGCAGTAGGAAAAGTAAAACTGGAAGTCATAAATAGCGGCGTACTGTGTTCCCTGTATGCCGTTTGTTCCATTTGCTCGCGTATCGCACGAGTCGAGAATCCTTGTTGATGTTCCATTGTACGCTTGTTTTACAACACACTGTCCAAAAACGCAATTAATGCTTTTTCATCTAATTTGCGTTCTAAACGTCCTTCCTGGGCAAAACTTATCGCACCTGTCTCTTCCGATACCACCAACGCTACCGCATTGGAGCGTTCGGTAAGCCCTACGGCGGCTCGGTGGCGCAACCCCACACTTTTGGGCAAGGATGCTTGTTCACTGACGGGTAAAATAACGCTGGCTTTCTTAACCCGCAGCTTGTCGATGAGTACGGCCCATCGTGGAGGGGCTTTCTCGGGTGAAAATACTCTCTATTAAGGCTTGCGAGATATGCGCATCCACAACTACACCTCCTGACGCAATCCCATCCAAGTTGATGTCGCGGCAAAAGATCATCAACGCGCCTACTCTTCGGCGGCTCATGCGCAAGGTAGCTTTTACAATCGCATCTCGTGCCATTTGCCTTTCTTCCGCCTGATCCGAACCTACTCCTCTGTCCAACAATCGGTTCAAAAATCGCGATCGTTGTCGGAGGGTGGTATTTCCTAAAATTAGTAAAAAACGCCTCACTTCCGGCTGAAAAATAATGATGAGGATGATGATGCCCACCTTCACAAATTGATCCAAAATACTAGACAGCAACTCCATATGCAGTTGGTTCACCACAAACCAACTCATGTACAATAGCAGCAGGCCTACAAAAATATTGAAAGCTATACTGCCTTTCAGCAGCTTGTACAACTGGAAAAGAAGGTACGCAACAATCAGCACATCCAGTATATCCCAGATGCTGATGCTCAAAAAACCTACTTTAAATTCCAGTCCCACGATTACTTTTTATTATAAATAACGAAAAAAGAGCTTTAATTAAAGTTTTTATCCTGAAATTAGCGTTAGCGTATATTACCAATCTACGCTTAGAGACGGAAAAAAAATTAATTGCACGACTTTTGATTCGGAAAAATTTTCTAAACAATTGATCACGATAGCTATAGGGAACAATTGTGTGAAAATATTTGCGAATCTTTTAGAAAAAGTTGTTCAATTAACTTCCGTCAAATTACTCAGATAAGAAAGCCATGCAAAAAAAACACATTTTCTGCTTACTATGGGTATTTACGGGCCTGAACTTGCCTTTTTTCTCCCAAGCACAGGAAATTCGCCAAAATGAGCGGGGTGAAAAGATTATCGTTTACCCCGATGGGCGCATGACCTACTTCAACGGAGACCCTATTGAGCCTACCGATTCTTTGCAGGGAACAGCTACCTATCCGGTTTACAAAGGCTACATTGAACCCTTAGATGGGATGATACCAGTCAACGAAGCGGATTTGTTTCGCATTGCCCAGCGCAGGGCGCAACTGTCTGCCCAAGCCTCTGACCTCGCTACGAAGCGGGTGGAAGAAGCCCGTCACTTGGTAGGAGAGTTGCAACAACGGATCGCACAACAAAACGATCTCGAAGAGAAAACCCGCCTCAATCGACAGTTGGAGGCAGCTTGGCGCACCTTGCAACAAAGCGAACACCTCTTAGCGGAAACCCAAAAAGCGGCCCAAACGGATGAAACTTTGGTGCAAAAAGGCGGATTTGTAGAAGCTTACAACCAACGGCAGCAACTGCAAAAACGCAACGACTCCGGCACCCGCAATCTGCGCAACACGGCCAATCAGTCTTACACCCGCTTTATCCCTATGATGGATAATACCACGGCTGCGACTTATGAGGACTTACTTTCGCATCCGCCCCGCCAGACGTGCGAATTCGCTTTCGATGGGATGGATGCCGATAAAGGCCAATATCGCCGTGATCTGCAGCCCGAATTGCTCTTCACCTATACCGATGAACGGCTGCGACCCTATTTGGATGGACGAGTACATGGTTTGCAAAGCTTACCTGTCCAGCATCGGTGGATACCGCTTCCTTACCCTAGATTTCACCTTCGCCTACCCCAATGCACAAGAAGCTTACGGGTTCATCGACCGCAATAGCATCCTCACCATCAAACTGCTTAATGGAGACCTGCTCCACCTCCGCTCTGGTGAAATGGACAGGGGGCTGTATAATACCGTCAAGAAAGAACTCACTTACTCCGTCTATTACCCCATCGACCGCAGCTATGTGCCGCTTCTACAACAAAGCGAAGTAGATCAGGTGCGCGTATTTTGGAGCAGCGGTTTTGAGGAGTACCCCATCTATCAACTGGATTTTTTCCAACGGCAGTTTGCTTGTTTGGGGGATTGATATTAGAGTATGTCCAAAAATTTTGCGAACTGATTTTCAACGATTTGAGGTTGTGGCTAAAGCATGAAAATTGATTTTAGCGGGCTAAATGAAGTTTTTATGCTGCGCCTACGTTCTAAAATCCTTGGAGAATCAGGAAGCACCAATTATTTGGATATTATTTTCAAATTCAACCAAATTAAATTTTTAGACATACTCTTAGCATCCTACCGTATCTCCACAATCTCCACTCGCCGTTCGCGGGCGGCTTCGGGGCTATAGATGGAGCTTTTTTCTCCGGCTTTTTCATCTTTGGCCAAGGCTGCGGCTTTTGTTTCCCCGAACGACACTTCCGTGATTACCAATTGCCCGGATAATATATATGGCTTGAGTGCGCCCGCCCGCCACGACAGGAAGTGGTTGCGTACGGATGACACCCGCCGCTTACCCAATAGTAGGTTGTAGTCACCTTGGGCACGGGGGCTGGTATAGCCTTTGAGGAAAATTTCCACCTGCCGTCCTGTTTGTAGTTGCGTTAATAGCAAATGAGAGAAGTGATCCAAGTGGCGTTGTCCTTTCACAACTTCGTTTTCAAAAAATGCGGCTATGGCATCCTGCCCTTCGCTGTCGTCCTCGTATTGTTCGTAGTAGGTATTTTCCCTTTGCATGTAGCGCGTCCAGGTTTGGGTATAGGCTTGGGCAGTGGTTGTTTTGCGGGTGCGAGGTTCCGGCTCGTCGTTGTCGAAGTAGAGGTGAGTGGTAGAAAATCTTCCAGCGTGCTGGGCATCTCGGTTGTGGAGGAAATAGGCACCACAGGGGTGTTTTCCACGAATTGCACGAGGGTATCGGCAGTGATTTCTATGCGAGGCGGGGTGGTTTTTCGCTGCGCTTTGAAAATATCGGGGCAACAGGTTTGGCTGTCTTCATCTACAAAACGGCCACCTGGGCGGTTGCTACTGAAATAACCGGAATCGGGGTGTTTGAAAAAAGGTGCATACTCGTCATAGCTGCTATTCAATCCAGGGCCGGTATGGGTACGTTCCCCAAAGGACAGATGTCCCGTGTATGTGGCCGACCACAGGTCGTAGCCGCCAAAAGAAGGGGGCGCATTGGTTGCCCAATACAAGGTGGCCGTTTTTTCAAGGAAGGAGGGAGTGATGTCATCAAACGCCGTATTGATGCTAGCTAATGGTTGCGGGTTTCCCCAAATGTCTCCTTTGGCAGGTATTGCCGCCGCCCAAATATCCATGCCGCCTTGGCCGCCGGGGCGGTTGCTAGCGAAAAGCAAGTACAGTTGTTGGGTACTCGTGTCGAATAGTAGGGAGGGTTGCGTATGCGTAAACCCGGGCATATTAATCGATGGTGGTAAGACCTCGAAAGCAGCTTCCCATCGCCCACGGCGATCTTTTTTTCGCTTGCATAGCTGGCACTGAATAGCAGCACCCTCCGTAAACTGGCAGCGAGCAAAATACATCTCCCGTTGCCCAGGCGCGATTGTCATATAGGCGGTATGGGCGGTGTCTGTATTCACGCTCTTAGCCATCTGCCGCCCCCGTTTTTCATCGGTGGAAAACATCAGCTTACTGATTTTGCGTGTAGGCGTATATTTATCGTTTGCTTTGTCAAACTGGTAGGACGTGTAAAACAGGGTGTCGCCCGACTGCCAAGCACCGAACTCTCCATACGGTGAATTGATGCGCCCTGGCAGTCGGGTGAGTTGCCAAACCGTATCGGGTGGCTGCGCCAATGCCCAACGGCAGCTTTGCAATGCCGCTTCCGCACGTAGGCGTGTAGGTGCGTGCTCGGGTGGCGTTTTTAGGAAGCGTACCAAGGCTACTTCTGCCTTTTCGTATTGCCCTTGGGCCAATAAGGCTTCCGCCAGCCCTAATCTCGCCTGTGGAAACTGGGCAGCCGCGGGTTCTGCTAACAATATTTCATAATGGGTTTGTGCCAGCGCCCACGCATGGAACGACCGAGCTGCTTCTGCTAATCGGAATCGTACATCTGGCGATGGTTTTTGCGCCAACGCCTGCCGAAAGTAGTGCAACGCCGTGTAGTAGTCCGCTACTTGCATGGCCTGATCGCCTTTGCGTACGGAAACGGGAAGTCGCTGCGCCAGCACTATCCCTGACCAGCCTAATAAAAATATAGCAATGAAGTATTTCATATCATCGTTTCCCGTCCCCCATCAGAAGATAATTGGTTCTTTGACAATTTGTGTGGTGGGCCTCCCTACGGGCGCTACGTTCCACAGCTCGCTATCCGCTCGGCCAGCTTCCTACGGTCGCTGTCTGTCCGCTATCGCGGCCACTGTTGCACATCGCTAGGCCAGATGTTGCACACTTTTTGTCAAAGAACCAGATAATTTTTAGAAGCTTTGCCTATGTAGTGAAAAGGCTACCGATACCTTCCACCCAGTACAAAGCCTCGGCGGCCACAGGCGCCCTGAGCGATACCACCAACGCCAAACGACATTTCAAGCCCGAAGCTGACGCGGTAGGGAGTGGTGCTGCCTTGTTCGGTAAGCGCACTATCAATGGAAGGGTAGCCGTTGGCCATACCTTCAGCAGTGACCATATCCGTGAGTCCGTATTCAAACCGCAGACCAGCTTTGAACACCATCACTTCGGAGCCAGCTAAAAAAGCACCTATTCCCAATACGCCTGAGATGTAATCTTCTTCGTATTGCCCCGCCACAGGAACCGGCAAAATGCCCGATGTCTGGCTGATTTCATTGATTCGGGTGAATTTAGGACCCAATTCCAAGTACATACCTGATTCGGGGTAGAATCGATACAGGGCGTAGATGTCCAATACTTCCCATTCCAAGCTGTTGCGCAAGGACAAGGAAGGATCAGGGCGGTAAATAATATCTTGGTAGTAAGTGCCCGTCAATAATTCAAAGTTGAAGCCATGGTAGTCGCCTATGTTCAGCCCCACAACACCCCCATAGTTGAAGGCAGCACCTAAGTTGTAGTCGTGCTGGCTGTCGTTGGCAATGACGCTGTTGAAGTATCCGGAGGCGCCAAAACTGGCCTTAGGCCCCATTTCCAACCACAATTGGGCTTGGGCGTTTGAAAGAATGGCGACGAACAAGGCGATGGTTAACATGTGCTTTCTCATAGAATTTTTTTTGTTGAGTTCTTTGACAAAAGTTGTGAAATACCTGGCCTAGCGATGTGGAAGGGTGGCGATCCCGATTTTTATCGGGTAAGCCAGACACGTCCCGATAGGGCGTGGCCGAGCGAATAGCGAGCCCTGAAACGTAGCGCCCGTAGGGAAGGCCACTACTTGTCAAAGAACCGTCTGTTTTAAAATGGTCGGTTCTTGGTGGAAAGATACCACATCCTTGCAAAATGCCGCCTTAAAAGAGGAATTTTTAAAAAAAACATGAAAACCTTTTCCTATTCGGATAATAGTGCTACTTTTGCGTTCCGAAATTTTTAAGACAAGCATTAAATTCGCACAACAAGCGTATGGCACACCATAAGTCAGCACAGACACGCATTCGTCAGGACGCCAAGAAGCGTCTGCAGAACCGTTATTATAAAAAGTCTGCCCGCACGGCAATCGCCAAATTGCGTGGTATGGAAGAGACTTCAGAGGCACAGCAGTTTTTGCCTAAAGTGATCAGCATGATCGATCGCTTGGCGAAACGCAATACTTGGCACGACAACAAGGCTTCCAACCTGAAGAGCAGCCTCACTAAGCACGTCAACGGCTTGGCATAATCCCAGCAACTTATTCGTGCACGCCTTGCATTGGTTTCTTGCCAGTGCAAGGCGTTTTTTTTTCCTTGCCTGAAACCAAAATATACCAGATGAAAATGGCACATTAAATTCACCCAACTACTTATCTTTGCGAACAAACGTTCATTCGTGTATTTATGAAGCAATTTTATCCACTTCGCGTAGCTGATGTTCGCAGAGAAACCTCCGATTGTGTTTCTGTTGCTTTTGAAATTCCCGCCGCATTAAAAGCCACTTTTGCGTATCGGGCGGGGCAGTACGTTACCGTTCGCACGCAGATAGCGGGTAGCGAGGTAAGGCGTTCTTACTCTTTGTGTTCCAGTCCTTTAGATGAGGAATGGCGCATTGCTGTAAAGGCTGTTCCACAGGGTTTGTTTTCTACCTTTGCCAACACGGAACTGAAAGCAGGCGATACGCTGGAGGTGATGCCGCCCGATGGACGTTTTTTTACCGACCTCGACCCTACTCAGCCAAGGGAATATGTGGCTTTTGCCGCAGGTAGTGGCATTACGCCTGTTTTCTCCATATTGAAAACGGTCTTGCTACAAGAACCCGACAGCCACTTTACGTTGTTTTATGGCAATAAAGGAGCGGAGTCCGTCATTTTTCGGGAAGCTATTGAAGGGTTGAAGAACCAGTTTATGCACCGCCTCAGTGTACACTATTTTTTGAGTAGAGAACATACGGGGTCAGAGTTGTTCAGTAGCCGAATCGATGGTGAGCGCTGCCGTCGCCTTTCGCCTGTCTTTTTCAATCCGCAGGAAACAGATGCCTTTTTTCTGTGTGGCCCTGAAGAGATGATCCTTTCCGTCCGAGAGGCACTCTTGGACATGGGCGTGCCGCGCACCCACATTCATTTAGAACTATTTGGCACGGCCACCCACAAAACGACCCGCACTACTCAAACGGAGGATAAGGGGCAAATGACACAGGTATCGTTGCAATTGGATGGCAATATCACCCATTTTGTGATGACTGCTGCCGATAATGTACTGGATGCGGCCCTTCGTGCTGGAGTGGATTTGCCTTATGCCTGCAAAGGAGGTGTTTGCTGTACTTGCCGCGCAAAAATCGAATCAGGTACCGTAGAGATGGATGTCAACTACGCATTGGAACCCGATGAAGTAGCGGCGGGTTTTGTACTCACCTGCCAATCACACCCCACTACCGATGCACTCACCGTCAACTTTGATGCCTGATGCCTACCAAAGATGATGTACTAGCGATCCTGCCCCGCATCCGCGAGCGGGCGAAGGAAGAGCGCAAAGCCAATAAGCGTTTTTGGATCAGCTTTCGCGCAAACCACCCAAGGATTTAGACGATACCGTTGCCGCACTACACGAGGAGGTGTTTGCCCATACCGACTGCCTCCAATGCGCCAATTGTTGTAAAACCACCAGCCCCATTTTCCGCGACGTGGATATTGAACGCATCGCCAAACACCTCAATCGACGACCCGCCGATATTGTATCCGATTATCTCCATATAGATGAAGATGGCGACTATGTGCTCAATACTTCCCCTTGTGTCTTTTTGGCCCAAGACAACTACTGCACTATCTATGAAGCGCGCCCTCGTGCTTGCCGCGAATACCCTCACACCGACCGCAAAAACTTCCACCAGATACTCGGCCTTACCCTGAAAAATACAGCCGTTTGTCCAGCTGCCTTCCGCGTAGTGTTATTGCTAAGGGAGAAAGGGCGGTAGCGGAGCTTATTTAACACTCCTGTATTTGTTAATTGTTTACGCTTTTACTTGTTGGTTATATTTTATTTTGAATATTAAATTATATTTTTAATATTATTTTGTTTGGTAACAAACATGTCATCTATTAATTGTACTGATTTTCGTTATTTCGGTTGTCTATAATTTTTTTTATAAAAAATGTGTCAACTTTATTTTATTTAAAAAAAATGCTTATTTTTGCACTCATAGCAGTGGATTGACAACCCATCTGCACATCATAGGTATAAATAGTCTTCCAAGGCGAAATTTGTGCGTTTTGTCTTGCTCTTTTTCCTCCTCACTACGTTAAAAAGCCTCGCGTTGCCTACGTTTTTTGCCTTGTGAGTAGAAAAAATAGCTCCGCCAAATTCTCACAAATCCTGCCGTGGAAGACTATAACTCTGGCTTTGTCACCAGAGCATTCGGGCGATGCGCGAGCTATTTTTTCTTCCGCTTGCGTCATCCATGGTAAAGGTTGCTGGGGTCTTGTAAAAGACCATGATTGACTGGCGTGTGGGTACTGTCACCACGCGGCAGAGGAAAGCCTTTTGTCCGTACTCAAAAACGGGCTATCGAGGCATGGCGAACCGGACAGCCAGGGTGGGCCCTCCCACAAGGGGCTACTATACCCTTTTCTGAAGTACATACCCTTCTGCTACGCACCTCCGTCTTTCTTTCTTCACTTTGTTGATTAACGTAAAATACCGCATCATTTCCTCAAATTGTTATGCACACATAAAGTTGTAAAAACAATAGCTATTGTTTTTTTGTAAATTGCCAACCAATTTTAGTCTTACTCTCATTTCAGAAAATATGCAAATGAAAAAAAACTTACTCCTTTTTGGGTTAATAAGTATGGTAGCGGTCTTACGGGGACAGCATTTCTCTTTGAGTGATTCATTAGTGGTAACCTGTACAGGCGAAATAACAGCACCAGCAGAACCAGGTGATACGCTGTTTTTCTCTACATTGATATGCTCTCAAAATTCCGGTAAGGTAGCTATGACCATCATTGGTCTGGAATTAGATCCTTTGGATACCCTGCGGTTTTATGATGGGATCGATACAGACGCACCGCTTATTGTGCCGCCATTCGGGCTGCATAATCAAGTACAAGCAAGTATTTCGGCAGGGTTTAATAATACATCGGGCTGTATATTGGTGACTTATACGAGGGGGAACGATACGACCCAATCAGATTGGGAGATGCAAGTTGTTTGTACGGCACCCTGTCAGCGGATTGTACACCAGATGGTAGCTCCTTTGGACACTTTTCCTACCACACAACACATAGATATATGCACGGGAGAAACCCTCCAATGGGAAGCGAATGTCCTTTTTCCTGAAAATAACGCATCTTACACCCAATCCCCGGAGACTACCACTACTCGCTGGTTATTTTCAGATGGGGAAACAATTGTTGGTGACAATGTTTCGCGTAATTTCTTTGTTTCTGGGATTTATTACGTTTTGCTACAAACCATCGATAGTAAGGGGTGCGTTCAAACCGACTATCTTCCCCTGCGGGTACAAGTAGCAGAACCTATTACTCTAACAACCTCGCCCCTCCCGCAGGTGGTCTGCCCTGGTGATACAGTTACTTTGTACACAGGGACAGCCCTAGGTAATGGGTTGCCGGGTATCGGTTGGGATACTTTATTTCTTTATCACCAACTCTTTTTTGCAAACACTTCACCTATACTTATACCCGATGGAGCAGGCATATTATTGGAGTCACCGATTCTCGTAACGGGTTACCCTGCCACACAAACTGTCCAGCAAGATATGTTACCCATAGTTCATGTGAATATGGAGCACTCTTACTCGGGTGATTTGGAGATTGAACTTGTTTGCCCAACAGGGGAATCTGTCCAAATCTTTAACTTTCCCAGCGGAACGGGATCCACTAACTTTGGCGAACCCTTTGCATCTGCCCCATTGGATGGGATGTCAAATATAAATTGCCCTGGAGTTGGTTATGATTATACCTTTCGGGACGATGCTACTAATGGTACCCTTGTCACTTTTGATCCACAAGCACCTAGTACCCAATATTCTGCTATTCTTTGTCAGCCGTTGACTGGATCTTTTATATACACGGATACCTACTTCCCTGCTCAGGATTACCGCCCACAATCCTCTTTTGATGCCTTGGTGGGGTGTCCTCTTAACGGGGAATGGAAACTTGGTATTGGAGATTTTATTGGAGCTGATAATGGATGGTTGTTTAGTTGGTCGTTAGAGTTGGGGGCAACCGAAGGGCTTTACATAAATACGGTGCAGGCAACGCTTGAGTGGATTGACCCTACCTATGCCGTTTCCCAAAATCAGGATAGCATTCAATGGGTGTTTCCTGAGCCAGGTATGTATGAACTGCCTTTTTCGCTGACGAATAGTTTTGGTTGTACTCAAAGTGGTTATTATCCAATAGAAGTATTGCCTGCCGATACGTCCTGATTGTATGACGGTAAATACCGCTACGCCTCATGGAAACACATGGAGGTGTTCCCAGACCCTTTCCACGACCAAATAGCGATTCGCTCAGGACTACCCAACGTTTATCGTTGGTCGGCGGTGGACGCGCTTGGGAAAACGATTTCGCAAGGTGATACGCACGGAGATACACTCATCGATACCGCTAATTGGCCTGTAGGGTTCTATTTCGTACGAATTGAGGAAAGCGGCTTGCCTTCTATAGTTTTTAAAGTAGTGAAGTATTGATTGTGTAGGATGCTTTTTGTTTCTTACCTTAAAGAAACAGCCTGTATGTGGCGTGTTTGTCCCACCTTTTTCATCATCCAACAATCATTCACTCCAGCAGCCCTTCTTGGTACATTTCCCACAGGGGGCTTTGGCTGCGGAGTTGTGCTATGCCTTGTGATATTTTGGCTACCGCCAATGGTATTTCATCTGCTTGGTTGAATCGCCCAGACTGATGCGTAACGAGCTATGTGCTTGGCTATCAGTTCGGTGCATGGCTTTAGTACATGGCTGGGTTCCATACAGGCAGCGGCACAGGCCGAACCCGTAGAGAGTGCGATGCTAGTTGGTTGAAGGTCATCATCAATTGTTCTGCATCTACATGGAGGAAACAGAGGTTGGTAACCAGCAGCCGGTGTTGAGGATCGCCATTGACGGTTACCGCTGCTATATCCTTTATCAGTTGGGTTTCGATGGTGTTCCGCCAAGTGGCGGGGTTGGGTGGCTGCATTCATACATTTCTTCACGGGCAATAGCCGCTGCTTTCCCCATGCCCACTATGCCGGGTACATTCAGCGTGTGCCAGAACGGATTTGTTGCTCCTGGCCGCCGCCACCGCCGTCTTGCTGTGCAATGACTTTTACCCGTGGGTTTTTATGGCTGATATACAGCGCACCTACTCCTTTAGGTAGAAGTACATCTTATGAGCAGAACAAGCCAATAAGTGAACACCTGCCTCACGTGGATGCGTCGATTTTTCCCCACCGCCTGAGTAGCATCCGTGAAGAAAGTACGCCCTTGCGGGAACATATTTCGCCTATGGAGGCAATGGGATGAATACCTCCCGTTTCATTATTGGCGCATCACCGCCACTAAAATGGTATCGGGACGGATGGCGGCTTCCAACTGCAAATCCAATGTGCCCCTCATGGTTGACAGGCAGGTAGGTTACTTCGGCACCCGCTTTTTCCAGATGGCGGCAGGTGTCCAATACGGCATGATGCTCGTTTGAACGGTAATGATATGTTGCCCACTTCGGCGATAGGCTTCATATACCCCTTTGATGGCTAAATTGCAAGCCTCGGTAGCACCGCTGGTGAAGATGATTTCCTTGTCGTCTGCCTGAAGCAAATCTGCAACTTGCCGACGGGCTATGGATACCGCTTCTTCTGCCACCCAACCGTAGGGATGACTGCGGCTGGAGGCGTTGCCCGGTGTTCGTAAAAGTAAGGCAGCATGGTGGCTACTACCCGTGGGTCGCAGGGAGTAGTGGCGTTATTGTCCAAATAAATGCGTTGGGTGGGCTTCATAGGAAAGTGGATGGTCAAAGAAGAATTAACACCCCCAACACACTAAGGGTTTAGCAATTTGCGAATGACATGATATCGTCATACTTAAACATAGCTGGCATATAGGAAATGGTACCGTAATAAGAGCGCTTGTAGTGGGTGCCATCGGTATAGGCTAAACTTTCTTTAGGTTGGGGTTCATCGGAGAAAACTGTCATGACCTTTTCCCGTACGCCTTTCTTGCGAAGCATTTTTTTAAGTTGTTGGGCAAACCGATCTTCCTTGGTTTTACTAATGTCCGCGATTTTATTTTTCCAGCGGATCCATTTTTCCTCCCGCCCCCATGGACGAAATAAAACGTATTTTCAATGCTCGCGCCAACAAGATGAAATTCAGTTTAGGTTGAATGCTGTCTATACAGTCGAGGGCGTAATCGAAGGTGTTGTTGAGGAGCAACTCGTGCACGGCTTCTGGTTCCAAAAAGGTTTCGTAGGTAGTAATAAGCAGGCGGGGGTTGATATCCAAAAAACGAGTTTTCAGCAACTGGGCTTTGGGTTGCCCCACGGTACTATCCAAGGCTTGCAACTGGCGGTTTTTGTTGGTAGGGTCCACTACATCCCCGTCCACAATGGTCAATTGCCCGACACCGGCGCGTACCAAAGCCTCGGCGGCATAGCTACCCACGCCGCCTAAACCTACGACTAAAACATGGGCTTGTTGTAATTGCTGAATGCCTTGTTCGCTATCAGCAGTTGTGTGCGTTGTGTCCAGTCACTCACTTGCTAAAAAAGTTGTACAGTTATCCGCCATACTGGCTTTAAGTTCATCGAGGAGATGTGTCTCCATTCGGCCACAAGAGACATACACCGCATTGATATCTTGCCAATGGGCACTATCAGTTTCTAAAAAATTCGATCTATGGGTAGGTCTCTTACGGCCTTTAAAAGCCCCGCGTGAGAAGACACCTCCAGCGTAACGAAAGGTAAAACCCTTGATCGACTAAGCTTTTGGCCAAAATATCATGTCTGGCGTACCCGTGAATGACCCAGTTGGGAATATTCGGGAATTGCTTTTTTACTTGCAGCAGTGGATCATAGGCTCGTACGCAGTGTATGACCACGCTTTTTCGATGGCGATCGGCCAACTCCAACTGCTGTTCTAAAATAGCTATCTGAATAGACATGGCTGGCCCTTTCAATTTGTCCAAACCACATTCCCCCAAAGCCAAGCACCGTGGGTCGTTCAGCAGGGTGTCTTGTAGGTCGGATAAGGCTGTCGCGTCCAATTGTTCCATTGTCAGCCAAGGGTGGCAACCAAGGGTGTACAACGAGCCTTCCTTACCGTCGCCAAGGTGGGAAGAGATGATTTCCAACACATCTTCCCTGTCTCCATACCGCGCCCGATGGGTGTGGAAGTCGATGTAGGCGGTAGGCGGAAATACAGTGGGGTAGTTCATGCTGGCATCTTCAAAGTTGTAAATAATCCCGCTGCACCACATTCTCTACCAACTCCTGTGGGTCATTGATCGTAGCAGGCAACCCCAATAAGGTGGCCGCTTGCTGATACAATAATAGCGGCGTAGCCCCCTGGTGGCGCAAAGCTTGGATGGAACCCGCCCCCTTGCTTTTGGATAGTTTTTGCCCATTTGCATCCTTTATCAAGGGGTGG
Source organism: Saprospiraceae bacterium (assembly GCA_041392765.1). Lineage (GTDB taxonomy): Bacteria > Bacteroidota > Bacteroidia > Chitinophagales > Saprospiraceae > Lewinella. The sequence goes on from JAWKLL010000024.1 coordinate 64,269, forward strand.
TGCAGAAAGACAGTAGCGGGGAAGGTGGTATTTTTCATCAAATTAGCTAAATAAAGTTGTGCAGCGGTTGAAGGCAGCAAATCTTCGCCCCTAACAATATGGGTAATACCAAAATGCGTATCGTCCACTAAAGAAGCGATTTGGTAGGCGGGATAGCCATTTTTCTGACGCACAACGAAGGAATCCGCAGGGTAAGGGAGTAATATTTCTCCTTGTGGCCATACGCGCATGGAGAGGCTACCATCACCCGTATCAGGATAGACTCGCCAAGCGGTATCCTCTTCTTCAAATGGCAGGTGAAGATGGGTGCAATGACCAGGATAAACACCCGAATCGGCGGCGTGCGACAGTTGCTTTCGCGTACACCGACAGGCAAAAAGGTGGCCATCGGCTTTCAGTTGGTTCAGTGCTGCATGATAGCGGGGGAGGCGTATGTGCTGCGACCAGTTCCGTTCAAAGTCTTCTACGCCGGAAGGGCCTTCATCTATATCAATGCCTAACCATTCCAATGTTTGGAAAATATCCTCCACATATTCGCGGCGATAGCGTGCCCTGTCTAAGTCGTCGATTCGCAGTAATAATGTACCGCTATACGCACGCGCCAGTGCCCACGTAATCACAAAGGATGTACCGTTGCCTGGATGCAGCAACCCGCTGGGTGTGGGCGCAATTCGGCTTCGGAAATGTTCGGCAACAGACATGCGTGCTTTTTTTACCCTACAAATATAAAAAAATGACGACCAAAATGAGATGTGATTTGTTCCTGTATCTGTATTAGACTTGTTCTACGGGGCATCAAACGGCTATAAGCGGTAAATTTTGTACTGCATTTCGTTAAAAAGCCTCGTCGTCTCGGCTCAGCCGAGATCGCCAACGCTTTCGCTCGTTCATGACCCGTAGAACAAGTCTATTCTATTTTATCACTTACCAAAGAAATGACGATGATCAGAACTGTACTTTCCTTGTTGGCACTATTGGCTGGCAGTGTATTATGGGGGCAGAGCGTACCCAAAAACATTGTGGTGGAGCATTTTACCAATACGCGCTGTGGAATATGCGCCAACCGAAACCCTGGTTTTTACAACAATTTGAACAGCCAAGAAGGAGTGCTGCACGTGTCTATACACCCCAGTTCACCTTACCCAAGCTGCGTGCTACACCAAGCCAACCCCACCGAGAACAATGCACGTACCAATTACCACGGTGTATTTGGTGGCACACCCCGCTTGGTCATCAATGGGGAGGCCATTCCTTCGGGCGCCAACTATGGAGCGGCATCTATTTTCACACCCTACCAAAACCAAACTACCCCCATCAGTATGCGTTTTTGGCAAACCAAGGATGGCAACCAAATCAATGTATGGCTTTCCATCAAAGCGGTGGACACCCACAGCACGGCGCAGGCCAAGCTATTTTTGGCGGCAGTGGAAAAATTGGTGAACTACGACGCACCTAATGGAGAAGACGAGCACCACGATGTATTCCGCAAAACCTTCAATGATGCCCCCCAAGGCATGACCATTGATCTGCCTACCACTGCGGGTGATTCTATCGTGGTGGAGGCTTCCCTTTTAGCGGATGCCGGCTGGGCGATGGATCAGTTGTACGCATTGGCCATACTGAACGACAGCGATACCCGCGCTGTGATACAAACGGTGGCCAGCCAGCCCGCAGACAATACCCCCTTAGTGGTGACGAATGTCGGCGAAGCATTGGAAACGCCCGTTTCCCTATTCCCCAACCCCGTTCAGGATGTTATCAACATTCAGCTACCCGAGGTGGAAGGCATCGTTATCGGGCAATTATTCGATCTGCAAGGCCGCCAGTTAGCACAACGCACTTGGCAGCAACACATTCAGTGGGATATGTCCGATTTGCCCCAAGGCACCTACTTATTGCTGATTGCGGCAGAGGGGAAATCCGCTTGGCAGCGAATTGTTAAGCAATAACAAGGTTCTTTTTCTACTATACAAAAGACATCGTCCTTGCTCGTGAAGAGGGGCGGTGTCTTTTTATGTAATAGCGTTGTATATTTATTAGCACTTAGGGCGCTCCCCCGCAGGGTCAGTTTTTGTTCCATCATACCTAAAGGGCGGGGTCAGGTGCTTCCGGGCTTCGCTGACGCTCGTCCCTCCCGATGGTCGGGAGGTAACCCCCCTTCAGCCCCTTAGCGCGGATATCCGTTTTTTAATGAGTAGCGGATAGGGAATAAGAAATAATAACAGTGTGAATGAGACAAATTTGGATACTATTTATTATTTGCTGCATAATAACCGATTGTGAAAAACGGGTTGATAGTTTATGCAACGAAACCAGTTCTAATGTATATGATTTTGAAGGACTAAAAGTATATAGATCACTAGAAGATGGCCTAAGTTGTGCTAAAATAAAAGAGAAGCCAATTTTATTATTATTTAGTTGTTTTGCTTGTGTTGGTGACACAAGTTATGAACGAGAATTGTTCGTTGAAAACCCGAATAGAGCAATTATAGATAAAAATTATGTACCCATAATCTTGTATGTAGATGATAAAACACCGCTTGAAAATAGTTATCGAGTTAGCGTAAATAGTGATGGAAAAGTTCGATGGATTAGCACAATAGGTGAAAAAAATGCTTTGTACCAGATGCAAATATTTGAATCTACGAGCCAACCATTTTTTGTAATTTTAGATGGTGAAGGAAATAAAATTTTAGACCCCATTGGGTATCAAAGCAGTTCATCTTCTTACCGTAGTTACCTAGAGATGGGGATCAAAAGTTACAAACAATTAAAAGGAAATGCAAGAAAAACCGTCAAAGGGGAATGAACAATCTCGTGGCAATGTCAGTTTTTAAGAGCGATTGATTCGTATGCACGTCAATAGAGCTTGTCTAAAATTTCCTCGATAGATTCGCTTTCGCTCCATCAGGAAAATTTAGACAAGCTCGTAATTCAACCATTTACAGCTTAACCACCTTCCATGTCCACGTTTCTGATTGCCATGCGAGGCGTATCCAGTAAGTGCCGGCGGGTAGAAAGTCTATGGCAAGCAGCTGTTGCCAGTTGCCGGGCTGAACATCCCAGTTGGTGTGGGCGACTGCCTGACCCAGTGGGTTTATGACGACAATGGCTATTTGTCCCGCCGTAGGCCATTGTTCAGCATGTATCGAAAGCGGCCCAGCAGTAGGGTTGGGGACTAACTGCAACTGTGTAGCCCAAGCGGGTTGCTCCACATGGTTGATGATTACCTCTATTACCTGTGCGGTGAATGCTTCGCCACATGCACCGAGGGCGGTTAGTGTGACGGTATATACCCCAGAAGCTATGTAGGTATGCGCTACTATGTTACCTGATAGCTGCGTACCGTCGCCCATATCCCATTGATAGGTTAGGTCTGCTGCGGGGTTGTCCACTTCTAATCCAAAGCTTATCCCATCAACCGTAGTGGCTGTAAAGGTGGGCAATGGTGGGGGCAATTGCACCGTTACGACCCCTGTGTACAACTGGCTGGTTACGCCATAAATGTTGCTGGCTTCCAGCGTTACATCATAAACACCGGGAGCGTTGTATTGTACCACTACCATAGAATCGCTGCTGGTAGCGGGTTCGCCGCCAGGGAATGACCAATTGCGCTGCCCATTACTACCCGTGGATAAATCGGTAAAGGTGACCACAAACGGAGCGCATCCTTCCGATGTATCTGTGCTTATTTGCACATCAGGCAAAGCTCCATCAATAACAATGGTTTGGGTAACGGAAGCTGTATTGCAAGCCCCTGCCACTTCCAATGTCACTTCGTATGTGCCATTACCGGGGAACGTATAAGTTGGAAATTCCTCCGTAGCCGTTGTACCATCAGGGAATAGCCAAGTATAAGCCAACGCCTGGGTGGAGAGGTTGTCGAACTCAGCCGTTACGCCCGTCAGTTCATAATCAAAACCAGCAGTAGCCAAAGGAAGTACCACCACAATATCTTGCTGCGACAAGGCATTGGAACCAAAGACGTTAGTGGCGGTTAGCGTTACGGTAAATTCGCCCGGTGTGTTGTAAGTCACCACAGGATTGGGTTCGGTAGAAGTAGCGGGTTCGCCACCGGGGAAGCTCCAAACAAAGCTGTCTGCGTTGGCAGATGTGTTCGTGAATTGAACCGTCAGTGGTCCACAGCCTTCTGTTTCGGTATGAGTGAAACTCACCATAGGAATGCTTCCCGATATGTTGACGGATCCTGTATAGGAGGTACTTCCACAAGCATTGGTAGCAACCAATGTTACCTCATACATTCCGGCCAGTGGGAAGGTAAACGAAGGCATCATTTCGGTAGCAGTGCTACCATCAGGAAACGTCCATAGGAAGGATTCTGCCAAGGTGCTGTTGTTGACAAAAGTAGCTGTGAGTCCGGCAATATTAGCCACAAAATCGGCAGTAGGCAACGCACCTACGGTGATTTGCTGAACGGTATTCGTCGTTCCTGCGGCATTCGTGACGCTCAACTGCACGTCATATACCCCCGGTGTGTCAAACTGGGTAGCGACCGAAGCCGCTGTGCTGCTATTGGGCGTACCTCCTTCCATATTCCATAGGTAGGTGTATCCTTCGCCCGTTTCTATAGCATCCAATACCACCATTTCCCCCGGGCAAACCATTGTGTTACTAGCGGTGAAGGCCGATGTAGGAGGCAGTATAATGGTCACATCTTGTTGGTAGTTTGTGCTGCCACATTCGTTGGTTACCGTTAGTATAATGGTGTAAGTACCCGGAAACTCGTAGGTGTGATCCATCACAGTAGTTGTTGCGGTATTGCCGTCGCCCAAATTCCAACTCAGTGATTGGGTATTTACAACGGAAGCTGTCAACGATACCGATAAGTCGCCCGGTGTGTTATTGACTACAAATTCTGCACTTGGCAGTCCTTGCACCATCACGAAGCCTGCTTGTGAATAAGTAGTGCTGCCTGCGGCATTGGTAACGGTTAGGCTGGCACCATAAAGGCCGGGATTGGCGAACGTCACTTGTGGGTTAGCAGCCGTACTACTAGCAGGGTTGCCATCCTCAAACATCCAGAGATAGGTATATCCTTCTCCTTGCTCATCCGCCTCAAAGGTTACGGTAAGTGGGCTGCATCCCATCGCCTCCGTATGAGTAAACGTGGCCGTTGGTGGAAATAGAATGGATACTGTTTGCCAAGCCGTATCGGCACCACAGTCATTGTTGGCTACTAACCCCACTTGATAGGTGCCCGCTTGGGTATAAGTGTAGGTAGCATCCGTTGTGAACAGGTGGTTGCCATCGCCTAATATCCACTCATATACATCGGCGTTGGCGCTTTCATTGATGAAGACCACATCGCCGCTGCCTAATTCGTTGCTAAAAGAATAATCAGCCGTTGGTAGTCCCGATACAACAATCAGTGACTCTTCCGTGCGAACCCCTGTTCCTGCTGCATTGGTGATTTGCAAAATGACATCGAACACACCGGCAGTTTGATAGACTACCGTTACGAATGCTTCGGTAGCATCAATGGGCGTACCTCCCGGGAAAGACCAATCGTAGGTGTATCCGTCTTCCTGAGGGGCTGCTGTAAATTCAACCGTCAAGGGGGCACAACCTGCTGTCACATTGGCGGTGATGACAGGCGAAACAGGTTCTACGAGCGTTACCGTCTGTGTAGCGATAGCTGTTCCGCAATTGCTTTCCGTTGTCAAGGTGATGGTGTAAGTGCCTTCATTAGCATAAGTGTATTCCGTGAGGTTGTCTGATGCTGTTTGTCCATCGCCAAAATCCCAAGTGTAGGTATCTGCGTACTCGCTCAAGTCGAAAAGTTGAACGGTCAAGCTACAGGGGTAGCGATGGCATCGAAAAGAGCAATTATAGCACCATCCACCTGAACAAAACTCGTTTGGGAAATAGTAGAACTGCCTCCTGCATTGGTTACGGTCAGTGTGACATCATACACACCCTCCGTTGTATAGGTTACAGTAGGGTTGGCATCATCCGAAGTAGTTGGCATACCTCCGGGGAACGACCACTCGTAGGTATAACCAGCTCCTTGGGGGGAGGCCATGAAATCAACTGCCAACGGAGCGCACCCCGCTGTTGTGGAAGCGGTGAAAGTCGCCTCTGGAGGGAACACAATCATTACTTCTTGCGTCATCGTCACCTCACCACATTCATTTTCTGCTGTCAGTGATACCGTGTAAGTTCCCTCGGCGGTATAGGTGTGAATGGGCTGCAGTTCATTAGAAGTAGAGCCGTCACCAAAATCCCAAATGTAAGAATCTGCATTGGATGAATTATTATCCGTTGCGATTATTCCTGAACCGGGTGTGACGGTTGTTGTGAAATATACCGTTGGCTCGCTATTGACAACAATATAATCTTCTAAGGTAATAGTTTGCACGGAAGTGCCATTGTCCACGACCAAGGTTACATCATAGCTGCCGGGGGTGTTGTAAGTTACTACGGGGTTGGCCAAGGAAGAGGTAGCCGGGTTGCCGCCTTCAAAGGTCCATTCCCAGGCGATGGGTAAACCAATGGAGACATCCTCGAAATTGACTACTAAGGAAGTGCATCCTGTTGTAACATCACTTGTAAATTCCGCAATTAAGTCAGCTTCGACAACAATCGTTTCCTGATAGGATTCTGTACCACATTCATTGAATACATCCAATGTTACAGTATAAGTACCCGGTTCGCTGTAGGTATGAGATGGGTTTTCCTGCGTACTGGTATTGCCATCGCCAAAACTCCATTCCAGATCATCCTCGTTTTGCGATAGGTTGGTAAACTGGTAGGTCATGCCGGTAGCGGTAAAGGAAAAATCGGCAAAGGGTAATCCCAGCACTGTGATGAAGGTAGTTTCTGTATGCGTGTCAGACCCTGCGTTGTTTTCCACGGTAAGCATCACTTCATATTCACCGGGGTCGAAATAATCCACCAAAGGGTTCGCTTCTTCGCTAAACTCAGGGGAACCACCCTCAAATATCCATTCGCGGAAAGCAACTAGTCCTGTAGATTCATCGGTGAATTCAACCAACAAAGGTGCACAACCGATGGTCGGATCTGCTGAAAAAGCAGCGACAGGCGGTTCTGTAGCACCACAGGAAGCGGAAAGAGAGATATTGTCCACATACATCCAGTTGCCGTAACCATTGATGTTTTCAATGCGGATAACGATATCGTTCATCCCATCGTAAGCCGATAAATCCAGCGCTATACAGGCTGGCCCAGCACCACACCAGTCGTCTGCTGAAGCGGGGGTGAAGGGGTTGGTGTTATTGAAGCCGGTAGCAAAGTTGCCGCTTCCATTTTCGTCGCCGGTGAATAGCGTGGTTGGGAAGGTATTGCCGCCATCTGTGGAAATGCGAACGATTAGCTGGTCTTCCAAAAAATCACTATACCTCACGTAGGCATATTCCATCGCAAAGCGCACCTCTGCTGATTGGGAAAGGTCGAAAATGGGGCTTACTAAGGCATCAATCTCGCCATCTGCATTGTAGTCGTAATTGTTTATGGCTGCTGCCGAACTGCCAAGATTGCCGTTGACCGTTGTAATTTGCAGGTGTCGCTGTTATCAGGGTTGTCGATTGACCAACCGCCAAAACCATTTTCAAAATGCTGGAAATGCAATATTTTTCGAAAGTTGGGATCTGTTCCCACTTCGATGCTGTAGGAGGTGTTATCGTCACCCAACGCATTTTCCACACTCAAAGAGATGGTGTAAAAACCAGGCTCATCAAAGGTTACTAATGGATGCGCTTGAGTGGAAAAAGAAGGGCTGCCTTCTGTAAAATCCCAAAACCGGTCGGTAACGGTGCTTTCGGTTTCGTCAAAAAACGGCACTACCGACCCCACACAGATTTGGTCATAAATAGCGCCGATTTCTGCAACGGGAGGTTCAGCAACGCCGCAGGAAGCTAAGCAGTTGCGCGAAGCTATAAAAGCGTTCATATCTGATTGGGAGAGTGCCGACCAATTGGTAGAAGCATTTACGGAAGGTGACATGATCCACGTGCCTGTTTCATCGTGTACGGCATCCCAATTGTGGCCCAACTCATGTGCCCACAATACACGCAACTGTTGCACGCCTCCTCCGTAGTTTTCCGTAGTGTTGTAACGTAGGGAATTACAGACCCCACCCAACCAAGCTACACCAATTGTTGATCCATCGAAATTCCGACCTGACCACAGTGTAGCCACATCGAAAGTGATACCAAAATTGCCTCCATTGCCCCAATCTGTGAAATCGTCTAATAGGGTACCCGCATCGGTGTTATTAGTCCAAGGGTCACAAGAAGTATTGGTACAGGTGGCGATAAAGGTGGTGACAACCTCGTATTGTAGTTCATCGGCAAATTCATCATCGTAGTTGGTTTGCACGTTGGCCAAGGTGTTGAGCATGAAGTTTTCAACACTGGTGGCGTTATTGCCAAAGTCTTGATATAACTCAAAATCGGATGCCAAAGCAATTTCTACGATAAGGCATTCTCCTGCTTTTTCTTGGCCAATGATTTCTGTAGCATGTTCGTGTTTACTGTGTTCTCTGTCATCTTCTACACTACAAAAGTTTGCGGGCATGCGGGCATCGGTACCTTTGTAAAGAATATATATCGATGGAGGTGCGGTTGCATCTTTCAACCAAAGCGGTTCCAGGAAGTATTCTTCTTCTTGATATACCCATTTGCCGAATACGAACTGCTCATCCACCGTAAAAATAGAGGAGCCAGCACGATAAACAGCATTGCGGGAAGGAGCGGATCGGCGTACACGGCTGCCATCCCATTCTTGGTGGATAAACCGAGGTGAACGTTGATCGAAAGGTGGAAGATCAAAGGCCATGTCGCGGCCTAAGGGCCACGTCATTCCGAAAGTTAAGTTGCCGGGTGTATGCTCCCACAGCGCGTACAGTACCGCAGGATCAAATTCCACCAAATGGTAATCATCGAAATGATCCTCCAAAACAGTCGTTTGCCAGGAAGAAGGTTGTAATTGGATAGCCGTTTGGCTAAAAAGCGACAGGACGCTTCCGGTAAGCATCAGGAATAACAGAACAAGGGGTCTCATCGTACCGTTTGATAATATTGATAAAAGTGTACTTTTTCAGCGATGAATTGGCAGGTGGGAATTAGGAGGGAGGAGGAAAAAATAATCTTCCTAAGGGCAAATATATTATTTCATTCGACTGAGCAAGTAATAAATGTGTTTAGGATTGCGCTATTGGTAGCAAAACACTTATTTTGTCGCCTGAAAGGCATTGGGGGCATAGAAATATGATTTAAGGACGAAAAAAATTGAACAGTTTATTTCTGTCAAATTACTTGATACTTTTGCCGCTCGGATTAGTCTAATGAAGGCGTAGCAAAGGTTGCCATTCAACACAATACATTTTTAATATGCAAAAAATATTTTTCTCATTATTTATCGTATGCCTGACGGTGGTAACGAGCCAGGCACAATCGGATACGCAAGGTAAACGCTGGTGGTATGGTGCACACGTAAACCTTGGGTTTAGTTCGCAATTCAATTTTTCCACCTTCTCGGTGGGGGCTGAACCTATGGCGGGGTATAAGATTCTACCAGCTTTGAGTGTAGATCCCTAAAGCAAAGCTGATTTACACCAATTTCAGGGTGCGCGATGTATTCAACAACATCCAAAGTGCAGGGGTGACAGATTGGGGATTAGGAGCGTTTGTTCGCCCGGCGATCTATCGCGGTTTTTTGTGCAGGGAGAGTTTTTGTACGAAAACAGAGGTATTGTTTACAGCGATGCCAACCTGACAAAAGACCGAATTTCGGGTATGAATGCTTTCATCGGAGCAGGTTATAACAGCGGCACGGGTGGGAATGTGGCCTACGAAGTCATGCTCGCCTATGACCTCAATTTAATCGGCATTAACACACTCGACCTTTTTAATTATCGGGTAGGGTTTACGATTTACTACTAGTGACGGAAAAAAATTGAACCGTTTATTTCCGTCAAAATTACTCAGCAGTTGTTTATTTCACTAAAAAATACATACTATGCGTTGGCAAGGTAGAAAAGCAAGCACTAATGTAGAAGACCGCCGTGGTGGCGGAGGTTCTATGGGCAAAAAAGTAGGTGGGGGATTTGGTATTGGTACCATCCTCATCGTCATATTCGCACTAATCATGGGCAAGAACCCTGCCGACCTGCTTCAGGTATTTGGGGGGGAGGTGGCATGGCGGCTGCTCCTACGGAAAGCACCAACGGCACGACTACCGGCAATGCCGCAGAGGATGAGCTGGCTAACTTTGTTTCGATCGTGTTGCAAGACACCGAAGATGTGTGGACGAAGCTCTTCCCAGAGCAATTAGGACGCACGTATCAGAAGCCTGTATTGGTCATTTTCTCTGGGGAGACAGTCTCTGGTTGTGGACGCGCTAATGCGGCTACAGTATTTACTGCCCCGCCGACCAAAAGCTGTACATTGACCTGAGCTTCTATCGCGAGCTTAAAAACCGTTTCAAAGCCCCGGCGATTTTGCTATGGCCTACGTATTGGCGCATGAAGTGGGGCACCACGTTCAGTTTCTGCTTGGCTACACCCAACAAGTAGATAAAATGCGCGGCAGGGTTTCGCAGGCACAATACAACGATGCTTCTGTAAGATTGGAATTGATGGCCGATTTCTTGGCGGGTGTTTGGGTCAACCACGCCCAACGTATGAAGAACATTCTTGAAGAAGGCGATATTGAAGAGGCCATTCGCGCTGCGGCAGCCGTAGGCGACGACAACATCCAGATGCAGTCGCAAGGATACGTGGTGCCGGAATCCTTCACGCATGGTACATCAGAGCAACGTACCCGTTGGTTCGCTAAAGGTGTGAAAACGGGTGATCTAAGGCAGGGTGATACGTTTTCGGCGAACCCCTTTAGATTTTGATTTTTGTCCCGATGGCTATCGGGATTTGATGTGTGATTTTGTCCCATAGCTATCGATGTGATGGATGTGTGAATGGAAGGAAATTGGGCATTAAACATTTTCGCGGAATGCCCCGGATAAGGGGCCGCAGCATGAGACGCGCCCCGTCCTGTAAGGCGGGGTGTGGCTACGCGAAGCACACCGGCCGAGGCTTTGCCGAGGGTCATAATAAGTAGGTGATAAACGAACGATATGTCTGTACAAGTAACGGCACTGACAAAAATTTATGGCATCCAGCATGCGGTGGATGGTATTGATTTTGAGGCGCACCCTGGAGAGATTTTGGGCTTTTTGGGGACCTAATGGAGCGGGCAAAACCACTACCATGAAGATGATAACTGGGTACTTGCCGCCTACCGCTGGATCGGTGGAGGTGTGCGGGGTAGATGTGGCGAAGGATACGCTGGCCGCTAAGCGACACATTGGGTACTTGCCGGAGCACAACCCGTTGTACAAGGACATGTATGTACGCGAGTACCTGACGTTTGTGGCGAGGATATATAAGATTGCACAGCCTGCAAAACGCATCGCGGAGCTGATAGAGATGACGGGGTTGGGGGTGGAGCAACACAAGCCCATCGGTGCGTTGTCGAAAGGTTATCGGCAACGGGTGGGGCTGGCACAGGCCATGCTACACGACCCGCAGGTGCTGATATTGGACGAGCCTACTTCGGGCTTGGATCCCAATCAATTGGCGGAGATTCGCGCACTCATTAAACAGTTGGGGCAACAAAAAACGGTTTTGTTTTCCACGCATATTATGCAGGAGGTGCAAGCGCTCTGCGATCGCGTGGTCATCATCAACCGAGGGCGGTTGGTGGCCAATGACCCGATCGACCAGTTGCAGGCGCGGATACAGGGGCAGTCGGTGGTGACAGTGGCTTTTGCGCGACCGGTGGGGGCAGAGGCGTTGCGCGGCCTGAACGGCGTGCAGAAAATAGACCCTGCGGGGAAAAACCGCTGGAAACTGACTACTTCGGGGAAAATGGACATACGCGAGGCATTGTTCAAACTAGCTGTGAGTGCGGATGCTCCGCTGCTGGAGTTGCACCGCGATGAAATGAGCATAGAGGACGTATTCCGACAACTGACGGAGAAAAAAGCAGGCGCATGAGGGTAGGTTGGTGGTTGTGGATGTTGTTGATAAGCTGGGGGCTGCACGGGCAAGAAGCACCGCTCCCCGACAGTCAGCGGGTGGATGTAAGCTATGCGTTCCGCGATGGCGTGTATAGCCAATTGACCGACCTACGGCTTAATACACCTACCATTGCATTCAAAAACTTGGGGGGGCAGATGGTATTGCAGGCCGATGAGTGGTTGCTAAAGGTAGAAACCCTGCACCCGCTAGGGCGGCCCGACTTGGAAATACCGTTGGATCAGGTGGCAGCGATATGCGTGGATGGCATGCCTTATGTGTTTGCCTACAAAGATTCATTGCGACGGTTTTCGGTGTTTGCTGGGCTGCGCGTAAAGGGGCTGCTTTCCTACTACGCTTATGATACCTTGGCCTACGACACGGTGATGGTGCGAGCCTATAATCCGGTGAATGGTCGCCCTTTTAGGGAAAAGGCAGTGGCTCGCCCCCGCGCCGAGTTGACGGAGAAGATTATCCACTTGGGTACGGGTCAAACCTGGGACTTTGATCCAGAGGGGATGGCACAAGCAATAGCAGACGATGCGGTGCTGACGGCTACGCTGAAGAGCCTGACGGAAGAGGAGCAGCTAGCGCGGTTGCAAAAAATACTGCTCATCTACGACGATCGGCATCCGTTGTGGTTGCCAGTCATAAAGGATGGATCAAACTAATACGCATGATACAACGTGGTGAATATTTCCCGAAGATACTCGCAGATGAATACGCGGATTTACGCAGACTTATCAGCGGACTTTGCGGAAAAAATCTGCGTCAATCAGCGGGGAAAAAATGCCTAGTACTTTGACTATTAGGCAGGATTCAAGGTGGTAAGTTTTTCCCGCAGATACTCGCAGATGAATACGCGGATTTACGCAGACTTATGAGCTGGAAACCATGTCTAATACTTTGAGGATCAATAAGAATTAACTCATTTATGATAAGTATCTTTAGAAAAGAAATCAACCTGTTCTTTAGTTCGCTCATCGGCTACATAGTGGTGGGCGTATTTTTGGTAGTACTGGGCTTGTTTCTGTTTGTTTTTCCCGATACAAGCCTGTTGAGTCATGGTTTTGCTACCCTCGACCCGTTGTTTTCGATGGCACCCACGATTTTTATTTTTTTGGTGCCTGCGGTGACGATGCGCACCTTTGCGGAGGAGCAACAAAACGGCACGATTGAACTGCTCATCACCCGCCCCATCTCCGATTGGCAGATATTGGCGGGCAAGTACTTGGCCAGCTTGGCGTTGGTGGTGTTTGCGTTGATACCTACTGTGTTGTACTACTACACGGTTTATCAATTGGGTGCACCCCAAGGCAATTTGGACGCGGGCGGTATCTTGGGGTCTTATATTGGGTTATTTTTTTTGGCGGCGGGTTTTGTGGCCATCGGCGTGTTTGCCAGTGCGGTGACGAAAAATCAAATCGTTGCTTTCTTGCTGGCCACGGCACTGTCCTTCTGGTTTTACTGGGGGTTCGATTATTTGAGTCGGCTTCCGTTCCTGTTGGGTGGAGGCGATACCGTGCTACAAATGTCGGGTATGCTATATCATTATGAAAGCCTGAGTCGGGGCGTACTGGATAGCCGCGATATGGTGTATTTTGTGAGTCTAGCCGGTTTTTTTCTGTTTCTGTCCATTTTGGCGATGGAGCGGCGTAAGTGGTAGTGTTCATCATTGTAAAGAACTATGCAAGCAAATAAAAAAATACAAACCACCCTACAAGCGGTTCTTGGATTGGCGGTGGTCGTGTTGCTAAACATTGTGGCCAACAGCCGAATGAGCGGTCGCCCGCTGTACGGGGCATTAGACTTGACGGAGGAGAAGCGTTTTACCCTCACCCCTGGCACCCGTGCCATGCTGGAACAGCAGGAAGATGTGGTATTCATTCGCGTGCTGCTGGCTGGGGATAAATACCCCGCCGGATTCAAAAGATTGCAGGAAGCGACTCGGGAAATGCTGGAAGATTTTCGGGGGACTGCTTTATTGAGTACGAATTTTACGACCCAACCAGGGACGGCGACGAGATCAACCAGCGGCGGGAAAAAGTACAAAGAAGACGGCATCTTGCCCGTGAACCTGCGCGTGAAAGGCACAGACGAAACCTCCATTACGTCCATCTTTCCGTATGCCATCGTGTTTAGGGCGAGCAATCGGAGGTGGTCAATATTTTGGAAAACGAGATACCGGCGTACCCAACGACGTGATCCCTGAACAATGCCGTGGCTTTGTTGGAATACAAATTGGCCAATGCCATCCAAAAGTTGAACGTTACTATCACCATATCGTTGCCTTCACTACGGGCAGGGCGAGCTGGTGGCAGCACAGACCGCCGACCTTGAAAGAGTGCGCACCCACTACGAGACGGGCGTTTGGCGTTGGACAAGCGTAGCTGCCATACCCAAGGAGGTGGAAGCCTTGGTGATAGCCAAACCTACCCGCCCCTTTTCGGAGCGCAACAAGTTCAAGATTGACCAGTACATCATGAACGGCGGCAAGGTGCTATGGCTGCTGGACAAAGTAGCGGTGGATTTGGACAGCCTTCAGGGGCGCAAGGAGTTTTACCCGTCGCCCTACGAGCTGAACATCGATGATTTGCTGTTTAAATACGGTGTCAGGCTCAACACGGATTTGGTGTTGGATATGCGCTGCACCCGCATCCCCTTGGCTACGGGCGTGGTGGGCAATGCGCCGCAGTTCGACCTATTCCGCTACCCTTATCATGTCTTGTCGTTGCCCCAAAGCAACCACCCAGTGGTGCGGAGTTTGGAAGGGGTGAACCTGCGCTACCCCAGTTCTATCGACATCAGCCCGCGCACCAAGACGGAGATTACCAAAACGCCTTTGCTGCAAAGCAGTGAGACATCCCGCTACCAGAAGCTACCCTTGGGTATGGATTTCAATTTCCTCCGTTACGACTTAGATCCGGAGCGATTCCAAGAGAGCGGCATGGTGCTGGCTGTACTGATGGAAGGCGTATTTCCTAGCATGTACGAAAACCGTCTGACCGCTGAAACGATGGACATGCTACGTACCATTGATGCGGAGTACAAAAAAGAAAGCGTACCCAACCGGATGATCGTCGTATCGGACGGCGATGTAGCCGCCAACCCCGTGAGAGCCGACGGAAGCGTGTTGCCCCTAGGGTTCAACGAGTTTGAGAAATACCAGTTTTCCAATAAAGACTTCTTAATCAACGCCATAGAGTACCTCTTAGACGAGGGGGGGGTCATACAAGCCCGCAGCAAGGAAGTGCGCCTGCGCCTATTGAACACCGAAAAAGCGGAAGCAGAAAGCCGCTTCTGGCAGTTCATCAACATCGCATTACCCCTCGGCTTATTGGCTGTCTTCGGTTTTATTTACACGTGGATACGCCGCAGGAAGTATGCGGGTAGCGAGGTGGGATAGACGTGAATTTGATTTTTATTAAAACGTGAATTATGGATAATAACTAAATGTAAAAAATTAAAAACCAACAGGTTAGGGTGTGCCCCCTGCAAAACAGGGGTCGGGCTATCCGCTCCAGTACCTCCTTGCAGTCGGCACGTCCGCTCCTATCCCTCACACAAAAACTATCTAATTGATTATCAGTTTTTTATGTCGAATTACTAATATAAAAAAAATGGGCATAAAATTGATCAATGTCCAATATAGCGCGATGATGTTGGTTTATTTGGATGCCAATTTTCCCCTTTTGCCGCATTTGAGTCATCATGATGGTAAGAATATTTAACTACAAACTAAAGAAACAGCTAACTTTGTGGCGCATAGTATCTTTCAAACCTATAATCTTACCATTTTATGTTCGACGATTCCCGCCCCGTCACGGACTGGCTGCCCATCACC
>JAWKLL010000025.1:0-79888 GCA_041392765.1 Saprospiraceae bacterium
CGGTCAAACCCTCTGCTTTGTCTTTCATTTCCTCAATTTGCTTGAGGAGCTTGGTGGCCAGTGTCCCCATGCGATCTACACTGCGGCCCATATTGCGCTCGGCAATTTTGAACAAGTTATTTTCCGCGCTATCTAACAGGTCAAATACATCCGTTGTATCTTCAAATGCGTCATTAATCGTTTGGGTGGAAATGCGGATCAACTCGCGCTGTATGAATTTTTGGGCTACGATACGTGCGTGAAACTCAATATTGGCCGATGATGCCACCTTGTTAGATAGCGTTGCCAAATAGGCTGGCCCTCCTACCACTTCCAATTCCCCCGTTTTTTTTAGCTCTTCCATCACCGTTAACAGGTCGATAGGCTGGGAGCGTTCAAACAATCGCAGCATCGACTGGTAAATCAACTGGTGGGCATCTACGTAAAAAGCATCATGCTGGAGGATATCCAACACCTGGGTTAAGGCATCTTTTTCCAATAGTATAGCCCCCAAAATAGCCTCCTCAAGCGGTATCGCCTGCGGAGGTACTTTTCCAAATACATAACTGGAAAGGTCTTCGCGCCCTTGCTTGCTCGTTGTTCTACCCTTTCGGGCACCTGTGTTGGAAGATGGTTCTGCCATGGTGGATAAAAAATAGTAAACCCTGATGTGCTACTCCATCAGGGTTTACAAAAGTAAGAAGTTCTTTGGGATAGGTAGAGAAAAAATTGCGGATTACCGTGTTATTAGAGTATATCTAAATTTTCCTGATTGAGCGAAAGGGAGTGAATTTTAGACATACTCTTATGATTGAGTACTAAAGTTGAGCCGGAGAATATCCGCCATATCTTCCAGTTGATTGCTTTGAAAGAGGATGTTTTCTATGACCATCAATTCCAGCAAATTCGTGCGGGGACTGAATCGGTGCAGATAACTCAAGTTGAAATAGAGGCTAAATTCCTTGAATGAAGTACAGTACAGTAAGTAGTAAGTATGGAAGCGGACATCAAACACCACCAAGTGCATCCCCGTGGACGGGGTGTTTTTTTCGATCAATTGTATTACTATGGGGTATTCGAGGTAGTTATCGGGAGCTAACCCAAACAAATTGGCCTCAAAAAGTGGGTATTGCATCATTTTAACAGACACTCCCTTGCCGCTGATTTGCCGATATAGTGCTGTCAATTTTCCGTGCATCACCACCAATGGGTCGTGTTGGTCTTCCTCGTATGTTTCGTAATCTAACCATTGGTAAGCATGCAGACGCAGGTATTCAATACTGCCGAGCCGCAGTTTATAGTCGAATCGGGGATAACCCGGCACCACATACCCGGGGTAGTAATAGTTGAAATGTTGCTGTTTGCAATATTCCATTTCTAACAACATGGTAAAATATCCCAAGCTATACGATTGATAATCAGGGTCGTATATGCCTAATATGCTAGCGCTGGTAGAATTTCCAATGTCAAAAAAGCTGATTCCCACTAACTTATCCCCGTCGTAAATTTGGGTTTCTAAGGTTTGATAAACGTTTATCCATCCTCCATCAAACAGGCTATCGCGCAAGGTAGGAGCTATATAGCCATCAAACTGCTCGCGGTATCGTTGGTAGAGTGCTTCTTTTTCATCGGTCAGTGTCAGCGGTACAACGCAAGTTTGGAAGCGATCACTATTCCTGCGCATGAGTTTTCGCTGGCTTTTACTCAAGGAATGGCGCGCCAAATCCACCCTGACCCAGATAGCAGGGTAAATGGTTTCCTCAAAACAAAGAAAGTGGGTAGTGAAAATGGATTGGCCCATTCGGTACCATCCTTTGCTTAGGTATTCATCCAGTTCTTTGCCGTGTATCAAATCCGGGTAGTGCCTGTCGGCAAAAGCGGCCATGTGTGTCTATTACTTTGCTTGACACAAAGAAAAGGTTTTTTGGCGAAACTGAACGCGAAAATTACCCTGTCAAGCAGACGGCTAGCAAGATGGGCATACGCTTAGGGGTAAGAAAAAAATTCTCCAGCATAACCTCTTATTGACAATCGGAGGAAGAAGAGATTCATTAAGTCATGCACTAAGCAAAAAATTGGCTCTCATAAATACAGACAATCGCTTACCTTTACTGCCTAAATAAAAACACCATGTTGTTTGCCATTGGCACCAAGGTACGGCTAAAACATACAGGAGATATTGGCGAAGTCGCTGCTTGGTTGGATCATGATTTGATCGAAGTACGCTTGTTTGATGGAGACGTGATTCCTGTATTGCAATCTGCAATTGAACGCATTGCGCAGGAATCGCAAGGGAGTTCTACCGCTCGTTTTGTGCCCGGCAAGCAGAAAGCAGAACCACTACCACTGCAAACGCTGCCTACACAAAGCCAGTACGTAGTACTCAAGCCCGTTGGGTTACAGATGGCATTTGACCCTGTTCTCAATGCGGATGGATTGCCGGATTACTACCGTCTCTTCCTCGTCAATGATACCACAAGAAATTACCTGTATCAGCTAACCCTTTCCGTTGGCGACCATCAGGTATGGAATACCCAAGGTAAACTGACACCTCGCTCCATGATCGAAGCAGGTAGTTTAAAATACCACGAACTCAACCACGCTGCTACGGTGGCTATCCAACTTTGGCGCTTGTTGCCCGATGGAAAAGGGACAGGCAGACGAATGGAACGACAGGTTAAATTGCGTCCAGCACAGTTTTTTAGCAAGCTTACCACCGCACCCTATCTCAACAGGCAGGTGTATCTATACTCCATTTTTACGGAGAAAGAATTACTAGAATCACCCCGCCTCCTCCTCCCCCCAAAGAATCACTGAAAAAGATTACCAAACAAGAAGTAGCCACCAAGAAACAGGCCCAAAAGTGGTTCAATCTGCAAGATATGCCCCATGAGGTTTGGGATATGGCTAGCTTCAGTACAGAAATAGATCTGCATATCGAGTGCTTGGTTGACGACCCTTCAGCCTATCCCACCAACAAAATACTGGCACTGCAACTCCGACATTTCGAGGATTATATGGACAGAGCCATCCGCCTCGGTGTGGACAGAGTGTTTATTATACACGGTTTGGGTGAAGGCAAACTCAGGCAGGCCATTCATAATCGGCTTCGAGAAATGGAAGCCGTGAAGTCTTTCGAAAACGCCTACCATCCACTGTATGGTCACGGTGCAACTGAGGTGCTGTTTTAATAAAGTAAGGGACTTCAATGTAGGCACACTCCCGAATCAACACGAAATTCGGTCTGTGCGAAACTTTTTTCCTTTTTCTTTAGTTTTCTTTCACTATACTATACGTGTATTCAATCAGGAATGGGATGGATTTGTTACCCGGAGACTTTTACGAAAAACTGGAATTTGATAAAATAATTGACCTGCTGGTACGCGAGTGCTTAGGGGAGCAAGGGCGTGAACGTATCCGTAGTTTGCAACCCGTTACCGATTTGTCAAGCATCGATACTTGGTTGGCCGAGGCTGATGCTTTTCGCAGTGTGATAGCGCGCGGCGATTATTTTTCTATTGGCGTATATGATGAAGTAGCAGATGAGTTAAGGCTACTGGAAATCGAAGGCTATGTACTGCCGGAAGAGGGGCTTCAAAAACTCAATGTGCTATTGCTCTTTGTGCGGGATATTTTCAAATTCTTTACGCCCGAGCGGCAGCGCGATTACTCAGCACTTTACGATATTATTCGCCCCATTCACTTTAATGTTGAGTTGTTACAGGCCATAGAAAAGGTAATCGATGAGGAAGGAAATATTCGGCCAGATGCCAGCCCGGAGTTAGCAAAGATTCGCAGGCATCTACAGAGCAAATTTCGGGAGATAGACCGCCAATTCCGACTCATCGTAGATGAATACCGGAAAAAAGGATGGCTAACGGATAATGTAGAGAGTTTTCGAAACTCGCGCAGAGTGCTCAGTGTGCCTGCCGAACACAAGCGCAAAATCAGGGGGATTATTCATGATGAATCCAGTACCGGACGAACGGCCTTTATCGAACCCGAAGGTATTATTGAGATTAACAACGACCTCTTCGACTTACAGCAGGAAGAAAAAAGAGAAATTTACCGTATCCTCCGAGACTTGAGTGCCGCCATACGCCCTTATGTGCCTTCGATGAGGGAATACAGAGAGTTGGTGATCCGGTTCGATGTGATTCAAGCAAAGGCGCGATTAGCTACGCGCATGAATGCCGTGTTGCCGCGAACCAAAGAAAAACCCAACCTCGCTATTGTTCAGGGAAGGCATCCCTTGCTACTACTCAAAAACAAAGACCTAGGACGAAAAACGGTGCCTTTCGACCTATCGCTTTATGGTAACAATCGTCTATTAGTCTTGAGTGGCCCGAATGCGGGCGGGAAGTCTATTACCATGAAAGCCGTGGGATTGCTACAGTTGATGTTTCAGTGTGGGTTGTTACTTCCTGTCGATCCACGTACGGAAATGGGGATTTTTCAGCAACTTTTTGCAGATATAGGCGATCAACAGTCGTTGGAGAACGATCTTTCAACATATAGTTCCCGCTTAGAAAATGCTCGGAATTTTCTAGCAAAAGCCAATAAGCACACCTTAGTATTGATTGATGAATTCGGCTCGGGCACTGATCCTAAAATTGGCGGTGCAATTGCCGAAGCCATTTTATTGGAACTCAATCGGAGCAAGGTCTATGGTGTCATCACCACGCATTACAGCAATCTCAAGGTTTTTGCCTTCAAAACGCATGGCTTGGTCAATGGCTCTATGCACTTCGATAAGGACAACCTCGCGCCCAGCTACGAACTAAAGGTAGGCAGGCCGGGGAGTTCTTATGCTTTTGAGATTGCTACCAAGAGCGGTTTGCCAGAATCTGTATTAAAATATGCCCGACAACGCATCGGCAACCAAGAAAGAGCCGTGGATGATCTGCTCATCGACCTTCAACGTGAAAAACAAGAAGTAGAAGAACATTTAAAGTCCCTCACGGAAAAGCAAGCTAACTTGGATAAGTTGGTAAAAAACTACGATCAACTTCACCGCGATTTGGAGTATCGCCGCAAAAAACACAAGTTGGAGAAAAAAGAACAGGAACTCCAGCAAACAGCCCGTGAAAACAAGGAGATTGAACGCTTGGTACGCCAACTAAAAGAGGAGAAAAACTTAGAGAAAGCCCGTGAGTTGGCTGAACAAATTCGCCAAGAGCGTCAGCAATTGAACGAACAAGTGAGCGACCTACGCGAGGAAATCTACCACCCCGATACCTTGGAAATGGAATCTAAACCCCTGCAAGTAGGCGATCATGTACGGCTGAAAAGCGGGGGAGCCATCGGTGAGATAGAGTCCATTGATCGCAACAATGCCATCGTTCTCATGGGGGGCATGCGCATGACTGTTAAAGTGCGAGATTTGGAAGCTGCGCGTACACCCTTGGAGATCAAATCTAATAAAAGCATACACGCCGACATCGACTACGCGGCTCGTTTTGAAAGCAAAATTGATATTCGCGGCATGCGCTATATAGAGGCTGTAAAGGTGGTAGAAGAATTTGTCGATCAGGCTATTTTGGCTAATGTACATCACCTGCGAATTGTACACGGCAAAGGCAATGGCTCATTGCGCGATGCAGTTCGTAAGAAACTGAGGGAGTACAAACTACAGATGGAAATTTCTCACCCCGAAGCAGAAGCAGGAGGCGACGGTGTGACTTTAGTAGCGTTTTAAAATCCTGTTTATGCCTACTGCAAAGCTTGCACCTTATGCCTTTTCTCCGGCAGAACTTGATGCGTATCTCGCCAAAGGCTGGCGTCCTTACGGCCAAACCATCTATGTAGCTGATTTCATACAAATGGAAATCGGAGAGGTGTTTGGTGTGGTGCCTACTCGGTTGTCACTTACAACACACCAATGGCGGAAGAGTCAACGGAAACTATTAAGACAAAATGATGCGCATTTCAATACCATCATTCGCCCTGCTATTCTGGATGAGGAAAAAATACGCGTCAATCTTCAATATATGCAAGATCACCCAGATAAAAGTCTGGAAGACCCTGACCTTTCACCTCGAATACATGGCAAACGTATTTTTAATACCATGGAATGTAGTGTGTATGAGGAGATCGATTGGTTGCTTTTAGCTTTTTTGATGTGGGCGACACCAGTATGTATAGCAAAATGGCCGTTTATGACCCTCTGTACCAAAACAGTAGCTTAGGGCTTTACACCCTTTACAAGGAAATTGAATGGGGTATTGCGCAACAACGGTCGTACTACTACCCCGGTTATGTATCCCCTGACACCACACTCTTTAATTACAAACACAAGGCAGGTAAGCTGGAATTTTGGCACTTGACCACTCGCTCGTGGTTACCCTACGAGCACTTCGCCCCAACCCTTCATAGCCCACTAGGTCAACTGAATGCCAAGCTCGATTGGTTAGAAGATCAGCTACAGGAGTCATCTATGGCCTTCAATCGATACTTGTATGTGTTTTTCGATAGTCTCATGATTGTAGAAGATCCTTCGACCGCTTTTTTACACCTCAGATCATTTTACTGCACTGCCCCGCACCTCAACAATGCATAGTGGGCGTTTATAATATTGATAAAGATGTGTATGAGTGCTGGTTATGTTGTTTTGAGTTGTCATATATTTTCTTGGAACCAGCCCCCTGTAAATACCCGCTTTTTCAGTTTTTCTTAGAAAAGGAAAAAGAAATCTTTCATACCGACAACGCTGTTACGTTCACCAAGCAATGGACGAAATACATGAAGGGTAAGACCCCATCACTGAGGCTAAACAACAGGAAATAGTAATATCATTATTATAGGACACATGTCCTACTCCCTATAGCTATCGGGATCCCACATTTCCCACATTTATCACATTTATCACATTTCCCACATTTATCACATTTCCCACATTTCCCACATTTCCCACATTTATCACACTCAAGGCTTTATCACCCCCGATTTTTTCAGATAAATGCGTCCTCGTTCTCGTTTTCCTTCAAATACTTTCGGCGTAATTTCCTGCCAAAATCCATTCAAGGAGCTACCTTCCAAGCTGCGATGCCAACTCAGTTGGTACTTGCGTAAAAAAGGAGGCTCGTAAGGGTCTCCAGATTGTGGTAAGAAAAGCGTTTCGTCTAAATAGATAGAAAGATCATCATACAATCGGCCCTGAAAGCTCGTTTCTACCTTTCGGTGTTTATTGGGGTAAATAATAACACGCCCTGTAATGGTCTTTCCTCGGCGTTGGATGTGCATCTCTATAGGGTATCCGCTGCGAGAATGGATGCCTCCCACCATAAGTGTGCCTTCCCATACTCCTTCCAACGTGAGTTGCCCCCACAAAACGACAGGAAAGAGCGCTAGACAGAGTAAAAGTGCTTTTTGAAACATGGAAAAATTGATAGTAAGTGGTGATTAACGGCACAATAATACACAATCTCAGCATGATTAGCGTATGTTGTATCTTGGAATAAGATGGTTTTAGAACCATTTTTGGCGGAAAGATTTTACTACCTTTGCGCTTTCTTAAAAAAAGGCTGGCCAATCAAGCCAACAAGCCACAAGGAAGTATTTAGGTATGTCTGTTAAAAAAATTCGTTCAGCGCTGATTTCCGTCTATTACAAAGATGGATTAGATGCCATAGTAAAGGAGTTGCACCAACAAGGAGTACAAATTTACTCCACGGGTGGAACCCAGAAATTTATTCAAGAACTGGAAGTGCCTGTCACGGCAGTAGAAGACATCACTACCTATCCCTCAATACTCGACGGGAGGGTGAAAACCCTACATCCTGCTGTGTTTGGTGGCATTTTAGCGAGGAGAGAACCCGACCATCTGGCACAATTAGCACAATTCAACCTACCAGAAATCGACCTCGTTATTGTGGATTTGTACCCCTTTGAAGAAACCGTGGCCGCCACTAAGGAGGAGGCAACGATTATCGAAAAAATCGACATTGGCGGTATCTCCCTCATTCGGGCGGCAGCTAAAAACTTCAGGGATGTGGCAGTCGTTCCTTCACGAGCGGAATACGGATTGTTTTTGGAGATGTTAACAGCCAAGCAAGGTGCTTTAGACCTAGACGACCGCCGCGAATTGGCACGCCGAGCGTTTAAAATCTCTTCCAATTACGACATTGCTATTTTCAATTATTTCAACGAAGGTACTACCGACATTGCTTTCAAGTACAGCATCCACCGATCTGATATTTTGCGTTACGGCGAAAACCCGCATCAAGCAGGCGTTTTCTTTGGTGATTTTGAGGCTGTATTTGACAAACTGAACGGGAAAGATATTTCCTACAATAACTTGGTGGACATCGATGCCGCTGTGCAAATCATGCGCGAACTTCGCCTTGGCCAGCCCGCTTTTGCTATCCTCAAGCACACCAATACTTGTGGCTTAGCCGTTCGTCCCACGCTGCAAGAGGCATGGGAAGCAGCTTTAGCATGTGACAATGTATCTGCTTTCGGGGGGGTATTTATTTGTAATACCACGGTGGACGTAACCACGGCTACTGCCATTAATGAACTGTTCTACGAAGTGCTCATTGCCGCCTGGTTTTGAACCAGCAGCCTTGGAATTGTTGAAAACTAAAAAGACGCGTATCCTGCTTCAACTCAAAGACTACGCGATTCGCCCACGGTCTTTCCGTTCTTTGCTCAATGGGGTAGTGGAACAAGATACCGACCTACGCCAAGATACCATCGCTGATTTGGCTGTTGCTACCAAGGTTGCGCCTACGGCAGAACAGGTGAGTGATTTGCTTTTTGCCAGTATAGCTGTGAAGCACTTGAAATCCAACGCGATTGCACTTGTTAAAGACAAACAGCTCATTGGTATGGGCTGTGGCCAACCCTCTAGGGTGGATGCTTTGCGGCAAGCTATTGCTAAAGCTAAATCGTTTGGTTTCGATCTGACGGGGGCAGTGATGGCATCCGATGCGTTCTTCCCATTTCCTGATTGTGTCGAAATAGCCGATTTAGAAGGCATCAAAGCCGTTATTCAGCCCGGTGGCTCCATAAAAGACAAAGATTCCGTTGAATACTGCGATGCGCACGGAATGGCGATGGTAATGACGGGGTATCGGCATTTTAAGCATTGATTGAAGAGTTTAACACAATATTAAGTTACGCAGGGTTTCCATTTTACGTCAGAAAGGGCAAAATGGTCGTTTAGATCATATACATTGCGTAGTAGGCAGCAGTTTATTTTAGACGGTTGCCTCAACGTAGCCAAATAATAGCGATAGATGTGTCAACTGGTGATCGATATTGGCAATAGCAGGGTTAAATACGGTGTGTTCAGCCATGACATGCTGGTAGCTCAAGCGGTAAAAGACACGCTAACAAGCGAGGATATTTTACAATTGCTAACCAACCACCCGATTGAAAATATCATCTATTCCTCTGTGGCAGCATCGGAAAGCCGTTTGCTGAGTGAAAACATGACGGCTCAAGTGCCCGTCATGGAACTGAAAGCAGATACTCCTCTGCCTATTGACAATGAGTATGGGACACCTGCCACTTTGGGCAAAGACCGGCTGGCTGCGGCTGTTGGAGCTGCGAGCCAGTACGCTGGACACCATTAGCGGTAGTAGATGCGGGTACCTGTATGACGCTAGACTTAGTCCTTTGGGATGAAACAAGACAGCGAAGCGTCTATAAAGGTGGCAATATTTCCCCGGGTGTACAAATGAGGCTCAAAGCCATGCATCAGTTCACCGCCCGTCTGCCGATGGTTTCCGTACAGGCTGATTGGCAAGGCTGGATTGGACAGTCCACCCAAACGGCACTACAAAACGGAGGAGTACTGGGTGCTGCCTTAGAAGTGGAAGCACTTACCCAACGGCTTGAGAACCAGTGGCCTGACCTCCACTTGATTCTCACAGGTGGGGATGCGGCCTTGCTTGCCGGCCATGTTATGGTAAAAAGCAGTATGTTTGTGAATCAGAATTTAGTCCTGATAGGGCTGCAACAAATATTAGCTTACAATGTCAAAAAATAGACATAGCTTTTGGATGATTTTATTGTGGAGTTTAATGACTACCACAACTTGGGGGCAGTTGCAGAACAGCAACATAAACCCCAAGATCAATTCTCCCCTCTCTCGTTTTGGATTGGGCAATGAGTCGCCATCGTATTTTGCGGCCAGCACAGGCATGGCAGGTTTAGGGGCTGCATGGCAAGACCCTTATCATATCAATCTGCTCAACCCAGCTTCTTTGGCGAGTCTGCAAACTGCCGTTTTTGAAGGCGGCTTGTATGCGCAGCGTTCACAGTTGACGGGACGCAGTGGCTCCGATGATACATGGAATGGTAATCTCCGTTATCTTTCTTTGGGTTTTTCCTTGAGAAACGCTATCAATCGCGCCCTCGATCGGCAGTCCGATGAATGGAGCGCGGGTATGAACCTTGCATTGCTGCCATATTCTCAAGTGGGTTATGACATTTTACTGATTAATACCACAACGCCAGATGTAGAAATTAGCAGCAATTCCCTTAAAGGTAGTGGTGGTGTCAATAAACTGCAATGGGGTACAGGCTTCCGTTATAAAGGGCTGTCTGTTGGAGCAGATGTTAGCTTCCTTTTCGGTAAACTAATCAATAGCCGTTTGGTGCGTTTCGATTCGCTCGACAATGCATTGAATACGGAATTCTTAGACGAAATAAGCATGAACGGCACCCGTTGGAACATCGGTGCGCAGTATGCTTTTGAGTTCAAAGAAAATAATAAGGAAGGGGAACTGGTAAAGAGCGGTAAGCGTGTGATTGTAGGGGGAACATTAGGCACACAAGCAGCCCTCGACATGGAAGGTAGCTTTTTCACACGCAGATATTTAGGCTCCTTTGTTTCGGATACCATTTCCCAGACTTCTGGCGTGGTGGGCAGTGGCACTTTGCCAGCTTCTTACTCTTTTGGCGTTCATTTTCAGAATGTCAACAAACTAAATATCGGGGTGGAATATGGGGCAACAGCGTGGAGTGCTTATCGCAATACGCTGAAACCTGATGTATTAACCGATGCCTATTATGTAGCAGTAGGTGGGGAGTATATTCCGAATGCCACTTCTTACAACAGCTACCTCCAGCGGGTGCGTTATCGGGCGGGATTCCGTTATGCTACCGACCCACGTACTTTAGATGGGGAACAAGTGACTGGTTACACTTTTACCCTTGGGGCTGGATGGCCCATCATACTACCGCGCCAGCAAGTGTCGTTTGTAAATACGGCTTTCGAGTTTGGTAAGTATGGCGTGGATAATGTTTTAGACGAGAGTTTCGTGAGGTTTACTTTAGGCTTCACACTGAATGATAATTCGTGGTTCTTTAAACGCAAATTCAATTAAGTATGACTATTCTGAAAAACATGGCTGCATTGGCCGCGCTTGTGTTGTTTGTTAACGGATTGGGCGCACAGTGCACTACTTGGGATCAAATTCCCAACAAAGGCGAAGCGGAAGACGCTCACGTTGTCTATCGCCCCTATTTGAAAGGGAAAACTGCCCAAGATGTAGCAGCCCTCTCTGAGGGAGATTTCAACCTTGCCTTCACAAACTGGCAGAAGGCATACGGGCTGGCACCTGCAGCTGACGGACAACGCCCTACCCACTACATCGACGGTATCCTCTTGTACCAAGCCAAGGTACAGAAAACCACCGACCAAGCTCAGCAAGTGGAGTTTGGCAATACCATCGTTAAATTGTATGATGAGTATTTGAATTGCTACCCTGATGATCGCAAATTGATCTTGGGTCGCAAAGCATTCGATATGTTCTATTCACCTGCCTTCGGCTACCAAGAATCTACCTTGGAGGCACTCAAAGCGGCTATCAATGAAGCTGGTAACGATGCGGAGTATATCCTCCTCGACCCCCTAGGTCTAGTGTTGGTGTATTGTATGGAAACGAACTGACAGACAAAGCTACTGTTCGCGATCTTTATACTAAGGCTATTGCTTTTGCTAACCACAATATTGAGAATGGCCATCCTTATAAGGACTACTACGAATCGGGCAAAGCTAACTTAGAGAACTCTATCTCTAAAATCGCTTCTGAAGTTTTCGATTGTAGTTACTTTAAAGACGATCTGCTGCCTAAAGTTGCTGCAAACAAAGGTGATTGGGCAACCATCAACTACATCTGGCAAAAGCTCATAGCGCAGGGATGTGATGAAAATGACCCCGACCTTGCGGATCTGAAAGCTGAGTATGAAACGCTTCGTTTGACGGAGTTGCGCAAAGACCCTTGTCAGGACGGTTTATACTTGCAGAAAGAAGGTCGCTATGACGAGGCATTAGCTCGCTACCAGGAATGTGTAGATGCCAGCGAAGACCCAGAGTTGAAAGCTCAAATCCTGTACTCTATGGCGCACATTTTGGTTTGGCAGAAAGGCTCTTTAGGAGCTGGCGAATCTAAAGCACGCGAAGCGGCTAGCCTAAAAGGCGGATGGGGTAAGCCATACATCCTAATGGGGGACATCATCTCTAAGCGTGCCACTTCTTGTGATGACTGGAATCGCCGTTTGGCGGCTATTGCGGCTATCGACAAATACAGCTACGCTCGTTCTATCGATAGTGATGTGGCGAGTGATGCCAGCGAGCGCATTGGACGCTTGAGCGGTGCACTCCCTGGTCGTGAAGATGGTTTCATGCGCAAAGTGAGCGAAGGGCAATCTGTAACCGTTCCTTGTGTAGGCGAAACGGTAAAAGTGCGCTTCAGGGATTAATTCCTGAGAAACTTTTAATTAGCTTCAAATAAAAACCCCGAATATCGGCTTTTGATATTCGGGGTTTTTAGTGTATGGTTTGAAGTTTTTTGAACTGATTTTCAACGATTTGAGAGTGCTATAAATTAGTGGTAAATCAATATATCAAGCAGCTTTTTGCTGCATAATTTTTCGTTCTTTTTGGGCTATGCATGAAACGAAGTCAGGCAAATCGCCATTCAATTTCGCTGCACGAACATCCATTTAGGTGTATAGGTGCGAAAGGTTGTTTGATATGGTTGATGGGCTTCGCCCGTTTGATGTTCTTTTGTCAGGGTGTGTGGGTAACCACGAAAGGCACGGAAAGCACGAAAGGTGGGGTGGGTAACCACGAAAGGCACGGAAAGCACGAAAGGTGTGTGGGTAACCACGAAAGGCACGAAAAGCACGAAAGGTGGGGGCTGATGCCCGATGGAGATTATTCCATAAAAAGCATTTCTGTATATCTTTGCAGCCATCATTCAAATGAATACTATGACAACGAGAAGCCACGACATAGCCGAGCGGCTCCGACAGGTATTGTTAGAGGGTCGTTGGATTGCTAACACCAATATGCAAGAGCAAATTCGCGATTTAGATTGGGAGTTGGCAAGAAAAAGCGTTCATCACCTCAATTCTATTGCCTTGCTTACTTTTCATCTCAACTATTATTTAGCAGGGCTTATTCATGTTTTCAAAGGTGGGGGCTTGGATATCCGCGACAAGTATAGTTTTGATATGCCACCTATCGAAAAGGCATCGGACTGGGAAGCACTGCGGGCATCCTTTTTGCACAATGCTGCCGAGTTTATCCACCATGTGGAGCAGATGGATGATGCGGTGTTAGACGGTCCTTTTGTGGATGAAAAATATGGCACCTATTTGCGAAATATCGAAGGTGTGATTGAACATAGTTACTACCACTTTGGCCAGATCGTTATCATCAAAAAAATGTTGACAGAACAGTAATTAGTTGCTACCTATCGCCTGCGAGCAGGAATGAGGGTGGTAGGGTAAGCCACTAAACTCTCGCTGCCATTTTTTCCCACGGCGGCCACCGAAGAGGTAATTGTCTATCACGATATGAGTGAGGTCACATGTTGGCTTTCGCATCTACATAGCGGAAGTGTTGCCATTGTGGTGCTGTGGTTTCTCGCCAATATATTTTGTAGGCAGCAATATCGGTATCATCAAAGCATCCACTGTAAGGTAGTGGAGGGTTGTACCGCTCCGCCTATCATCAACCCCGATGGGGCGGGTGGTGCACTCGCCAATGAAGCTAGCGTCACCATGTTCACACCTGTTAGTTTGGCAGCATAGTCAAAATTGACACCTTCAATGACATCACCATAGGCGATGCCGTCCTCTGTGCGCAAGTCCTGATGCTGGCGGTCGTAGTGTTCATGCGTTTCCATGATGCGCACACCCGCAAACCTGGTCGTTGAAAGGGCGATGATGCCCGCCCCGGCCAAAACGATCCAACCGATAGATCATTTTACAATCAAATTGGTGAAATACAGGTCTGTAAGGGCATCAATATAGCGTGCCAATTGCCTGCTGAAAGTCCACTTCGCCACCATAAAACCGCCGCCAGATTCTTTCTTGTTCCGTATCATTGGGAGGGTAGGCTCGCTGAAAACCCGAAAGACGTATTGTCAATGGCAGCCATCAATCCCTTCTATATTGCCAATCATATCGTTATTGAGCACGCCTATGATGTCCCAACCTTGCGCTTTGGCATCAGCCGCTAAAAACTGCCACCGAACAACCCTTGTTCTTCACCAGAAAGACCCACGTAGAGGATGGAAACAGGAAACTGGTATTTTGAGAGTACCCTAGCCGCTTCCAACACGCCTGCCATACCACTAGCATTGTCATTATGGCGAGTCATCCGTACCATTCAGCGGGTCGGACACGCGGGAGTCAATGTCTCCGGTCATCAGCACGTACTTGTTGGGATACTTGGTACCTCGCTGCAACGCCATCACATTTACGATCCAAGTATCCTGTGGGATGCGCGCATTACCTTCGGCTAAAGCCAATCCTTTGTGATAACTCACGGCTAAACAACCGCCACAATCGGTGCTAATATCCTCAAAAGTGCTTTTTATCCAACGCCGGGCTGCTCCTATACCACGGGTATTGGACATGGTGTCGCTGAGTGTATGCCGAGTGCCAAAATTTACCAACTGCTGAATGTCTGCTTCGATACGTTCCGGGGAAGCGGCTGTGGCAATATCGTACATAAGCGGGTTAACTGCCAGTGCGGAGGCAGGCTGTGCGCCCAACCAATATGGAAATACGAGCAAAAAAAGTAGGTAAATAGCTGGTTTCATTGTCTTGAGTATTAGTGCGTAAGACCTATTGTTCAAAGGCAAACTGGATGATATTCGACCCCATACGCAGGGCTAATTGGCGTATTTCTTCGGGGTCTTTGTGTACAGCGGGGTCTTCCCAGCCGTCGCCCAAGTCACATTCGTAAGTATAAAAACAAACTAATCGCCCCTTCCCAAATCAAGCCATATCCGCGAGGAGCATTACCATCGTGCTCATGAATTTTGGGAGTCCCGATTTGAAATCAAAGCGTTGGTGGTAAATAGGATGCTCGAAGGGAGTTCGATGAATTCCAATTCAGGGAATACCTTTTTCATAGCGGTACGCACAAAGGGATCCATACCATAGTTGTCATCTATGTGTAGGAAGCCGCCTGCGAGCAGGTAGTTGCGCATATTGTCAGCTTCGGCATCGGAAAAAACAACGTTGCCGTGTCCTGTCATGTGCAGAAAGGGGTGATTGAAGAGGTTCTGCACTACCCACTTCTACCACGGCATATTCCTGTTCATCGAAATGCGTGTTCAGGTTGCTGTTGCAAAACCGAGCTAAGTTCCTGAGTGCGGTGGGGTTGGAGTACCAGTCGCCACCGCCTCGGTGTGAGGAGTGCCAACTTCATCGATGCCGTTGCGGGGGTGAATCCAGCCAGCAACAACCCTGCTGCCAATAATGAAAGGCTGAAAAACAAACGATAGGAACGCATATTTATACTTTGATTTGATTAATAAAAGCCCTCAACTGGGTAGCACTCAAGGCAGCGGTTTCCGTTCGCAGGCGGTTAGGCTTTAAACTTACAGGCACAACGCCCGCTTGTTGTGCTAAAGCTGCTTCCGCATCTGTAAAATCACCCTCGGGGCCAATGCAAATACAGACATCTTTCCCGGCTTCACACGTATGGATAAGCTCACTGCGTTGGTCGTCGGTACACCAGCCTATGTAACGCTGTGGCACGGCGGTTGTTTGCGCCAGCAATGTTTTTAGCGGGGTCATAGGGTGTAGTTGTGGCAGCCACGCTTGCAAACTCTGCTTCATGGCCGATACCAGCACCTTTTCATAGCGGTCATTGCGAATTTTGGGGCGCTCGGTTCGTTTGCACTCAAGGGGATATATTTCATCCACCCCAATTTCCACCGCTTTTTCCAAAAACCACTCGAAGCGCTCATTGCTTTTCGTGGGCGACACTGCCATGATGAGGCGATAAGGGGTGCGGTGGTTTTCTTGCCGTAGCAGTGTGGCTTCTATGGTACATTCGCGCTTATTGGCATCGACGATAATACCTTCGTACCAACCGCCCTTACCATCTACCAAGTCGATACGGTCGCCGGGGCGTTTACGCAATACTTGCAGGGCGTGACGTGCTTCTTCGTCGAGGCAAGGCCGAGATGCCGGGTTGGATCGTTGGATGATAAAATAATTGCATGACTGCAAAGGTAGAAAATAGGATACAAATCTGAAAAGACTTAGGGACGGGAAAAAATAAGTGATCCCATTTTTGGCTTGGCTTTATGCACTAAGCGAAGGAACACTTGCACAAAGCGTGTGTATAAAGACAAGCCTTCAGAAAAAAGGGGATCAGTTATTTCCGTCAAATTACTTGGCCATACGGTGAATGTAATAAGATAGAAAGTTTTTAGGTTCTTTGACAAATCTAGTGGTAGTACTGGGCTAGCGATGTGCAGCAGTGGCAGCTTTTAGCTGACAGACCCGGGTTTAGGTAGAGCGAATAGCGAGCTGCGAAACGTAGCGACGAAAGTAGCTTCCACTAAAAAAGTCAAAGAACTAGTTTTTATACAAAACAGAAAGCCAATATTCGTGCTAAAACCAATACCTTTGCCCGCCTCAACAACCTTTGCTTTGGAAAGGGTGTTAGAGTATGTCAAAATTACGTCAATTGGCTAAGTTTCGTTTTTCCAAAATTAGTGAGCCTAAATTGTTGAATCGATTATAATATGGATATACTTATCATGGCAGGGCAGTTGATGCTCAGCCTTTCAATTTTGATTGTATTGCACGAGGGCGGGCACTTCTTACCCGCTCGTTGGTTCAAAACCCGTGTAGAGAAATTCTACCTGTTTTTTGATCCGGGTTTTGCTTTGTTGAAGAAAAAAATCGGAGAAACCGAGTATGGTATCGGCTGGTTGCCATTAGGAGGCTATGTGAAGATCAGTGGCATGATAGACGAAAGTTTCGACAAGGAACAAATGGCTGGTGAGCCTCAGCCTTGGGAGTTTCGCAGCAAACCAGCCTGGCAGCGGCTTATCATTATGTTGGGAGGCGTAACGGTCAACTTTATCCTAGGGTTGTTCATCTTTAGCATGGTGCTTTGGTACTATGGCCAAGAGTATATTCCCAGCGAAAACCTCAAGTACGGTATTGCAGTGGATTCCATAGGTAGAGAAATCGGGCTTCGCGACGGTGACGATATTCTTTCCATCAATGGAGCACCTTTTGAAAAATTCAACAACCGCACCCTTTTAAGGGAGATTGTCATCAATAACGCCAAGACCATGCGTGTTCGTAGGGATGGTCAGGAAATGGACATCGCCATAGACGAGCGTTTTGTGGGGATACTCAGCAGCCGAGAGAATAAGGGCGTTCAGCTTTTCGTGCCACGCGTGCCTTTTGTAGCGGCTGGTTTTTCCAAAACTTCTCCCGCTAAATCCGCTGGGTTGTTGGAAAAAGATAGCATCATTGCGTTGAATGGGGTTACAACTCCTTATTTCTCTGATTTTGTGCAGGAAATAAAAGCTTTCCCCGACCAAGATGTTGTAGTGACGGTAGCTAGGGGAGGCACAACTAAGGATATTACCATTCATACCACACCCGAAGGAAAGATTGGTGTGGCCACTGCCGACCCCTCTTATTTCTTTGGCACCAAGCGACAAGAATATTCTTTCGCAGCAGCTATCCCAGCAGGTGTAACCCTAGGTTGGAATACCCTCGCCGATCAATTGAAAGCGTTTGGGCAGATGTTTAGGGGCAAAATTAAAGCCACTGAAAGCCTAGGAGGCTTTGCGTCTATTGGTAGCATGTTTGGTGCCGAATGGGTTTGGGAGCGTTTTTGGACGATGACAGCGGTGTTATCGCTCATTCTTGCCTTTATGAACCTACTACCTATTCCAGCCTTAGATGGTGGCCACGTCATGTTCTTGCTGTACGAAGTAATTTCCGGACGTAAGCCTAGCGATAAGTTCATGGAGTACGCCACGATCATTGGTTTCGTTATTGTCATAGGATTGGTGCTTTTTGCCAATGGGTTGGATATCAAGCATTTCCTTTTTGATAAGTAATACAACGGGAATACTATTGTCTTGGAAGGGGGTGCTTGCGCCTTCTCCATAAAAAAACGCCCCGAACATCATCAAACGATGACGTTCGGGGCGTTCCTGTATGAAAGACTATTAGTTCTTTGACAATTCCTGTGGTGAGCCTCCCTACGGGCGCTACGTTCCACAGCTCTCTAGGCTGAGCCTAGATCGGCCAGCTTCCTACGGTCGCTGTCTGTCCGCTATCGCGGCCACTGTTGCATAACTTGTCTCGGCCTTTTGCCGAGATCGCTAGGCCAAAGATTCCACACTTTTTGTCAAAGAACCAAACTATTGATTAATCCCGAACCAATTGGAAATCGGTACGACGGTTGCGGGCGCGCCCACTATCCGTATTGTTGCTATCTACTGGTTTGTCGGGACCGTTGCCTACTACGATGAGGCGGTTAGGCGACATGCCGTGCTCTTTAATCAAGTAATTGGCTACAGATTGTGCACGACGCTCGGAAAGGGCAATATTACTGAGTCCTGAGCCTACATTGTCTGTGTTGCCTTCTATGCGGATACGGGCATTGGCAAACGCTTTGGCAATCTCCACAAATTCTTTATCAATGATGTATTTGGCGTTCTCATCCAGGTGTGTTCTCCCGTACGGAAGCTAATACTAACGGGCTTGGAAGCGATGGCTTCTAAGTTTTTGGCTTGGCTTTCTTCTACTTTTGCAAAAGATTTATCGGCTTCTGCCACGTCTGAGGCACCGCTCAAACTCGTTCGCTGAACCAAGGAGGGTACCGCTATTTGCCGCCAATCAGGTAGCGAGCCTTCTATTACGCCCAATTTGCCATACTCTGCTCCCATTCTGCGATAGAGGGCAGCACCCGTTACACCATTGAAGGACGTATTCAGCCCAAAGAAATTCTGGTTGTCGCCGTGGGTAACTAAGCGCACGTTATTGATAGCGGCAACCGCATCCGCTTCAGGTATGCCTAAGCCTTCAGACAATATCTTGGCGGCCTTGTTTTTGGCGCTGCCACTGCTGTTAATTTCTGCTGCACCTCGCATCCAGCCTTCGTATAGTTTCTGGAGTTTGTCGCGGTTGGCATCCACATATTCGCGTTTGGCAAAGAAGATATCCGCAATGATATTGGAAGCAGAACGAGTGCTTTCCAATACACGCGATCCGGGTACGGCGCGCAGCGATAATTCGTCATCGGGGCTCCATACCACCGCAGCATCTACTTGTTGGCTCTTGAAAGCCGCCGCCGCATCAATCGCTGAGGCTTGCTTTACAACCTCTACATCATTGATACTCAATCCGCCTGCATCAAGCAACCAGATTAGGAAAGAGTGAGAAGGTGTTAACTCTGCCACGGCAATCTTTTTTCCTTTCAAGTCCGCTACGGAGTTGATACCACGGCGTACTACGATGGCATCGCCCCCCCGCGACCAATCTGATTGGAAAACTACCACAGGATTGAAAGCCGCCAAACCCGGTTGGATAGTAGGGAACGCATCAATGGTGTACCAGTGCAAATCTAAATCTCCGGCTTTCCAAGCGTTGAGCGATGCGTTTACATCGTCATTGAGTACAAACTCTACGTCAATGCCGTACTCTTTGGAGAATCTGGAAGCTTCGCTGGCGGCGAAACCTTCGTTGAAATACTGGCCACCTGCATATCCGCCCCAAGTAACGACACCTATGCGGATGGCATCTCCTTTGCGGGATGACGAGGAAGAAGTATTGTTGTCCGATTTAAAAATACCCCCGTTGGCATCGGTCTTGTCGCCAATCATGCCGGAGTTGACTGCATACCGCAGCCCAAAGACTGCTGCGCCTACAACGAGGAACACAATGAGCAGTTTTGAAAAGGTGGTTAATCTTGCCATTTTTATATCTGGTGTTTGAAAATGATGAACAAAATGGATTGAATCGCGGGATGAATATGAGCAGTTCTTTTATTAGGTTTACCCAAAAAGTACTGCGTTAAACGCATAGTTGAATTTATTAAATGACTGGTTGATAGCCCTTTAAATCAAACAACATGGTTTATCTGCCAGCAAGTTACAAAGCTACACATTAGCATCCAAGATGCCAAACGCCGATGGCTTAACCTTGTTGTAATCACCAATCCATAAAACGACAAATATCCTAAAAGTCTAGATGTAGGTAGCTAAAATGCCGTCCTTCGCCTGCGAGCAGGTTCCGGACGGCGTCAGAAGGGCATAAGACCATAAGTAGATGGCCTTGTATTTTAATTAGAAAGTGTAATCCAAACGCAGCGTAATATTCCTCGGTGCTTCCAACAAGGCGGGGCGTATGGTATATTCTTCGTTGAGGATGTTACCCATGATGAAAGTAGCCTTCAAATGTTCGTTGGGTGTGAACGCCAAGCGCACATTGTGCACCCAGTTACCGCCGGGGTTGTCGATTCGCCACTGGTTTAGCCCAGGGATGATGAGCAGGAACAGCGCATCCAAGGCTTCCAATTTCGAGTTGTAGAACGATTCTGCTCCTATACGCCATTTACCTAAGGTTACTTCTCCATCGAATTTAAAAGTAGAGCGGAAACGGTATTTCAACACATTGTCGGGATTGGAGGAGTTGATGGCATTGCGATAAGCAACGGTGCCAAAATCTGCATTTCTATCGAAAGACTAAATCGTGGGTCAATGCGGGTATAGCCTGTGAGTAATTGAAACGGAACGCGCCCAATTCTGCCTCTTCCAGCTAAGGTGATTTCTAAGCCTTGTATCAAGGTACTGCCTATGTTTTGCGATTGAAACCCGCTGCCTGTCCAGTTGAACTCTATCATATTATCATACCGCATATAGAAGGCGGTGATGTCTGCGAAACCTTCAAAACCGCCAAATCGGTATCCCTGTTTGATGCCTATTTCTGTTGACCACCCCGTTTCGGAGCCTAGGTCCGGGCTGGGTTGTACAAAAAATCCTCCTGCATCGGTAAAGATGAACTTTTCGGCAATGGTGGGGTAGCGGTAGCCCTGTCCCCAACTGGCGCGAAGATAAGTGGCTTTGAAAGGTTGGTAATTCATGCCAATTCGGAACACTGGCAAGCTTTCCGTCTCTTCCGAGGGGTTCACTTGGCGAGCTACATTGTTGAGCACATACTCAAACCCTGGGTTATTCAGCACGTTGTGTTCGTATCGGAACCCTGCGGAAATATTGAGATTGTCAAAAAACTGCTTATCCATTTGCAGATAGCCCGCATAGTTCTGAGAGGTAAAGGTGGTGTCTCCGTATAGTTCTGCTTCCACTTTTGTGCCACTGGCTACCAAGCCGGAAGTAATGACCAAATTGGCGGATTCAAATTTTTTCTGGAATTGGTATTCGGCAAAATAAAGGTTGGAGCGATTGCTCTGGTTGCGGTCATTGTCGTTATCCACGCTGTAAAAACGCCCCTGAAAGCGGTGTCTATTATCGTTTTTGTCGTAGTAAGTTACCGTGGGGTCAAGGTTGTAGCGAAATCTTTTTCGCGTGGACAGCGTAGAGGTATCCCCCTCGTAAGCGGTGTTAATACCCGACCAGTAAAAATATGCCCCGCTTTCACCCGCGTTGAAATTACCTGCCAAACCGTAGGTGAGCCTATCGGATGCCCGGCGGCGTACATTGAAGTTGGCGCGCCCAAATTGGCGGTACACATCCTTGCGATAGCTTTGGTCGTTGAGGTAGTACCCTCCCAGTACGAGGTCTGTTTTTTCAAAACGCTGTCGGTGGCTCAGGCTGGCACCGATGCTCATGGGGGGCGTATCCCACCATTTGAGTTCCTCCCGTTCCGGCGTTAAGTGCATGGTAGAAAAAACGGAGGCTTTCGTAATGGGGGTGGTGGTGGCGTAAGCGGTGCGTACATTTACGACTCCATTCAGGGCAGAGGAGCCGTACAGTGCGGAGGATGCGCCTTTCACCACCTCAACTTGCTGTATAACTTCAAGCGGTACATCATCCCATTGTGGGAAACCGGCATCTGCTTGCAAAATCGGCACATCATCCATCAGCAACAACACCCTGCTGCCGGCTCCTTGGCTATAGCCCGAGCCGCCGCGAATATTTGCTTGCCCATCAATGACGGTGACACCCGGCACTTTTTGCAAAGCATCATCCAAGGTGAGTTTACTGGTACTTTCTATGAGGTCGGGGCGTAGTATTTCCAATGAAACGGTTACTTCACCTAATGGCTTTTCAAATTTGGTACTACTCACCGTGGCCGTGTTCAGCAGCGTAGCTTCTTCCGACAGAGATAAGTTTAGTACAAGCAATTCATTAGCAGCGAGTTGAACATCTTTCGTTTCAGTTGTATAACCTAAATACCTCACAGCAATGGTATAGCTGCCCGGCGAGAGTGCCAACTCATAGCTACCATCGTAGTCGGTAAGCGTACCATTATCGCCTGTTTGTACGGTGGCTGAAATCAAGGGTTCACCATTAGCGGCATCTGTGATGGTTCCCTTCAACGTGGCTGTTTGTGCAAAAGCAAAAACGGCGGTGCAACAAGTACACCACAAAAGAAAAAATCGTGCGTAATGCAACATAGTAGAAGTTTTGACGATTAATTACAATCGAAGGGAGTTTCCACCTGGTTTAGGAAGGGGTGGGGGAGGAGGGACAGTAGATTTAGTTGCAAAGAAACAGCACGCAATTTATATCGAAATGATCGATTAATAACCATTTCTGCATAAATTTTTGTATAATTCTTTCATCTATCATCAAAAATGGCCAATATTGTGGCCGAAACAAACCATTTTTTATGAAGCAATTTTTCCTTTTACCTTTTTTTGTGATGGCATGGGCATTGGGTGGGCTTACTGCTCAGACGTGTACACCCGACACGATGCTGCCAGATACTGTCATTGTTTCACCGCTGCCTTATCAGGCTGATTTTCCCGAGCGTGGCTTACAGGATACTGCTTGCGTGGATACTTACTTTGAAACGGTGATTCAGGTTCAAATTCCTGCTACGATTGCTTTTGGTGGCACCGAGGTTGCCATTCAAAACGTGACGGTGGTGGATCCGGGCATCACGAACCTGCCTGCCTCTTTCAGTTACACCTGCAATCCACCGAACTGTGTGTTTTTGCCGGATTCTGTGGGTTGTATCAACGTGTATGGCACGGCTGCCACTGCTGATGTGGGTGTCCATGACTTGAAAATCAATGTGTTGGTGAATACGTTCATCGCCCCATTGCCTTTCTCACTGCCCGATGGAACGCTTGTACCCGGCAACTATTACTTCACCGTTCGCGAGGCGGGTGCTGACAATTGTACTGTAAATACCACAGAAGTTGTTGAGAATGCGTTCTCATTGCACATCCAGCCTAATCCTTTCAGCGATATGGCCAAGGTATCGGTAGATTTACCAGAAGGTGGCCAATGGTCTATGCGTTTGTACAATGCTTTAGGCACAGAAGTTCAGTCTGCTACTTTATCATTAGCACAAGGTGCTAACAGTTTCGATTTGAACAGTTCCAACTTGCCCGTTGGAATGTATGTGTTTACCCTGCAAAAGGGCGCATTAGCTGCCAGTGGCCGCGTTTTGGTACAGCGTTAATTGTCTTTAGGTAATTGGAAAAAAACATATACCGACCCGGAAATGCCCAATGCTCCGGGTCGGTTATTTTCCAAATTACCATACTTTTTTTCCTTGCCTTTATGTTTTGCAACACCCATTCATATTGAATGACCTGCATCTTGCCGCAGTGTCTAAAAACCGAGAAGTACCTCGGATTCTACTGAACTATCTACTTTCTCCGCCCTTAAAACAGTAGAAACTATGTTGCGAAAACTATTCATTTATTTGTTGGCAGCTAATGCCTTCTCGGCTCTTTACAGCCAAATAGGTTGTCCGGGATGTCAGGTAGTATTACCCGATTTGCCTGTTGATACCATTTTCTTATCCAATGCTCCCGAAGGCGAAGCGGGCATTTATTATGATGAAGATTTGTCGTTTCGTCTGCCATTAACGACGACACCTGTAAATGCAGCAGACCCAACCATACCTGCGGGACTTCCTATTAATGAATTCAATATCTTAGGTGTGTCGGGCTTGCCAGCCGGACTTACCTGGGAGGCTAATCAATTAAACTTTCTTACCGAAGAACTAACCGATGGCTGTGTGAAGCTATGTGGCACGCCGCTTATTCCGGGGTTGTACATGGTGGATGTGGTGATTGAAGCCCGCATTGTGTTTATTACTCAACAAACGGCATTTTCTTTTCCGTTGTTGATTACGCCGGCACAGTCCGTAACGGAAGGTTTCACTATCGTCAACAATAGCGGTTGTGGTGAAGTGACAGCAGAACTTATCAACAATGTTCCCTCCAATGGAGCTACTGGTTTTTCTTATATGTGGCTGTTTAGTAATG
The DNA here is from genome assembly GCA_041392765.1 of Saprospiraceae bacterium. GTDB lineage: Bacteria > Bacteroidota > Bacteroidia > Chitinophagales > Saprospiraceae > Lewinella. The sequence goes on from JAWKLL010000025.1 coordinate 24,686, forward strand.
GTGGCGTTTCTACGGAAGAAAACCCAGCCCCGCAGTTGTTCAATACCGTTGGTGAGCACTTTATCAGCTATCAAGCCATTATTGATACAGTGGGTTTTATCTTAACCAATGTACGCATTGAGGAATCGCCTTGTACTGATTTGCTATCTCGCGCCGACCTCAAGTTTGATTTATTTGACCCCAATGGTGATCACGTTTTTACGGCTCCCATTGTGGAAAATGCGATGCTACCTATCTCGTGGGATGTGGTGTTGCCTATAGGCGAAGGTGTATATGAGCTACACGTCATAGATGACGATGGCGGCATTGATGGTGCAGATGATCTATGTGGTATCATTCCTATTACACAGGCAACCAATGGTTTACAAGTGGATGGTGAATTGAGTGTGGCCATTTCGATGATCCATCCGGTTGATACGATTTTGTCGTTAGATGTTGTGACGGTGTATCCTATACCCGCTTCTCCTGTATTGGCGGTACAAGAAGAAATGCCTTGGTGCGAAGGAACGCCCGTGCATATTTCAGCCTTAAATTATCCTGAAGGCGGGTTGGTTTGGCACCAAGATAGTATTCCTTTGCCAGGACAATCTCAAGGGGTGTTAGCAACTTTAGAAGACGGGGCGTATTATGTCACTTACACTTCACCAGCGGGCTGTCTTTCTTCTTCCAATGAGGTAGCGGTCGAATTCACGGCGAATCCAGCTCCTTTTGCATTAGAGCAAAACGGAAATTTGATAAGGTTGGTGGATGAAAGTAACCTTCCCGAAGATTTTTCGTTTATGTGGTTGTACGAAGGAGAGAACGTGCCAGAGGCAAATATGCTACGTATATGCGCACAGGCCACTGGCGAATACACCCTTTTGATTACTGATAATTTGACAGGTTGTAGTAACTCCGCGTCACTTGTTGCGTCTTATGATCCAGCTATTGATTGTACCACTCCTGTGGATGACTTCACGGCAGAAACTCACTGGCTTGTTTATCCCAATCCCTTCGGGGAGTGGGTGCGTTTTTCGAGCGCAGCAGAAACGGCTATTGTGTATGTGTCGTTGTGGAATATGCTGGGTCAACCAGTAAGTACAACGCAGATCACAGCAGGCGAGGCTACTTGGTCATTGGAAGATTTGCCCATAGGCGTATATCGCTACAAAATCTTCCGTAGCAATGGAACGATTATTCAAACGGGAAGCCTGGTGAAACAGTAAACCAGTGCATACACTTAATTATAGATAACCGACTTATGAGAGTACTAACTGCTTTTTGGATTACCCTTTGCTTGATGCCAGTAATGTTGCAGGCACAGCTCACGCCTCAAAATCGCCATGCTATTGCGGCCAAAGTGCTGGGTATTGATTATGGCACCCTGAACGATGCAGACGAAAGTTTGACGTTTGGCTTAGAGGTAGCATATCGCTATTTGATTACACCTAATATTGGTTTTGCGGTGCCTATTAAAGTTGGTGTAGCCGATGTGGTAGGGGATACGCGCAACCGCAATATATCAAGTATTGATGCGCTGGTTCATTTGTACCCATTTTCACAAACTGCTAAGTTACAGCCTTATGTACTGGGCGGTATAGGTTATGTACTGGAAAACTTAGATGATGGCAATTCGCAAATACCCATCGGATTGGGATTGAATTACATGATGGGAGAAAACTCATGGATTACTTTGCAAGGTGAATACCGTTCTTCTTCTGCCGACAATCGTGACAACTTACATTTTGGGGTAGGATATTTATATCAGTTTGGCCAAACGGATAGTGATGGAGACGGTATCAGTGATAGTGAAGATGCGTGTCCTAACCAAGCAGGAAGTGCCGCTACTAAGGGATGCCCCGATGCCGATAGCGATGGTATTCCTGACAACTCGGATTTGTGTCCTAAAATAGCGGGTACATCCGCTACACAAGGTTGCCCTGATGCCGATGGTGATAAGGTTGCTGATAAAGATGATATGTGCCCCGAAGTGGCAGGCTTAGCAGCATTGAAAGGTTGTCCTGACACCGATGGCGATGGTGTGACCGACAAGGATGATATGTGTCCTGAAAAAGCAGGCGAACTGGCTTCCAAAGGCTGCCCTGATACGGATGGCGATGGCCTTCATGATGGAGTCGATGCTTGTCCAGCAGAAGCGGGTCTTGCATCACTGAATGGCTGCCCCGGTAATGACCGCGACAAAGATGGCATATTGGACGATGCAGACCAATGCCCGGATGTAGCAGGTACAGCGGCCACCATGGGCTGCCCGGATCGCGATGGAGACGGGTAGCGGACGCCAAAGATCGTTGTCCTGACAAAGCGGGTGTATGCAGGTTGCCCAGACACCGATGGCGATGGCGTAGTGGATGCCGATGATCGTTGCCCGGAAGAAGCAGGTCCCACTACCAACAAGGGATGCCCAGAAATAGAAGAAGAAGCCAAAGAAGTGCTCAATTTGGCGATGCGTGCCGTTCAGTTTGAAACGGGTAGTGCCACTATTTTGAAGGAATCTTACACGGTTTTAGATCAAATAGCAGACATCATGGCGCGTTATCCTGCGTATGAATTGCGCATTTCTGGTCATACGGACAACGTGGGAGATGCTGTTAAAAATCAGGAACTTTCAGAATCTCGGGCTGCTGCTTGTTATGAGTATTTGTTGTCCAAAGGGGCAAAATCTTCTAAGATGTCTTATGCAGGCTTTGGTGAAGACTATCCTATAGCCCCCAACTCAACAGCAACAGGCCGTACCTTAAACAGAAGGGTTGAGTTCGAGTTGATTGTGCAATAATACAAGTCAAGCATTATTTTCAAAAGTCAAACCCTTAGCAAACAGTAAACCGTTTGCTAAGGGTTTTTCTTTTCAGTACAGACAATCGCTACAACTCGTTATCTTTGCGCAAGAAAAGCAATGCAGACAGCATGAGGTCAACCATCTTAAAGGGTTTTGAGGATAGTATTTCACTGAAGCAAACTGTGTTGGCGGATGAGCGTTTGTTGGGGGTAATAGCGGCAGTAGTTGAGGCATGCCTGCAATCCTTGCGCGAGGGAGGCAAGTTGTTATTTGCTGGAAATGGAGGAAGTGCTGCGGATGCGCAACATTTGGCGGCTGAGTTTTCAGGACGGTTTTATTACGATAGACCTCCTTTGTACGCTGAGGCACTGCATGTAAACACTTCCTACTTGACGGCTGTGGCCAATGATTATGGCTATGAAGAAAGTTATGCCCGCATGGTACGCGCCATGGGAAAAAAGGGCGATGTGTTATTTGCACTTAGTACTTCCGGAAATTCACCCAATGTAGTCAGGGCGGTAGAAGCTGCTAATGAGGCTGGTATGGTAACCGTGGGGTTCACAGGGCAGGATGGGGGTCGTTTGGCGGAGATTTGTACACACCTTTTTGGAGTACCCTCTAAGGATACGCCTAGAATTCAGGAGGTTCACATGCTGGCTGGGCATATTATCTGCGAGTTGGTGGAGGAGCGGCTATTTCCGAGGCAGTAATACTTGTAAAACTCTGTTTATCAATTGTATATAAACTATCACGACAAAACATATTTAATATGGCAAAACGCAAAACAACCAACCATGCTCGCTCGGTAGAAGTTGGGTTGGACGAAGATGATAAGCGCGCACTTTGGCGCACCATACTGCTGTCGAGTGCAATACTGGGTGGCATACTTACCGTTCTGTATCTACTAACAGGCAAGCTCATGGCGGATGCGCCTAAGTTATTGAACGCCGTTCGTACAGGATTGAGCTTACTGGCTTTTTGGATCGTTATCACTGCTACCATCCGCACTTTTGATCGGGTACGCGAAGGATTTCTTTTTTGTGGCTGATTGTCATTGGGGTGGCGAGTGCAGCCTTAGGTATCTTGCTTTTTTTGTTGGCATTGCGTATCTGGAACGAATTGGGCGAACACGGTGCGGTACTTCCCGGTTATAACATCATAGGATTCTATGCAGCAGGGGGCTTAGTCGCTTCTCTTATCTCCCTCATCCATTTGCGAGTGGAGGGAGAAAATAATGGCAATTTACTGGAACTTTTAGTCATAGGATTGGCGGTGGCGATGTTTTTTGGGTAACAAAAGGGTAGTTTTTTGCGTTTATTCGATTCCCAAACACGACACTACGTATGCATCCAACTTCCATTTTTATTGGCATTTTTGCCTTGTTGTTTTCATTGCTAACGCTCCCCACGCATGCACAACGGCTGCAACGTGCGCAGGATAAATTGCAGCAGCATCGTTCGGAAAGCTGGCCACCTGAAAAGATATATGCACGCGCCACACTGGGGCGTGTACTACAGGGCATTTTTGAAAAACACTATCAGTACTGTGGTTTTGCCAAAGCTGAAGGAAGTCGGGACTATCTACCTGCCGATATTCGTACCTTTTAGGAAAAACGATCTACGTACCCGCGTAGAGCAAGCGAACTTGAGTGGCAGTGGTTTGATGCAATATATCTTTCACGCACAGGAATTGGTAAAACCCTTGGATGCCTTGGCATTTCGTCCTGATTTTCGAATGGTATCGCCTGGCGATCAAGCCTTTGATATTCAACCTGATAGCCATCACGATGCTTTTATTCTGACGGAAAATTGTAGCGGCTATTTAAAAGCTGCTTTAGATGCGGGTATCGAGCCACCCTATAGTGCGTTCAAAGCGGCATTGGCCACCGACGACAAAAAAGCATCGACGGTGGTAGCTATCGCTGGTAGTTTTCGTAGCCCTGTACAACAACTTTTACAGGCTAACAATGCTGCTACTACGGCGCTTATGTTAGAATTGTGGCAATTTTATAAGCAACATCCCGAGTATATAGGCCAAGCCTATTACCTCCAAACCTTTGCAGGGGTAATGATCAAACATTCGGCTTCTTCTGAGGTGGGCAGGCAGATAGAAAACCAATGGGGCATCAACATCAACGGTCCACTCGGTAGTCATACTCAAGCGCAGGCAAGCTGGAATCGGCAAGCAAGTGGCACTTTCAGCGGTACCGATTGGGAAACAATCGTTTTTGTCGATGCTGAAAACCCGCAATCGCGCCTTCAGTGGTATGCTCCTTTGCCGGATCCGGCTGCTATCAGCTTGTATTTTGCTCGCCTTAAACCTTCTTTTGAGAGACATGCTGATTTCCCTTTACTGACAGAAGGGGTACCCCATAAACATTACCTAACGGTGGAGGGCATTCCTGAATATTTAGCTCGTGGCCAATGGATGATTGAGGGGGTATCAGAGGGCGTGTATGTTGACTCACCTCGCTTGGAAGTCACCCCTTTTCAAGAAAATGGACGTTTTGGATGCCGATTTACGATTGAAGGGCAACCAGGGCAAGATATTTTCAAAGGAACACTTGCCGACCGCCCAGGAAAGTGCAGCGTTTCCTATCGCATTAGGAACACGGATGTGGTAGGCGGCGTATCTCTTGCCTTCGATGTGAAGGAAGAACTGCCTACCAGTGCGCATCCCGTGCTACAAATGGGAGAGGGACGGTTTGATTTGTCCATTAAAGAAGACCGTCAGTTTGCCTTCCAATGGGAGATACCTTTGGTTGTTGATGATGAAGAAAATCCAGTAAATTTTAACGAAACACCCTACCTCACAGATATCGTACTACGTCGGGGAGATATGGCAGATCCAGTGGATATACAACTCAAAGAAATCATACCTGATGTGCGTAGGCATGAGTATCGATTGGTGTTGGAAACCCGGAGCACCTGGCCTTTGCAGCAGATCAACGACAGGGATATGCAGTTGTATAACCTTAGTTTTACCATTCATTTGCCACTACAACGGTCGCCCAATAGAATGTCGCGACCCTTGAAAGGATTGGTATCATTTCCCCGCATTTTGCCCTTGCCTCCAGTGGTGCCGGTATCGGTGCCTGCGGTAACGCCCTTATTGCCTCAAGAGGGGGAGGGTAGATAATTTATCGATACTTTTCTAGCGTTGCTAAGAAGTCGTTGGCTTTCTTTAGTTGTCGTTCTCTTTTTGCTAGTTCCATATTGTCGAATGTTTTAACTAGCATGCCTAAACGAGGATTTTGTAAAAAGAAGGAGCGATGCGTGTTATATAAAATGAGCCAGACTTCATATTTTGCAAGAAGTCTGGCTCTATAGAAGAAAACTTGATAGCTAAGTATTCTACGCTATTGTTTGATTACACGAATAAGCCGTTGCTCTTCGCCTGCTTGAACACTCAACAGATACACACCTGATGGGTAATTTTCGTTTAACTCTATTATTTGTTGGGAAGTTCCCTCAGGAGCTTTTCCTTTCCAAATAACACGACCGAGCATATCTATCAGTCGTATGTCAGCTTGCTGTGGCAACTCGAAAGAAGCTGTGAATTGATTACTGAATGGGTTGGGTAAGATATTTACATTCAGGAGGGACTCCTCGATTAAGGAAGATTGGGTAGATCGGTTTGCATCAATGGGTGAATTACTTACATTTACTTGAGCCTGAATGTTAGAACCCGTAGTCATAAGTGTTGCAATGTCATCCTCTTCTAATGCTTGCCCGTATAGCCTCACTTCGTCAATAATGCCATCATAAAAGTAAACCCTATAAAAACTACCCGCGCCAATGCTAAGCGTACCATTGGTGGGTGTTGGAGCAATAGGGGATGCAACTGTTTTATCCAATGCACCGTTGACATAAAGTTTTGCCTCATTATTGGCATAACTACCTGCTAGATGGTACCATGTATTGGGCTGTAGTGGTACGGAGAAATCGGCAACCATCGTACCCCAGTATCCCCAACGAAAACTAAACCCAGTATTCCAATACTGTTTAAACAAACTATACCAGTTGGCACCCCATTGATTGTGCTCAACGATATTTTCATAGCCATAAGCGATAGTTGCGGGGTTTTACCCAAGCCATCAAAGTAAAAGCATTCAACGCATGGTCTGCGCTAGCAGGAATATTAATATAGTCATTAACACCGTTTGCATCCATGCCTTGATTCAGTGTAGCCATCATATAATTTACACCGTTGACCTCTGTACCATGATTATTGTTGCCCGAATAATCAAGTGCATTGCCATCCACGGCCAGTATCCTACAGGGTCAGGGATTGGCAATGGCTCAGTACATTAATAATGGCTGTTGCTGTGAAGCCGCCTTGGTTTGTAGTCACGGTGACGACAGCAGTTCCTTCGCTTATGGCAGTTACTACACCATTGGCATTTACCGTAGCTATTGCGGGTGCACTGGATGTCCAACTTACACCTTGATTTGCAGCATTTGTTGGTGTTACGGAAGCTGTTAACAATACGGTTTGGCTCTCGTAAAGTGTGGAACTACTTGGATTTACACTCACTCCTGTGACTAAAACCACCCCGGGTAAAACAGTAGCACTGCCTGTACGGGTACAGCCTACGCTGTTGGTCAGCGTAAAGCTATAACCACCAGCTTGAAGGTTTTGTATATCTTGCGTTGTAGCACCATTGCTCCATTGGTAAGTATAAGAGGAGCGTGGCCATTAGTGATACTCAAATCAATAGCTCCATCGGCTGCTCCGCAACGCTTTCATTCGTTACATTGAGGCTAGTAGTCAAAGCTGGTGGCGCAACTAAAATTTCTAAATCTGTATCTGTACAACCATTAGCATCCGTAACGGTTACCCCGAACATACCCGCACCTAAACCATTCACATTAGCAGTCGTTGCGCCTGTTGACCACGCATAACTTAGCGGTGAGGTGCCACCCGTTACGGTTACGCTGACCGAGCCGTTATTTAAGCCGTTGCAAGTTGGACTGAGCCGCTGGCTGAGATTTCCATATTACATGCTACCCCGGCCAAAATAGTAGCACTTCCGCTTACGGTACAACCGTTACGCCAGTAATCGTATAACCATAAGTATCCATGATAAATTAAAGAGGTGATCGCCTGTAGTGCCGTTACTCCAAAGGTAAGCATAAGGCATCGTGCCACCTGTGACGCCTCAAGATGAATCTCCCATCCGATTCTCCTGCAAAAGATTCATGTATGACTTCAGGGGTAGCAACAAGTATTGCTGGTTGGTTCACTTGTGCACTTGCAGTAGCTGTACAACCATTCCCATCGGTTACAACGACGGTTAAGTACCTACCTACATCGTGAAGATGGTCTTCTGAACCATTAACATTCCATACATAGCTATAAGGAGGTACTCCACCTATGGGGGTTGCTTGTACTTCTCCATCGGCATTGCCGTTGCAACTAACGTTGCTAGCAGAAAGGCTTACAACAAGGCTACATGAAGACTCACATTCGTACCCGGCGCCATAGTTTTCTAAGACTTCTGCGCTGCTTAATGCCCGATCGTACACAGCCACCTGATAAAAGGTGCCTAACCATGCACGGTCATTAGACTGTTCATTTGCAAGCGAAAAATCATAATTATCTATCCAGTTGGAGGGGTTTCCACTCCTCGTTCCGCTATATACTTGGATTCCATTGACATAAACGTGTTCTGCTCCCGTGTTCACATTCCAGGTCGCTACTATATGTTGGGGCGAAGCCGTATTCACGCTACCTGCCACCCGAGTAGGATTACCATTGTTATCTCCGCCGTCGGTATTGGTTCTCAAGCGCCAAGCATAAGTTGCCTCGAGTTGGCCTAATGTGAAATTGCGATTGGATATATCCTGCGAATACGTAACGATACGCGCAGGGCCAGTTTGAGTAGTATTTGAAGGCTTTACCCACGCTTCAACGGTCATTTGACCAGAAGAGTTGATGGCTGTACGCAACTTGCTTCCATTTGCGTTGAATATCCGGGTGGCACTGTTGATACGCAAGCCGCGGCCGCTGAGCCAAGTTACGTTTGCGTTAGCAATGCTTAAATTTAGCGCGCTGCCATATCCAGATACATCATTGACAACACTACCAGATCCTTGCGTGAATTCGTAAAGAGCTATGCGATTGCTGGTTACACAGGTACTAGTAGGTGTCGCAGATATAGATACGCCCCCGTCCATGTGTTTCCAATACGAGTGTAAACCCTGAAGTAGTATAGTTGACCTCCAGTCAAACCTGTTACTTGTACGTATTCTCCTGAACCTTTATAAACAATTTTACCACCTTCAAATGTAGTTCCATTGCCCGTATAATTGGCATTAGCATTGTAATTGGTACCCGCAGGATTTGTGAGAAAATCATCTTGGGGTCGCGCCGCAACCATTACTTCATCATAAGGAATTGAGGGGTTGTCGCAACTCAATGGCACGGCTTGATCTTGAGGGAAAGCTGCCAGGTTGGTTATGGCTAAGTTTCCTCCACTGCAATTAGGATAGATAACTACGGCATCCGTTGCCGAAAGGCCACCCTGATCGGTTACCGTGCACTCAATCAAATAGCTGTAATCTTCCCCATCGCAACCTACAGGCGAAATAACGACTGTTGGGTTTTGTTCATATATAAGCGGTTCTGGATGGGTGTGGTCATTATGTTGTAAAGTCACCCGCCATGCGTACTGCATATTAGCAGTAGATTCAGCATCCGTTACGTTAGCGGATAGCGTCAATTGAGTAGCGTTTGTAACGGAGTATAGGTCGCCTTGTTGAGGATTTGTAATAGAAACTGTTGGCGCTGTGTTGTTAATGGAAATAACCACGCTTTTTGAATCCGTGAACCCAAAGGCATCCGAAACAGTTAGCGTCGCTGTAAAAGACGACTGGCCGACCCCTGTATAAACGTGCGTAGGGTTGGCTTGTGTGGATGAAGTCCCATCCCCAAAATTCCAAGAATAAGAAGTTATGGAACCATCAGGGTCATAAGAACCAGCAGAACTAAAGCTTACGGTAAGTGGTGCTGTTCCAAAAGAAGGGGTGGCACTAGCATTGGCAATAGGGGGTAAATTACCTCCGAAGCTGATGCGACGAATAGTACCACTGTAGATATCTGTGATGACAAGTGAATTATCTAATGGATTGACGTTGAGGTGAACGATGCCATTACCGAAACCGTTTGCTGCAAAATTGCGAACTCTGTTTATCCCACTAAGACCTCCGGGCACACCCGCTTTAATCCAATCTTCCCCAAAATCAGCAAAAAAAACGGTGTTCTGATAGTCTGGGCCAAAGGTTGCATAGGGATAAAAAACACCACCAGTAGAAGAATTACCAGGGAAGGCCGTACCAATGGTAGGTGATCCTGACGCGCCAATACTGGTAGTCGTAGCGGTGGTGCCGCTGAATGTTGGTGTCTGTGTGTTATTATTTTGATGTTGCCATGCTAATGCTGGCCTACTGTGCGTAAACCGACGTTGAGCAGGGTTACTATTAACGGTATAAGAAGTAGGCTGTGTGCACAGGTCTCGAAAAAGCTGGTTGCCCTCATCTTGATTTCTTGCACCACTGTTATAATAGCCACTCATAATGGATTGCCCTTCATACAATGGCCATCCACAATTTAATCCTCCTACGGGTACGACATGCAAATCCTCCCAGGTATTCCAGCCTACATCACCGATATATAGCGTGCCTGGGTTAGCTGCACTGGGGTTGGTACTACCCGTTGCCAGGTTGATAGTCATACGGAAAGGATTACGTAGCCCCATTGTCCATACTCTTGATTGTGCAGAGCGCGGGTTATTAGCTTGATAATGCGGGTTAGATGAAATAGCATTTCCCGTATTGGGGTCAACCCTTAATACTTTGCCTGCATGAGAATTGAGAACTTGGCTTTTAAACGACCCCACATTCTCTGCTGGACGAATAATGCCGTCATTTAAGGCTTGTTGCCAATAAGTTTCGTTTGCATTACCTGCATCAACGGATGCGTAGCTGCCATTATCCCCTGTGGAAAGTAATAATGTTCCATCGCTTCCAAATACAATGCAGCCACCAGCATGTGATTCATGAACCAGGGGGACTCCTGTCTGGCGAGTTTCTCCAATGAGTATATTACGGCTATTGTAATTGGTACTCCACGTACTACTACTTTTGTTAACTGTATATGATGTCAATCTACATATTGATGCTTGGTAATACGTGTTAGTATTTGCATTATACTGTGATGTCCCGAAAAAGAACAGGTGATGTCTGTCAACAGCATAGTATAGGTATATTTTTCCATTTGTATCAAAACTAGGATCTAAAGCAACAGATAGCAGGCCAAAATCACGCCAATTACCAACTTCCTGAGAAATATCCAGAAAGGGGGTGTTTTGTTTTATGTAAGAAGTACCATTCCAGGTCGATTTATATATCCTACCAGCTTTATCCCACACGACCATGTGTTGTCCATCGCTAGTGAAAAGTGCTCCCATGGGTTGATCGTAGCCTGTTTGGATGTTGGCTGAAACGAAACCACTCGGTAGTTGTCCCCATAGGGGTATACCCGAAAAAATAGCAAAGAGAATAACTTGCTTGATGAGTTTAACCGTAGGATTTTCATAATCGTAACGCGGTTTGATTTGTATTCTTTTAAATGGAAAGAAGGAATACCCCAATCATTTAAATTAGAATAGTTTAGACAAATGAAAATCAGCTCGCACAGGAATACACCTTGCAAATGCATGAATTTTAATAAACTGTTGATTGGGTAGAGTAGAAGAACGGTATTGTTAAAAACAGACTGTCACTTTTTATTATGTAAATTTAAATATTAAAGTGGGAAGGGTTTAATGTTTTAGCAATTGATATTTTTACGTATTAAAATTTTCTTTTAAGTCCATGTTTAGTTATTTATCGCTTTACAGTAAGTATTTAATAAAAGTAATCTTTGCCACGTATTGACAACCGTTGGAACGTAATAACAAAGAACCGCCCTTTTTCAATTATTTTAAAAAGGCGATTACCATCTTATTAGAATACTAAAGGCATTTGTTACATTTCTTTTGAGTTAACCACAGCAGTGTTGGTATTTATTAATTTCCATCCCATGGAAAACTGCCACAATCTACTTTCAAAAATGTTAGCTCTATACTATCAGTAGCACTGGTACAAGGCCCTGCGCCATCGGGGTCTGTGGTCGTCCAAGTCAGGGTGACGGTGGTACCAGTTTCAGCAGCAGCAGGCGTGTAAGTCGTGCTGGCCATGCTGGCATTGGCAAACGCGCCCGTTCCGCCCGTCCACATACCTGCGCCGTTAGCGGTAGCCGTAATCGACACCGGATCGTTACCACAAACAGTCTGATCAGCTCCGGCGTTGGCGGTAGCGGGGGTGTTGATGATGATGTTAACCATGTCCGACGCATGGTACAAGGCTCTTGTGCCATCGGGGTCTGTGGTCGTCAAGTCAGGGTGACGGTGGTACCAGTTTCAGCAGCAGCAGGCGTATAAGTAGTGCTGGCCATGTTGGCATTGGCAAACGTGCCCGTTCCGCCCGTCCACATACCTGCGCCGTTAGCGGTAGCCGTAATCGACACCGGATCGTTACCACAAACAGTCTGATCAGCTCCGGCGTTGGCGGTAGCGGGAGTGTTGATGGTGATGTCAACCATGTCCGACGCACTGGTACAAGGCCATGCGCCATCGGGGTCTGTGGTCGTCCAAGTCAGGGTGACGGTTGTACCAATTTCAGCCATCGTAGGCGTATAAGTCGTGCTGGCCATGCTGGCATTGGCAAACGTGCCCGTTCCGCCCGTCCACATACCCGCGCCGTTAGCGGTAGCCGCAATCGACACCTGAGCGTTGCCACAAACGGTCTGATCTGCACCCGCGTTGGCAGTAGCGGGAGTGTTGATGGTGATGTCAACCATATCCGATGCACTGGTACAAGGCTTGCGCCATCGGGGTCTGCCGTCGTCCAAGTGAGGGTGACGGTGGTACCAATTTCAGCCATTGTAGGCGTATAAGTTGTGCTGGCCATGTTGGCATTGGCAAACGCGCCCGTTCCGCCCGTCCACATACCTGCGCCGTTAGCGGTAGCCGTAATCGACACCGGGCGTTACCACAAACGGTCTGATACGCACCGGCGTTGGCGGTAGCAGGAGTGTTGATGGTGATGTCAACCATGTCCGATGCACTGGTACAAGGCCTTGCGCCATCGGGGTCTGCGGTCGTCCAAGTCAGGGAGACGGTTGTACCAATTTCAGCCGTCGTAGGCGTATAAGTCGTGCTGGCCATGCTGGCATTGGCAAACGTGCCCGTGCCACAGTCCACATACCCTGCGCCGTTAGCGGTAGCCGTAATCGACACCGGAGCGTTGCCACAAACGGGCTGATCGGCACCGGCGTTGGCGGTAGCAGGGTATTGATGATGATGTCAACCATGTCCGACGCACTGGTACAAGGCCTGCGCCATCAGGGTCTGTGGTCGTCAAGTCAGGGTGACGGTGGTACCAATTTCAGCAGCAGCAGGCGTAGAAGTAGTGCTGGCCATGTTGGCATTGGCAAACGTGCCCGTTCCGCCCGTCCACATACCTGCGCCGTTAGCGGTAGCCGTAATCGACACCGGATCGTTACCACAAACAGTCTGATCAGCTCCGGCGTTGGCGGTAGCGGGAGTGTTGATGGTGATGACCATCATATCGATGCACTGGTACAAGGCTGCGCCATCGGGGTCTGCCGTCGTCAAGTGAGGGTGACGGTTGTACCAATTTCAGCCATCGTGGCGTACTTAAGTCGTGCTGGCCATGCTGGCATTGGCAAACGTGCCCGTTCCGCCCGTCCACATACCTGCGCCGTTAGCGTTAGCCGCAATCGACACAGGATTTATTAATTTCCATCCCATGGAAAACTGCCACAATCTACTTTCAAAAATGTTAGCTCTATACTATCAGTAGCACTGGTACAAGGCCCTGCGCCATCGGGGTCTGCCGTCGTCCAAGTCAGGGTGACGGTGGTACCGATTTCAGCCATCGTAGGCGTGTAAGTCGTGCTGGCCATGCTGGCATTGGCAAACGTGCCCGTGCCGCCCGTCCACATACCTGCGCCGTTAGCGGTAGCCGTAATCGACACCGGAGCGTTACCACAAACAGTCTGATCGGTACCGGCGTTGGCGGTAGCGTTGATGGTCACAGTTGCCAAATCGACAGCACCTGCACACGAGCCACTTCCATCCGGATCAGGAATAGTAGCCGTAACGTTGATGGTCATGCCAACCTCCCCGGCGGCAGGAGTATAGGTGAAAGTCCCGGAGCCATTGTTGAGGGTGGTCGTGGAAAAATTAGCCAGGGTGCCATTGGAAGTTGTTATACTTGCCGGTCCATTAGCCACGGTGTAATTGAAGGTGGCAGGAGATACACCACAGACCACTACAGTTTCGGTAATGGTTACAGCCGGAGGCGCCGGACAAGGGCATGGCGTTTCGTTTACCACAATGGGTACAATATCCACGCAGCCCTGAGCCGTTTCTTTCCGAATATAATAAGTTGTTCCCGTAGCAGCCATAGTAGGATCAGGTACTGTTAGATCGGAGCTGTTTAGTGGATTAGATGCAGTGTGATAAGAAACTGTACCAGTGGTAGCATTGGCATCCGTTAAACCGGTAAATACAAGATCAGTAAGGTTAACCGTGGTAAGCGGGCAGCTATTGGTCACTGGAGAATTGACACTCAAATTCGGAATTGCGAGCGCCGGAGTAGTAAAAGGCACATCTACAAAACAGTCATTATCTCCATTCCAAATTCTCACTACATAATCCGTGTTGTGCATTAATCCGGTGAAGGTTTCGTTGCCATCCATTACGTTCGCGTTGCCCGCATCCCCATAGGCTGGGCCACCGGTTGCCGGCCATGCAGTGGCTTGCAAAATAGCCGCTTGATCGCCATTAACAATATTGGAAATGGTAGCTTGTGCATCGGCATTGGGCGTACTACCTGTACACGAACCCAAGGTGAAAGAAGGCGGATCGTTGGTAGGCATCACACAGTTTGCCCCCCGAGGACAAACAATTACCTCCAACTCTGCGGTAGCTGTAGTGGAGCAACCATTGGTTGGATTCGTTACTGTAACGGTATATTTTTTCACTTCTGCCCCAAAGATGGCCACAATCGGGTCTTCTGAATAAATATTGCTCAATGAACCGTCATTCGGCGACCATTGGTACTCATAACTTCCAGCAGGACTGACCGTCAAATCGAATTGAAGCCCATCATCTCCTAAACAAGCGAATATATCCGTAATGGAAGCAATGGGAGCAGCTTCGTTGGAAACACTAACCGTCACCGTGGTAGTAGCTACACAGCCGCTGATGTTTGTAGCAGTCAGTGTATAGGTAGTTGTTTCGGTAACACAAGCGAGGGGGTTCGCTTCAAAGGGATTGGAAAGCCCCGGTGAAGGAGTCCACACATAGGCTACCTGCGCTTGAGGGGTGGTGCCGATCTGTACGCAAGCACCTTCGCATACTGTTTGATTTTCAAGAACGGGTAATTGAAAATCCGTTACAAAAATGGTAACCTCTGCTGTACTGGAACATCCGGCTTCTGTTTTGGTGACGGTAAACGAATAAGTGCCACTGGCAGTAGGGGTGAAAATCGGTGTAGGTGCGTT
The DNA here is from genome assembly GCA_041392765.1 of Saprospiraceae bacterium. Lineage (GTDB taxonomy): Bacteria > Bacteroidota > Bacteroidia > Chitinophagales > Saprospiraceae > Lewinella. The sequence continues at coordinate 40,098 of JAWKLL010000025.1, forward strand.
GGCATTATCCAAACCTGCGGCAGGCGACCAACTGTAACTACCAGTCGAATTAGCAGCACTTCCTAGCTGCACGGATTCATTTAGGCAGATGGCGGCATTATCTCCTGCAATAGGAGGGGTAATATTGGGCGTAATCGTTTGTGTAGCCGTAGCATCACAGCCGGAAGCATTCCTGATGGTTAAGGTGAAAACAGTTGGGGAACTAGGGGGGGGATTCAGTGTTGTTGGTGACTGAATATTTGGGGCTGAGACCAAAGCGGCAGGTGACCAGCTGTAGTTCGCCATCCCACTGGGAGCAGTAGCCCCCAAAGAGACAGCACCGTCGGATGGGCAATAAGGTATATCTGGCAGACTAAAAGCAGGTACTTGTGTGCCAACATTTACATTTACGGCATCAGAAGTGCTGCACCCTAATGAAGTGTTGGTAATTTCGAGCATAAACGTCGTATTTACGGCAACCAATACTTCCGGTTGAGCATCATTCTGGTCAGTCCCATTTTGCCAGTTGGCATTGGCAGGCGTCCAGGAATAGGTATAGCCTGGTACATGGGTAGGTATGCCCTAGTTGCACCGTACCATTATCGCAAACTAAAATGTCGGGTTGCATTAGCAGGAATGGTAGCGACATCAACGAAGACATTATCTGTTGTGGTACAACTGAGCGGGTATCTGTTACGGTAACTGTAAACGAGGAGATCAGAGGATGGTGACCGTTGGATCGGAAATGATATCACTGTCTAAGAAATCACCATTTGACCATTGGTAGGTATAGTCAGCTACGGTAGCTTGCCCAATCTGAACAGGTTGAGTTGACACAGGTAGCCGCATCATTGGCACTGAAAACCGGTAGCGACCAAGCCGGCTGGTTGGTCATTATCTGCCTTGTACACATGAAGGAAGGATCGTACGGACTGGTCATGGTTACAGTATAGGTACGCGCCACGTTATCGGTCAATTGCACAATGCGCTCGTCGTGCGGAAAAGACCTACCGCAGGAGACTAAGAATAATTGAAATCATCAGGGTTGAAAGAATAACTGTCAGCAGCAAAGCTACGAGCGTAACGTTGCCACCATTGATGTCAAAATCGGGACAACTGTTGGGTGCGACCACGTTTATATCCACTACACATCCACAGGTCTGGTGGTACTACAACTTCATCAAAACAGCTGGTGCCACCGTGCAGGAAACTTCCAGTTGGTAGGTGGTGGGTGAACCAACCGATGCGGTTACTGGTACGCGGTCCTTCATTGGTGACATTTACAAAATCTCCACTCACTTAGGATACTCCAGAAATAGGTTTATTGATGTTGATTGTTTGGTCTTCTTCACCAATTAAGCGAGGTCCGCAACCATCTACCCAAGCTCGGGCTTCGATGACGTGAGCCAGCACTTCATCCACAAAAATACATCCCTCTTTCTCGGCCGTAACGTAATAAAGAATAGGGTCAGGGTTAGGTAATGACAAACTTCCCGGCGTAAAGGTGGGTTGGGCAATCATATTATTGGGCAGGTAATTTATTACTGCCATATGAAGCAAACCCGCTTCCGCGGGTACACCTAAAGTGGTGGTTCCTCCTTTACATATCGTTACATCGGTAGCAAAATTGGGGTTAGTAGGAGGTGCTACCGGAGACACCAGCACCATATCAGAGCTGCAAGTACCCCCTCCCGTAACCGGAATGGACAACATTAAAGTGTAAGTAGTAGCCGTAGTCGGGTTCGCCAGCGGTTGGGCACAATCTGTACACGATAGGTCAGTCCCCCCGGCGACCAACTATAAGCACTCCGCCAACCCGGGATGGCGCACTGCCGATACGAAATCGCCAGCACATACACTGGCATCGTGTGGCATTGGCAGTATACATTGACCGTTGCCTGATCAATTTGGCGACAGTTATTGCCATCCGTTACCGTTACGGTATAAATAGTGGCGGAAGCGGGGGCTGACGCTGGGGTTCTCCACGGCCGCCGCTCCCTGATCCCAGACATAGATAAATGGGATTGTTCCCTGTCGCTACAGGGCTGCCACCGATGGTGACTGCTGTCGTGGACAGGTATTGAAGATACCGCCGGCATCTACCGTAGGTGCATCAAAATTTACCTAATACGGCTGCTACGCTGCTCGTACTGATGAGGGTATTACCACAACAATCACTATTGCGGCTGATGCGCCGGAAGTACCGATCGGAGGTAGCCGGAGATGGCGTATAATTTTGAGTTGTGGCACCTTCGATTTCCATCCAGGGGCCACCGGGGGAATCCGCCACTTCCCATTGGTACAAGGCCTTGATTTTTGCCTGGGTGTAAGGCGCACCATTTGCGTAAAGCAACGGCATGTTTGCCCCAGGAATAGCGATTTCTTCCCCCAATAGTTGATCTACTGGCGTTTCGACAGACCGTTTGCGTAACGGGATTCAGTTGATCCGATACTGCGTTGAAGTTAGCAGAACCGCAGATGGCCAATTTTGTGAAGAAGAAATCAGACGATCCTCCCACCCGGGGTGTTTGGGGGTGGTTTGAGGGTAGTCCATGCCGGCGGTTTGCCCCATAAAATAAATATGGTCAGTGTCAACATATAAACTATAGTTCCGTGCTCCAGTCCGTCCCAAAACATCAAACTCCGAACTACTGTAAGTTGAGAAAATAGTATTTCCTCCCGTCAGGCGGTCGAGTTTAGTAACGAATACCATTGGCGGCAAAACCCGGTTGAGTTTGAGGGAAATCTCCAGAATAGGTAAAACCTGCAATGATAACTGGTCTCTATAACGGCAATTCAGGTTGTTGGTCTGCTCGGTACCTGAAAGTAGCGTGAAGGTTTGCACCTGAGCGTTTTCGTCTAAGCGAATGTATGCCGTTTCCGTATTACCCTTTGGGGTGCTGCCGTCAGTGGTGGGGCTAACATAGGGTGTTCCCCTTACACCTAAAGCTATATGTGCTTGGCCGTTTATAATTTCAATATCTACGCCTCCCTGAAAATTAAGCGACTCACTGCCCAAATAGGTTGAAGCCAATGGCAATCCAGTATCTGATCTAACTTTTGGTATAACATCCCGAAAACTGTTGCGTTGATACCCGTTGAGGTAGGATAATCAGTTGATTATAAATCCGAGTATATGTACTGCGCCATCGGCCACCGCCATATCGAAGTCCCCAAAAAAAGTACTACTGGAACTGTGCTGAACTACCGGAAATAAGAGAGCAGGTGTAAGTCCCGCAAGATCATATTGCAAATAGAGTAGTCCACCGTTGCTAGGCGTGCTGCCGTCGGTGGTAGGAAAGCCGTTGGTGCCTATGCCAAGTATATATGCACTTTTCCGTCGTCAGCAACTAGTAAGGTATGAGGTTGATCATTAGCATCTCCCTCCGATCATGCTTGATCCTGTGCTACCTGAAGCAGCATCTATCCGCATGAAAACAAAATCATCTCTTACAATAGTTCCCGAAGAAGGTGGTGGTAACGGTGCTTCCATCGGTGGTTGGAAAATTACCGTTTGAAGCACCTAGTATATAGACGATGCCGCCACTTACTTCAATGTCAAGACCTCGATCGCTTGCATTAGAAGCGTAAATGTGATTGCTTAAAACCCCTCGCATTGGCGTCGATGCGGGTGTAGAAGAGGCTCATCACATTGATATCCGTTTCCATGTGAACCGAGCCATCGGTGGGTTGGAAAATTGAAACTTCCCGTAAAGCCGGTTATGTGTCAATGCATTATACCTAGTGCAGAACCAAAATCTCCATCATTACCGCCTATATAAGTAGCGTATAATATCTGCCCATTGGCATCCAGCTTCTGCATATACCACATCTCCTGCGGCACTATTTGAGCCTGTACCACCAAATACACTGCCATCGGTTACCGGAAAGCCTTGCTGCACATCAAGCAAAACATGGAAGACCCCATCGACAAATACAGCATCTTTGATAGTTTCCGTACCGCTGCCACCGTGGATGAAGGAGGACGTAATATACGTTTGGGCAGTGACAAAAGAATTCAACTGAAGAATCACGAATATAGAAAAAACGGTGTATAGGTGAACGAGTACATTCACTTTTGGTAGTTCATGTGTTATGATTGGGTAAGATAAAAACAAAAAAAGGGGGGCAAAATCCCCATGATCATCAAATAAAAGGCACGGCATCTCGAAAGATGCCGCGCTTCACAAATTCATAATCACGTAAAAAAAGATCTTTTATAGTAAAGCTCAAATAAATGAGTTAACTACTCAACTTAATTGCCATTCCAAGGGAATGTGCCGCCAAGCCCCATCCCCCGCCTTCCCCTACTGGGAAGGAGCCAAAGTCGATTACTGCCCATACCAAGGGAATGTGCCGCAATCGACTTTGAGGATAATGATCATAACCTCATCCATAGCAGGGCCACAAACGGGGTTATTAAACGGTGCGTCCATGGGGTTGTCTGTCGTTAAAGTTAATATTACTTGACCCGCAGTTATATCTGCTACACTTGGTGTATAAGTTGTAGCAACACCGAACTCTCCTGCGCCATCATCGAAAGTACCTGTGCCACTGCTTGTCCAAGTAGCTCCAAAGCCTGCCACTCCTGAGGGAGTGATACTGGCTCCCAAGGCGGTAAGATCAACAACAGCTGTAGCGCAAATGGTCTGACCTGTTCCTGCTTCGGCAGCTACGTTACAAATTACACCTGCATCCAAGTCGGGGAATCTACCACCGGAAGGAATGAGACCAGTGTTACCTGTTTCACCTGTATTGGGATCAGCATCTGAGTTGTCGGCAGGATCTGTACCTGTGTTCGTCGTTAAGGTGTAGAACTCACTTCCAGGTGCGGTAGAAATATCAAATACAACATAATAACTACCAGGGGGCAGGTTGGTGAACTCGTAAAAGCCCATAGCATTGGTGGTGGTAGTATTGGTGTAGGGGTTACCTTCCGCATCGGTCGTTACGGGTGTTCCATTGGCGTTGAACAGCGTCACAGTGACACCCTCTATGCGGGGTTCTGTGGGGTCTTGCAGGCCGTTGGCATTTAAGTCCACCCAAGTTGTATCACCCAAACTTACTGGCGCAAAGAAACCAAAGTCCACCGTCATATCTCCGTTGGTATCATTGGCATCGTCCTGCGTACCGCCTTGCCCGGCTTCCGCAGTTGGCTCGCCATCGGCTTCACCCAGCTCTATAACTGGAGATGTTGTTACTGTGCCCGCGCCACTTTGGCTACCATTATCATCGTTATCCGTTTCGTCATCTGCGGTAGAAGTAGGTGTAGAGGAAATGTTGATTATTTCTAGGGGTTCGCCTCCACCAAATTCCGTGCCGCCGATTTGTACATAATAATTGCCGGCCGGTAGTTCTTGGAAGAAGTAGTCGCCCGAAGCAGAAGTAGGCATACCACCCGCTGCATCATCACCAGTACCTAATATACCATCGGGGCCAACGTTGATCTCCACGTCGTCACCACCGCCAATCATTCCATCAACTCCTGGATCAAAAAGTTGGACTTGAACCATTCCAATACCCATTTCTCCGGGGTCTTGCATACCGTCATTGTCGTTATCTTCGAAGACGGTGGAGCCGAGAGAGTAAGTATTTGTTGCTTGCACTACCGTCACCTGAGCAGGGTCATAATCGTCTTCATCTCCTGCATTATCCATTGTACCGGGCGTACCTGCCGCTTCATCGTCAATATCGCCATCGGTCGCCAGTTCGTTGGTCGTGCCGTCATTGACGGTGGTTAGTGGGCTATCACTATCCGTAGCTGTGGTGCCACCATCGGTCTCGCTAGCATCAATGATTTCAGCATTGTTCACCAGGCTCGTACCCGTAAAGGCTGCATCAATGGTAAAGTTAAGCGTAACCGTTACCGCATCGCCCGCCATGAGTTCGTTGACCTCAAAGTTGGGAGTCGTGGGTACTTGCGTAATCGTAACGGCATTGCTACCCGTTGTCATCGTCGGTGCCGTAATGCTTACAAAGTCTAACTCCCCGGCATCGAAGTAGTCGGCTACATCAATATCAAAGGCAGCTACCGTCCCCTGATTGTACACCGTCACCTCAAAGCTGACGGCATCGCCAGGGGCGTAGGGACCGGCAGGGCTGGCCGCCAAAGTCTTGGTCAAGGCCAGGTCGAAATCGCCGGGTTGTACCACATTTATCTGGGCGGGGTCATAATCATCCTCATCTCCTGCATTATCCATTGTACCCGGCGTACCTGCCGCTTCGTCATTAATGTCATTGTCGGTAGCCAGTTCGTTGGTCATGCCGTTGTTGATGGTGGTTAGTGGGCTATCGCTATCTGTAGCTGTGGGACCACCATCGGTCTCGCTAGCATCAATGATCTCGGCATTGTTCACTAAACTTGTGCCTGTGAAAGCTGCATTTATTTCGCCGGTCACCGTCACTGTTACGGCATCCCCTGGCATCAATTCGTCGATTGCAATAACGCTCGTCGATGCGCCTGGGAAGATTATTGTTGCTGTATTGCTATTTTCAGTTGTTATGGGGATTCCAACAACTGTAAAAGTTACATTAGTCAGTTCCGCTGCATTGAAGTAGTCTTCAACAATTATGTCAAAGGCTGTTACAGCACCTTGGTTATATACTGTTACATCAAAACTTACAGGGTCTCCTGGAGCAAAAGGGCCAGGTGTACTAGTGGATAATGTTTTAGTCAGCGCTAGGTCGAAATCTCCAGGTTGAGTCACTGGCAGCAGTGCCGCGTCATAGTCGTCCTCATCCGCAGGGTTATCGGCAGCACCGGGCGTTCCTAGTGCTTCGTCATCAATATCATTGTCTGTAGCCAGTTCATTGGTGGTGCCGTCGTTAACAGTGGTCAGCGGGCTATCCTGATCGGAAGCCGTAGTACCACCGTCGGTGTCGGAGGCATCGATGATTTCGGCATTATTGATGATGCTGGTACCCGTGAAGCCAGCATTGACTGTGAAATTTAATGTCACCAAAACGGCATCACCAGGGGCTAATTCATTGATCTCATAGCTGGGATTCACACCATCAGGTGTAACGGTTACAGCGTTAAGTCCCATAGTCGTTGCAGGAGTCGTCATATTGACGAATATAAGCTCGCTTGGAACGAAGTAGTCGGTTACGTCAATATCAAAGGCCGTTTCGGTACCCTGATTGTACACCATTACATCGAAGCTAACGGAACTACCTGGCGTATATGGGCCTGCAGGAATGCCCGCAAGACGCTTGGTGAGTGCCAAGTCGAAAGTCGTTGGAGCAGCACAGGCTACTACAGTATAGGTTTCATTCACAATACAGTTTCCACCTTCAGCCCTCACTTCAATGAATACTTGGGGCGTACTAACAGCCTCAAAAGTAAAGGTGTTATCTGTTCCAAAAGGACTCAGGTTGAAGGCATATTCCAAGGTGGCTGCTGGGCTGATGCTTGCATTAACAGTAATGGTGCGCATCCCGTTGGCATCGCAGTCAGACACCACATAGGTGAAGGTCGGTATAGGTTCCACGGTCACGTTAACCATAGCCGTACCAGGGCAACCGTTGGCATCATCGGCAGTAAGGGTATAAGTGGTGTTGGCAGCAGGCATCACAGCCGTTGGATTAGCAACGGGGTTTGTTCCATCTGTCCACATAACGTTGGTGAAATTGCCATACCCGATGATTTGCTCGGTCAGGTTTACGGTAGATGCTCCATCATCCAAAGTGTCATGTTATATAGCTAGCCGAAATCTGCCATCGGATGAATAGTCACTTGAACGGGTGCTACTGTGAAGCAAGCAGGGTTGGCCGCCTCAGATTTGATGTAGTAGATTCCGCTTTGTTGTATGGCTGTTGCAGGCCAGTAGTCCCGTCCAGAGGCACCGTAGCTGCGGCATCCCTGCCAGAAGGTAGTAGTTACTCCTGTGTTGGTGGTAATCACACCGGCGGTTGTGATATCTACGGTTGCAGGGCTACAAACGGCTGCCGGATCGGCGGTGATAATTTCGGGATCGTCACAATCACATTCTACCAGTACGTTCATCAGGGTGGTTACACAAGTTGTACCCACTACACGTACAAAAATGGTATAGGTTGCGTCAGCTACATTTATAAATTCATTGCTGAGTTGGTAGGTGCGCCGTCAAGGCTGTATTCAAGAGTACCACTACCTACTGTAGCGTTGACGGTAATTTGGCCTGTACCATTGCCACCCAAACAAACCACTGAGGCCGTTGCTACAGGTAGTTCTTGTACGGTAAGCGTGACGGCTGCCACTGAGGTACAATTTCCGTTAGCCTCTGCATACACGGTGGTAGCACTACTTATAAAGGCCGCTGGTGTGACAATCTGTGTAGTCAGTGCTACGTCCTCGTACCAAGTGATAGGATCATCACTAATGGTGGCTTCTAAAGTAGTGAGGTCGAAAGTGCCCATGCCTGATCCGGCCACGTCCTCACACACATCGAGGCTGGTAGGCGTAGCATTCGGAATAGCTTGCAGTTGCACCTGTACCGTGTCTGCACAAGTACTCGCTGTATTCGTTAAGATGTAGTTATAAAAACCAGTATTGGTAGTACCACTCACTGCACCCGTACTCGCATCAATAATCGAAGTAAAGGGGTTATTGGGATCGGCCATCCAGCTTTCGTCAATTCCGGCATCGGGCAGGTCAATTGTTTCGTTGAGACAGAATGCGTCATCTGTTCGCCACCGACAGGGGCTTGCACCCGAGAGATGACAACTTCGGCAGTACAGCCCAAATTATCGAGAATAAAGGTGTAGTCGCCATCGGCGGTCATACCCGTTACCTCGCCCGTTGATGGGTCGATGGCAGCAGTGGCGGGATTGCTTATGTCGGCAGACCAGGACTGGCCTACCGGTGCTGCTCCGAGGGCTGTGCGTGGTGGCTGGGGCACAGATGGAAAAGTCGGCAGGTACTATTGGAGTGCTAGCTTTTGTTACAAAAAACAGTGTCTTGACACATCGCACCAGCCGTTACGTCGCGGTAATAAAACTGATAGACTCCATCATTGGTCATGCCGGTTACATTGCCATTGAGTACACCAATATTAAGGTTAGAAGGGTTTTCGCCATTAGGCGGAGCATACCAACCTTGCACAAAGGCTATGCCTGCGGGAGTAAGCGTCGTAGTGGTGGCACCATTACATATTTGAACTTCATCGACATCGGCTACGCCTGATTCACGTGTGATAATGATGTCGTCAGTATCCGTACATCCACCAGTAGAAGTAAGGCGGAATGTATAAACACCATCGTCTGTTAAACCTGACACACTAGCTTCGCTGGCACTTTGAGTAATCGAAGGAGTGACGTGCCGTAGACAAACTCCATGTTTGCCCGCAGCCGGCGCAAAGGGTAAGTCAATATCAGTTGCTTCTGCACAGAATGAGATGTCAGTTCCAGCATTAACGGTAGCGAAAGAATTTTTAGTGACAGTTACATCTGTGGAACACCCCGTTAATGAATTGGTCAGGCGGAAAACGTAGTTACCCGCAAAGTTCATTCCTGTCACAGCACCAGTGGCACCATCTACCATAGCAGCGGGTAAGCCACCGCTCACCCAGGTCCAGGTTTCATTTGGCCCCGGTGTTTTCAGTTGGGTAGAAGTCTGCGTAGAACAAACGTTTTGCGGTTGCCCCGCATCTGGCCCTGCCAGGCGGGATACAACAAATTCATCCTGACACCCAGAAGCCACATTGGTCAGGTAGATGGTATAGTCCCCATTGGCAGTAAAGCCGGTAACATACCAATAGTAGGTTAGGTTGATGGGGGCGGGGTTGCCCGGATCAGCCGTATAGACATTGCCTGCGCCAGGTGCCGGTAATTCGAAATATAGTAAATTTTGTGGTTCACAGATGCTGAAATCAGCTGGTGCGACGGGCTGTGTACCCACTCCAATATTAGTTTCATCGAAGCAGCCTGCTGCATTCGTTAGCCGAATAACGTGGTTGCCAGGAGATGTTAAGCCCGTAACAAGCCCAGTGGATGGGTCAACAGCGGCCGGTGACCCAAAAGGCTTGGACTGCATTGTCCACATTTCGCCTACGCCTGCATCCGTCAGGTCAACTGTACTCATAGCAGATCCACACAAACTAACATCAGCACCCGCATCGGGTGTAGCAGCTCGTGTGACAATCACATCATCGGTACAACCTGCTGCGTTCGTTACCCGGAAGGTGTACATACCATTGGCGGTAAGCCCTGTAATGGCACCAGTAGTGGCATTGATGGTCGCCGTAGCCGGACCACTAACGAAGGACCACATATCACCAAAGAAAACATTCGGTAGCTTGGCAGTCGTTGCGGGTTCACACACACCTACATCAGGGCCTCCAGTCGGCGCATTACTCTTGGTGATGACTACTTCATCAAAACAACTGCCATTGCTCAAGCGGAAGCGGTAAGCACCAGCAGTAGTAATCCCGGTTACATTACCACCTGCATCAACAGCAGGGGTAGTGAAAAATGGAGCACTGACAACCGTCCAAGTTTCTCCGGCACCAGGGGCGTTGAGGGAATAAGTATCTTCTGGCGCACAGACGCTGTCGTCCGGTCCGGCATCCGGCGCGGGCAGGCGAGTAACGACCACGTCATCGGTACACCCTGCGGCTGTAAAGGTGAGCGTGAAGGTGTATGCACCATCGGCAGTCATACCGGTTACGGCACCAGTGTTAGGATTTACAGTAGCTGTGGTCGGTCCGCTTGCGAAAGACCATTGGTAGCCCGAAGGTGCGGCTCCCAGGCTAGCCGTAGTAGCAGGGGCACAGAAGGTTTGGTCAGCTCCCGCGTTTGGTTGTAAGCGGGTAACCCGTACCTCCGCCACACAGTTGTCGTCCTCGCGGGTGTAAGCAAAAACATACACACCATTAGCTGTCATGCCACCTGATCGCACCTGTGGGAAGCATCAATGGCCGTTGTCAGCCACTTACGAAAGACCAGTTATGACCTACAGCCGCATCGTTAAGATCAGCAGTCATGGCAGGCGAACATACCGTAAAGTCTGGCTGAACAGCGGGCGGAATACAAGCAAAGAAACCAAAAATCCACTCGTGAGGTTATTGTTGGCATCAGGTGCATTCATTCCCGTAGTACTACCTGCACCATAACGGCAGGTTGGGTTTCCCCGTAGGGTTCTGGAGCTGCCAAGTGATCACATCCCGACCGGATGGCTCCTGCTACAGGGGTGTCTATACCATTATCGTTAGAGTCTCCATTCGTATTAGGTGATGCTTCTTGAGCAGGGCCCGTACTGGACATTAAGTCTTCCAGTTGTCCTCCTGTATTGAAATTAGATGCTAAGACTTCCACGATATAGTCGCCAGCAGGCAGCCCGTCGAAGCGGTAATAGCCACCATTGGCGGTCGTTACCTAAGGATTGGATGTAGGTAAGTAGGATCGCTGTCATAAACGGAGCCATCGGCATTAAGCAGTTGTAATTGTACACCATTAATGCCGGGTTCAGTGCCACCGTTGCGGTCGCCATCTATTGTCAAGGTCTTCAAAACTTGATTACCAATGGAGTAACATTCAAACTGCAAGCACAGGTCGATGGTGAAAGCACTGCATATTGCATTCGGCTTCAGACGGTGTATAAGTCATTCGAAAGCAAGCCTCTCCGTCGCGCTGATAAGTGAAGGTATTGTTACAGTCGTTAAAAACGCCTGGTACCGCCAGAAGCTCCTGTATTGGAGATCAACGCCCAATCACCAGCACAAATATTTTCGCAAGGCAAGTAATCTATAAGTGAAACAACGGTTCCTGCACCAGACGCAAATGGTTTCATTCAAGTAGTACTGGTAAAATCAGGGCAACCTCCGTTGAGATATGCCATGGCTTTGCAATCGAACCGGAACCCGTTTGCCCCTGTCCTGTGCTACCTACAGCATTTACTACGTTGCCAAGGTAATTCAAGTCGGTATCAAAGCGAGCGATACAGTCTTCGGTAGAGGTAGTGGTCTGAGTGCTCACGTACAAGTCTCCGCTGGTTTCACTCCAAACAATGGCTCTAGCCCCCCAAAAACCGCCGTTACCGTCAGCATTGTCGATAACAGAAGCTGCCAAAAAGTTACCATTAGGATCTAATTTGATGATGCGGCCAGGTTCTAAATAACCTGTCGCAGCATAGTATATATTGCCGTCACCATCGGTTGTGATACCCGATATATTGGTAAGTGGAATGGCGTGCGCCCCCACAGCAGGGAGTTGCCCAAAAGTGGTAGAGGTGCTTTCTACAAATCTAGGTACACAGGTGCCCGAACCAAAGTCATCAATGGTATAGCGGTATATGGCCGCTTTACGGTTGCTATTGCCTGAATTATCATTTTGATCTTGTGGGTATGCGGTGTAGAAGTACCCAGTGCGTTCATCGTAATAAAAGCCCCAGTCTTCTGTTGCACAGTTGCCATTTTGCCAACTAGCACATGGAGGATCTACAAAGCATACAGACCCAATGACACTACCATCGCAAGAAGAATATGCGGTCACATTTTCTGACCCAGATGTGTTGGCAAAGATTATATTATCAAGGCTTGCGATATTGAAAGTTCCTGCGTTATTGATGACAAACTCCGAGGTAGGCTTTATATTACCGTCGCAATCCAGCCGACGTATCTGCCCATTGCTTGTCCAAGTTGTAGCAATATAAAGGAAACCATTTTGATCCACGCCCAAACCGTGGGGGCTAGGCAATTGACTGCCTCCGCCATTAGGGTACCAAGGGCCAGATGGATTAATCTCAAAGAGGCTACCATCTGCATTGACGCGGTATTTATGTACCTTGCCACCATTCGTGACTTCGTTGAGGTAGATGTATTCGCTGCAGGAACAAGTTTGCGCAGAGAGTTTATTAAGATGAGCCAATACTAAAAACAGAACGCTAACAATTGTGAACACACCAGTTCTTGTCGTAATTTTTTCCATGTGATGATGATTTATAGTCCTGCGAAAAATCACAGTTCTCTCTCCTTAGAGACAAAGGTATATCGAGGGGACAGTACTAAAGTAGTTCTTTTCTAACTGATTGTTTATCGTACTGGTGTTGTTGTTTTATCGTAGCTATTTTGATATTTAACGTTTGAACAAAAATGTTACTACGTATTCATTATGTAATAAATTTATGTGCATTGGAGGAAGCCCTAGCAGCCTAAGCCGTTTGTTAATTAATGCTAATGAATGAGATGGTTCATGCTGTTGATCCAAGTTTATATTGATGTCTGTTGGAGCGTTGGCAATGCTGATACTGTACATTTTTGTATTATATCCCTTTACCTTAATTGCTATGTGTCCCTTTTCTTGTTGATGAATTTTACCATGCACAAAAGCATTTTCAATGACGGGTTGTAAAATCATTGGAGGAATAAATAGTGGTTTTTTCTCTTCCTGTATTTCAGGAGCGATCTCGATATGGTAAGAAAAGGTATGGTTGAAACGTAAGGTATTTACTTGTAAATATTCTTGAATAAAAACTAATTCTTCTGATAATAGCCATTCTTCCTTCTTTGAAAAAGATTGAATATGCTGATACAAACGACCTATAAGACTTGTTAATGTTAAGGCTTCTGCGGTATTTCCTCGTATAACGCCAAGTTGGAGAAGTGAAAGGGTATTATTCAAAAAATGAGGATTAAGTTGTTGTTGTAAAAGTTTTTGTTCTAACTTTCCTTTTCTGTCAACAACATAGCAATATCCTGTAATTAATAGAATTATTAATAAGACAATGATGATGATACTTCTCCTGTATCTTTTGTGCAATAGTGCTTGATTATTAACCAATTTGTCTTCATTATCAATCCGTCTTGTCAACTCGTCTTTCAATATAGGGATGATTTTTGGCGCTGCGGTGCTGGCTACTTTGATCTCATTTTCAAAATAATGGCGCGCTGTACTATCTCCGATGAATTTACTCATCCCGAGCAACCGTTTCACTAAGATTGTCTTAAAATTAGGGTCTTCAATCTCAGGAATTATCTGGATCATGGAATCATAAATAGCTAAAGCTTTGTCATTATCATTTGATTGTAGGTCGCAACCTGCTTTGTGAACTAAAGCCAAAATATAAAATGGATCATTTGGCGTACTTTTCTTTTCCAACTTTGCCAAGACCTCTTCTAACGAAGATCGATCAAACATGCATAATTCGTTTTTTTCTTCCTGACCAAGGTTTAAAGGGAAAATAAATCCCAAAATATGCCTTGCTGCTTCCTGTTTTCCGTTGCGATTATATATGCCAATCGCTTCGTTCATGGTTAGTAAGTACTTTTCTATTTGGTTTGACTCTTGATATACTGTTCCTAGATTGAATAACATTTTAGCATACAATAAACTATCTTTTTTCTCTAAACTACTGGCCATTGCTTGTTCATAATAGTCTTCCGCAAGCAAAAATTCTTTTAGTAAATAATAAGCCCAGCCGATGTCTTGCAAAAGACTCACCCTATCTTTGTAAGTCAAAGGCGGTGAGTAAACCTCGAATAAGTCGAGTGCTTTGAAGTAGTTTTCAAAAGCTGAACTGTAATCGCCTTCTTGTCTTTTTACCCGTCCAATGTAATGATATAGCAAAAAATAGAAATGGGATGTACTTGTTTTTTGAGCCACGCTTTGCGCATTCTCAACTTGTTCCCGTTCTAGCGCCAAGTTGTTTTGATCATAATAATGATTGGCTAATTGTAAATGGATAGGTAGTTTTTCTTCGGCAGTTGTTGCGCTTTTTTAATAAAGTATGCAGGCTATCAATAATAGTATTGCTTTGTGCAAAAACACACTGGTTGTTATCACAAAGGAAAAGAATAGGCATAAATACCATTGAAATAGGATGAAAATATTATTCATACCGTTTTTCTTTTTTGTTTACAATGCACTCAGACTAGGTGTTGAAATGAAAATGTAGCAACTCATTTTTTTGAGATCGGCAAATTAAATAGTACCAGACCCGCTTAATACAGAAATGCAAAATCTGTTAAGTTACATTAGATAGTCATGCCAGAAAAATCACACCATTCTTCTGTTGCAAATGATTGTTTTTCCAACAAATGTTCAAAGGCAAGGTAATTTACTCAGCATTTGGTTAAGTTCATCTCGTCTTCTGAAAGCAAATGGCAAGATGGTATCTGTTCTTAAAGTTATTTCACTCTTACTTTGTTGAAGATTTACAGCAGAAATATACATTAGGTTGGCAATATATGACTTATGAATTCTCATAAATCCCCTTTTTTCACTCAACAATTCGTTTACTTCACCGATGTTACGACTAATCACAATTTTGCTGTCATCTAAAAGGTACAAAACAGTATATCCTTTAGCGGCTTCGGCGTACAAGATTTCTTCTTCATTTATTATTTTCCAAATAGTATTGGATTTTACAATGATTTTACGTGACAAGCAATTTGTATCATTGGCATTCACTTTGTGAATAGCTTTTTGTAATGCTACGGTAAATAAATGGCTATCAATAGGTTTTACTAGATAGGCTACTACATCCAAATCAATAGCCTGCAAAGCGAACTCGGTATATCCTGATATGATGATGATCTGGCTCTCATTGGCTGCGGTAGCTCTTATTTTATCCAACAAATGTTCTTCTTGGAGCATGATGTCAAGCAGGATGATGTCGGGTTTTACGGTTTCAATTAATGCCAATGCCTGAGTTGTATCTTTAGCAATGCCTTCAATACTAATGGGAAGTTGTAAGGATGATAAATGAGCAATCAGTAAATCAATACTTGCGTCTTCGTCTTCAATAATTATTAACCTCTTGTTCACTTCCATCTCTTGTTGGATTGTTTTCGAGAGGCAAATATTGTTAAATAAATTAGATTAATTATAAATTGTGCAATAAAAGTGAAAGGTTAAAATGTAATAATTCATAATAAGCTGAGCCGGGACAAGAACCATTGTTACGCTCACTTCAACCCCTCCAGGTTTTGCTTAATAAAGGAATGCGGGTATTCCTCCACACCGGGAAATCCGAGTTTAATGTCGCGTCCTTCGTGCGGTAGGTAGTCTGTTTGGAAAAGGTAATCCCACAGGGCGAGTGTGATGGCGAAATTCACGCCTTGGCGGTGTTGCTCAGGTAGGTCGTGGGCGTGATGCCAAATGTGCAACTCCGGGCTATTGAAGATTTTGCGCATGAAAGGCCCCAATATTAAGACACCGACCAGTGCAGTGGATGCTACGGTAGCCGTTTTTACAATCAGGCTTGCATCAATAGGTAATAGATTGACATCTAACCAGCTATTAGCAATAACCAAACCTATCAGTGTGCCAACAATACCGCCCGTCACTCGGCCACTGACGGTGATGTTGGCGTGGTTGAAATGCCCCCAGGTTAGCGTAAACAAGTGTATGACAAAAAAGTCATACAATCCAATGCCGAGTAGTGCCAAGGGTATGTATTCAATGCTGCGATAGACTACGTTTTCCATCCAATGATAGCGCAAGTGAGCTGCAAAGCCCATTTCTTCAACCGAGTGGTGTACCTTGTGAAACTCCCAAAGCCGATCGGGTAATGCAGCAGCCTATGCACCCACCACTGCACGAAATCCCTGACGACAAACCTGTCAGTAGGATTGCCCAATAGGTACAATGCTGCATAGGGTTGCTGGCCTGTAGGTCGAAACCGCCCGTAATGGCTTTGATGCCATCGTTGAAAAGTGCCACCACCAAATTGGATGCCGCAATTGTAGATCACGAGGAGAACAAGAAAAAATTGAAAAACATATAAAAGGCATCCAAAAATCTTTGCGCAGGATAGGTTGCTTTTTGCGCCACGGCACTACGATTTCCAATAAGAAAAACAAGATTGATACGGCGATCAACATATAAAAATAAGATGTCCACTTAGGTTGTGTAATTTCGTGCCATAGATAATTGGCATAACCCGTGTAGCCGCGCAAAAATGTATCCCAGTATTTTTCCATCGCTATTTTTTGAAATGCAATATTACAACAAAGAAAGAAGGCTGTTTTGTGAAAAACATCACATTGACATGACATGATTTTTAATATAAATTGGCTGCCCGCATTTTTGCTTACATTTGCTAAACAAACTAATGGTATTCATTTTAATCAGCCGATATATATTCGGTACAATGCTTTACAATGCAAAACAAAACGCTAAACTGGTCAATCACCGTAGCCCTTGCCGGGTTTCTGTTTGGTTTTGATACTGTTGTAATTTCTGGTGCCAACCAACCTATCAAAGATTGTGGCAAACCGATCCTTGGTTTCATGGCACGTTTATCATATCTATGGCATTGTGGGGTACGGTGCTGGGGTCGCTCATGGGAGGTATACCTACTCAACGGATAGGACGCAAGCAAACCCTGTTTTGGATAAACGTGCTGTATTTTGTTTCGGCTCTGGGTTCTGCATTGGCACCTGATCCGTATTCTTCCTTCTTCCGGTTCATCGGTGGGGTAGGGAGTAGGCGCTTCTTCTGTGGCGGCACCAATATATATTTCTGAAATCACCACCCCGGAAAATAGAGGGCGATACGGTACACTTTATCAGTTTAATATCGTATTGGGGATTTTTATTGCCTTCATTTCTAATTACTTACTCAAAGGAGTAGGGGTATTCATGACTGGCGATATATGTTAGGGGTAGAGGCTGTTCCTGCGCTCATTTATACTTTCATGGTGCTACGTGTGAGTCGAAGCCCTCGATGGTTGGTTTTGGAAAAGGGCAACGAAACCGAAGCGCTACAGGTGCTGCAAGATATAACAGGTAATGATGCGGAAGCGCATCGCCTGCTAGGTGAAATAAAGACATCTACCCACGGGGAAGTACACCGCAAAGAGCGTGTTTTTCAGCGCAAGTACAAAAAACTCATAGGGCTAGCCTTTCTTATCGCCCTTTTCAATCAGTTATCCGGTATTAACTTTGTTTTATACTATGCTCCTGAGCTACTGGAGCGCGCAGGACTGGCGGCTAAAGATTCCTTAGGAGGCTCTATTTCATTAGGCATCGTGAACCTTATTTTTACATTTGTTGGTGTATATCTGATTGATAGAGTTGGTAGGCGCACCTTGCTGATATGGGGATCAGTGGGTTATATCTTAAGCTTGGTGTTAGTGGCGTATGGCTATTATGCCGATATGAGTCCGCTTTTCAAGCTGGCCTTTATCCTCACTTTTGTCGCTTCCCACGCCTTTGGGCAGGGAGCAGTCATCTGGGTGTTTATTTCGGAAATTTTCCCCAATAGCGTGCGCGCCGCTGGCCAATCCCTTGGCACGGGTACGCACTGGGTTTTTGCGGCCCTCATCACTTTACTGACGCCCGTATTTTTAGATAGCGAAAAAGGTGTTTTTGCCGACAATCCCTATCCCATATTCCTGTTTTTGCTATTGTATGGTATTCCAATTACTCTTTGCCATTTTTATTATGCCAGAAACGAGGGGTTTCCTTGGAAGCGCTTCAGGAAGATTTGGTGAAGGAGGGGTAGGTGTGGTAAATGTGGTAAATGTGTGAAATGTGTATATGTGGAAAATGTAGTAAAGGTGTATATGTGCGAAAGGTGTGTGTGGTGTAACCACGAAAGGCACGAAAAACACGAAAGGTGGGGGCTGTTAAAAGCACCTTAAAAAATCCTGTAAATCCTGTCTTAAAATGGATAAATCAAAAAATCCTATAATTCTGAAAATCCTGCTTCTGACAAAGGGGGGAGAGGTGTATATGTGGGATTACAATTCCACATTTTTGGAAAATGACCATCTTGCAATGGAACACCCCGAGATTGTACCATAGTCATTAGAGGTTATGTACGGGGAAAAGTTGCGAAAAAGTGTATAAAATCATTCTTAGGAATGAACTAAGGTGTAATTTTGCCCTTCAAAAAACCATAAAATATGTCGGTGCTATCCGTACAGCATACAGCTAAAACGTTATTAGGCGAGTCGCTTATTGCCTAAAGCAATTGGAAGGAGAGGATTATGCCCGTCCAATTTCCTTGTTATCGGGTGCCACATTGGGGCAACATACGCGGCATTATATCGAATTTTATCAATGCTTACTTCATTCCGCTACATGGCGAGGTGGTGAACTACGACAACAGAAAGCGTGATTTTTTGTTGGAGCGGTCTGCTGTTGCTGCTATTGAGGCGATAGAAGCCATTGTCGCGCAGTTGCAGTATGATGAGGATTGGGTACTACAATTAGAACAGTCTTACCAACTGGGTCAAGTATTGGTGGTGCCTACTACATTTTCAAGAGAACTTATTTACAATATCGAACACACCATTCACCATTTAGCTATCATTCGGATTGGCTTGAAAGTGGTTTGTTCCGATATGCCTTTGCTAGAAAGGATTTGGCGTAGCACCCTCTACCATGCAGCACCGCGCTCAATTGGCCTACAAAAACTAAGGCTATGTGTACGGTAACATATCTTCCCGAACACGACGGCTACTGGCTTACCTCAACGGTGATGAAACCTTTATCACCGAGCTGGGAGTTGGTAGAAGCGCAACAAGGAGCGGTGGTCTTGCGCTATCCCCGCGATACTGGGAAGCCGGTGGTACTTGGATTTGTACAGGCAGTAATGGCCGATTGGTGTGCTTGCTGAATGGTGCTTTTGAACACCATGCACATCGTCCTCCTTATAGGCGAAGTCGTGGGTTGGTGGTGTTAGATGTTTTCCTTTTTTCAATGGTAACCGATTTTTTATCGGAATACGATTTAACAGGTATCGAACCTTTTACCATGATTATTGCTGAGCCTGATGCCCTGTGGGAACTTCGTTGGGATGAAAACAGCCAACGGCACGTCGCTTCATTAGCGCGAAACTTACCCCATATTTGGTCTTCTGCGACCCTGTACAGTGAGGAGTATGGAAGCGAAGAGCAATGCTGTTCGATCGATGGAAACAGGAAAAACACACTTTTGAACAAAACGATATTTTGACATTTCACAACGGGGGCATTTGGACGGTGCCCACGATTTCGTTATGAACCGCAATGATGTGGTAAAAACAGTCAGTATAACGAATGTGCGGAGCCACGCACAGTCAATTTTCCATGCTGCATCAAAATTTGGAGAACAACGCCTCCACTACGGTCAATTTATCCATTGATACCAACCAACCGACTCCATGACTTGGAAAGACTTGTACACCAAATGGTCTCGCTGGGAGTTTTGGCCTATATGTAGCTAATTTTCCGCTATATATTTATGTAACGTGGTTGGCACTGAAAGCCCGTCACCCTCTTTTTTACCACAGTAAACCCCGCTATTGAAACAGGTGGCTTGTTTGGGGAGTCAAAAATAAGGATATTAGAGCAAGTACCTCCGCAATGGAAACCGGCTTCCCTGTTTATTGAGCAGAGGGTACATCCATAGATTGGGTGCTAGAAAAGTTACGATCGATGGGAATGGACTGGCCACTCATCGCTAAACCCGACATTGGAGAACGTGGTTTTCTGGTAAAAAAATTGAAAACGAGGAAGAACTGATCGTTCATTTACAACACGAAAGTGATTTTATTCTCCAAACATTCATTGATGCACCCTTAGAAGTAGCACTGTTGCATTATCGGTTGCCGGATGCGGAAAAAGGGGAAATAACATCCGTTTGCATTAAGGATTTTCTCAAGGTAACAGGTACAGGGCAACACACACTGAGCAAATTGGTAGCTCAGTCGTTTCGGGCACGTATGCAGGAAGCGCGATTGCGTATTTCATTTGCTGATCGTTGGGATGAGGTACTTCCCCAAGGCGAGGTACTGCTTTTAGAACCTATTGGTAATCACTGTCGTGGCACCACTTTTCTAAATGGCAACCATCTTATTAATGATTCCATGCGGCAAATGTTTGATACCATCAACCATTCTTTGACAGGGATTTACTATTGCCGCTATGATATGAAATGCGAATCCATGGAATCCCTTTACACGGGGAAGGGGATTTATATTGTGGAAATCAATGGAGTAGGTGCTGATCCTGCCCATGTATATGACCCGACATACCCAATGAGGCAGATTTATAAGGATCTGTTTGCCCATTGGCAAATCATCTATCGCATTGCCTGCAAACAAATGAGTAGGGGCGTGCGACCCATGACTTTGGCTGAGATTCGACAGGCGTGGGTTACTTATCAGCACCACCACAAACTGGCGGTAAAAAAGGGATAATATGGTATTTGTAATAGCCATTGTTATCAGTGTATTGGGGTCGCTACCGCCAGGGATGATTAACTTGTCGGTGTTACACCATCGACTTCAGTATTCCCTTTTTCAGGCCGTATGGATGGCGGCGGGGGCCGCCATCGTGGAAGTGATACAGGTCATTGTCATTGTATGGTTAGCTTCGAGGTGGCATGTGGCAGATGTGAAAAACTGGTTTGATATAGCCGCACTTCTTGTGTTGGGCGGCTTGGGTGTTTACTACTGGTTTTTACCCACAAAGGCTTCTTTTAATGAGAATGAACCTGAAGTTGGCCGAGGCAGCAGTTTTGCCAAAGGAGCTTTAATTAGTATGGCCAATGTGATGGTGTATCCTTTTTGGTTATTTTATAGCTTGTTGTTGACGCGGCATGGATATATGTCTGCTGCATGGACAGACACTTTATTGTTTGCATTAGGCGTGGGCGTGGGTACTTGGTTGGTTTTGTGGTGGTATGGGAAAATGTCAGGTTGGTTATTGATAAAAATACCTTCTTTTGCAAGGTATGCGAACCGAGTTATTGCTGTTTCTTTTTTTGTATTAGCTTTGTTGCAGTATATTGAAATGCAATCATGAAGAAATTTGTTTAAGTCTATAAAAGAAAGCAGCGGTTTATACCGTTTTGCTATCATCATCCCAATACTATCTCACTTTTTAACATCCTGTGATGAACTTACGAATCTTCTTTACATCCGTTTTAGCTGTTCTAGCGCTATTTGCTCAAGCCCAAAAATTGGAATTGGGCCTTTGGGGAGGAACTTCTTTTTATTCAGGCGACTACTCCCCTCAAGAATTTGGGTTGTATTTTGAATCTCTAGAGCCTGCCGGGGGGATTTTTCTACGTATGAATCCTGTAAAGCCGATATCCGCAGAATTGGGTTTGGGTTTTGGTCGTATCTCAGAAAACGGGGAGGATAATAATATGATTATTAGGGACTTGCGTTTTAGGTCTCCTATTACAGAGTTATCGCTTAAATTAGATGTACATCTTTTTCGCTTAGGTTCACCCAAAGCCACGCAGGTAGCACCATACCTGATGGGGGGCGGAGCCTTTTTTCGCTTTAATCCACAAGGACAGGTGGATGGCAACTGGATAGATTTACAACCGCTAGGTACAGAAGCCCAAGGGGGAGTTGGCTATGATGAACCTTATTCGCTTTCACAATTTGCCGTGCTGGCGGGTGGCGGGATCAAATTTATCTTCAAAGAAAGATTTACCATTGGTTTAGAGTTAGGAGGCCGCAAAACCTTCACAGATTACTTGGACGATGTAACAAATGCGCAGGTGAATTACCTAGATGTCCTCCAAACGAATGGTTCTTTAGCAGCCCAACTTAGCAATCCCACGATCACAGATACCGATGTGGAAAACCTGAACTACTCTAGGGGAGGAGAATATAAGGACTGGTACTTTATGAGTGGACTGTCTTTCTCCTTTGCCTTTGGTGGAGGCGATGGCGTGCGCAATAGAGGCATCGGGTGTCCCACTTTTTAGGAGCTTTCAAATATTCATTTTGATATGAAAAAGATTTATCATCTATCCACGTGCAATACCTGCCAAAAGGTGATTGCAGCCTTGGGTGGTGGGAAGGACTTTGTGTTGCAAGATATTAAATTTGAAAAAATAACCCCAGCGCAGTTGGATGAAATGCACGCGCTAACAGGTAGTTACGAAGCGCTTTTCAGTCGCCGTGCCATGAAATTCCGTTCCTTGGGATTAGCTGACAAGCAACTCTCCGAGGAAGATTATCGGGCACTGATACTAGAAGAATACACCTTTCTCAAACGGCCTGTTATACTCATAAACGGGCGTATTTTTATGGGAAGCAGCAAGAAAATGATAGAAGAAGTAGCTGCTTTGGTGTAATTTTGCATGTCTATTATTATACCACCTATTAGCGGCAAAGAATACGGATGGTTTCCGTTCTGATTTTATTACTCAAGTTTCCTGCCCGATCACGGATTTGAATTTCGTAGGAAAAAGTGTCCTGTGCAATAGCGGGATTGTTAGGACATACGAATCCGTTCTCTATGCAGCAAATGCCATTCGTATTTACAATTTGAATAGTAATATCGCCACGCAGTCCGTTGCCAGTACCTTCCTCTGGTATGGCAGGTAGTTTATAAATAGAGGCTACAATAGAAGGGAAGCGACTGTCATAGAGGAAAATATCAGTTGTATCTTGGATGCTTAGGTCGCCGTCGCCATCTGTGAAAGACATGAAAATAGCCAACGTATCCAAAGGAAGATTAGCACTTCCCTGCCAAACCTCGGTTTTATTAATACCTTCGTAAGTGATTACCGGCTCGATGGGATAATCAGGTGCCTTTACACAGGCAACCAAGCTAATTCCGAGCAGGAAAATTATCATCCAGATTGATTGTTGTTGCATCATCTTTATATTTTATGGAGCGTTTAAAACTCATTCATCGCATTGCAAATGTAACGGAATCTACGTTCACTTCGCTGGCTTTGGATGTTTTCCGCTACCAAGCTGCCCATAATCATTTATATGCCCAATACCTTTCGCTATTAGGTTTGGAGGTAAATTCCGTGCAAAAGTTAACGGAAATTCCTTTTTTGCCTATCCAGTTGTTCAAACAACACGAAATAAAAACGGGTGAATGGACACCAGAAGTCGTTTTTACTAGTAGCGGTACTACAGGGACTGTAACCAGCCGCCATCTGCTGCGTGACACCAATTTTTACCGTACTCAGGCACGAAAGGGTTTTTCTTATTTTTATGGGCCATTAGATCAATACGTTGTGTTGGCACTTTTGCCATCTTATCTAGAACGCACGGGTTCAAGCCTTGTTTTTATGGCTGATGATTTTATTCAGCAGGCACTTCCTCTTAGTGGTTTTTTTCTGCACAATACTGATGAATTACTTCAGGTTATTCAACAAGTGCGTTTACAAAACAATAAGCTACCAACAAACCTGCAAAAACGCATCTTATTACTAGGCGTTAGCTTCGCACTTTGGGATTTGGCAGAACAGGCATCATTCGCGCTAGAAGAAGTTATTATTATGGAAACAGGTGGCATGAAGGGACGGCGGCAGGAGATTACACGACCTGAATTACACCAAATCCTACAGCGAGCATTCAAAACATCAGCTATTCACTCCGAATATGGCATGACGGAGTTGCTGTCTCAGGCTTATTCTAAAGGAAATGGCATATTTCATCCTACACCCACCATGCGGGTGTTCTGGCGTGAAACGACTGACCCATTAAAGGTTGCTGCAAGCGGCAAGAATGGAGCTATCAATATCATTGATTTAGCCAATATAGATACAATCAGCTTTATTGCCACCGAGGATGTAGGAAATGTTTATCCCAATGGAAGTTTCGAAATTTCAGGCCGTTTAGACATAGGGGATATACGTGGGTGTAACTTAATGGTGATTTAGACATAATCTTGATAATCTATTGCTTGTTGTCACATTTTATTTTCCCATTGAGTGAATACTTTTAAGCCTTGATACTCAATTTTTTCCTGTTCGTCGTATAAATGCAGTTTTTTAACACACATAAGTTTTTTTTATATAACCAAAACTGTAACTTTGTACTACCCTTTCAATAAACACAGGCTATATTTTCTACCCTTTCGCCTGTTTTATACTACTTGTGACTACACTTACCTTTTGTTTGTTGCATAGGATTTACTCCTAAAGTAACAATGTCATCCCGTTACCCCAGTTTTATCTCATGGACATACATGGGCTTATGAGTACGTGGGTACTAGTAAGCTGTGAAGATGATTGTTTCAAACAATTTCATCATGCTATTAGTATGTGGTTTTGGGAACAAAAGAGGAAAGCGTATGTACAACTATCTGCAAAAACCGAAGAAGCCGTGCAGGCTTTTTGAGAGGGTCACTTATTCTAAAGGCTTGTTTACCAATCCTTTGGGTGTTTTATTTGTTTGCGTTTTAGCAATGCTACACCTCCCTTTTATATCGAAGGCACAGGGGGGGGATTGTGAACAGGTGCAACTAAATCTGCCTGATGCGCAGATCCCAGTGTACAATCTGAGTGCTGCAAACCCAGAAGTCTATTGCGTGAAATTTCGTTTTGATAGCGATGTTTCGGGGTTTCCTATTGGTGTTACTATGGATTTGTGGCACGAATACGAAGGTGATCTTAGTATCTTCGTGGAAGCTTGTGGTCAGGTGCTTAACATCATGCAGCGCCCTGGTGCTACCGATAATTGCGATGCAGGTTGCTCTGGTGATCCTCCAAATTGTGGAAGCCCCATTGAGGTGGGTACACAGTTGATCCCTGCTTATCTCAATTTTTATGATAATGGCCCTGATCCAGAAAATGGGATATCAGCAGGAGGCGATTTTGGTCTTACCACGGATGATGCCTGTATGGTCAGCACGCTTGGCACTAATTCATTTACTGAACTATGGAGTAATTGCCCGGATGGCTTGATAGAAGCAGATATTTGTTTTGCCGATCACGCCTATATCCATCGCGGCTTTGTCTATAACCTCGACTTTATTTTTCCTAACTCATACACCTGTGGGTGTTTAGATCCTGATGCGGTTAATTATGACTCTAATGCTTCAGTAAACAACGGAACAGAGTGTATCTATGATTGCCCATTATTAGGTATTGCTGTAGGTGAGTCGAGTATTACTGCTTGTGGAGGTGACACCATCCAGCTATCAGTTGTGGCACCTTTGGCGGATACGCCTACCTTTGGCTGGTTTGGAACGGGGAATACCACACAGTATTTAAGTAGTATATCAGGTAGTACAGTAGATTGTATATTACCTGCCGATTTTTCGGGAAATATTCAGTTTACTGTCACCGCAACGGATCGTTTTGGCTGCCAAGAAGCAGAGACCATTACCGTTAATGTAACTGCTGCCCCTGTTTTTTCAATTGAAGGAATAAACCTCATTTGCCAAGGGGATAGTACTTATCTAACCGCGCCCGTTGGTTTTGTGAGCTACCTTTGGAACACCCAAGATACTAGCGATACTATTCATGTGGCGGCAGGAGCTTATTCCGTCACAGTTAGTGATGGAGGCGAATGCCCTGGTGTCGCCAATTTTACCGTGGATGCACAGCCATTGCCTACACCAGTTATTGTAGGGCCAGATACTTTATGTTTCGGCCAGTCCGCATTTTTACAAACAGACACCTCATTTGTGACTTGGCATTGGTCCACAGGAGATACGACAGCTCAGATACCCGTAGATACATCAGGAACTTACGCTGTGACGGTGACAGATGAGCTAGGATGTGCTGGCAATACTTCTTTTCAAACATTTATTAGAGATAG
Source organism: Saprospiraceae bacterium (assembly GCA_041392765.1). Taxonomy (GTDB): domain Bacteria; phylum Bacteroidota; class Bacteroidia; order Chitinophagales; family Saprospiraceae; genus Lewinella. The sequence continues at coordinate 66,513 of JAWKLL010000025.1, forward strand.
CTTACCCTTAGCCGTAGCAGGCAGCTTGTCTTTTTGTATAGGTGATAGTGTGGTGTTAACAGCTACGGATGGTTTTGATGTTTATAGTTGGAATACTGGAGACACCACACAGTCCATCACTGTTACTGAGGCACTTTCGTTACAACTCACCGTTACAGATACATTCGGATGTCAGGCTCAACTTTCAATACAAACCAACCAGTGGCTTTTACCCGAACCACAGATAACGGGGGCAACCTCCATTTGCGAGGGGCAACCCGTTGTGTTGGCTATATCTGATGATTTTGTAGATTACGAATGGCAAAACGGCAGTAATGCTTCATCAATTATTACCGACACATCCGGTTTATATGCCGTAACTGTTACTGATGCCAATGGTTGTTCTGGCGCAGGGCAGTTTTTATTACCAGATGCGCCATTTCCTGTCATTACGTTGCAAGGAACTACTACGGTGTGCCCTGGAGATACGGCTATGATTACGGCTCTATCTGATCCTGGTACTTATGTTTGGTCTAATGGAGCAACGGGAAATTTAGCAGCATTCATCCAGCCAGGTGACTATGCACTAAGTGTCACTAATCAGGAGGGATGCACCAGTATGGCTTCCGTAAGTATTTTTCATTATGTTCCAGAGGAGGTTGCTGTCATAGGTGATAGCCTTTTGTGTCCAGGAGAAGGTACAATCCTCAGTGGAACACCGGGGTTTGTCGATTATCAATGGTCGAGTGGTACTATGGGGATGGAATTGTGGGTAACGCTACCGGGCGATTACATTTTAGCGGCAATAGATAATAATGGTTGTGCCAGTGTAGATACGATTGCTGTTGCATTTTTTGAGATCGACCCCCTGTCTATTTTCAGTACACAAGCGGTATGTATTGATAGTAATATCGTACTAGGGGCATCGGCTGTATTTGCTGATTATCATTGGAGTAATGGTTCAGAAATAGCTCAAATTCAAGTAGCAAACCCAGGGCTATATTCCCTTACGGTAACGGATGCCAATGGCTGCGTACAATCGGCTGATATTTCGGTAGTTCAACCGATTCCAACACCTGTTATTTCAGGCGATCTTGCTTTTTGTGAAGGTGTAACCACACAACTGATGGTGGCTGATACCTTTGCCAACTATCAGTGGTCAAATATGGCAACAGAATCGGCAATACAGGTCGTAAATGCTGGCACCTATTCACTCACCGTAACCGATCAGTATGGATGCACCGCTACGGCGAATGTACCTGTGCAAGTTTTTCCTACTCCAACGGCTCAGATCAATGGGAATATCATGTTTTGCGAGGGGCAGCAAACAACCTTGACACCTAGCGATGAATATGCTTTCTGGTCATGGAATGTATCTGGATTTGACCAATTACCGCTCATTGTGTCCTCAGATGGAACCTATTCCCTTACGGTAACGGATGCGAATGGATGTGCTGATTCAACCTCGGTTACGGTAAGTGCCTACCCCTTGCCAGCAGTGAATATCGAAGGAGCAGCTACCTTTTGCCCCGGAGATTCGACGCTTTTGATAGCCACGACAGGCTTTGATACTTATACATGGAATGCTGTTGCCGGCAGTGATAGTCTTTGGGTAACAGTCCCTGGTGTATATGAACTTGAAATAATGGACGCTAACCTGTGTACGGCTACTACCCAAGTTGTGGCTTCCATGTATCCAACTACTACTCCCAATATATCGGGTGAATTACAATTTTGTGAAGGAAGTTCCACAGTATTAACGGCATCGGATGGTTTCTTGTCGTATGATTGGTCAACAGGTGCAACTACCTCCACAGTTTCGGTGCAGATGCCTGGTAATATAATGCTTATGGTCACCGATACAAATGGTTGTCAGACCCAAGCTACGGCTACTACTGCTTTATTTCCCATCACTCCTCCCATTCTTCAGGCACCAGAAGGTGTATGTGAAGGGACACCTGCGTTGCTGGAGGTCATCGGTGGTTACGATTCTTACGCGTGGTCAACTTCGGAAACAGTTGCTGCTATCAGCGTAGATATAGGAGGTGTATATGTTGTAACAGTGACAGATAATAACCAGTGCACTTACATAGATAGCATATCATTGGATGTGTTCACGACACCAACGCCAATTATTGAAGGAGATGCAGTTTTTTGCAATAATACGGGCACACTCCTCACGGTTGGGGGAGGGGATTTTCAGAGCTATGTATGGTCTGAAAATTCCCAAACAGCAAGTGTAGTAATTCAATCGGCTGGATTATACCATGTAACAGTAACCGATGGGAATCAATGTGTAGGGGTAGCATCGATAATTGTACAAGAAAACGAAGTCTTGATGCCTAGCATAGAAGGTCAACAAATGATTTGCCCTGGCGATTCTACACTTTTGACCGCCGCTGCTGGATTCACAGATTATACGTGGTCGGACGGAAGCACATCTAATAGTATATGGGTAAGCTCGCCAGGCACATATTTCCTTGAGGTTGGGAATAACTCAGGTTGTACGGGCCTTGCCAGCATTGATATTGCTGTTTATTCCATTCAACCCTTGACGGTTATCGGAACAGACACACTTTGCGCTGGAGAGACTACTTATCTGCAAGCTGGAATGGGATTCTCGCAATATACTTGGAACACGGGCGAAACATCTGATACACTACTCGTAATGGCTGGTCAATCATATAGTGTCACAGCGACCGATGTAAATGGATGCCTTGCTACAGTAGCTGGAAATGTTGTTGAGCAACCATTGCCTGATGTGCAATTAACGGGAGGAAATCTCTTGTGCGAAGGCGATGAACTCGAAATTGCCACGAACATGGAATGGCCCTTTTACCTATGGCACAATGGCGCAACATCGGCCAGCATTGTCATTGACGAACCAGGTGAGGTATCTGTAACCGTAACAGATAGCTGGGGGTGTACGAACCATATTGTAAGTACGATCGAACAAGCAACGCCGCCTATTGCAGCCATAGCACCACCTGATACGTTGAATTGTTTTGTTGAAAGCATCACCTTGCAGGGGGCTTCTGATGCAACCCAAGCTTTCTTTTACTGGCAAGGCCCTGACATCGATAATAATACGAATGATCCTTCACCTGTCGTATCCATTGGAGGCGGGTATTCATTAGTTGTTCTGGATGAACAAACCGGTTGTGTAAGCGATACGGTGAGCGTACTGGTACAGGATGACACCTATTTGCCACAAGTTTTACTGACCGTATCAGATACGTTGGATTGTTTGACACCTAGCGTTGCCATTTCCAGTGTTGGATCTGATGTTGGCGAAGCATTATATTATGAATGGTTGGATGCTTTTCAGCAAGTACTTCCTTATAGTGGACAGACGACTATTACCGTTTATGAACCTCAGCAATATACACTTCTTATCACGGATACGATTACAGGGTGCAGCAATTTAGCAAGTATCGATGTCTCGGATGCAACGGCTTATCCACAGGTTGACGCAGGTGAAGATCAGCAAATTGATTGCTTGCAAGAGACTGTTTGGTTGCAAGGGCAGGCCGCATCCACGGGGGTAGGGGAGTTGTTGACGCAATGGCAATCGGCGACGGGTACACCATTGGCTGCTGAAGGCATAACTACCTTGGCAGTAAACTCATCTGGATGGTACTACTTTTTGGTAACCAATAGCGAAAATGGATGCGCTTCTATGGATTCTGTTTGGGTTTCAGAAGACGCCCTTCATCCTAATGTTGTTTTAGAAAACACCCATGTTTTGCCTTGCGATGGCAACTCAATTGCGTTATTATCCGCAGGAACGGATACAGGTAGTCAGTTTATCTATCAATGGTTTTACGAAGGTGAGGAGATTCCATCGTCTAATATGCTATCGTTTGCTACTGCATCGTCGGGACTATATACGTTGTTCGTAACCAATGAAAACAATGGTTGCACGGCTTTGGCAACGACACAGGTGATTCCCGATAGTTCTGGTCCTTCTTCGTTTACCTATGTACTTGATCCTCCTACCTGTAAGGGAGATATGGATGGATGGATTACTATTGCAAGTGTGGAGGGGGACAACCTCCGTTTACCTACAGTCTGAATGGAGGAGGTTTTACAACTTCGGGTGCATTTTCTGCATTAGGAGCCGGTATTTTATTGTTGCAAGTTGAGGACGCAGATGGTTGTTTGTTGGAAGAGGAGGTCGTATTGCCCGATGGCAATGAGGTAGTAGTTGATTTGGGAGAAGATCAGCGAATTCGCTTAGGAGAAACTGCCGATATTTACCCTTGGGTGAGTATTGATAGTATCCAGATAGCTCGCTTAGATTGGCAAACTGTGGCTACATTGCCTTGTTCCACATGTTTAGTACAACGGGATTTAGCGTTGACTGCCTCTACGCAATTTTTCCTCACGGTCACAGATGAAAACGGCTGCGAAGCGGCGGATAATGTCACGATTTTTGTAGAAAAATACAGAGGGGTGTACGTTCCCAATGTGTTTTCACCTAATGGGGATGGTATCAATGATATCTTTTATATTTTCTCAGATAATCAGAGTGTGGCTCAAATAAATACCCTTCAGATATTTGACCGTTGGGGAGAACATATTTTCCAAAGAGATGCCATTCAGCCCAATGACCCTACGGTAGGTTGGGATGGAAAGTGGAGAGAAACGACACTTAACCCCGCTGTATTCGTGTGGGTTGCAGAAATTTTATTTAAAGATGGGGATGTGATTTTACTCAAAGGGGATGTTAGCCTAGTGAAATGAAAAAGGATATTTACTCATCCATTTTCAATTTGACGATACCATCTTTTGTCAGGGCACTAATGACGGGGCGGCGAGTGAGTAGGGCGGGCAAGTCCAATAACTGTCCATCTTCCGTAAGTAAGCTAAATCCTCTTTGAAGGGTTGCATCGAGGCTTAGTAACCGCAGTTGCTCTTCTAATACTTGCAGTTGCCTATCGGCTGCATGTAGGTGCATCTGATTCCATTGTGGTATTGCACTTTGGTGTTGTTCCAACTGCCAGTATTGTTTTTGCATCCATTGCTGGGTGATTAACGAAATCTGGTTCTGCCATTTGTCCAATTGAAGGCTGGCTGTTTGGAAGTATTGTTGGCTAATTTGTGAAAGATACGCCTGCAAGTTAACGAATTGCTGTTCGGTGTCAGCCATGCGATCCACGAGATAGGCGGCAACAGCGGTAGGTGTTTTGAAGGAGGTATGTGATACCATATCGATTAATGAACGATCGGTTTCATGCCCAATTCCTGTAAAAACAGGTAGCGAGCATTGAGCTACCGCTTCGCAAAGCGAAAAGTCGTCGAAATCGGAGAGATCCGTTTTGGCTCCTCCACCCCGAATGATGATGACAGCATCGTAGTCTGATTGCCTGCGTTCTATGGTGCGTAATTGACGACGTATTTCGGGGCTGGCTTGAGCGCCCTGCATGGCTGCTTGGAAAATGTCGGTGCGAAAGGTATATCCTAAAGCGTTTTCTTGCAGATAAGAAAGAAAATCCTGTAATCCTGCAGCTACGGGGGAACTAATGATGGCTAAACGCTGCACGACAAAGGGTAGGGGGATTTGGTTGTTTTTGTTGATGAATCCATTGTCTTGTAAGGCAGCAAGTGTGCGCTGGCGTTGTAGTGCTAACTGCCCTAGTGTAAAAGCGGGATCGATATCTTGAATGATAAATTTGAGACCATAACGTTCGTGGTATTCGGTTTTTACCAATAATTTGAGCATGCGCCCTGGTTGCAAAAAATCGGCTAACAGGCATTTATGTGTGCGTTGCCACATTAATGACTGTTGCTGCCAAAAGACAGCTTGCCCAGTGGCAATAACCTCATCGGTGTTTTCTCCTTTTTCTATCAATTGTAAATAGGCATGCCCCCTGCGTATGTCTGCTTCCACCAACTCTGCTTGTATCCATACTGCATCTGGTAAGTTGAGCGCGACAAACCTTCTAATGAATTGGTTGATTTGATACAAGGTATAGTGCATGGGAATCAAAATCTGTAACCAGCGAAAAAGGAGTAATTGAATCTTTGGTAAGCGGTGTTGTACTCAATCGTTAGCCGTAAAGGCCCCAATGGCGTGATACGGCCTAATTCCATACCTATTCCATCAAAAAAACCTTCCTCCAATACTTCCCTGTTTACCACTTGTGCGTAGTAACCGGGGTTGTAGCCAACACCTATGTAATTGGCACTGCCAATTTGTCGTCTTAATTGTAATCGCAAAAAAGCAAAAGTACTCACGTTTAATTCTGAAAGACGATAACCATACACTTCAAAGAATCGCCTACTTTCTGGTACTTCCCGACCCAGATAGAATCGCTGGAGAAGGTGGTCATCCCGATAGTCGTTATGCCCTAGTCCTACATACGTGTCAATCCACCAGTTGGAGGCTACGGAAAAGGCTTTGTGCATTTTTCCACCAACCGTAATGACACCACTGGTTTGAAGGGGCGACTTGCCTACTTCCTCTATTTTTCCACCAAGGTTATACTCTATCCAAGCCTCGGAAAACGAGCCGTCTTTTGGGAAATAAGTACGATCGTATGTGTCGCGAATCAAATGAACAAACCCTAACCATCGCTGTGCCCTTGCGTCCACCTCGCTGAGGCTGAAAAACCTCGGGTTTTCGGAAAAGTGCTCACCTCCGAATCCTGTCCGAAAATACCATTGCCTGCTAAGACTCACTTGCAAGGCCGCACCTGCGCTGTACTGGTGAAAGCTGAATTCGTCCAATAGTTCTCCATCCGAAAACCGCAAGCCTGGTATAAACTGTCCGTTGGCAAAGAGGCGAATTCCTAAGCCCGGCGTAGAGCGGGTCGTAATGGAGTAATCAATCCAAAATCCCGGATATTCGGAAACACGTATGTCGGTACTCAAAAGACTGCCATAACCTAGCTGATTCCGCACAGACAGATTTAACAACAAGGCCGCATTAAAATCAATATCATAACTGACACTCCCCCTCAAGTAAACGGATGGGTTGCTAGCAGCCTCTAAAGTGAGGGTATATCCGTCAGTATCGAGCAGGGGTGTTAGTTCATAGTCCACCAAGCTAAAAAAACCAGATGCATACAATCGGTTGATCTGAACGTCTATCTCATCAAGCGTATAAGTATTGGGGTGTTTAAATTGGCTTAATTGCCGAAGCGTGCGTTGGGTGGTACTTTCTGATGCCTTAAATTTAATTTCATTAATGAGAAAACTATCGCGGCGCAAGCGGGGCCGCGGCCGTGCAGGGGTAGGATGCCAGCCCATTTCTTCCAATTGCAACTGCAACTGAGGAAGTGCTTCCTGCGCTGCTTTTTCCCCCTGTTGTATGATAGCTGCCGTAGCATCGTAGCTCAGTGTAGTAAATGCAGAAAGGTCAGGGTCGATGATGAAATCAGCCAAAGATCGTTGCACTTTAGTGGAGGAAGACATACCATAGCTGCTCGTCTGCTCCAGTACTTTCAAAACGCTAGTCAGTTGGTCGCGAGGATAGAGCGGATCGCCCACATCTACGCCGAGCGTGAAATCAGCTCCCATGGCAATGACATCTTGCACGGGCAGGTTTCTCGCCAATAATCCGTCCACTAAAAGCCGCCCATCGTATTCCACGGGTTCAAAAGCGGAAGGGATGGACATACTGGCTCGGATAGCCTTTCGCAGCGGAGGTTTGTCAAAAATATATGCTGCACCTGTTTCCAAATCAGTAGCTACGCACTTAAAAGGGATGTAATATTCACTAAAAGAATGAATGCCGTGGACACTAGCCGTGCTGCGAGTCAATAAGGTAAGGATTTTCTTTCCTCCTAGTAAACCTTTAGGAATACGGAGATGCCCGTCTTCCCAAGCAAAAGACAATTGGTAGCGATCCGACTTGGCGCGTTGTTCTATTGGCTGAAGGTTGCGCGGCCAAGCATCACTGAAATAACTGTTCCAGTCTAGCCCCAAAGCCAGCTTTTCTATTTCGTTTGGTGTGTAACCAATGGCGTATAACCCTCCTACAATACTACCCATACTGGTGCCGGTAACATAGTCGGGCACGATTCCATTGGCTTCCAGCACTTTTAGTACGCCAATATGCGCCAACCCTTTTGCACCGCCACCTGATAAAGCAAAACCGATACGCGGAGGTGCCGCCTGAGCGACTACATCAGAAGAAGACAACACTAAGGTTATGGCAACGAGTACACAGTAAAGAGCTTTCATTGGAATGCTGTTAGTTCACAATAGCCAAAGTATTTGCCGCTGCGGTCAAAAACCTCTCGACGGATGATGCCAACTTCTTGGGAAAACCAATCGCGCAGCCTGAATTTCTTCCGAATAGTTTGGGTAATCCATAATTCATAAGCCATTGCCATACATGCGTACCCGCCAGCGGGTGTTTGCAAGGTTTCTTGCGCTATCAGTTGTATGCCACCTATGGCTAAGTCTAGGTCGATTATTTTGCTGTTTTGGCTATAACCTTCAATATGAGCAAAAGCTTGCGGAATACTGTCTCCCGGCATTTTATCAATGGGGAGTAGCCAACCACTTTCTTCACTTCTCAACTTCAATCCAGCAAAAGGTACTAGCATTTCAGGTGTAAATTTCGCTGCCAAGTGCTGATACCATCGGTTGTTGATACAAGTGTGGCTGTATTGCCCCTTATAGACGGTATCTTGGTAGGCATCTATTATTTTTAGCTCAATTTGCACCTCCGTTTGGGTGGTTTGGGCCACAGTGTGAATGCCTTGATAGGTGGGCCTCCCATTGGCATCATACCACTGATAATGCCATACTCGGCCTTTCGCCAAGAAAGAAGGAAGAGGGCAATCCTCCTGTGTGGCAGCAGGTAGCCGAAACAGCAGCAACAGACCTGTAAGAACAAAGATATAACCGCAAATTTTTCCCATTTTGCCGAGGTTAATGTAGGTGGCAAAACTACGTTCACACAAAAGTAGGAAAATCATCCTTGTGAACTTAGCGTATGTCTAAAATTTCCTTAATCGGCTGCAAGCAGCAAATCTAGTCCTGTTCTTCGTTGGTTCCGATAGATATCGGAACGCCGATGCTTCCGGCATCGACTGCGCTTTCCGCCTTGAACAGAACAAAATTTACAAGCTTTCGCTCAATTAGGAAAATTTAGACATACTCTTAAAAATAAGTAGGGCAAATTGTACAATTTGGATAATCCGTTTACCTTTGCAACCGCTACGGCGAAGTGGAACTTTTGTCGTAAGCTGTTTGTTGGTTTTGAACTGGTCTCGTAGTACAACGGATAGTATATAGGTTTCCGGAGCCTAAGATGGTGGTTCGATTCCACCCGGGACCACAAAAAAGCCCGCTTTTCAAGTGAAAAGCGGGCTTTGTTATTTGGGGTATTTGATAATACTTCTATATCAAAGATGTATCACCTCGCCATACGCTGCTGCTGCCGCTTCCATGACGGCCTCGCTCATAGTAGGGTGGGGGTGAACTGATTTGATGATCTCGTGCCCTGTAGTTTCCAACTTGCGAGCAACCACTACTTCGGCAATCATCTCGGTGACGTTTGCGCCAATAAAATGCGCACCGAGCCACTCACCGTATTTGGCATCAAAAATTACCTTTACGAATCCTTCGCTGGCACCCGCCGCCTTCGCTTTCCCAGAGGCTGTAAACGGAAATTTGCCTACTTTGACTTCGTATCCTGCTGCTTTGGCAGCCTCCTCCGTGTAACCAACGGAAGCTACCTCAGGAGAACAGTACGTACAACCAGGGATGTTGTTATAATCCATAGGTTCGGGATGATGACCCGCAATTTTTTCTACACAGATGATGCCCTCTGCACTGGCTACATGTGCTAGTGCCTGCCCGGGAACGACATCCCCAATGGCATATATACCCGGTACATTGGTTTGGTAGTAAGCATCCACTTTAATCAAGCCGCGATCAGTAGCAACACCTAGCTCTTCCAACCCAATATTTTCGGTGTTGGGGCTAACGCCTGCGGCTGAAAGCACCACGTCACAATCCAATACCTCTTCGGCTCCTGTCTTGCGGTTTTTAACCGTCACTTTGCAGCCCGCGCCTTTGGTGTCCACCTTTTCAACAGAGCTATTGGCCATTACTTTAATGCCCTTTTTGGTGTAAATTTTGGTCAATTCTTTGGATACATCTGCATCCTCGCGGGGTACTAATCCTTGCTCCATGAACTCAACGATCGTAACCTCAGTGCCAATGCTATGGTAAAAATAGGCAAACTCCACACCGATAGCGCCTGCTCCCACAACGATCATTTTCTTAGGCTTTTTTTCCAAGGTCATCGCCTGTCGATAGCCAATTATTTTTTTACCATCAATTGGTAAATTGGGTAACTCTTTTGCACGACCACCCGTGGCAATGATGATGTGCTTGGCCTCATATACTGTCTGTTTGCCTTCTTTGTCAGTAACCTGCACCTTTTTACCCGGCACCAATTTACCAATACCTTCAAGAGTCGTGATTTTGTTCTTGCGGAAAAGGAAATTGATACCCTTGCTCATACCATTAGCTACCTCACGGCTTCTGCCAATCATGGCATCGAAATCAGCTTTAGCATCCTTGACGGTGATGCCATAGTCGGCGGCATGCTGTATGTATTCAAATACTTGCGCACTCTTAATGAGGGCCTTAGTAGGAATACAACCCCAATTGAGGCACACGCCTCCCAAGTTTTCTTTTTCTACTACACCTACTTTCATACCCAACTGGGAAGCACGGATGGCCGCTACATACCCGCCAGGGCCAGAGCCGATCACGATAAGGTCAAAGTTCATATCGAAATAGTTTTACGTTCGGTTTGGTAACAATCCTAAGGGCGTAAGGTTACTGCCGCTCAGTAATGCGCTGCAAAAGTAATAAAAAAAAGAACCCCGCCAGTATTGACAGGGTTCGAACAAACTTACTGATACCAAATAATTCTTTGAAAGAAACGCCAAAAGATGCCTTTTCTCAAATTTATCACTCGAGAGGAAAGACTTGCACTTTATTTATTCTTGAAGGAAATTTTCTATTCCTACGATAATTGTAACGAATAGAAGTTCGAATCGCTTTGCAGGTGTAAAAGTACTCCTTTTGCACGCGTCTGCCAAATTTTTTATTCAAAAAAATCCTTGGCTTGTTTCTTGGTAAGATGTAAATAATTTGATTAAAACACTGTATATCAGTGTTTTATAAATTATTATAAAATATATCAAACAAGCTGTTGAAACTGCTTTTGCCCTTGTTTTTCAAGGGATACAGCCTGTTTTGTTCAAACTGATTTTTTTTTCACCAACAAGAAGTTGTAAGCAATGAGGGAATCATTATCAGGGTGCTAAAGCGAGTGGTTAATAAACATTATGATGAAGGTTGTGTTACACTCCTGCAATTTGCATTAGACTCTTTTTCTCTGTTCTTAGGGATTGTCTAAATTTTTCTGATTGAACGAAAGCGAGCATATTTTGTTCCGATCCAGGCTGAAAACGCAGCCGATACATCCAACTGAGAAATTTTTGACATACTCTTACATCAAATTTTTCATTCTATGTTTAAAGATGATTTTCATAGTGCTAGTTATACCAATGGCAACAGCCATGCAACGAGTGTGAACGGTCGGCAGAATGGTGCTGCCATCACAACCAAACCTCGTCATAAAGATATTCGTACTCCTCTCGTTCCTGATGCTTTTGATAGGAGTGATGATGAAAAAATGGCTATCATAGCCCATCATTTTCACGCTATCATGGAAACATTGGGGCTGGATATGGAGGATGACTCTTTACAAGATACACCGAAAAGAGTGGCAAAAATGTTCGTGAAAGAAATTTTTTATGGACTCGATCCCGCCAACATGCCCAAGATTTCGCTGTTTGAAAACAGATATGGCTATGGGCAGATGTTGGTAGAAAGAGATATCAAACTTCATTCATTCTGTGAACACCACTTTTTACCCATTTATGGAAAAGCTCATGTAGCCTATATCGCTGGAGATCAGGTGATCGGCCTTTCTAAGCTCAACCGGATTGTTGATTACTATGCCCGCAGGCCCCAAGTACAAGAGCGTTTGACAATCCAGATTGCTGAAGCGCTCAAAAAATCTTTAAAAACGGAGCACGTCGCTGTTTTTATAGAAGCTAGCCACATGTGTGTGCAGGCCAGAGGAGTGAAACACGAAGAATCTTTGACTACTACTGCCGAGTACAGTGGTCGTTTCTTGGAAGACGTGCAGCTGCGCAATGAATTTTTACAAACTATCCGCTCGGGAAAGTAATGATAACAAGCCTTCTACATTGTTCTGTTCGCCATCAAGAATAGGGTAGTGGACATGGGCTTGGTGGTAATAAGGTAAACGCCCACTGACTCTGCTTTGGATCGACACTTCTAATTGATCTTCACTCAAGTCTTTTAAGAGCGGGCGTTTTTCTTTTCCTTTCCATAATCTTTTTACTAAAACGGGCAGGGAAGCATCCATAAAAATCGTTTTCCCGTGGGTATTCATCCAATCCATATTATTAAAAAAACAGGGCGCTCCTCCTCCTGTAGCCACTATACTTGGTGGGATGAATAAGGTGTCATGTAAGGCGCGGCGTTCCAATAATCGAAACCATGCCTCTCCGTGCTGTGCGAACAATTCATGAACACTCTTTCCTGCCTTTTCCACAATATCTTCATCCAGATCGAGAAAAGGCATATCTAAAAGGGTTGCTAATTTTTTACCCACGTGTGTTTTTCCCGACCCCATGAAGCCTGTCAGGAAAAGCATTTGTTTTTGAATAGCGTTTTCCATGCGTAGCGTTCTATAACAAATGTTGCTTTAATGCTACAAAACTAAGCTAAATCATTACTTTTGCCTTTATTCATGGATAAAAGGTAGAAATGAAGCGTGTTTTCATTAAGCATAGTGGGTGGTTTGTCTTAGTTTTGGTGTTAATGTTAAGCGCATGCAACCAAGATCAAGACCAAACTACTAGTACCGCAGCAGACGGTTCAGGTACGATTGCCGAGATTATTCGTAATCCCATAACGGCCCAAGAGACTGAAATGGATGCCTCGCAACTCGCTAAATTTTCGTTTTCTGAACCCACCTTTGATTTTGGAGAGGTAGAAGAAGGCGATGTTATTACGCATCGTTTCGCTTTCACCAATGCGGGAGAAGTACCCTTGGTTATCAGTGATGTGCGTTCCACCTGTGGTTGCACAGTAGCAGATTGGCCTAAGACCCCTATACAGCCGGGCGGTAGTGCTTCCATTGATGTGCGTTTTGACTCCAAGAACAAAGGAGGAAAACAAAACAAACCCATCACCATTACGGCAAATACAATACCTGCTAAGACAATTCTTTATCTCAACGGATTTGTCAATGCTAAGTCTCAATAGAGATTATGTACGCGGAATTTGTATAGGGATTCCAATAAGATTTTTACGTTAGGCAA
>JAWKLL010000026.1:0-78826 GCA_041392765.1 Saprospiraceae bacterium
GATGGCGTAAAAGCCGGGATAAGTACGTATGACTTCTGTGAGGCTATTGGCAGCGGGGTCGCCAGCTAAAATAGCTTGCGCATCGCCCTCCAGCAACCGATGTACCGCTGGCAATGATGCAACAAATAACTGTTCAATTTCTTCAACAGGCGCAGGTAGTTCTTCCTCCAAAATCTTCAAGATACGGTACAGTTCCTGCATGCTATGGGCGAAGGCATGTTCAAACGAGCGCACATCTTCAAATTGTCGGTGTGCCAATTCAGGAAATAACAGCCCCAAAAGCCCGTCAATCCAATTGCATACCGCTTCGGAAGAAGGTACCTTGGGCGTGGAGGCGTGAAGATGAAAAAGATGCTGCAGGAATGATGGTTGCATGGGATAAAACTATTATTTGTCAATGTAAAACGCCCTCGAAACAGTTTCGGTTATAAGATACTTCTTGATTTTTGCAATAATGTTTGGTGAAACAAAAGAAACCGTTAACTTGGTGTCTGTTTTACAACAAGATACTTGCTAAGAGTATGTCTAAAATTTCCTCAATTGGCTACAAACGAGCAATTTTGTTCTGTTCTTCGTTAGAAATGCTCGCCGATGCTTCCGGCATCGACTGTGCTTTCCGCCTTGAACAGAATAAAATTTACTCGCTTTCGCTCAATCAGGAAAATTTACACATACTCTAAGCCCCTCACGGGATAGGTGACAAAACAAAACATAATTAACTTTTATGACTACGTTAGACTTTATCGTATTCGCCATGTACGGTGTGCTGATCGTTGGATTAGGGCTGTACATGTCCCGCTCGAAGTCGGGTGTTGAAAAAACGGCAGAAGACTACTTCTTGGCCAGTAAATCCCTCCCGTGGTGGGCTATCGGTACTTCGCTTATTGCTGCCAATATCTCTGCCGAGCAGATGATTGGCATGTCCGGTCAGGGTTTCGGTATGGGTTTGGCTATTGCTTCCTATGAATTTATGGCGGCGGTGGCATTATTGGTAGTAGCGAAGTATTTCCTGCCGATTTTCCTAGAAAAGGGGCTTTATACCATTCCGCAGTTTGTGGAACAGCGCTTTAGTACCGAATTAAAGACCATTCTTGCTATTTTCTGGATTGCCTTGTTCACTTTTGTCAACTTAGCTACGGTGATGCTCTTGGGGGGCTTGGCTTTAGATACTATCATTGGTACAGGCAATGGCGATATGTTGATCATTAGTATGGTAGGTTTAGCTGCCGTAGCCATTGCGTACTCGGTATGGGGTGGTCTTTCGGCAGTAGCTTGGACAGACGTTCTTCAGGTAGGGCTTCTTATTATGGGAGGGTTAATTACTACTTATTTGGCACTTACGCATGTAACGCCCGACGGCAGTGCACTCACTGGCATGAAGCACGTTTACCATACAGCCAACGATAAGTTCCACATGATTTTGTCCAAAGGGCATCCTTCTTACAGCGATCTACCGGGCATAGCGGTGCTAGTAGGAGGTATGTGGGTAGCCAACCTCTATTATTGGGGCTTCAACCAATATATCATACAGCGGGCATTGGCTGCCAAAAGCCTATCCGAAGCACAGCGCGGCTTGGTCTTCGCTGGCTTCCTGAAATTGTTGATTCCACTCATTGTAGTTGTCCCTGGTATTGTAGCGTGGGTGATGTACTCCCAGCCGGATGGTACGGCCATTATCGACGGCATCCAACAGAGTTTAGCCGTTGACAAACCTTATGCCCCCAACGACAATGCCTTTCCTTGGCTGATCCGTTCCTTTGTGCCTGCGGGCTTGCGCGGGTTAGTGGTTGCGGCCTTAGCGGCGGCTATTGTGTCTTCGTTGGCATCCATGATGAACTCTATTGCTACGATCTTCACGATGGATATCTACAAGGAACATTTTAATAAAAATGCCTCTGAAAAGACCACCGTTAGTGTAGGTCGTATCACGGCCTTGGTCGCTATCTTAGTTGGCATAATTGTAGCAATAGCCCTCAAAGATTCCAAGGGTATCTTTAATGTGATACAGGAATATACAGGTTTGGTAAGCCCGGGCATCTTAGCCATTTTCATGATGGGGCTATTCTGGAAAAAAGCGACCAATCGGTCTGCCATGTGGGCAGCTGTATTATCTATTCTCTTTGCTTTTGCTTTCAAATTGGGCAAAATCATGGGAGCTGTTACCGACGGGGTAGTCGCAGATAATGCCTCCGCTATGGGTAAATTTTTCGGCAACCTCAGCCTCATTCCTTGGATGCATCAGATGGGGATTACCTTCCTGTTCACTTGCTTGCTCATTGTTGGCATCAGCTACGCAGGTGGGCAAGGAAAAGATGACCCCAAGGGCATCCACTTGAGTAAAGAGACGTTCAAGACAGAAAGCCGTTTCAATATTGGTGCTTTCATCATCCTCTTGATTCTTGCGGTTATTTACGCCGTTTTCTGGTAGTAAAACCAGCTTGACGCACTATCCCGAACTCGACTGCTTACGGTTGGGTTCGGGATTTTTTTACCAGTTCAGCTCTTCACGTTTATGAGAACCGTACTATGCTTTTTGCTGCTTGTCGGGCATCTGGCCATTCACAGCCAGATCGATCCTACCTTACTATCTGGCCTTCGTTGGCGAAATATCGGCCCAGCGAATATGATGGGGCGTATCGCCGATATTGATGCCTTGCACACAGACTACAGGCATGTGCTATGTGCAAGCGCTTCGGGTGGGGTTTTCAAAAGCACTAATGGCGGCATGACGTGGAATCCCATATTCGATGATGCGGGTGCTGGTTCCATCGGCAGCGTAGCATTGTGCCAATCGAACCCTGATATTATCTGGGTAGGCACGGGGGAGTCGGCCAACCGCAATAGCTCCGGCTGGGGAGACGGCTTGTATAAAAGCATCGACGGCGGTCAGCACTTTGAACGAGTAGGTTTTGCCGACGGCCACCATATCGCAGATATTGCCCTGCACCCTACCAACCCCAATATTGCTTACGTGGCAGTAGTAGGCCATCTGTGGGGATACAGCGGTAGCCGAGGGCTATACAAGACGACAGATGGTGGTAAAACATGGTTGCCCCTGACCCATAACCTGCCCCAAGATGGGCGAACTGGATGCACAGAAATTGTGATGCACCCCCAAAACCCCGACATACTACTGGCTGGTTTTTACCACCGTTTGCGAACGCCCTACTACTACACCAGCGGCGGCGAACAAGGTGGATTATTCAAAAGTACGGATGGGGGTCAACACTGGCAGCGCCTTACAGCAGGACTCCCTACAGGGGAAACGGGCATGATTGACCTGTCTTACTGTTTCTCTAATCCCGATATTATCGTAGCCGCAATAGAAGCCGATGAAAACCTTCCCGAAGGCGTTCCTGGTTCTGGCGTGTATCGCTCCGACGACGGAGGCGAGCATTGGCAATTCTTACTCAAACACGCCGTGCGACCTTTTTATCACGGTCAGATTGAGATAGACCCGTTGAACCCAGATGTCATTTATGTGGTATCTCGCGATTTTCGTATTTCCCGCGACGGCGGCAAAACGTTTAAGGAACGGCGTTGGCAAACCGATGGAGGCGACGATCACGCTATGTGGATAGCTCCTTACGACAGCAATATCATGTACTTAGGTACCGACCAAGGGCTGCGGTTATCGGTGGATGGAGGCAAAACGATTCTATCCTTCAACAATATGGCGATTGGGCAGTATTACGCCATAGGGGTGGACATGCAGGATCCCTACTGGGTAGGCGGCGGCCTGCAAGACAACGGCCTCTGGATAGGGCCTTCCAATAGCCGCGAATGGCGTGGCATCTTAAACGAGCACCATACTTGGTTGGGTGAAGGGGACGGCTTTCATTTCCAAGTAGATCCTACGGATTGGCGGCAAGCATATTTGGTGAACCACGTGGGCTTTGCCGTGAATGTCAACAGGGAAAATAGAGATGCCCGCTATATCACACCCACTCCCCAAACCATCACTAACTACCGCGATTTTTTCGACCCCAACCATCCCGAAACGCCCATCCGCTATACCATTGACCCCGGGGAGCACTGGTTCTTCTGGGAGTTTACCGATCGGCAAAAGCTGCCGCCTCAATTTCGTTTCAATTGGAGTAGCCCATTAGTACTTTCCCCCACTAAGCCAGAACGCCTCTATTTCGAGGCAACCACCTCTTCCGCTCCGACGACAGAGGCAATAGTTGGACGATCATCAGCCCCGATTTGACAGGTAACCACCCTACGCGACGCAACCCTTCCGAAAGCGGCCATCTCACTCGCAGCGTCACCGGAGGGGAAAACCATTACACCATTGTGACGGTAGCCGAATCGCCTTTGGACGACCAAGTGATTTGGGTTGGTACCGACGATGGTTACCTGCACGTCAGCCGTAATGGTGGCGATAGTTGGGAGGAAGTAGGCATTCGTTTGCCTGATGCTCCTCGCCGAGAGGCCGACCCCGGCAAAACCTATGGAGGCACAGCCTGGGTAAGCCGCGTAGAACCATCGCATTTTGTACCAGGTCGCTGCTATGTCACCCTCGACAACCACCGATACGATGACATGCAGCCTTATGTATGGGTAACGGAGGATTTTGGCCAAACCTGGACCAACATCAGCCAAGGCCTGCCCGACGGGTGGAGTTGCTATGTTGTCAGAGAAGACCCCGTGGTGCCGGAATTGCTTTTCGTTGGCACCGAAACCAGCACCTTCGCCAGCTTCGACCGTGGAAACACCTGGACAGATCTGCGGCTGAATATGCCCAGAGTAGCCATCCACGATTTAGTCATCCACCCGAGAGAGGGTGACCTCATCGCTGGCACCCATGGACGCAGTATCTGGATCATGGATGACATCAGCCCACTGCGTGCCATAGCTCAGCAACTTAACCACCAACAAGCTCATTTTATAGAGGCGCGTACCGCCACCCGTTGGATTAGCATCAACACAGGACGCAAGCAACCGCACTTTGAATTTCGGGGCGAAAACCCATCACCTGGTATCAACATACAATACTGGCTACCCGCAAGTTATAACAACACGGATTCCGTCACTATTCAGGTTGTGTCATCAACTGGTTCTGTTCGCAGTTGGAAGGAAGCAGGGCAGCCTGGCTTGAATCGTTCCGCATGGGATGGCACATTTCCAGCTCCCGTTCCCGCTGGCGCTATTGACACCTTGCTGGCATCCATTGCCCAATTGCAAGATCTCGTACGTCCTGAAGAGCAATCCACACTCAAAGACATACGCAAGCGATTTCAGTCCTTACAGAAAAAATACGACGCCAAAAGTTACTTGGAAACATGGGACAAGATGTCTGCGATTTTCGGACGCTACGGCCTACTTATGGGTAGCCGTCCTCGCCCCGTAGTAGCCCCCTCAGGTACCTACCCCGTACGCATACAAGTAGGTGACCAAACACTGAGCGGCGAAGTCCGTTTTAGGGAAGATCCGTTACGGGAATAGTTCAGGTTCTCTTTTGCTCATTTTAGCGGCAATAGTATGAAACGTACCGCCCGAAATCAGGAAGCCCGGACTTGTAAGCCCTGCGAGTGTAGTTCGTTGTAGCGAGCAGTAGTTTTATAAGGCACTAAATTAAAAATAGATGTCAACATAATCAGTAACTCCATCGCATCCAGCCATATTTTGGCATCTCCAGTACTTTCTATTTTTTGTTGAAACAAAATCAAATGTACCTTCTTTGACGCATGGTATCCCACCTTGAATATGGTAAATAGATGATTCAATTTTACCTGTAAACCTTAATCTTTTAGGAGTTATTTCTTTTATAGTCCCTTTTACTTTCAAGTAACAATCAGGACATTCATCTGTTGGTTTTCCTTTCTGAAATCCATCAACTTCATATTGATTATCTCCAATATCATTAAAAGTGATTTCCCCAGGATGATCCCAACCTATCCATTGAATAGTCAAATTATGCTTTCCTGCTAAACGGCTTTTCGGAATTATGTTTTCAGTTTCTACAGTTGTTGAGGAGTTTGACTTTTCTGTCATTACCGTGCTAATAGTATCAATGGCAGCTTGTTCCTCCTTGATTACTATCTCTTTTTTTAATAGTTCAACATCATTTTCCTTTGGGTTAATTTCTTTTTCATGGTTAGTGTTGTTACAGCTTACCAAAAGCACAATAACAATCAAAGATGTCAAAAGCTGCTGATTTATTATTTTCATAAAATCGTATTTTATTTGGTTCTTAGTCAAATTTATTGAGCCCAAAACGCTAAGCACTGCCCCGATAGCTATCGGAACTCCCTACCGACTGTCCAGCGCAGAAGTTCCCTTGCACGAACCGATCGCTAGGCTGCTGGATGCCGACTCTAAGGGAATATCGCTTTTTTCTCCTTGTGTCAACGTGGTGATTCAGGTGCAAATTATGGGTTTTTCGTGTTTTTGTGCCGCTTTTGAGGTGTAATTCAAATTTCACTTCTTGCTGATAGTAGGAAAACCGGGGGGCATTACATCCGATTAAACCCGTTTGAAACCCTGCTGTAAGGTGTTGTATTTCAATTATTTAACAACATCTAGAAGGAGTTTCTTGTCGCCCCCTCATGTACAATATTATGCTCAGGTTCTTTTTATTCTAATTTTGATTTCGCTATTTTCAATGATTCGGAAATTTCTTCCTTTATTTTTTCTGGTGAATTCGACATTTCGATTCTCTCAATTACATCAGTAATATCAATTTCGTCGTGAATTGGATTTTCAAATTCGCTTTTGATTAAGTCTTTATCCAACGAATCATTTTTGTTTAAAATTTTCAAAAGAAAGTCTGGTTTGTTTTTAGCTACTTTAAAGAGCAGTTCATTTGACCATTCCGAAAACTCGACATTATTTGCACATTCTTTATGAAATGATGCAAGAAACTCAGCTACAGTTACTAAATCTAATTTATTTATGTTTTCAGATGTTTTCTTTAAAACTTCTATCGAACACCAAAATTCAACATAAGAAGAGTCAGGTTTGAATTCTTCTTTTATTGGCAAATTGCTTTCCTTCTTGTTTTGATTGATTGCAGTATTTACTTCTTTATTGGCTGGTTGCTTATCTCCGCAACTAGTTAAAACAATTGAAATCAGTATTTGAATGAGTGTTTTCATTTTTTCCTACTTAAACGCTAAGCACTACCCACATCCCACAAACCACTCCTCCAACTATCCAGCGCAGAAGTTCCCTTGCACGAACCGACCGCTATGCTACCGGATGCCGACTATAAGGGAACATCGTTTTTTTGCGCCTTGCGGCAGCGTGGTGATTTAGGGGCAAGTTACGGGTTTTTCAGGTTTTTGTGTTGCTTTTTCTGCACCTTCCATGTTCACCTATCTATATACTCACAGGCATTGATCACCGAATTCATCTTTTCTTCAAATACTGGCTTGCCGTCATTACAGGAATCTTCGATGTCTTAAAGTCCTTTAGATTTCTAGTAATTATAATCTCAGCTTCGTTTTCTAAAGCAGTATAATACTGTAGGCCATCCTCAAAATCTTTGAAGCTTTCATCATTTAGTGAGAGTTCAATTATCTTATCATTCAACTCCAAAACAACTACTAGTATTTTAAACTTCAATAGAATGGCTCTAGCCTCTCTTTCTGACCTGAGCTTTGATAAAACATAGTTCGCATTAGCTACTGTCAAAGATGAAATATATAGTTTCACCTTTCCTCTGTCTGCTAGAGAAAATAACTTAGCCGCATCATTGTAAAATGGTTCTCGCTTACCAAGTAAATCAAGGACGATATTAGTATCTATAAATAATTTTTTCATTTATACTTTTCTAGCAGATAATCCGTGTAATCATCCTTGTAGTCAAATTCTTCTGGAATACTCACTACTCCAGTCAAGCTTTCAACCAATGGTGTGACTGCTATGTCCTCGGGCTTATTCTCTATTAATGAGTTTAAATAAAATTCTATCAGCTTGGAAAGGCTAATTTGGTGATTCTGTGCATACAACTTAGCCCTTTCGATTACTCTTTCATTTATGCTAAGCGTCAGTTTTTTGTCCATCATCATTACGTTTACGTGCAAAAATACAAAATACTTACGTAAAACGCAAGGTGACTTAAATTATAGCATCCCGCCCCACATTCTGCTAGGAATGTATCCTCATTCGATTTCTGAAAAAACACATTGTTCATTGTGTTAAAATTCCAACTTTTGCAAAAAATCCAAATATTCTTCTCTGAATGTTTTGTTTTTAGGATGCATTCCTAACGGAATGCAAGCTGATGTTACCATTGTTTTTTACCGAGCGTACCATTCCTATCGGAATGTTTTTCAAAATCCACGATGAATTTCCGCCACGTTCCAAGAAACTTCCACTTCACCTGCCTGTTCGGCAGACAGGGGGAGTAGTGCATCTAAATGGCTCATTTTTATTGTTTTTTTAGGATACGGAATGCAGGCCGATGACGCTATTGTTTTTTTTACCGAGCGTACCATTCCTATCGGAATGTTGTTGCGTATCATGCGAGGTGCATTGCTTCATCATTCACGTTTTTCAATAGTTTGCTACTGTAACGTGAATGATGGATAAGCCAAACGATGAACGCCGCACCGCTTGCGAAGCCTTTCAGGATTCGAGGGCGTAATCGGGTTGGATCATATTGCCGTTACGTTTACGAATCCTTTTGTAGGCTTCGTAAACGAACATCTCGTGTTTTTTACCTTACAGAAACCGCGTGTAGGTAGGATGTAAAAAACGAGGAAAAGTTTGTTCTTTCACTTCTTGCTGTTAGTAGGACAACCGGGGGCATTACATCCGATTAAACCCGTCGAAAAACCTGTTGTAAGGTATTGTATTTCAATTATTTAACAGCAATTAGAAGAAGCTCCCTATCGCACCGTTTAAACTGTGTTTTACGCATTTTATTGTTTTGGTTCTTTTTCAAAGTGATGACGACTTAATAATTCTGATCCCTTTCGGGTATCTTTTCTCCAATACCATAACTCCTTCTGGATCATCAAATCCATTAATCCACCTGAATCGATCTAAGTTATTGATATCAATCGATTTTTCAAAAATCCGATATTCCACGTTCTCCTCAAACCAAACCGTCAATTCAATTATATTTATCACCTCGTGCAGCCCCCAATCATATAAATTCAACTCAAACACTCCCCATTCATATCCAAATTCATTAATCAATAAGTGATTCTTGCTTCCTTGAATTACCACATTTCTAACATCAAATTTCTTGCCATCATTTTGGTAAACATTTTCAAACTCAACATCATAGAGTTCTACAATTTCATGTAAGTATGATCGCAACGAAGATATTTCATTCTCGGGTAAAGGATACTTATTTAAGTAGCCTCCAAAAACATAGCCTAAAATCGTGTCTTTAGCTACTTTAAACCAAGGTGCAACACGATAATCTATGGTATCAAAATTGTCAACTTCAATGATCTTCACAAGTTCATTATACTTCAACTTACCAATTATTGCACTACCCTTTTTCGGAGAGGTTCTTACTAACAGGCCATTTCTTGCAGCTACATGAAGACTGTCCCCTTGTCCTTGCAAGAAAACGCTCAAAAGAGTAAAAGTAATCATTAAAAATACTTTCTCCATTCAACTTTAGTTTTTGAAAATAATGCACTTAATTCTTATTCTGATATGCTTAGAAATTTCGCCATCTCCTTTTTTCCAGAACTGTAATTTATCGTACTCATAGGACATTCATTCAAATAATGCCGTAAACTTTCATAATCCTCTTCAGTAATTTCTTTATGCCATATTAATACTTCAATTTGGTACTTGTAGTCGTTCATCACCCCCAAAATCGAACGACTATTCGTCTTGACATATCGAAAATCATTATCGGTAAACAATTTCGACTCGAATGAGGATTCAGATATACCAAAATCCGCCTTTATCGCTTCAATCAATTTGGATCGAAATATACTTTCTAAATTCTTCTTTTCTTTTTCCGTTCCAATGTAAGTTAAAAAGCTATACAGCATCACAGAGTTTGTGAAAAGATAATATTCCTTACGGTTTAGTCGAATTAAGTCCACATACCAATTGCTAATACTCAAATCAACCTTTTCATCCTCTAACTCCTTAGATTTTTTCAGTTTATCTCGAATTTTTTTCGTGCAGCTTAGTATCATCATATTTGTTTGTTTTTTTTGCGCAAAAACTCTAAGCACTACCCACCCCCCATCCCGATAGCTATCGGGTGCCGACGGATTAGGGAATATCGCTTTTTTCTCCTGGCGGCAACGTGGTGATTTAGGGGCAAGTTACGGTTTTTTCATGTTTTTGTGACGCTTTTTGGGGTGTATTCAGATTTTTCTCTTTTTGCTGTTAGCAGGAAAACCGGGGGGCAAGCCCTGAGAGTGTAGCCTGTTGTGGTGGGTGCTGGCGAGGAGTAGGAGTTTACAAACCACATTGAAACGCACGAATCGCCCCGCGCAAGCCGACCGGAGGGCTTGGTGCCGGCCTTAGCCGATACTGAGCGAGTAGCGAACCCGTAGGGTGGCGACCCCCTGCGGGTAGGAAGCGTGTGTATGTAGAGGGGGATGCGCCCGAATCAAAAAAAATAGACCGCATGCTCTATCCTATACCTCCAAAGCACAAGTAGCGTTGATGGCTTGCTCGATAAATTGTGGCAGTATGGTGCTGTAGGTATGCATGATGCGGCGCGGGTGGCGCAAATCGACCAGCAGGCGGTGGTATTTTTCGGAGCCGTGTTCTTTGATGATGGCTTCGCGGCGCTCTGGTTCGATGAAGTGGGCAATCATGCCTTCGGGGTCGGCTTCGGGGTGGAACTGTACGCCTATCATGTTGGGGGAAAAACGGATGGCCATGATGGCGCGCTCCAAGGGTACGTGGGGGCGGATCTTCTCTAAGGCAAGTATGGAGGCACCTAAGGCATCCATGCGCTCCTCGTTGGGTTGTATGGCTTGGTAATGGCGGAAGTCGGCAGCCCAAAAGGGAGAGCCAAGCCCCTCAAATACGGATTCGCGGTGGCCAGCCTCGGTGAGGTGAACAGGAAAAGTGCCAAACGACATCGACCGACGCTCGGTGACTTCGGCTAAGCCAAAGTGATACACCGCCATCTGGAAGGAATGACAGATGAAAAATACTTGCTTCTTTTCTTCTTCGTATTGGTTCCACGTCCAAACGGCCTGGAGCCAAGCGTAGTATTTGGCATCCCAGTGTCCGTCGCCTTCGCGGGGGTCGCCGGGGCCGCCCGTGGAGAGGTAAATATCGAAATCCAAGCTAGGCACTTCCGCTTTGCCACGCACGTCGAAAACGGCTACTTCCACCCTGTCGCTGAAGGTGCGGAGAATATCGTGGATACAACGCATACCCTGATTAGGGGTGCCGTTGTACATATCCAATATGGCTACTCTTGCTTTATCCATGTTCATTTTCTTATCCCGTGATGTCCTCCGCTCATAGCGTCATACGTGCCAATGCAAAATAGGTTGCAGGGAGGCCAGTTTACTTTTTTGAGACGCAAAGTTCCCAAAAAATAATCCAGTGGCATGTTAATTAACAAATCGTTACCTAAAAGCGGCCTCCCTGCCTTGTGTTTACTTTTTCGCCTTCCCTGCTGAACGCTGGATAAACTTGCCCCAAGTGAGGTTGCTTTGGTTGGGTTTCCAAGCCTTGGCTTTCTCTATGGCAAAGGTGGCGGCGGTTTCTACGACCCACTCGAAGTTGTCGGCACCTACGGAGTTGATGTCCGCATCGGGTGCTGGATTGCAGAAGTCGATAGCCACAGGGATGCCATCGCGTACGGCAAACTCCACGGTATTGAAATCGTAGCCCAACCCTTGGCAGATGGTGATGACCAAATCGTGCATGCGTTGACGGAGTTCGTCGCTCACCTGATGCTTGGCCGCGTAGCGCAAGTGGTGGGGGTTGCGTGGTTCATAGTCCATGATACGGACGTATTTGCCGCCGATGCCGTAGCAGCGGAAATAAGCGTCGAACTGGATTTCCTCCTGCAAAAGCATGACGAGGCGCTCCGTTTCGGCGTATTTTTCAAAGAAATCCTGGGCATTGTCCACGCGGTAAACGCTCTTCCAGCCGCCGCCAGCGTGGGGCTTCATATAGGCAGGAAAGCCGATATAGCTAAAGATGCCCTCCCAGTCGAGTGGGTAAGCGAGGTTGGTAAATGACTCTGCGGAAGTATCTTCGGGGTGCTCTTTGGAAGGTAGCAGCACTGTTTTTGGCACGGGAACGTCCATCTCCGTGACGGAAAGAACGTTGTTGAAAAACTTCTCATCGGCACTCCACCAAAAAGGATTGTTGATGACGGCGGTACCGGTTGCCGCTGCGTTTTTGAGGTAGGCACGGTAAAAGGGAACGTCCTGCGAAATGCGGTCGATGATGACGGCATAGCCACTGGGTTCGCCTTGTACGACCTTGTCGATGTGTACTGGCTCAGCGATAATGTCTTTGATGCCTTTGCTGTTCACCCGGTCGATGAAAGCTTCAGGAAACGACCTTTCTTTGCCGTAAAGGATACCTATTTTTTTCATAAAGCGTATTGAATTAAATCATAGATAAATAGTGGGGAAACATTTCGCGCCAGAGGGGCCAGTCGTGCTTGATCCATCCGCGCACATCGAGCCAATGATCGATACCTTTGGCGTGGAGGATGCCAGACATCCGGCGGTTGGGTTCCAGGCAGATGTCCCATTCCGAAGTACCGAGAATGATTTTCATACCCCAAAGTGCGGGGTCGTTGGCGTGCACCATAAAATCTACCGGATTATTGAAATAGACGTTCTGGTCGTAATAGCCGTCGAGGAAGGAGTTGATATCAAACGCGCCGCTCATGCTAAACAAGTGGCTCACCTGACTGGGGTGTTTGAACGCAAAATTGGCGGCGTGGTAGCCTCCAAAACTGGGGCCTGCCACAGCCACTTTGTGCGTGGGCGACTGCATTTGCAACTGGGGCACTAACTCTTCGCTCAAAAAGCGGTCGTAGAGGATGTGGTTGCGTACTTTATCGGCGGGGTGGATATGGCGGTTGTACCAACTTTCGGAATTGATACTATCTGGGCAGTAAATCTGCACAAGCCCTTTTTCCACAAACCAGCGTGCTGACTCTACTAATTTGAAGTCTTTGTTCTCATAGTAGCGCCCCATCGTGGTGGGGAAAAGCAGCACCGGGTAGCCTCGGTCGCCGAACACGAGCATGTCGATGTCACGCTCTAAATGGTGGGAGTAGAATTGGATGAAATTTTCGTGCACAATCTTTTAATTGACGGATTTTATGATAGAACTTGTCTAGAAACTCCTCACATGGCTGCAAATTTCTCTTTTGAGCGAACACTTCGTTGGCAATAACGTCATTACGCGCTGCGTAACTTCTCCCGATAGCTATCGGGGATTGCCGCCTCGTTTTCACTCAAAATAGCTAATTTTCGCTCATGCAGGAATTCCTAGACAAGTTCATAGTAAAACAACTACCCCATAAAATCTGATAGGTTTATTCAAATAGTTTACTCAAAGTGCAAAAGCGGCCATCGGTATTCGATCTCCCTGCATTCAGCACTGTGTTGCAAAGATACAGCCTGTTTCGCGAATGTAAAACAATATTCTGATGAAAAGATTTAAAACACTAGCGTAAAAAACTAATCATCAAAAAAATAGCTCAATACAATCATAAATTGCAAGTAAGCAAAAAATTCATTTCCTTATCCACGAAAAAGCCCTTACTTTGGGGGATAAAATAATCAAACCTTTGGAATTATGCCTATTTCAGGATGGCAAAAATTTTTCAAACAGTTCTCCAAACCATCCATACTGCCGGAAGCACCACGGGCAAATGCTTATATGGAAACGCTGCTATTACCGAGTCAGCACTTAGGCAGAGACGTATTGGTGGATATTTACACCCCTGCCTATCCCGATGAGCACGATGTGTTGCCGCTACTGCTTTTTAACGATGGGCAAGACCTGCGCCAAATGCAGCTATTGGAAGTAATGAAAGCTTCGCCCCTACCCTTTCGCGCCGTAGGTTTGCACGCCAACGAACGAAGGCTCAGGGAGTACGGCACCGCCCATCAGACGGATTATGCGGGTCGGGGCGATTTGGCACCGTCCCACACCCTTTTCGTAACAGAAGAACTCACTGCCTTCCTCGCTACTCGGTTTCCACTACCTCCTCGTATGACGATAGCCGGTTTTTCATTAGGTGGACTTTCCGCTTTCGATATTGCTTGGCGTCATCCGGCACGCTTTCAAAAGGTAGGCGTATTTTCTGGTGCACTGTGGTGGCGTTCGCAACCCTTTTCGCCCCAAGATCCCGACGGCAACAGGATCGTCCACACTTACGTATCTCAAGCCGCCGAATGCCCGCCCCTGCAATATTGGTTCCAAACCGGCACCGCAGATGAAACCGACGACCGCAACCAGAACGGGGTCATCGACTCCATTGATGATACGCTAGATCTCATAGCGGCCTTACACAAGCAAGGCGTGCCCGCCGAACATATCAGCTACAGTGAAGTAGAAGAAGGCCGACATGAGCCTGCTACTTGGGCAGTCGTCTTGCCGGAATTTGTGCGTTGGGCTTTAGACGACTGATTTGTTATTTTCTTCTATTAATTTTTCTAGCCCTAAAAGTTCAGCAACAAGTTTATAAACCTTGGTACAAGGGTTTTGAACTGAATAGTTTTGTTGGCCAGCATAAATTTTTTCAAGATTTACTGAGTTTTTAATAGCATTTTCTCTACTTCCATAGGTTTCCAATAAGGAATATATTTCTGTGCTGTTCTTTTTATATACGTAATCTTTCAATCCTTTCTTTTTAAAATTGTCTTCTATCAATTCTTGATATTGCTTTCTACTTATGCCTGTGTTGTAGTAATGGAAATGCAGTAGATACCAGAGTTCGAAGGATTCATTCGTCCAAGCACAATCAACAGTAGGATTATTGGCAATACAGGTTTGAATAGCTGAATTAAAAGACTGGTCTGAAAAACTATCTTTATCAAATACTATCCACAATTTGTCAACTGTTCTATTTGTTTGTGCCTGCCATTTATCACGTAAAGCGATTGCACTATTGACCAGTGAAACCGTATTATGCCCATTGCCTACGATTTTGAAATCATAAACATCTAACACACCTTTAGGCAAGTCATTTTTAACAGATTCAAAATAATTTGGCTCTGTTTTTTCTCCCTCACACACAATCAGAAAAAATCTACGCTTAGTTTTTATTTCTTCTAAACGTTTTGATTCCGTTCGCTCGTGTCTTTTCTTAATATGATTGGGTATTTTTACTTTTCTTGCCATTCTGCTACAATTTTAGAAATATCTCCAATGTAAGGAATAGCACCGTATCTGCCCTGTATGTAATCACTTTCAAATGAACGGTCTTTACGAACCTTATTGCCATCTTCTTCTCGATACTCAACTAATGAATATAAATCCGATGCACCATATTTATCTTTTTCTATAAAATAAATTTGGTCTCTTCGATACTTTCCGTAAGAAAATAAGTTTGTGTCGTGAGTTGAGAAAATTAATTGTGCATTCTTAGGATTGTGTTTTTCAGAATTAAAGAGTCTTGTTAAAGCCAACGTCATTAGTGGATGCAAACTGGAATCAAGCTCGTCAATAACTAATACACCACCATCGTGTAGTACATCAAAAATAGGCCCTGATATATTAAATACTTTGTTAGTTCCTGCCGACTCCTGACTACGCATATCAAATTCAATATCATCTACGTTTACATTATCTTTATTGTACTTTTTGTGTAATGTTTTTATTTTGAAGCGAAAAGCACCTTCAAAGTCTTTGATTAATAATTTGACTAAAGATTCGGGTGCATCTTCTGGAATTCTTTTTGGACTAAATTTCTCTTTACTCACCGACAGTCCATCAAAGCCTAAATCTAACGTGTCATAAAAGTCCCCTAAAATTTTTGCCGTCCTTTCTTTCTCTAGCATCTTAAATGTTACCATTTCATAGTTCTCGTGAGTTAGACCTGAAATGGTAATAAAATTATTGAACCAATTCATTATTCTCTTAGCTGTAGCTCCATTAAATTGATCTATAATTGATAAAAATAAAGCGTTATTTCTTGTTTTACTTTCAAGGTTTTCTGCTTCTTTAAAAGAAGACGATACTTCTATTCCATCAGCTTCTCTAACGAATAATAATTTTTCGGCTTTTTTCTTTGATTCAAACAACCACTCACTTACTACTTCCCTATTTGTTACCTCAAATCCATATCTGTATCTGACATTTAGTATTTCAAATAGAATTTCAAAATAGGATGGGCTATTTTCAGTTTCAGTATTCAACAAGAATGGAGTAACATCTAATGTCTGGGTAGAAGATTGGTTAAATGATTGCATGACTATCCTTTTCATTGTGCTCATGGCACGAATGAAGTTTGATTTACCACTCGCATTAGCACCATAAATGATAGCTCCTTTTAAAAGTGTATGCCTTTCAGAAGTAATTGTATTTGTTTCTTTGTAGTCACTTATACTTGATGCAACTAAGTTCAAAGTCTTTTTTTCACGGAAAGAAAGGAAGTTTGCGATACTAAACTCTAGCAACATAATTGTTTTTTTGAGATTATTTCACAAAAATAAGCATTAAATTTTTATTAATGTCAAATATTGAGATTTTTTCTCAAAATATTAAAATTCATTTTCTGCATTTTTTAGAAAATAGTTTAAGCTATTGAATTGCCTTAGTAATTTGACGGAAATAACTGATCCCATTTTTTCTGAAGGCTTGTCATTATAAAGCTAGCAATTATTTTTTCTCGTCATACTATGTATCTTAGCCTCCAAATCTATTTGGGCATGAAACGCATACATTTCCACTTCTTAGTAATCATTTTCTTGGGGCTATGGATTTCGGCTTGCACCCCTGCTGCTGAAAAAGCAGACACGGTACTGATCAACGGTCGTTTTTTGACCTTAGACGACACCTACCCCGAGGCCAGTGTCGTAGCCATCAAAGGAGGACGCATTGCCGCTATCGGAGGCGATGAACTCTTAGCTATCTGGCAGGGCGATTCCACAAAAATCATCGACTTGGCGGGGCAGTTTGCTATGCCCGGTTTCATCGAAGGGCATGGCCATTTTTCAGGTTTCGGCTATGGACTGATGAACCTGAATTTTCTGCATGCCAAAAACTGGGACGAAATTGTAGCGTTGGTTGCTGAAAAAGCTGCTTCCACACCCAAAGGCGAATGGATCAGCGGCAGGGGCTGGCATCAGGAAAAATGGGAAGTAGCACCCGAATTGGCCATACACGGCTACCCCTCTCATCATACCCTCAGTGCCATGACCAAAGACCATCCGGTAATACTGCGCCATGCCAGTGGTCATGCCCTCTTTGCCAACGAAGCCGCCATGCGCATAGCCGGTGTCACCGCAGAAACCCCCGATCCACAAGGCGGGCACATTGTGCGCGATGCCCACGGGCATCCCATCGGTGTCTTTGAAGAACGCGCCATGGAACTCATCACCGAAGCGTATGCCGCCTGGCGCAACCGCCTCAGTCCCGAGGATTTGGAGCAAGAATGGCTAAAGGGGGTGCAATTGGCACAACAGGAATGCCTGCGCCACGGTATCACCTCCTTTCAGGATGCCGGCGCCTCCTTTCAAGAAATTGACCGCTACCAACGGCTGGCCGAATCGGGTCAACTCAACGTGCGACTTTGGACGATGGTTCGACAAGATTACACCAGCATGAAACAGGGATTGGACAACCGCTTCCCAATTATCCACGCTGGCGACCACTTTTTCACCTGCCGCGCTATCAAGACGGAAGTGGATGGGGCGTTAGGGGCTTTCGGTGCCTGGTTGCTGGCACCTTACAACGACAAACCCGACTTTATTGGGCAAAACACTACCTTGGTTGAAACCGTGGACAGCATCGCTGGGCTAGCATTAGACAAGGGGATGCAGCTCTGCGTGCATGCCATCGGCGACCGAGCCAATCAGGAGGTATTGAATCTGATGGAAAAACGATTCCAACAGGCAGGATCAGGCGACTATCGCTGGCGCATCGAGCATAGCCAACACTTGGATACCACCGATATACCCCGCTTTGCGCAATTAGGGGTCATTGCTAGCATGCAAGCCATCCACTGCACCTCTGATGCTCCTTTTGTGGAAGACCGCTTGGGTTACGAACGCGCCCGCACAGGTGCCTACCCTTGGCGTAGCTTACTGGATGTAGGGGCCGTGGTCACCAACGGCACCGACGTTCCCGTGGAAGAGATCGACCCGTTGGCCAGCCTTTATGCCTCCGTTACCCGCAAACGACCCGACACGGGTATGGCGTTTTTCCCCGAGCAAGCCATGACCCGCATGGAAGCCCTACACTCCTACACAACCGCCAATGCGTTTGCCGCTTTTGAAGAGGAAGTAAAAGGCACGCTCGCGGTAGGCAAACTTGCCGACATCGTCGTGTGGGATACGCCCTTGCACACCTGCACCGATGAGGAACTGTTGACGGCCAAGCCACTCCAAGTTTTTGTACACGGACAGCTACAATACCCACAATGATTCGCTTCACCATGAAAGCTATTTTCCTTTGCCTGCTATGGATCGCAACCGCGCCCTTATATGCCCAGTTGTGGTACGAAGATGTAGCCGATTGGTACAATATCAACCACCGCTTCAATGCTTTCAATTTAGGTGGCGGTGTCAGTTTTCGCGATTTCGACGGCGACGGGTGGGATGATATTACGATGGGCACTGCCGTTGGTGAAAACATAAAATTCTACCGAAACATGGGCAGTTTCTTTGTGGCATTGCCCCCTTTGGTTCCCCTGCAAGAGGAAGTAAAACAAGTGCTTTGGGCGGATATTGACAACGATGGTGATCAAGATCTCTTCGTAGCCACCTGGGATGGGCTGAACCGACTGTACGAGCAGACGTCCCCTCTCCAATTCACGGACATTACTTTAGCTGCGGGGTTGCCCTCCTTTATTTCTCGTACCTACGGTGCCACCTTCGGCGACTACGACCGCGATGGTTGGTTGGATTTATACTTTGGGTTGCGCATCCCTTTTATGCCCGAAAACAACCAACATTTGTTGTTTAGGAACAACGGCAATGGCACTTTCACCAACACCACCGATGCCGCTCAAACTGCCGACACTGGGGGCTTGCCTTTTTGTTCCGTTTTTGTTGATTACAACAACGATGGTTGGCCGGATATTTATACCTCGCACGACCGTTTCTTTACCACCAATACCTTGCTGGAAAACAATGGCGATGGCACTTTTTCACAAGCAGGCCCTGCCGCCCAAGCAGATATTGCGATTGATGCCATGTCGGTTTCGGTAGCGGATTACAACAACGATGGATACTTGGATATTTACTGTACCAACATCCCTGATGGCAACGCTCTGCTGCACAACAATGGCCCGGATGACCAAGGGCAGTACACTTTCACAGAAAGAGGGATTGCAGCTGGGGTCGGCTTCTTTGGTAACGCCTGGGGCGCCAGTTGGTTAGATGCTGACAACGACGGCTGGTTGGATTTGTACGTGAGCGGAGCAGATGCCGGCACTACAGTTAACTCGGCTGCTTTTTACAAAAACGAACAAGATGATACCTTCAGCCAACCGATGATCGGTTTCTCCGGCGATACCGTTATTTCTCATGCCAACGCCGTCGGCGACTTCAACAATGATGGTGCCACTGATATTTTGGTTTGCAATACCTACCCCTACTATTCCCAACTATGGAGCAGCGAACCCACCGATAATCATTGGATCAAAATACGGCTGGAAGGTACATTTAGTAATCGGGATGCCATTGGAACACGCCTTCTTTGCTATGCCAATGGCCACTTTCAGCAACGTTATACCCAAACCGCTACCAGCTTCTTGGGGCAACATACGGCAACAGAACACTTGGGGGTTGGCTCAGCCGAAATCGTGGATTCTTTAGTTATTATATGGCCGTCGGGATTAGAGGAGCGGTATTACGAACTGGCAACCAACGTGCGGTATTCCCTACGCGAAGGCAGTACCGCTGGCGACCCACCTCTTCCCGACCCATGGAATACCCCCGAAGTCATTACACATCAACAGGAAACTCCCCCTGCCAAACCTGCTTTGTTTCCCATTCCCGCTACTTCGGTTATTCATTGCCACAACCCGACCCCCGAAGACCTCATCTTGCGCTGTACCAACCTCTCGGGGCAACTGTTATTTACAACTACCGTTCCGCAGTACGCCAATACGAGCATACCCATAGCACACCTGCCAGCGGGCATCTATTATTTCCAAAGTGATAGCGGTATCCGTTGGAAATGGGTAAAACTTTAAGCTCTAAAATTTCAATCCCCCTTTGGGTGTTTTTTCCACATGCACATCACCAAAGGCGACGCTGATGGTAATGGTAGGAAAACTCTCCATACGCTGGGGTTTGAATTGCACCTTTTCACCTCTGGTGTATTCTCTAAGGCCAAGAGGCGCAGGTTGTCGGGCGTATTCACGCTGCCGTGCGTGCTGGTGAGGCTGTAAGCAAACAATTCCGGGTGATCGCCATAAAGATGTACTTCCGATTTCTCGGCGCTGATGTCCATACCGAGTAGCCCGCTGGTCGGTTGCAAGCGCAAGATGCCGTACTGGGCATTGATCTGGTAGTGCCCCGCTATCTCGTAGAGCGTCACATCCGAGCGGCGTGCGTTGATGGTCACGTTACCGTCGATTTTTTCGCCCACAATATCACCGAATCGGCTACGGATATCCAAGAGGCCCTTTACATTATCGATATCTATTTGACTGTACTCCCCAAAGATGCGCAAGCGGTTTGTCAAGTTGGAGATATTAGCCGCACCAAAATAGTTTTTGACATAGACCGGGCAATCCTCCGGAAGCGTGATATGATAGGTTACAGACAGCACCGAGGCCGTTTGGGTGTCACCACCAAACCGGTAGTTGCGCAGATAGATTTTGTTTTTTATCCGTTGTGCCACAAAATTCACCGTTTCCATATCAGCCTCTGCCACCTCCCTTTTAGGATGCTTGGCACTGATTTCCAACCGAACGCTGATTTGGGGTTTTTGCCAAGTTTCTACAAAAATTTCTGCCTTTTGCCCCTCTACATTTACCTCGTAGCCGGTTTGGTAATTAAAGGTTTTCTCTACTACTTTGGTCACCACCTGCACCACCTCTTGAGCCATCAACCCCGCAGTAGCCAAGGAGAACACCCACAACAAAGCCATTCCTCTCAAAAAGATTTGCATCAGCCTATATCAGTTCTATGATTTGACGATAAATATCGGTGCGTTCGCGCTCAATATCGGCCATTTGCCGCACCAATTGCGGGTCTTTGCCGTAGTTGCGCAGCATATCCTCCACGTCTTTGTGAGCCATGGTGAGTTCCTCATACTCCGCCTTGAGCTTATTGACAACCGGGTTGTCTATCTGCCCCAACATAGCCTCCAATCGATCGAAAGTGTCTTCATCCGTATTCCAATCCACTGCTACATCAAAGGCATGCACCGTTTCTTGTGCGTACTGAATCGATACGAGAGGCGATGGTTCGCGGGTTATCCACCAGCCTGCCACTGCCAATACCGCTACCGATGCAGCCACTGCCCCCCAGCGGCGGTACTGGCGCAACTTCACCACCCGCACTTGCTGACTATCCAACTCTTTGGCCAAGGCATTCCACACCTTGGCTGGAGGCGTATGCCCCGGCAACTCCTGAATGGCATCCTGCAAAGCTCCCTCATCAGGTGTTGCTTGTCCTATCCCATCGGCTATGCGTTGCCACAAGCCCTCCGGAGGCATGTAGGTGGGCAACTGTTGCAGTGCACTTGCCAGTGTGTTCCTGTTTTTTTCCATTGGTTGCATAGTTATTTGGCAGTACTATCTGTAGTCGGCCAGTGCATGGCGCAACTTCTTTTTCGCATAAAACAATTGAGATTTGGAAGTGCCCACCGAAATATCCAACAATTCAGCTACCTCCTGGTGCGAGTATCCCTCTACCTCTATCATCACGAACACCGTCCGGTAGCCTGGCGGCAATTGCTGAATCGCCCGTTCCAAATAATCGGCCTCAATATGATGCCCCCAATCCAGCACTTGATCTTTATGGTGATGCTCCTCCAGCGACTCCGTTTTCAGCTCTTTGCGCACCTTCGACAAGGCCGTCCGCACTACAATCGTTTTTATCCAAGCCCCCAAAGTAGATTCCTTGCGAAAAGTAGCCAAATGCCTAAATATCTTCAGGAACGCCTCTTGCAGCACATCATTGGCCACATCAAAATCAGCAGTAATCCGATAGGCAGCCGTGTACATGGCACGCGCATACCGGTCATACAATTCCTTTTGTGCCAACCGGTCATCGGCCAAGCATGCCTCTATCAGTTCCGATTCCGTCATAACTGCTGTTGTCATCCATTGCGTGGTTTAACCCCTTCCCTCTGTATTTTGTACCAAGAAGAGAATGATGAGGGGCCTCCCCCTAACGGGGTCGCTATGCTGCGTAGCTAAGAGCATATCTAAATTCCTCTGGTTGAGCGAAAGCGAGTCAATTTTTTTCTGTTTAAGGCAGAAAGCGCAGTCGATGCTGGAAACATCGGCGAGCATTTCTAACGAAGAACAGGACAAAATTGGTCGCTTGCAGCCAATTAAAGGAATTTTAGACATGCTCTAACCGCCCTACGGGCTGGCTCGGCAAAACCGCGCCACTACTCCGCAGCTAGGCCGAAAGCAACCTTCAGCACGCTATCCGCATCCCCTACAAAAAAGCACCCGGGTGGACTATCTTTCGTAGTTCAAAAGTATAGACACCCCGCTGCAAAGAACGGTTGTATGAGGGAGATATTTTCTAAAAAGCTAGTAGGGACGGATAAATAAACTGTTCAATTAATCGCCTAAAAAATTGAACAGTTTATTTCCGTCAAATTAAATGACAAAAAGAGGCGTATGAAACAAAATTCAACCTCCTCTAAAACCTAATCCTCCTCTTCCGTATCGGGGTCAGAAGAAGGAGCTGAGCCAATTTTGTAAACCAAATAACCGATCCCTACCAAAATGTGGAGGATCACGATAGCTGCAATGACGTAGAGGAGGGTATTACTTTCGCCCATGTTCTTTTTTTTACAAAAATAAAGATGCCAATACCCTGCTTATATGATCTATATCACAAAGTAGGCTGCAACTGCTTAAATTTATCGAGTGCCTCTTGTATTTCCGGCAACTTGGCCTTGGTTGCCTCATAGCCAACATTCATCATTTCCTCAAACTTATTGAACTGGAAAATGCTGTATTCTCCTATTTTCTTGGGTTCAATGACGACATGACACAGCTTAGCTTCTTGTGCTGTATTGGCTACGATAGCCAATTCAAAACTGCGGTAAGTGACTGCCACGGTACTCGACAGTTCTTTTTGTCCGTCCACGTTTTAGGAATGAGATTCACACCGATAATGATATCCGCATCGTGAATAAGCGCACTCACAGGCATATTACACAGCAGGCCGCCATCCACATAAAGGCTGCCATCCATTTCAACTGGCTGAAACACAAAGGGTATGCTACTCGAAGCAATGACGGGGTCAAATAACGTTCCTTCGCTCCTAAACTCCACACTACCAGTATTTAAGTTGGTCATGCATACGAACAACTTTTTCTGAAGTACATTAAAGCTATCTTCAGGAATGACTTCCGCCAACCGTTCTCGTATGTAGGTCAATTTGCCTAAACCACCGTTGGGTAACCCAATAGTAACTAACTTTAAAAAATTACTATCGCGGATGACTTTCTCCATATCTGCCGAAGTAAGACCTGCCGCATACATAGCACCTACTATCGACCCTGCGCTAGTCCCTGCTACCACGGTGGGGGCAATACCCGCTTCCTCCAATGCCTTGATAACCCCAATATGGGCAAACCCTCTAGCGCCTCCTCCTGAAAAACTAATTCCTATTCTCATTACTGTTGTTTGAATTTAATAAAACACCCATAGAGAATGGCTGGTTGCGCGGAAACTTGTTTTTTATCACCGAAATCTGTCTAAGGTTCTTAGAGACGGGAAAAAAATAAGTGATCCCATTTTTGGCTTGGCTTTATGCACTAAGCGTAGGAATACTTGCACGAAGCGTGTGTATAAAGACGAGCCTTCAGAAAAAATGGGATCAGTTATTTCCGTCAAATTACTTAGTATATCACTGCTGTTACTATTGCAATTTTAATATCTGTATTTGTTGCGACGATTTCTTGTCCGGATGTTGTTAAACACGAACGATACCTAAACTCTTCCCACCGTAAATTGTAACTTTGCAGTCCAGTACAAGTCAATTCGCTATGAACAAGCATTTAATTCTTCTCTTTTGGGTAATTATTGGGTGGATGGCTACCAGTCAACCCCTTTGGTCGCAACACTCCGTGGCACAGCGTTGGAACGAAGAGGTACTGCATGCCATACGCAATGATTTTGCACGCCCCACTGTGCACGCCCGCAACCTCTTCCATACGTCTATGGCGATGTATGATTTGTGGGCTGTTTATGACGAAGAAGCAACGCCTTTGTTTATAGGGCAAACCTTTAATGGCTTTAACTGCCCGTTAGTATCGTTTCCCCAGCCTGCCGACATTGAGGCGGCAAGGACAGAGGCCATCAGCTACGCCATGTATCGTTTGATTGCGCACCGCTTCCAAAATTCACCCGGCGCCGCCAGCATTTACAGCCACATCAACGCCCTGATGCAGGAGCTGGGCTATAATTCCACCTTTAATAGCACTGACTATACCGATGGTTCGCCAGCAGCCTTGGGCAACTATTTGGCAGCACAAATCATCGCTTACGGTTTCCAAGATGGCGCCAATGAGCAATTAGGCTATGCCAACCAGTTCTATGAACCCGTCAACGATCCGCTC
The DNA here is from genome assembly GCA_041392765.1 of Saprospiraceae bacterium. Taxonomy (GTDB): domain Bacteria; phylum Bacteroidota; class Bacteroidia; order Chitinophagales; family Saprospiraceae; genus Lewinella. The sequence goes on from JAWKLL010000026.1 coordinate 24,859, forward strand.
ATTGTCGCACTGCCCGGCAACCCAAACATTACCGACTACAACCGCTGGCAACCCTTGACACTCAGTGTCTTTATCGACCAAAGCGGCAATGTTTTTCCGGGTGCAACCCCACCTTTCCTTAGCCCTGAATGGGGGCATGTTGCACCGTTTTCCCTCACTCCTGATGACTTAACGGTTTACCAACGGGATGGTGATTTCTACCCCGTTTATCACGACCCAGGGCCGCCGCCGCTTTTAGACCCCTTCTCCGGCACTGGTACTTCGGATGAATATATGTGGAACTTCGGATTAGTAGCCGCTTGGTCTTCCCATCTCTCTCCTGACGATGGTGTGCTTTGGGATATTTCGCCCGCCAGCCTTGGCAATATTTCCGTAGATCAGTACCCAACCACACTGGAAGGGCTGCGAGATTTTTACGACTTAGTGAATGGTGGGGATGTTGGCCAAGGTCACGCGCTGAACCCCAAAACTGGCCAACCCTACGCCCCTCAAATCGTTCCTCGAGGCGACTATGCCCGCATCTTAGCAGAGTTCTGGGCAGACGGCCCTGATTCCGAAACACCGCCTGGCCATTGGTTTACCATCCTTAACTCTGTGAATGACCACCCCGAACTGGTGAAAAAATTCGGTGGCCAAGGAGAAACCCTCGACGATTTAGAATGGGATGTCAAATGCTACCTCGCATTGGGTGGCGGCATGCACGATGTGGCTATTTCCGTTTGGGGTATCAAAGGTTGGTACGATTATCTACGCCCTGTATCTGCTATACGCGCTATGGCCGATTTGGGGCAGAGTACCTCCACCGCCTTGCCATCCTACCACCCGGGGGGCATACAACTCATTGATGGGCTGATAGAAGTGGTGGCCGTCGGCGACCCATTGGCGGGTTTTAATAATGCCAATGTAGGCAAAATCAAGCTGAAAGCTTGGCGCGGGCCTGATTTTGTATCCATTCCTGAAATTCAGGAAGCAGGTGTAGATTGGATATTGGCGGAGAACTGGTGGCCCTACCAGCGTCCTACCTTTGTATCACCCAATTTTGCAGGGTACGTATCTGGTCACTCTACTTATTCGCGGGCGGCTGCCGAAATTCTAACGGCCATCACTGGCGATCCTTTCTTCCCCGGCGGCATGGGCGAATTTGAAGCCCCCATGAACGAGTTCCTCGTGTTTGAAGATGGCCCCAGCATGGATATTACCCTGCAATGGGCTACTTATCGCGATGCTTCCGACCAGTGTAGCTTATCGCGGATATGGGGAGGTATTCACCCTCCTTGCGACGATATTCCGGGCAGGCTCATTGGCATCGATATTGGCTTGGAGGCTTTCAATAAAGCCAGAGATCTTTTCTATAAAGATGAAGACAACGACGGTTTTTATAGCTATGAAGACTGCGATGATTCCGACAATACGATCTATCCGGGTGCACCCGAAATTTGCGATGAAAAAGATAATAATTGTGACGGCAATACCGACGAGGGTGTGCAACTGACCTTCTTTGCCGATAATGATATGGATGGCTTCGGCGACCCTGCATTGCCCCTTTTGGCTTGTAGCCAACCCGACGGCTATGCAAACAATGCGGATGATTGTAATGACAACAACCACTTGGAATTCCCCGGACAAGTCTGGTATTTCGACGTGGACTCAGATGGTTTTGGCGACGGCACCACCGTAATTGCTTGCTTGCGACCCACCAATGCCTACCTGCCCCAAGAATTGATGGATATTGATACCGATTGCAACGATTTGGATGCGAGTATTTCTCCTGACGGAATGGAAGTCTGCGACGGTATCGACAACAATTGTGATGGCAATATTGATGAAAACCTACTGATCTTCACTTGGTTTCAAGATGCCGATGGTGACGGGTTTGGTAACCCTAATGTGGTTGGATACCTGTATGACTACACCACCCACCGGTTTGTAGCCGACGATACGGATTGCAACGACAGCCAGGCTGCCATCCACCCTGATGCTGAAGAGATTTGCGATGGTATCGACAATAACTGCGATGGGAATATTGATGAAAACCTGTCGCTTTTCACATGGTTCCAAGATGCCGACGGAGATGGGTTTGGCAATCCTAATGTTTGGTTGGATACTTGCCTGTTAATTCCCGGTGCAGGATTTACCGACAACGACCTTGATTGCGATGACACCAACGCATCTATCTTCCCGGATGCTCCAGAAATTGCCGACAACGGAATCGATGAGGATTGGCGGCACGGATCTTTATTTGGCCCCAAACTTTTCCCAACCCTTTCCGGCAAACGGTTACTATCCACCTAAATTATTCCGGCGATGCCGATATAGCGGTCTATAACGCATTCGGGCAGTTGGTGCAACGAGTGGAAACGGTTTGGCTAGTGAATGAATATACCCTAAATATGGGAGATGCCAGCCCAGGTGTTTATTGGATTCGGATAACAACGGATGGCAACACGAAAGAATTATTGACAACTAGTGTGTTGAAAATATAAAAAGGCCCGACTTCCCCCAGATGCCGGAACCTTATGCTATCGTGTTTGACAATAGTACCCGCTATACGGAAGTAGGAAGGGAGGTTGCGAATTTTATTATTTTTTTATAATATATCAACATGAACCCAGATGACATCAAGCATCGGATTTCGGCGGAGGCTTATCGGCTGGGTTTTCAATATGTGGGTGTCGCCAAGGCTGGTTTTATGGAAGAAGAAGCCCGCCGTTTAGAGGACTGGCTCAACAAAGGCTACCACGGGAAATGCACTACATGGCCAACCATTTCGATAAGCGCGTTGACCCTACCTTGCTAGTACCAGGTGCGAAAACGGTTATCAGCCTGTTGTTCAACTACCACCACCCTGAACGTCAACATGATAACCAAGCCCCCAAAATAAGCCAATACGCCTACGGAGAGGACTATCATTTCATTATCAAAGACAAGCTCAAAAGCCTGTTCCAGTTTATACAAGATGAAGTAGGGGCGGTGGAAGGCCGCGTTTTTGTAGATTCGGCACCCGTCATGGAACGCGATTGGGCGCGGAGAGCGGGTAACGGCTGGATGGGTAAGCACACCTTGCTCATTCACCCCAAAGCGGGATCGTGGTTTTTTAGCAGAAATCATCAGCGACCTCGACTTGCCTGCCGACCCACCGCTTAAAGACTATTGCGGCACCTGCACCCGCTGTATAACAGCTTGCCCAACCGATGCCATCGCACCCGAAGGCTATAGTGTGGATGGCAGCAAATGTATCTCCTACCTGACCATAGAACTCAAGGAGGCCATTCCCGAAAGTTTCAAAGGAAAAATGGACAACTGGATGTTTGGGTGCGATGTTTGCCAACAAGTATGCCCCTGGAATCGCTTTGCCACCCCCCATGCCGAAGAGCGCCTACTCCCCCACCCCGATCTCTTAGCGATGGAAGAACGCGAGTGGCAAGACCTCACCGAAGAAACCTTCCGAAAAGTATTCCAAAAATCAGCCGTCAAACGCACCAAATATCAAGGACTGATGCGGAATATCCATTTTTTGAAGGAGCCATAGTACGACATTGGAAGGTGCACGATGGCACGTTTACGAATCCTACAACAGGATTCGTAAACGTAGCATCGTAAAAAATTATCGTTTAGGATGCACCAAGGTCATTTCATCAATCAAGCGGTTAGCTCCAGCAAACTTGTCGATGATAAAAGAACGTAGCGCACATCCACCATGATATTCCGGCATATACTAGCATCGTAGTTGATATCACTCATGGTGCCGTGCCAAGTACGGTCGAAGTTCAAGCCTATCAGGTTGCCGTGTGCATCAATGGCAGGGCTACCGCTATTACCACCCGTGGTGTGGTTCGACCCCAAAAACAAACAGGCATACGCCCCTGCTTGTCGGCATAAGGCCGTATTCTTTTTCCTCGTGCAACTCAATCAACCTACTCGGCAAGTCGAATTCGTAATCACCTGGTATGTATTTCGCAATCACGCCATCTAAATAAGTAGCATGATTGAATTGCAACGTATCTCCAACGTTATACCCTTGTACTTTACCATAAGTAACACGCAAGGTACTATTGGCATCCGGGTAAAAGCTTTATTGGGAAAAGCCGCCATCAGTGCGGCCATGTACTCGCGTTGCAGTTGCTCAATTTCTGCATTCACCTCGTTGTAAGGGGCAAAAACGGCCTTTTCGGAAAAATCCAGAATGCCCTGCACCATTTGCCAAGCATAATCTCCTTCCAACTGCTGGAAAAAACCTTCTGGGTTCTGCGCCAATATTTTCATCGCCACATCGGGTTTCGTTAGAAAGGACTTTTCATACAGTACATCCATCAATACCTTGAGGTTTCCTCCTGCAAAATCAGTTGATCTTTTGCATAGGGTGCCACATGATCCGCCTGTATAGATTGAAAATAAATGCCCATTAATGCCAGGGCTATCTCCTTGTCGATAGCTGCATTGTAATCTTTATAAAAATCAGTCAGGCGCTGTTCAAGACCCGGCAACTGTTTTTTCAACTCCTCTACGCCGTTGTTCTTGTAAATATTGACATACCGTTTTAGGGAATTGGCCATACGGAACAACTCTACGTTGTAGCACATGATTTCCGTAATGTAATCGCGGCTTTGTGCGTAGGCATCTATCTTGGCATACAAGACATCGAATCGAGGCAGGATGTAGCCATAGCGTTGTTGTAAATCAGGACTAGCCATCAATGCTTTCGTAAAATCTGTTTCAAAAGCTTTTTTCCGGCCAATACCATCGGTTGCTTCAACCCCCTGCGATTCTCCAATCCATTTTTTCCAAGCGTTGGCAATACGCGCCTGCTTTAGCATATTGGATGCGTGCTTCAGGGTTGTTGCGCATGGCTTTATCCAGAATAGCAAGTGATTTATCGCGGATACCTATACGAATAGGATTCAAGCGATTGACGCGCTGATCAACGGCTACAGCAGGCAGGTACTCATCGGTACGCCCGGAAAGCCGAAAACCAAGGTAAAATCCTGGGGTTCTACACCATCTAAACTTACGGGCAAGTGATGACGTGGCTGAAAAGGCACATTATCAGGGCTGTAATCGGCAGGTTTGCCATCTGGTGCTGCGTATATCCTGAACAAGGAAAAATCTCCCGTGTGACGCGGCCATTCCCAGTTGTCGGTATCTGCTCCGAATTTACCAATGCTAGGAAGGCGCCCCCACCAAGCGAACGTCGTTGTAGGTCTCGGTAACGAATAAGAAATATTGGTTGCCATGAAAAAATGGGCGAACCAGCACATCCTGCCACGTTTCTTTTGCCGCCGCTTCTTTGGCTACCTTCAGGTTTTTCTCTATCAATTGTTGGCGTTCCTTCTTATCCATATTGTTAGTAACGCCATCTAAAACGGTTTTCGTCACATCGTCGATGCGCACGATAAAGGTTACGAAAAGCCCCGGGTTGGGTAGCTCATCCGCTAAGGAACGCGCCCAAAATCCATCTTGCAAATAATTATGCTCCAAGGAAGAATGGTTCTGTACTTGTTCGTATCCGCAGTGGTGATTGGTCAGCACCAACCCTTGAGAAGAAATAACTTCTCCTGTACAAAAACCGCCAAAATGAACAATGGCATCCTTTAGGCTACCGGCATTGACCGAATAAATATCCTCGGCGGTCATTTTCATGCCCATCGCCTGCATATCGGCCTCATTCAACTGCCCCAAGAGTAAGGGAATCCACATCCCTTCGCCTGCATATCCACGCAATAGACAGCCTAAAGTAAAAATCAAGGTAAAAAACCGACGTAAAAAACTGTGATTCATCATGTATATTATGTTTTTTGGTATTGAACCCGAATGAACAACGTAAGTACTTGGATAAATTAATGCAACTTTTCAATCTGGTAGGTTTTGTTTTCAGCCAAGGCAAAAAACGTAGGCGCAGAGGTGCTGCGGCGAGGCTTTTTAACGCGGGATGAAAGCAAAAGATGCCGAATGCAAAGGTGTAATTAATTTTGTCCAAGTACTTATGCCCTCAAAATTAGTACAAAATTGCCATTATTGAAGGCACAAAGGGCTGATAGTGGGCAATTTGGCAAATCCATCATCAGTAGTTATAAATAAAAAATCCCCGGAAACAATTGAATGTCCCGGGGATTATGTGGTTTCTCAACAAAAACTTGTTGAATATTATCTTCTGCGATCACCGCCACGATCACCGCCACGGCCACCGCCGCCACCACGACGATCACCACCACCGCCTCTGCGATCCCGGTCGCCACCACCTCTGCGGTCGCCACCGTCGCCTTGGCCGGGTTGAGGCATTTCATCGTAGGTGCCATCTGCACGCGGAATCAACGCTTTGCGCGACAAGCGCATCTTGCCTGTGCGGTCGTCAATCTCAATCAGTTTCACTCTTACTACATCGCCTTCTTGGAACTCGTCTTCCACATTTTCAATGCGAGAGTGGCTGATTTCGGAAACGTGCAGCAAGCCGCTACGTCCGTGGAAATCAACAAACACACCATAAGGCATAATGGTCTTGACCACCGCGTCGTAAGCATCGCCCAATTTCGGCATGAAAGCAATGCGGTTGATAGCCGCTACTGCCTTGTCGATGGCTTCTTTATTGCTGCTGGCAATGCTCACCACACCATAGTTATCGACTTCTTCAATATTGATAACGGTGCCTGTTTCAGCTTGCAGCTCCTGAACGACCTTACCACCAGGTCCGATAACGGCACCGATAAAGGATTTCTCTATGCGGACTTGTACAATACGAGGTGCATGAGGCTTGAGATCTTCACGGGGTTGTTCAATCTCCTTGGCCATTTCATTCAGGATATGGAGGCGGCCATCGCGCGCTTGCTCCAATGCCTTGATAAGCTGCTCATAAGGCAAACCATCGATTTTGATGTCCATTTGGCAACCAGTGATACCATTGCGAGTACCTGTCACCTTGAAGTCCATATCGCCCAAGGCATCCTCATCACCTAAGATGTCAGAAAGGATAGCAAAACGCTTACCATCTGAAATCATACCCATCGCAATACCGGATACGGGTGCCTTGATCTGAATACCACCATCCATCAAAGCCAACGTGCCTGCACATACCGTAGCCATGGAAGAAGAGCCGTTCGACTCTAGTACGTCACTCACGATACGCACGGTGTAAGGAAGTTCCGCTGGCAACACCTGCCTGAGCGAGCGACCTGCCAAGTTAGCGTGGCCTACCTCACGGCGGCCAGGTCCCCGCATAGGCTTCACTTCCCCTACGCTGTAAGGGGGGAAGTTGTAGTGCAGGATAAAACCATCGTATTCTAGTTTTTGCGCCTTGTCCACCATCACCTTATCGGTTTTGGTACCCAATGTAAGGGAGGTAAGACTCTGTGTTTCACCACGGGTAAAGATAGAAGAGCCGTGAGCAGCCGGCAAGTAGCCTACTTCACACCAAATCGGGCGAATATCCGCAGCAAGACGGCCATCCAAGCGGACACCCTCTGCTAATACCATCTCGCGCACGACTTCTTTTTGCAGCTTGTCGAAATATTCGGAAAGCGTACCACTGTTTTCTGCCATCCACTCTTCGCCTTTCTCTTCGAGGAGTTTGGCTTTCATGGCTTCTTTCACCTCTTTAAAGCCGTTTTTGCTGGCGGACTTGTCTAAAGCGCCTTTGGCAATTTTGTAAATGCCTTCTTTGCATTCCTTTTTCACCAATTCTTTCAGCTCGGTATTCTCAGCTGCTGGCTCAAAAGTACGTTTTACCAAGGCTTTTTCGCCTACCAACTTAGCCAGTTCCAATTGCGCTTGGCACTGAACTTTGATAGCCTCATGGCCTATTTTGATAGCTTCCACTAAAGATGCTTCATCACATTCTTTGGCTTCGCCTTCCACCATCATCACGTTTTCCATAGTAGCCGCGATCACGATGTCCAAATCAGCATTTGCCAACTCGCTGTAGTTGGGATTGATGCGGTATTCGCCGTCAATGCGAGCCACGCGCACCTCTGAGATAGGCCCTGCAAAAGGAATATTGGAAACCGCCAAAGCAGCACTGGCAGCCAAGCCCGTGAAGGCATCAGGTGGCACATCTGCATCGGCAGAAATCAGGTTGATGATAACCTGCGTTTCATTCATATACCCATCGGGGAATAGCGGGCGAATAGCCCTGTCCACCAAACGAGAAACCAATACTTCATAGTCAGACAGTTTGGTTTCCCTGCGGAAGAAGTTGCCTGGAATACGGCCTGCTGCGGCGAATTTCTCTTGATAATCCACAGAAAGAGGGAAGAAATTCTGTCCTTCTTTCATCTCTGGTGCAGACACAACGGAGCAGAAAAGCATGGTGTTCCCCATGCGAACGACTACGGAACCGTCGGCCTGTGTGGCCAATTTACCGGTTTCGATAACCACCTCGCGCCCGTCAGGCAATTGAAAGGAGGTAGTGATAGGATTTTTTTGTCCCATAAAATAAGGTTGAGCGCAACTACATCGGATAATCGACGCGCCCAAATAGTACCTGTCACCAAGCGCGTAATGATAGCTAAAAGTAGTCGCAGTGAAAAAAACGAAATGCTATTAGGAGTTATATAAATATACTCCTTTAGTAAAAACGAGGAAAGCACTACCCTGCAAGAGAGGAGTGCTTTCCAGTAATCTTATACGATTATTTACGGATACCCAGCTTCTCGATAAGGGCACGATACCCCTGAATATCTTTTTTAGCCAAGTATTGGAGTAACTGCTTACGGCGGCCAACCATTGTCAGCAACGCCTTGCGGCAAGCGTGGTCTTTGCGGTGTTCCTTGAGGTGGTCGCTCAACTCCTTGATACGGTAGGTGAACAATGCAATCTGTGCCTCTGTAGCACCGGAATTTGTTTCAGAACCGCCGTATTCACGGAAGATTTCTGCTTTCTTTTCTTTGGAAAGATAAACTGCCATGTTGTCAAATTAAGCCATTAGTGATCACGAAAATCAGTTATAGCCGTTGTAAAAAAATGAATAAACAAGCCACTTTTAGCTTGCGAGTGCAAGGTACGAATATTTTGTTTCATTCCAACTGATAATGTGAAAGTTTTTTGGGGTAACATCGCAGATGGAATCTGCTATTTCAGCACATATCTAAAATTCTCCAATCTACCATCGATACTTCCAATACACAACAAGCAGAGATCGGCTGCACCTACCTGCCGTGCGTAATACAGGCTGGCTTTACCCCTTAAATGTCACAAAACATACTTGCTTCCGCTCAACCATGAAAATATAGATATAGGTTTATTAGCAAAAAAAATACGCTTAGCGAAAACCTAAATCCTATTGTATTGTTGAAAAGAGAATAAAAATAGTATTACTATGATAAATAATTGCAAAGCTTTCTTCCTGTTTTTATCTTTTTGTTCAATAGCAATTCTTGCCTGCGATCAGGATGACGATGTAAGCCCTAATAGCAATGACCCTCAAGCAGTATCGTCAGTTTTAGCCTCTGATAACGAATGGATTATCACTCTTTTTACCGATGATGGGGAGAATGAAACGTACTATTTTGAATCGTACCGTTTCAATTTTGATCTTGATGGTAGTGTTGTAGCAACGGGTAACAATGATATAGTCACTGGAACTTACTCTGTTTTCCGTGATGACGGAAGAGTGGAACTAAAGATGAGCTTCCCAAACATCCAATATTTTGACGAGCTCAATGATGATTGGTACTTCATTTCAATGGATCAAAACGTAGTACGGTTTGATGACGATGGAGATAGATTGGAATTTCAAAAACAGTAACTTTCAAACTACGAACAATGAAAAACCTCCTCTTTTTGTCACTTTTCACTTGTTTACTCCTCGGGAAAAGCGGGTTTGCACAAGTAAGTAATGAAGCTAAAACATTGCTCGGCGACGGAGCATCGATCAGTACGGAAAACTGGGGCTTTTTTATCACTCCAAGCTACGGTATTACCTCAATGGACGGAAGTTCAGCATCTCTATTCCATCTGCGGGGTGGCTTAAGCATCAAGGATAAAATATCGCTTGGTGCATACTTTAGCACATCCTTAAACCAAATCAATCCTAAAAGCGAGACGGTTCAAGGTGTTTATATGGATTATTGGACTGTAGGCGGATTTGCCGAGTACACTATATTTTCAAAAAAGGTATTTCATCTTACGGCTCCACTTTATGTAGGTTATGGCGAAGTAGAGATGGATAATGAAAACGGAGATGCGAGATTAGGGGAAGCTAATTTTTTCCAAATCGAGCCTGCTGCTTTGATAGAAATAAACCTACATAAAAATGTCCGTTTCAATATTGGGGCAGGCTATCGCTTTGTAGGCTCTATTAGCTATCGAAACTTTAACCAATCAGATATTTCAGGTTTGGCGGGCTACATAGGATTAAAATTTGGGTTGTTTAAATAATCGATGCCAAAAAGCGCAGCGTATCCACTCCGTCTGCATAATCGTCTAAAGCAGGTTGTTGGGCATGCCCCAAGGGATAGGTTTTCCATCCTGGCAACTCGGCGTGGCTTACGACTAATTGAATCTCATCGGCTTTAGCATACAGCTCCGTTGCCAAGGCATCCAATTCCTCATAATAACCGTAATGAAGGGTGGCAATAGCCGATTGTAAAGCCTTCTCCTCCCTAAGTAGGATACAGCCGTTGGCTTTGAAGTCCACCTTATTTAGGATGTACAAGGCGTAGTTATAGTCAAAATTATTCTTGTACTTCGTGTGGTTGACGATTGCCCGATATTCATGCAACGCCTCCAAGAGCGGCTCAAAGTCATACCCTTTTGGCAGGTACAGCTTGGCCACGTTGCGGCAACCCAGTCCAAAAAAATCAAAAATATCGCGCCCTAATGCCCTCAATTCGGCAGGGGTTTCCTTGCCGTCTAAAACAGCTACTGCATGCCTGTTTTTACGAATGATATGGGGGTATTTACCAAAGTAAGCCTCAAAATACCGGGCGGCGTTATTACTACCTGTGGCAATGACGGCATCAAACTGTTGCAGCCGTTCCACCTCCGAGTAGTAGGCCGCTGCACGGTCATCCAAGTTGCGCAGGATACGCCACAGTGCCGGCAATAGATAAGGGTCTTTATCGGATAATTTCACCACGGCATGATGCCCGGCAGCAAATACACACAAAACATCGTGAAACCCCACCAACGGCAAATTGCCCGCCATCACCAATCCCACCTTGCGCGGCGTAACTGTAGAAGGCCAGTCGTAATGCGAGAGCCACTGCCGTAGCTTTTCGGCATCCAGCATCTGGCTAGCGATGGCATCTATGGCTTGCCACTGGCTTTCTTCCGTAAACCAGCCATTGTGCAATGCTGTTCGTTTCACCGTGGCCACCAGGTATTCATCCGATCGCGCACGCAGCCTTTCCCCCAATGCGTGTAGCAATGCTATTCGCTCCGCTATGTTCATGGCATATTCTTTTTACCTGCTTCTCGCTGTGAAACATAATCCCTCCACATCTGTATGGCGGCCTGCATATCTTCGGGCAAATCGGTATCGAATTGCATCCATTCTCCCGTGGCAGGATGGGTAAAACCCAGCGACTTAGCATGCAGCGCCTTTGCTGTGGCAAGGTCTGGAAAATGCGTTCCACGTATTGCTTGTACTTGCTGTAAATCGTGCCTTTGGCAATGACTCCATACGTGCGGTCGCTAAAAAGCGGATGCCCTAAGTGCTGCATGTGTACCCTTATTTGGTGGGTGCGCCCGGTTTCCAAGTTGCATTTCACCAAAGTGGTATAGTACATCCGCTCTATTACCTCGTAGTGGGTCACTGCCCACTCTGCCTTTTTCGTCGTCTTCGTGTACGGTATGGCGCTTGCGGTCGCGTTCGTCCCTGCCTATGAAGGTGGAGATGGTGCCGCTGTCTTGCGCAACATCGCCCCACACCAGCGCGTAGTAGGTGCGCTCAACATCGTGGCGAAAAACTGTTTAGCCAAAGGTGACATGGCGTAATCGCTTTTCGCCACCACCATGAGCCCAGAGGTGTTCTTGTCGATGCGATGTACAAGCCCAACGCGATTGCTGTTATTGCCCTCCATCAGTGGCAGTTGGTCTCCGAAGTGGAAAGCCAAGGCATTGGCCAATGTACCCATCCAGTTGCCAACACCGGATGCACCACTAACCCGGGGTTTGTATAATACAAAAGATCCGAGTCTTCATAACGAATATCAAGGGAATATCTTCCGGTACCAAGGGCGCATCTTCGTCGTAATAACGCGGTAAGATGACGTGATTTTTTCACCCGGTTTTACCTTATGGTTTGGTTTTATTAATTTGCTATCCACCGAAATAGCTCCCCGTGCGGATAGCATCCTGTATGCGGTTGCGGGAAGATTGCAGGCGGGTATGCAAAAACTTATCGATACGGAGCGGGTCTTGCCCGGGATCGACGACGATTTCGATCGTTTGGTAGTACTCATCATTGTAGTAAAAATCCTGCTCCTCAGTCATGGGTTTAATATTTCGGGGTACAAAAGTAGGGATAATTCTATGGACTACGGTTGTTTGAGCGTAAGAAATAAGTATAGCGAATAAAACGCTATATTTGCATTCAGTAGATGTATGTAGGAGTATTTTTGTATGCGCTTCAAATACCTTTTTACGCCATGCTGCGTTAAAGAACCATTTTCCTTAGCTACGGCTAAGCAAAAGAACCTTTCCTTGCCTAACGTAAAAATCTTATTTGAATCCCTATACAAAGTCCCCGTACATAACCTCTAATATTCACACAAAACCATGAAGCTACTACCCGTAGGTCGGCAGAATTCGAAGACCTCATCAAAGAGGATTTGCTGTATGTGGATAAAACTCGGCAGGTGTATGAGCTTGTCCGGCAAGGACGGCTGTATTTTCTATCGCGACCACGGCGGTTTGGCAAGTCGCTGTTAGTATCTGTATTCCGACATTTGTTCCTAGGCAAGCGGGAGCTTTTCAAAGACTTGTGGATCGGCCAACACAGCGGCTATGACTTTACAGAATATCCTGTATTGCAGTTCAATTTCGCAGATTTTGGGTTGAAGACCAAAAAACTTGAGGAAGAACTCTCTCTTGCCATTCGTTCTTATGCCGAAGCATACGGCGTGGACATAGAAGTGACCTCTATTTCTACCCAATTGAAATCACTGGTTCAAAACATCCATAGGCAAACGAACTACCCTGTGGTGTTGCTAATTGACGAATACGACAAACCCATCATCGACTTCCTCACCGAAGTGGAAAAAGCGGAGGCCAACCAGCTCGTGCTGCGCCGGTTTTTCACTAAAGGGTTGGAAGCGGCAGGGCATCTTCGCTTCTTTTTATCACGGGGGTCTCCAAATTCAGCAAAGTGAGTCTGTTTTCCGATCTGAACAACCTTACAGACCTTAGCATTCACAACCTCAGCCATGATTTGCTAGGGATTACTCATGATGAGTTGGAAACCTATTTCGGCGAACATATCACCGCCGTAGCGCACCACTATAAACTGTCTGTTACCGAAATAAAAGATGCCATTCGCGCTTGGTACAACGGTTATTCATACAATGGTTCCACACCGCCTACACAACCCGTATTCTATCCTCTTCATTTTTTCAAACCCAACAGTTTAGCAATTATTGGTTTACTACCGGAACGCCTACTTTCTAGTGGAAACTATCCGCAACCGAGGGATCAATCCGATGGAGTTTGAATCCGTTAAGGTTGATGAAAACTTCCTCAATAAATTCAGCTTGCGGGATTTAAACATGGTAGGATTGCTCTTCCAAACGGGCTACCTCACTATCCAAGCTGCCGATTTGGGTGTATTTGAGCAATACTACACCTTGGGATACCCCAATTACGAAGTTAGACATTCGCTTACCCATAATTTAGTGGAGGCATTCACGTGGCAATCCGCTTCCACCGTAAGCCAATCCCTTATCGATATGCGAAAGGGACTCAAAGAAGGCGATCTCTTCTTGTTTATGACGGCCTTGAAAGTCATCCTCTCCGACCTAAAATACAACTGGCAACCTCCCAAGCAGTACAAAACTGAGGCAGAACTACTCACTATGTGGGAGGGTTATTTTCATGCTATCCTCTACCTCTATCACAGCGTATATGGATATGTCGGTGCAGGTGGAATTGGCTCATGCTAGGCCGTATCGACTTGGTCATCAGCACAGGGACATTCCTCTATATCATGGAGTTCAAGATGGATGGCAGTGCCCAAGAGGCGTTGGCACAAATCAAGGAAAAGGACTATACCGCCCCCTTTGCCAACACCGCACAAAAAGTATTCCTCGTAGGCATCCACTTCAGCAACGAAGAACGCAACTGGGAAGACTGGGTGGTGGAGGAAGGGTAAGGCTAGTAACGCGTCTTAACAAATTGCACAAATTAGTAAACACGTTATTAATTGTACTGACTTTCGTTATTTCGGGTGTCTATATTTTGGTTCTTTGACGATTTGTGTCGTGGGCCTCCCTTCGGGTGCTACGTTCCACAGCTCGCTATTCGCTCGGCCAGCTTCCTACGGTCGCTGTCTGTCCGCTATCGCGGCCACTGTTGCACATCGCTAGGCCAGAGATTCCACATATTTTGTCAAAGAACCTAATTTTTTATAAAAAAATGTGTCAACTTTATTTTATTTAAAAAAAATGCTTATTTTTGCACTCATAGCAGTGGATTGACAACCCACCTGCCCATCATAGGTATATAACTCTGGCTTTGTCACTAGAGCGTTCGGGCGATGCGCGAGCCATTTTTCTTCCGCTTGCGTCATCCATGGTAAAGGTTGCTGGGGTCTTGTAAAAGACCATGATTGACTGGCGTGTGGGTACTGTCACCACGCGGAGAGGAAAGCTTTTGTCCGTACTAAAAACGGGCTGTTGAGGCATGGCGAACCGGACAGTCAGGTGGGCTCCCACAAGGGGCAGCTATACCCTTTTCTGACATACCTACCCTTCTACTTCGCATCACCGCCTTTCTTTCTTCACTTTGTTGATTAACGTAAAATATCGCATCGTTCACTCAAGTTGCGTGCATAATAAATTGCACAACTGCGTCCCTGTTACAGCATTGAATAAAAGATGGTAGCAGATTGGCAAAGCACTGAATGGTGCAATTTATTATGCACATACTTTGCCGCTCCTATTCCATGTTTTGGTCACCAGTGCCGGAGTTGGCCTGGTTTTTTATTATGATAGTCGGATTGACTTTGATAACAGGGCGTTGGATTTGGCTTGGGTTAGTTGTGCCCGTAGTGGGGGTGTAGGAAAAAGGAAGTGTTCCGCAATCCACCACTGAGCCTTGCTGTATGGCCAAGCCACTCGCATTGATTTGTGCCGCCTGTATGCTGCCATCGGTACAGGCGATTCCGATTTGGATAATTTTATCGGTGGGCAGTTTTACGTTTTTTAGTTTAAACCTACCGCTGGCCAAAGGGGCTGGGTTCACCATATTATCATCCTGCACGAATACGTTGGTGACGGTAGTGGCATCGGCCACGCGCCCGTTCACTACGACGCTGCCGACGAGGGTGACGGTGGTGGCAGATGGAGGTATTTCCTCTGACACTTCTGTCTTTTCAGGATATATCTTACCAGATACCCCTGGCATCTTAACCTCCCCGCCCCGTCCAGTGACGAATAAACCAACCACAAAGATGATGCCCAGCACCATTGCGGCGAAGATGGCTTGCTTTCCATATTTTTCCATAAAGGGTATAAATTTTGGCTTGTCCTCTTCTAAGAGTTCCAGCGCGGATTTAGTAATCCTTTGTTTTTCTGTTTTTATTTCATCGTTTGTCCAAGTGCCTTCTCTTTCGTGTTGGGACATGGTTTCGTATCGGCTTTTTAGCAGCGCAACATCGTTGTTGTTCGGCTTCCAAGCATCCAGCGCATCCAAGGCTTTTTTCAACTTTCCGTTACTGAGCAATTGACGGATACGCGCTTTTTCACCCGCTACTACTGGCGCAGGAGCAGGTGGCGGGAAAACTGGTGTTGGCTCGTCTTTTTCAGGCGCGGGCACTTCTCCATTTTCTGTTTCCTCCTCCGTCAGCTTGCGCACTTTCTCTTCCTGCTCGGGTAGGAAGATACGGTAAGGTGTAGCGTCCACTGGTTGGCGACCTTTGGTAACCAAATGGGTACAGTGTACGTCCTTCAGCAAATCCTGTAGCAATATGGGCGGCGCGTCACCCACGCTAATCCACTGCTCCACCTCATCGAGGCGTTGCAACTCGTCCAGCTCTTTTTGAATCTCTCTCAATAGCCAAATATCGCGCTGGAGTACACGTATGTGAATAGCCCCACCGAAATCGGCTCGGTCAGCTTCAGCCTCCACGATGGCGGAAGCGCCTGCTTTGTCAATGAGCATTCCTGCCTTGTAGATGTTTTTCACCTCGGCATAGCGGTGCGTAATGGCAATGAACTGCTGCATAATGCCAAAATGGAGCATCTTGTACGCATAGGTCAACGTACAGATAGACTCCCCGCTTTCTTGGAAGCGTTTTTCCCGTTCCTCAAAGGCTTGGGGGCGTTTCTCGGGTAGCAACTCCACCGAAATATAGCGGCGCTGCTCCCAAGGTACATCTTTTTCTTGCTTGGTGGTAATATCAAAACAAAGGTGCGACTGTAGCATGAATCGCAAGAACCAATCGCGCTCTTCAGGTCGGTATTCCTGCCAGAAGCGATTGAGCAGCACGCCATCGAAATGACCTGCCTGCTCCTTTATTTCATCGTAGGCACCTTCGCGTTCAAAAAGTCGATAAGCAGCCTTGAGCATCCAGTCCTGATTGAGGATGATTTTGTTATCGAACAATCCCGGCTTATAAAAAACCACACCCGTAGGGACGAGCCAATTTACAAGTAGCTTTTGGGGGTCGAGTTCACCCAAACGCTTGGCTTCGGTTATAAAAAAATCATAGTCCAGCGTATTGTTGGCCACCGTCGAGGTGTTGGTAGCGTCTTTTTTCTTCAACCCATCCAACCATGCCCGGGTAGCTTGTGCGCCTGGTGTCAATGGTTGTTTTTTGCCCAGCTTCTTGATGGCTTTTTCCAATGCGTTGAGCAGGTCTTTATAGCCTGTATCCGCTTGTTGGCGTTGGCCAGCATCTATGTTCAAAAACTCCGACAGGTATGGAAACTGCCCTTCGTACTTTTCGCGGAGTGTAAACTCTTCCCCATGCCTCGTGCGTGGATTATCTGGCGGGCTTTCCGTTTGGGCTACTACCACTGGGCTATTGGGTGCTAAGTGCCGGATGTAGGCCAACCAATAACGCAGCTTTTTATTGGGCCACTGGTAGGTTTTACCTTTATCCGTCGTTTGCGTAATAAAATCCTTTTCCTCTGTGTCTTTGTGCCAAAGTAGGATGTAGGCTGTATTTTCTTGCAGAAACAGGCGGTGGGTATAGTGGTAAAAATCTTGTCCCCCAAAATCCCACAGGTTGAGGATGTAAGGAAAACCAAAGCGCTCGTCTGACACCCGCTCTTGGTCATCAAACCGAACAATGGAGATGCCATGTGTAGATACCCAATCTTTAGTGAATTGCCTCGTTGTCAAATAAGTTACGAAGCACGACTTTCCCGCTTTGCCGTCACCCACCACCAAGACCTTGTACTCCTTATCTTCTGTACCCGTGTTACTGCCGTAGGCTTCCCTCAATTTTTTCAAACCTGCTAAATAATTGCTGCCATCTCCCTTCTTCACATAGGTTGTAACCAAGGAATCAAGGGGATTTTTCCGAAGATAGAGGTAACGCAGGGTAGGCATTTTGTCAACGAGTTCGGCATTCCATGTTTTGAACTCATTTTCCGACAAGTCCAGCTCCTCCAAGCAAGGTAGGGCTTCCTCCAAGTCGAATGTGGTCACTTTATTCCCTCTCACATCCAACACCCGCAGCCTCGGATAAGCTCCCTTCAATTCCAACCCTTTCAGTTGATTGCCACTAAAGTCCGCATGGCGCAGCAGGGACATTCCATTGGGGGGCAAGTCCAATTGGGTCAGCTTTTTGTTGCCGCTGATACAGACGTATTCTAAAGTGGGCAAGTCGGGCAGTACGATGCGTTCCAAGTCCGTTTCCCGCAGTATGAGGCCGCGCACACGCCCTTCTTCATCCAGCAACACGCTGTGGGGGTGGTGTTCGCCTCGGAAGTACTGCCAAGCGTACCAGTGTTGGCTTTGTCGCTCCTCCTCTGCGGTGAGCGGTGGTGTATCGGGTTTCCATTGCGCGATGCTATCGCGGATAGCAGGCCATGCCTCCCAGTCTAAGCGGAACACCGCCAGTGCCACACCGCCGAGCGCGCGCTGGAGTTGATCCCATTCAGGGCTGTTGGGCATTGGGGGCATAACAAGGTTTTTGTTTATCGTTCTTTTTATCGTACTAAGTTATCGGGCTACTTGAAGTTGTTCGATAGCTTAGCATTTTGACGGAAATAACTGATCCCATTTTTCCTAAAGGCTTACCTTTATGCACATGCTTTGTGCAAGTATTCCTCCGCTTAGTGCATAAAGCCAAGCCAAAAATGGGATCAGTCATTTTTTTCCCGTCCCTTAACACACCACAAAGGTAAATTTTATTTTTGGTTGGCCAGTACGTCCTCGTGAGGCGGGTGGTTGCCTCATTCATAATTTGCAAAATTTCAGCATGTACAGGATGAGAATCGCGCACCCCTACGATTCTGAAAATTCATTAATTCTGGAAATTCTGATTCAGACAAATAATACACGCGCATCTCCGCAATTTTAATCCTTCCATCCTAGCGCAGGATTTAATACGACTTTCAACATAATTCGTTTAGCCGGCAAAACCTTCGCACACGCGGCATGAAGTGCCGCGGAACTACTGAGGGACGAATGCTATGCGGAAGCCGAGGTCGTTGAGGCGAAGGCCAGGGTGGTAGCCGTCGCGATAAGCCACCCGAGCGCCGTCGGCATCACCGGGCCACGAGCCGCCGCGGTGTACGCGGCGCGAGCCTCGTTCAGGCTGGTCTATCCAAGCAGAGACGTCGTTTGGCGGGTTATCTTTGTAGCTGCTGTGCCAGTCGTCTTCCACCCATTCCCATACGTTGCCGCCCATGTCGTGCAGGCCAGTGGGGGTGGGCAATTTACGGCCCGGGGCTTGGGATTCGCCTTGGCTGTTGGCGCTGTACCAAGCTGCTTCCGGCAGGTGATTGCTGCCCGGGTAGGGGTAGCCCAACCACGGCCCCAACTGACCACCTCGGGCGGCAAACTCCCACTCCGCTTCGGAGGGCAGGCGAAAGTGGCCGGGCAATGGCTGGCCATCGGCGGTGCGGCAGCGGCCGTTCAGGCGGTCTAAAAAACCGCCAGACTGGCGGATGTCATCCCAAGATACCGTTTCCACAGGGCGGTCGTCGCCAGAGAAGTAGGCAGGGTTGTTCCCCATCACGGCGCGCCACAACGCCTGTGTCACGGGGTAGCGGCTCACCTCCACGGGGTAGCCGATGTGCACTTCGTGGGCGGGCTTTTCGTCATCGTGGTTATCGTTGCTGCCCATGATAAAGCTGCCCTGTCCAATGGGCAGGGTATGGAATACCACATCGTCTATCTGAAAGGCACGCAGGTGGGTGCGCAGGCAGGGCGGCAAGACGTGGGGGGCGGGGAAAGTGGGGTGCTGCATGTTTAGGTTTTTGTTTATCGTATTAGTTATTGGACCACTCGAAGTTGTCCGATAACTACCACACACTTCCCTTCGACAAGTAGTGTTGCACGTAGTCGGTGATACCGTCTTCGAGGGAGTAGAAGGGGAGGTTGTAGCCGGCGTCGATGAGCTTTTGCATATCGGCTTGGGTAAAATATTGGTAGGTATCGCGAATATCGGCAGGGGTATCGATGAAGGAAATATTGGGTTCGAGGCCAGCGGCACGGAAGGTGTTGGCGGCCAAGTCGTAGAAGGTGCGCCTTGCCCGTGCCTATATTGTAGAGGCCGTTGGGGGGCAAATGCTGCCACAACCAAGCCATCATGCGCACTACATCTTTCACATAGATAAAATCGCGGCTTTGTTCACCGTCCTGGTAGTCGGGGCGATGGCTACGGAAGAGTTTCATTGCTCCGGAAGCCTTGATTTGGCGGAAGGTATGAAAGATGACGCTGGCCATGCGTCCTTTGTGGTATTCGTTGGGGCCATACACGTTGAAGAACTTGAGGCCGTACCAATGCGGTGGGCGTTGGGGCTGCTGCAATGCCCAGATGTCGAAATCATTTTTGGAATGTCCGTAGGGATTCATGGGCAGCAAGGTGGGGGGTAAATCGTGGCGGTCGGTGTAGCCGTGTTCGCCATTGCCGTAGGTGGCGGCGCTGCTGGCATAAATAAGCGGGATGTGGTATTCGGCGCACATCTGCCACAGCCATTGGGTATAGCCGAGGTTGAGTTCTTGGAAGATAGCGGTGTCTTGCTCGGTGGTATCCGTGCGAGCACCGAGGTGGAAAATAACATCGACCGAAAAATGATGCGCCTGCAGCCACTCGCGGAAATCCATGCGGTGTACGGTTTCCTTGTACTGTTTGGTGGCCCAGTTGGCGCGCTTATCGTCGCGGCTGAAATCGTCCACCAATATCAACTGGCTGTAGCCTTGCTCATTGAGCCAAGCTACCATACAACTACCAATGAAACCTGCGGCGCCAGTAATGACTATCATACGCTCGTTTTTTTTGTTAAGTAATGCAGAAATTTAAATTAGGGATAAGCCAAACGATGAAAGCTACACCGCTTGAGACGCCTTTCAGGACTTATGTGTGAATGCATCTCGTCAACGGGTTGGTTGACAAAGGTACATCTTTGGCAGCTTTTGTAAACAAACGTTTTTTCATAAATAGATACTCTACTACTCGCGATTGCGTTTTCAATACCATTTGCGTATATATGCCACCCCTTCAGGGTTTTATTTACTTGCATTACAGTTTATTATAATCAGATCACCCCTTCGGGGTTTGGCTAAAAAGCCTACATACCCTTCAAAAAAAAATCCCGAAGGGATGGCAATATTGTAAAGTTCCATCATCATGAACAGTCTTGAACCCCGAAGGGGTGGTATAGAGGAGGACGGACTACGCGCTTACTGACAAACGTGAATTATGGATAAGCCAAACGATGAAAGCTGCACCGCCTGCGAAGCCTTTCAGGATTCGTAGGCGTAATCGCAGTGAAAAACGTTTGAATCATATTGCCGTTACGTTTACGAATCCTTTTGTAGGCTTCGTAAACGAACATGAATTTTCCAGCACCTCCATTGAGCATTGGTCATTAAACAATTTCCCCTGCGTGAGCGATGTGGAAGGGGCGCGGCGAAGCCAAGCGACACGACCGTAGGGAGTGGCCGTTAGCCCTGGAACGTAGCGACCATGAGGCGAAAGACCGTGTTTGAAATGGGGCAAACAGTTGTTTCGCCGAATGGGCACGCCCTAACTACACTAGATTCACCTACAGCAAGGGCAAATGTAGCGTAAACAAAAAGATTTTTTAGTTGTAATAATTAGTTAGTTAAAAAAAGTGTACTTTAGTATCTTAAAAATCGAACCGTATGCTGTTTGTAGCAGATAGTGCAAGAGAAAAAATCAGAGAGATTGAGCAAAAGGACAAGCTGACGAGTGACCATTTTGTGCGGGTGTCCGTGACGAGTGGTGGTTGTTCGGGCTTGACTTATAATATGGATTTTGACGACCAACTCAAACCCGATGACCAGGTGTTTGAGGACAATGGGGTGAAAATCGTGACAGATTTGCGCAGCTTCCTGTACCTGTGCAACACAACGCTGGAGTTTTCAGGAGGGCTGGAAGGCAAGGGTTTTTATTTCAACAACCCCAACGCGGCACGCACTTGTGCCTGTGGTGAGAGTTTCGCCATCTGACCTGGCTATACCCATGTACCGAATAGGATACGACGCAAAAAGACTGTTCAACAACTTCACGGGCCTCGGCAACTACAGCCGTACGCTGCTGCGCAATCTCGCTGCTTACTACCCCGATGAGGAATATTTCCTCTACACACCGACCATAAAGCGCCATGATCAGACCCGCTATTTCTTAGACAGCCCCATGTTTAATGTGCATACCCCCAGCGGGATGCAGCGGCTGTTGTGGCGTAGTCGTGGCGTGGTGAACGATATGGCGCGTCATGAAGTGGAGCTTTACCACGGCTTGAGCCACGAGATACCGCAGGGGTTGGGCAAGAAGGGCATTCCTGCGGTTGTCACTATTCACGACCTTATTTTCAAACACTATCCGGAGCAATACCGCTGGTGGGACCGGCAGGTGTATGACTACAAGTTTCGATACGCTTGCGAGCAAAGCCAATACGTGATTGCTATCAGCGAGTCCACGAAGCAGGATGTGATGGCTTTCTATGGGATTCCGGAGGAGAAGATACGGGTGGTTTACCAGAGTTGCCACGAGGGGTTCATGGTAAAAAAGCCTTTGAAAACGCAGGAGGCTGTGATAACGAAATATGGGCTGCCACCAGATTTTTTCCTGTATGTGGGGTCGCTAATACCGCGAAAAACTTGCTGGGGATTGTGGAGGCACTCCATCTATTGCCTGCCGACCTGCAACTGCCCGTGGTGGTGGTAGGCCATGGGGAAGCCTATCAAAAACAGGTGATGGCGCTGGCGGCGCGGTATGGGTTGGTGGATAAATTGTACTTTATTCGCCCGGCTTTTGCCGACCTGCCGGCCTTGTACCAGCACGCTCAATTGTTTCTATACCCTTCGTAGCTACGAGGGTTTCGGGATACCGATTATTGAGGCGTTGTTTAGTGAAACGCCTGTCATCACCTCAAATGTGTCGTCGCTGCCGGAAGCTGCGGGGCCGGAAAGTTGGTTGGTAAATCCTGCCAGCGCGGCAGAAATAGCTCACGGCATGGAAGTGCTGCTGACGGATACTGAAAAACGACAGCGCCAAATAGTAGCGGGTTTTGAACACGCCCAGCAGTTTTTAGGTGCCCCCCTCACCGAGCAGTTGATGGCGGTGTATGAGGAGGTGTTGTAAAGCGCGCTGATAAGTAAATTGTAAAGTTCTCGGACAACTCAGCGTTGTCCGAGAACGATTTCGATTCAATTAGCGCTTACCGCCATTGAGTTTATCCTGCAAAGCAGTCAACTCATCCCATTTACCAGCGGCAGCCAACTTAGCTTGCTCTGCCCAAGTAGCAGGGTCGTGCATTTTGTAGCGAGGACCTGCAGCGTCCAATACGGCTTGGAGTTGCGTGGTTTTGGCCTTGGCCAAATCGGCAAAAGTAACGATGCCATCCGCTTTCAAAAGATCTGCAATTTTGGGGCCGATGCCTTCAATTTTTTTCAGATCATCTGCCTTAGGGGCGGTTGTTTTAGCTACTTTAGCTTTAGGAGCAGCAGCCGGCTTCTCTGCCTTAGGCGCAGCGGCTTTTTTCTCCGCTTTAGGGGCGGCTGCCTTCTTTTCTACTTTTGGTGCAGCTGCTTTAGCTTTAGGAGCTGCCTTTTCAATAGTAACGGCCTCTAATGCCAACACACAGTTGTGGCTAAAGAAGGGCGTAGGCTGGTAGTCATCAGCTGATTCATCGTTGAACCAGTTGTGGCCGTTCACTACATAGCGAAATTCATAGACTTGGCCGGCTGCCAATTCTATGTTGCCTTCATAAGCCTTCTTCTTGCTGGCAAGCACTAAGCCTTTGTCCCAGCTCCAGTCGTTGAATGTACCGAGTACGCGTACTTCGGCGTTTTTGCCCACCTGCTCGGTCGTCAAAGTAAAGGTAACATTGCAAACAGGGGCGGTCTTGGAATATTGCTTCTTAATCATGTTAGAAAGTGTTTTATTTACACTAAGCTGCAAAGCTATTACAAAGATACGATATATTCAACTGATAATCAATGAGAAAGAATTTAATACGATGCATTAATGGGATGAAGCAATCTTGTAGTATTTATTCGACTTGGAATATTAATCTGAAAATTTTAAAAATAAAATAATAATCTGCATTATTTGCTGTAATGCATCCTTTTTAACGGGCTTGTTTTTTTGAAAAAAGGTTGAATATTTTTTATTATTTAGCGTTCAGCATTTAAATAGGGAGGTACTTCTTTGCTTTCATGTGTATCTTTGCCTCCATTAAAAAGAGAAAACACACATTGCCAATGCGCCTTGTAGTCCTGTTACTTTTGTTGATTGGTACGGTGAGTGCCAACAGCCAAACCGACAGTATCACCTATCTAAATGCAGGTGATACGGTATTAACATCAAATAACTTCCGTAGGGGAATTGGTGGTAGTGCATACCATGAAGCCCCGGCAAACGCTGTATTCTTTGTCGAAGTTTTATGGCATCACCTGGAAGAGTTATACGCCTACAACCCACACGTTCGGCAGCACTATGCGCCGGGTAATGAAGTGCAAATCCCCCTACCCTTGAAAGCGATCGTCCGCGTAGATCCTCCAACCGCTATGCAACCGGCTTTGGCACCTGTTTTTTATCGTGTCAAGAAGGGAGATACCGTATATGGTATTTGTCATCGGTACTTCGAGATTACCCCGGAGTGGTTGCTGGCTAAAAACCCCACCGCTGCGAACGGCATTTCACCGGGTATGTTGCTCCTCATTGGGTGGGTAACCGTATATCCGATTCCTTCCGACTGGCACGAAATCAAGGGTGGTCCTTATGCCAGAATGAACCATCCGCTGAAGTTGGAGTATTTCCACCGTTCGGCCAATCGCCGTATCACTACGGAAAAAGGGGCGGCCACCTGGCCCAAAGATATCCCCAATGATGCTGGATTTTACTGCTTGCATCGTTCGGCTCCCATCAATAGCATTGTAGAGGTATATAACCCCATGAGCCGACAAACCATCTATTTGAAAGTGAGTGGTCGGTTGCCTGAAATGGTGTACGACCGCAATACGTTGGTAGTCGTTTCGCCTTTAGCGGCAAAGGCATTGCGTGTGCGGGATGATCGTTTTTATGTGCATTTGAAGCATTACTAATATCACATCACTCTTTCTCCCATACACCCTTGCGGATAGACCACGTCCACTAAATGTAGCCCCTGAGGTGGTGCAAAGATGAAAAACGTAGGGCGGGTTTGTGTTGCCAATAGCTCCTCGAATGCCTGTGGTGTCAACTGGTGTTGCCCCACCCGTATCAGTTGCGCCATGATGAGCCGTACCATACCCCGCAAAAAGCGATTGCCGCGAATGTGAAACCGAATATGCTGGCCTTCCGCATCGCTATAAAGCCGCGCCTCTCGAATGACGCACAGGGTAGTTTTATGCCGATCTGGTGCCTTGCAGAAGCCCCGAAAATCGTTGTACCGCAATAACGCATCGGCGGCTAATTGCATAGCATCCACATCCAAAGGAAAACCGCTCCCATCTAGCCAAGTGCTTTGTTGACCAATGGCTGGCGTTTTGATTGTATGCAAATGATAGTCGTAGGCGCGTTCAACGGCACTATACCGCGCATGGCAATCCTCCGACACCTCAAAAGCAGCTTGTACGGCGATGTCGTCGGGTAAATTTTTATTGATGATACTAAGGAAGGAAGCAGGCAGCGGTTGGGGGGTATCAAAATGGAGGAAATACGTTCGGGCATGGACACCTGCGTCCGTTCTGCCACAGCCTGTTGTCCAAACGGGGTATTGCAATACCTTCCCCAGTTTTTCTTCCACCACATCCTGCACGCCTTGTGCATTTTGTTGCCTTTGCCAACCACTGTAGCGAGTCCCTTGATAGGAAAGCTGGAGAAAATAACGCATGCAGATGCCGTATAAAACAGCCACGTTGGCAAACAAATAGCTTGCCAACGTGGTACGAAAGAAATTTAGACATACTCTAACTAAACCGAGAGAAAAAACCGGATAATTTATCCTTCAGCGCACCTGCTTTTTCAGCTACGGTGTCTTTGAATTCTTCCCATTCTTCTTCCGTCGCATCGGCGAGTTGGTCAAACTTGGACTCGAGTTTGTCCTTCATTTCTTCCAGCTCATCGAGTTGTTCTTTGTACTCCTCGCGCAATTCGGCAGTAGCATCAGCGGCTTTGTCTTTCAAACTTCCGATTTTCTCTTGCAATTCGGCCATTTGTTCGCGGGCTTTTGCCTGCAATTCTTCTTTGTTCATAATTAAGGCAGTTTTGATTTGCACTTTCTGACGCAAGAAACGAAGAAAAAGTAACTTAGAATCTATTTTGTTTTTTGAGTTGTGTAATGCCCCCAATGGTTGATAGGAATGGCAAATGGATTTACCCATTCATCCAGCAACACAGCCCATTGCCTACGGGTTATGTCCTGCGATCCATCCGATTGAGCCCATTGATACCGTTTCCGAATGGCGGCTATGGATTTATCTTCGGCTTTTCCAGTGCCTTGCTTCGCCAATAATGACTGCAGCACTTCCACCGCTTCTGCCAACGTAACCGTTCCCTTCCAGGCGCCTGCCTCTTGCTTCCGGTCAGGAAATAATTGCTGCAAAGCTGTCTGCCATTCCTCCCTCATGAGCACCGTATCTGGATGAAATAAAGTGAGGTTCGTCCAACCTACGTTTTTGCCCTCTGCTTTGATCAAACCACAGGAGCCTATGCGCTGAATGGCTTTGTAGGCGGGGTCGTGCTTGTCCACATCTACGTAGGGTTGCAGCATAGCACCCGCATCCAATAATGCGCTTTGCACCTGCCGGATAGGTACTTCCCGGGGTTGTTGCTGTTGTTGGCTTGCCAGTGCCGCCAAGACACCTGCTGCTTGCCCCAGCAACATACATACCGGTTGCAAGCGGGTAGTGCCATTTACGATGTTGCTCACCGAGATGGATTTCTCCGCAACAATAAGGTCATCCACTCCTTTGGGAATCAAGCTGCCCAATGGCACGGTATAGGATGGAACGGGGTAAAAATGCAGGTCGGGCAATTCCTCATGTAAAGGGTAGGCGCGGTGGTGGTGATCCACGGGGTAATCTCCCACTGCGATACCCGTTCGATACAGCGGTGCTGTTTGTTCATAAGGCCGGGCAAGGTGGTTAATAGTAAACCGTACTTCGCCTTCTATACGCCTCGATTCGCGATGGTAAGGCATCAGCGGAAAGTGGTCTTCGGTCGGAAATACATCCGTTGCCAAGCCCAGATGTCTGTAACCTAGTTGGTTCTGTATATAATAAACAAAGCAACGCGTAAACCACTTAGCCCGCTCAAAAAGGGAATCCCTTTCTGCCGGAGTGGCCTCTATGGCATTTGCGTAGCAATCATTGCCATAAATAGGCCAGTTGATCATGATCCGCCCGTTGGGCAAACGGCCATATTCCAGCATCGTACCACAATCCCAAAGTGCCGTCTTCACCGAGTCTGGATGGCAAATGCCTTCACAGCAGCAGTAAAAGGCCGTTTCATCATAACCCTCGGGGCGTGGAATGGTATGATCGGCACCTTGGGGGTATTCCTGCAATATAGCCACATACGTCAAGTCTTGGATGATGTTGTTGGCCACCGCTGGCGCAATCTCTTCACCGGTTGTTGCCCTTGCATCCATCCCTACATCGTATTTTACGCCTGCGGCTTTCGCTATATCCCCCAGTTCTGTGGCATCTATCAATACATTCGTCGCTAATACCATTGGTTTGCCTTCCTGCTCAACGACTATTTGCCAGCCGCTGCTGCGTTTTTCCAATGCCACCACCGCTGTATTGCGCGTCACGGTCAGCAGGGTGTTTCACGGCACATAGTGTCTAGTATGGCTTGCCCTACCTGAGGCTCAAACATGACATGGCTTACCCATCCTGTTTTTACACTATCAGCACCACCATAATAGTCATACACTCGCTGCCTGAATGTTTCCCACAACCCAGAGGGTAGCTTATAGTTCCCATCTATCGCACTCACGCCTGCCGCCGTTAGCATACCCCCAACCAAGGAGTCTCCTCCACCAGTAACGTCGAAGCGCCCATCTTTGCCGATTGTATGGCTGCCATCACACCACTAGCCCCTCCACCTACCACCACCACATCATACTGCGAAATGGCAGCTTGCCGATTAGGTTGGCATCCCAAGAGCACCCAACAAAGTAGTACAGTCACATATCTTGTCATCCTATTCCTATTGTGTTGTTTATTCCTACACCTATCGCAAAGGGACGGGATAAAAATAAACTGTTCAATTTTTGATTCGGAAAAATCTTCTAAATAATTGATCCCGATAACTATCGGGAGAAATTATGTGAAAATATTTGCGAATCGCCTAAAAAAATTGAACAATTTATTTCCGTCAAATTACAAAGAGGTTGCAACAAGGAGTATTTCCATCGTTTTTCTTTGTGGCCCCCTAGGCTGCTACCGCTCCACCCAACCCCACGCCTAGGCCGGGTGCTACGCTGCATCACCGCCCCCTTGCTTCGCAGGGATGCGGTGGTTCCGCTGCGCCCCCTGGTCCGGCTTCGCACCACGCAAACATCTTGCTATTTCCCCATTAAAAAGCGCAACTCCCCGCCCTGCATCAAATCTTGGTATCCTACTTTTTCTAGCTTTATTTCCTGCCCATTCAGGAGGGTCTTTAGCACCTGTGAATGGGTAATGGATTGCCCTTCACAAACGATTGCTAATGACTTTTCGCCAGGTAGTTGCAGTAGTGCCCGCTCCACAATCGGTCTCCCAATCCAAAAAGCAGGGTCTCCTGGGCATAGCTGATAAAGCCCTAATGCGTTCAATACATACCAAGCCGACATCTGCCCGCAATCTTCATTACCGATGATGCCATCAGGCTGAGGGGTGTAAAAAGTGCGCATGATACTATCCAGTAGGGTTCTTCCTTTCTCAGGTTGCCCCAAAGCATGGTAGAGATAGGCTACATGGTGGCTCGGTTCGTTGCCGTGGGCATACTGACCAATCAGCCCCGAAATGTCGCCGGGTATCTCTTCGCCTTCTAAATACGCGGGTGCACGAAACAACGTATCCAACTGCCGGAGCAAGGCATCCTTCCCTCCCATCGTGTTGGCCAACCCCATAACATCATGCGGCACAAACCACGACCATTGCCAAGCATTGCCTTCTACAAAATCACCATAAAAATCGGCATAGAAAGGTGAAAAATGAGGCTTCCAATCCCCGTTGGACAAACGCCCTTGCATAAAACCTGTGGCGGGGTTCATATAGTAGCGATAGTATCCGGCGCGTTCCTTAAAACGAGTGGCGATGCTGTCGTACCCCACTGCTTGCGCCAGTTGGGATATGCACCAATCGTAGTAAGCACACTCGACACCATAAGAAACGGAGTGGCTCAGGCTATCAGCCGGAATATACCCCATCGCGTCGATGTAGGCCAAGTGTGGGGGTCTCAATTCTTTCGCGCGAGGTTCTATAGCGGAGGGGGAAGGCTCATAAACGGTTGCTTCCAATGCTGCATCAAGATACGCCCCCAGCTCACCTTGCAATATGCCTTTAGCCTGGTAATCAGCCCAGAGAGACACCGCAGGGTATCCTACCATTGTGCCCGTGTAATTGGCCATGAGTGGCCATTTAGGCAAATACCCACCTTCTTGGGTTTTCACCAATAAGTTGTGCGCCCAGTTGTTACAGTGTTCGGGATAGAGTAGGCTCATAAGCGGCGACCAAGCGCGAAAGGTGTCCCATAAAGAAAACACACTGTAGTTGACGTATCCTCCCGTAGCTTGGTGGATTTGTTTGTCCATCCCCCTGTAGCGGCCATCTACATCCTGGTACAGCACAGGTGCCATCAGGCAATGGTAGAAAGCGGTATAAAAAGTAGTGAGGAAAGCCGTATCATTACTTTGCACCTGTATGCGCCCCAATTCCTGTTCCCAACTTGCACGATTGTCGTTTTGTACCTGCTCAAAATTCCAATGTGGGAGTTCTGCTTCTAGGTTGAGCCTTGCGCCTAAAGTATCCACCCCTGAAATACCAACTTTTACTTGTATCTGCCGAAGGGTATCGGCAAAAGATAGGAAAACCTTGAGCGACTTCCCTTCAAATTGGGTGACATTAGTTGGCAGCACACGCCCCTCATCCATAACGGAAAGCAAGTCAAGCGGCTCAGAAAACCGAGCATAAAAATATACAGGATGGTCATACGCCCACCCACTGGTCGTTTGTTGGCCTCTGATGGTATAAGCATCTACCATTTCTAAGCTTGCCGAAACAGGGCGATGCCCCCAATTAGGCTGCAGTACATGCCCTAAGTGCCACATCATACGAGCATTCCCCTCTTCGAAGGTGTAGCGATGCATACCTGTTCGGGGCGTAGTGGTTAACTCCGCTTGCACGCCAAAATTATCGAGCTGCACCCGATAATAACCTACCTCCGCTACTTCCGTTTCTTTGCGAAATGTGGCTACAAGGCTGTCGTGTATCGGCTATGTAAAAGGCAACACCAACACATCCCCCAAATCGCCAATCCCCGTTCCGCTGAGGTGAGTATGTGAAAAACCATAGATGAGGCTATCCGCAAAATGGTAGCCCGAGGAAGCATCCCAACCCATAATATGCGTATCGAGACTAATTGCACGGCACCGAAAGGCGTAGTTGGTCCTGGAAAAGTATGACCATGCCCCCCGTACCCACGAATGGATTTACGAACTGGCTCCACTGTGGTACACGAGGTGTGTTTTGCGAAGGAGTGGAACAACCTATGCAAAGGAACACACTTGCAAAAAGGATTGAGCCATGGTACTGTCGAAACATATAGTAACCTTTTGATTTTACGATATTTTGTGTGAGCGATGCGGCGCCCCTTGCCCCGCAGGGGTATCGGCTCAGCCGATAGGGCAAAGCGTAGCGACCCCGTGGTATAGCCTAGTGCGTTGCCACGGGGGCACACCCTAACAAACGCATCTAAGAGTATGTCTAAAATTTCCTCAATTGGCTTCAAGCGGCAAATATCGCCCTGTCCTTCGTTGAAAATGCTCGCCGATGCTTCCGGCATCGACTGCGCTTTTCGCCTTGGTCAGAACAATATTTGTTCCCTTTCGCTCAACCAGAAAATTTAGACATACTCTAAGCGTATGTCTTGCGAGCCACATCGTCTGTTGCCAATTGCTCCAATTCCCTGAAACAAAGATACAAGGCACGAGGTACATGGAAGCAACCTTTCCATTTTCCACCTTTTAGCGGCAGCAATACTTCCCCCCTTCGGTTGAGGTAGCCAAACCACTCCATACCCCCTTGAGGATCAGGAAAGTGAGACCATGTGTAGTCGTGTACTTTTTGAAACCAAGCGGCACAATCAGGCATTCCCGTTAAACGATACGCCTTCAGCAATGCGACCAGCGTTTCGAGGTGCACCCACCAAAGTTTTTGATCCCATTCCAACTGTTGAGGAGGATGCCCAAGGCGGTCGAGAAAATAAAAAATGCCGCCATATTGTGAATCCCACCCATGATTGAGGATAGCAAGGCAAATTTCAGCGAGCTGCTGTGCTAGTGCCTGATCTTTGTTGCGTTCAGCAATATCCATCAAGAACCAGCAAGCCTCGATGCCATGCCCGGGGTTGAGCAGCCGCCCATCGAAGGAATCGACGAACTGACCTGTTGGGCCTACATTTTCCAATAGTAGGAGTTGCTCTTTATCCAAAAATGCCCCAACACTTCATGGGTACAATGGGCGATGGTTTGCGCTACCTGTTCAGGAGGTAAAACATCGGATAGTTCCAACGTTAGATTGCAGAGGATCATCGGCAAGGCGAAATTTTTCAGCGGGCGAGTCCCGCCTACCGCCTTGGAATAAGCGCCTTTGGGGTTGGGAGCGCGTTCCATGATACGATTGAAAAGCCGCAGTGCCTCATGGGAATAACGCTGTTCACCCGTTGCAGTGGCATAAGTGCTATAAGCCATGGCAACGAAACAGTCGGAAAAAATGTTGTAGGGTGCTACCAAGGGATTACCTTGCCGATCCAATGCGAAGTAGCAGTCGCCATTGGGTGCAAAAGCGAACTTTTCGATAAACTGAATGCCATGAGTGGCAATATCCAACCATCGCTGTTGCGGATCGAGGCGTTGATAAAGCATGGCAAAAGTCCATACTTGGCGTGCTTGTAGCCAGATAAACTTGTCGGTATCATAACAACTGCCCTGTGCATCGAGGCAGGTGAAAAAGCCACCGGATACGGTATCGATGCTGTACTGCTCCCAGAAAGGAACCACATCCTGTAGGAGTGCATTCAGGTACTGGTGGCGGTGGTTGTCCCAATTGATATCCATAATCATAGTCCTATGTATTCCTTGTAGCGATTGAATAAATGGTGCGCTTGGCGATAGCTGGAATGTGGGCTCATGAAGTGCGAAAACTCAAAAGTTATTGCCTTGTCCATACCTACACGGCGAGCAGCTTCTAACTTAAAACGCATCTTTTCCCATTTAATAGGGAGAAATTTGATGGGCATATCGCGGTCGAAGCTTTCGCAATTTGTCCAACCTTGGATGCCGTAGTGATCGCTAAGTTGCTTATTGACACGCATAAAATCTTCGAGATCTTCAAAATCAACATGCCCATCTTGAAAAGCAATCGTATCGACAATACCTTGGACGTTGCGCAGTACCTCGTCCCATTCCTGCCGATGTGATTCAAGGGTAATACCTTCCGCTCTCGCCACGGCTGCATCGCTGGCCAGCAGGGCTTTTTTTCCATCTATGTAAGGAGAGATTAGGATAGGTGCAGGCAACAGGTTTTTACAAAAATGCCCCATGATCGCATATTCTTCCACGACTCCCGTGTCATTGCGGTTGATCTCGTGAGAAAAGTACCAGCCGCCAAAAGCAGGGTGTGCGCCATAACGATCTACGACCTCCTGTATGACTTTTTTGTTCAATGCGGTTTCTTCCTGATAACGTGCATTAACCCAGTACTTGCCAGAATCGTACAACCCGAAGTAAAAACGCATGCCGTAGCGATGACTGAGGTCTAAGAAAAGCGCCACCAGGTCGATCGGAGGCGTAAAACACCCCTCCTCGCGCACCAGTACCTCTGATGGATAAGTGATCCACCGCTTGTATCCTGAACGAATCAGGATGACGGTATCAATGCCAATAGATTGCATAGCCTGAAAATCAGCTTCCCATTCCTGAGGGCCCCAGTTTTGGTGGTTAATATCGTGGCTAATTTCATCTAAAAAAGTGCCTGTTATTTTCATGGTTGATGATGAATACATTTATAAACAGTTGGACGGAAATAAACTAACTGACCCTAGTCTTCCAATTTATCCCACCAGTATAACTTTAGCAATACGCTACACACCGCCAATACCGCTATACTATAAGCCAGGTGAGTGTATTCGCGAATAAGCAGATACATCGGAATCACAACCATCGACATTTGCCATGCGGTGCCAACTATGATATTGAATATATCGCGACTCAGTTGCGTATTGCCTTTGAAATTGGGGTCTTCAGCTACGACAAGATCGTGGATGGGTTTCCAAAATCCCCATGGGCGAACATTTTTGTAAAATGCCATGAGCGATGGTGTGTCCACAGGCGGTGTGAGTAATGTGCCAGCAATAGATCCGATAAAAGAAAGTAATAAAATGAGCGGAAAAGTATGGAGACTAAAGGCACCTGGAAAGATTTGGGGTACGGCCAATGAAGCGATAAGCCCCGTGAGCATGCCCCAAAAATAGCCGTATCCGTTGAAACGCCACCAAATCCATTTCAGCACATTGGCAGCAGCGTATCCACCATACAAAGAGCCGACAATCCATTTGGTAAGAGAGTCGATAGAGTCGATATGAAAGCCAACCCATACGCCCAAAACAACCAAGAGGATAGAAGCGAGGTAACTGAGGCGGATATACGTTCGGTTGTCCGCATCAGGTGCGATGTAGCGTTTGTAAATATCGTTGACGAGGTAAGCAGGAGCCGCGTTGACAAAGGCAGCAAAAGTGGACATAAAAGCCGCTAATAACCCAGCCAAGACCAACCCCATTATGCCCGTAGGCAAAAAATTATTGATGGCATAGGGCAAGATGAGTTCAAAGTCAATATTTGTGCCCATCTCCAACAACTGAGGCCGGAAAAAAACCAGCCCCAATACCGCCAGGCCCGCGATCATGAGATAGCGAGGTAAGTAAAGTACCACAATGGTAAGGCCACTCATTTTGGCGGCTTCCGCTGGGGTTTTAGTAGCCAGCACCCGTTGCATGTCATAACTAGGTACAGGGCCTGCCAGCGAAGCAAAAATACCTTTAAAAACCATCAACATCACGACAATGCCAAACATATTGAAATCATCCTTGGCAATGTAATCATTGATGGCAGGCAGTTGTTGAGACCAGTCGAGGTTCAGCTCCCAGCCGAACCAAAAATCCTTCCACCCCGGCGGTACAGCTTCCGCTATCTGTTCATACGACACCTTGCTGAACACCAACCAGCCAATGAGAACACTCACTAAGAGCATGATAATAAATTGTAGTATCTCGGTTCCGACCACGCTGTACATGCCCCCTTTGACTACATACAAGGTAGTCAGTCCAACAATGATGAGTGCATAGGCATGCTCATTGGAGACACTAGCACCTAAGCATTGAAAGGAAAGGTCGTAGGGGATAAAAGTAGTAGTGAATTTACCAATGCCCTCAAACGCATAAGCAATGAACCCAATAACACTGACTAAAGCAAAAATGACAACAATCAGATGAGACAATTCCCTGCCTTTATTGGCACCAAAACGGGTGGATAGCCACTCCGCACCAGTCATAGCACCCGATCTTCGCAACCATACTGCCAGAAACACCATAACAAAAACTTGGTTCCACACAGGCCAAAGCCAAGGAATCCAAGCACTCTTCACGCCATATACAACGAGGATAGCAACCGTCCACATGACCCCGGAAATATCAAACATACCGGATGCATTGGAGATGCCCAGAATGTACCAGGGAATAGAATTGCCACCTAAAAAGTAAGATTGCAAATTCTTGGATGCCCGCTTTGACAGGTAAAAACCAATGCCTACGGAGAGCACTAGATAAGCAAGGATAATGAGCAGGTCGATGAGTTGGAGTTGCATGCTATGTCGTTTTACGTTTTGCTGAATGTTGCCGATTTTAGTGTTGTTGAATCTTACGCCCTACTGACTTTTATAGGAAGCTTGTAGCACCGTATGAAAACGAGGATCTTGTGTAATCCATTGGGTATAAAAAGCTTTCTCCACCAAAATGACATTCCGCATTAAATGATAAAATGCTGTCAAGTGTAGCGGCATCCACCAAACAGGCATCCGCAATACCTAGTAATATGCCCGGCATAAACTGACTCTTTTGCAACCCGGCATGAGCCGCATATTCCCAGCTTTCAGATACCGTAGCTTGGTAAGCAGCAAAGTGCGTTCGGTAACATTGTACATTTAGTCTATCCACATACCCCATCTCCACCCAGGTGGGCCAGTCTTGCATCAGGTGCTCCCTGCACCACGGAAAAGGGTTGGGAGAAAAGCTACTATTGCCGTACTCTTTTAGCCTTCACCACACGATACATCTTCTCTACAAAACTATTAAGCAGTTCCAACCTCCAATTCACCCAAAGGCTATCTCGAAAATCGGCAGGCGGCAAGCTGCCATCGTGTGTCGCACGGTATCGTGCTACGGTAAGGCTGTCGTATCCACTATCGGCAGGGCTGGCAGGCAATCGATCATCGCCCTGTATGCCATCTACATCCGGATACTTGTCCATTGATTCGGCAATCAAATCCAGTATAAATTGTTGGACTTGTGGGTGGTAAGCATTGAAATAGTAATCGCTGTTGTTGTAGTGGCAAGGTTGCCCGTCGTGCCCCCGTCCAATCCAATCGGGGTGTTTAGATAAAATGGGATGGGTAGCATCCGGCATTTCCCCGTTTGGTATCCATCCGAACTCGAACCAAAAACCACCTTCATCTGCCGCTGGTGTGCAGCTTGTATTAGGTATCCCAGTGGATCAAATTCCAACAGAACAATGTCCTTAAACATCCAGTATCCGTCAAAGTAGGGTAATGGCTGTTATTCCAAAGAACTTCACTAGGAAAGCAGTTTGGTTGTCGCCAAAACACATACATAAAGTGTACTAAATCCCAAGGAACGCAATTGCTCCAACTGAGCGTCCATACTATCCGCATGGTGCATGATGGTATTGTGGCGTGGCGCAGCGATCCAAACGCCTCGATCTACAAGCGTGTGCTTTTCAGTTGGTTGAGTGGCAGGAAAAGAGCAGGCATTCAGCATGAGCAACCACATCAACAACTTACCAATACGCCCCATAATGTAGCTCCGTGGGTATGCTTTCACTTCAATATCAACTTAGTTTATACCTTCACAAAGATAAAATAAATTTTGACCGTGTGCGCACACATCCGAATAATTTTTGTATTTTTGCCATTACGATGAACCAATGCTTCGTAGAGTATATCTAAAGTTCTCTCAATTGGCTGCAAGCGACCAATTTTATCCTGTTCGGCGTTGTATCCCGATAGCTATCGGGACGCCGATGCTTCCGGCATCGACTGCGCTTTTCGCCTTGAACAGAACAAAATTTACTCACTTTCGCTCAATCAGAGAAATTTAGACATACTCTATATCATTGAACTTTAATTCATCAAAGAGACAATTTTCATTCACTAAACTAAACTTGCATGATGAACTTAACAATGTCAGCAACTTTTTCCGGCGGGGCTATAACACCCTGTACTGCTGTGCTGTCTGTTACTATCTGCTGCTGCCATACAGGCACAAAGTGTTAGCGGACAAGTAACAGACGACAGCGGTTTACCACTGATTGGTGCCTCCATATTGGAAAAAGGCACCCCTAATGGCACCGTCACTGATCCTGATGGTAAATTCTCGATTAACCTGAGTAAAATTCCCACTACATTGGTGGTGTCCTACATTGGCTACACGACCAACGAGGTGGGTGTGGAAAGTGCGAGTAGCGACCTGAAAATCATGTTGAGCGAAGGTGCGCAATTAGACGAAGTAGTAGTTACAGCATTAGGTATCGAACGCAGCAAGAAAAACCTTACCTACTCTGTTCAAGAGTTGGAGGGCGATGACGTTCGGGTAACACGTGACCCGAACTTTGTCAACACGCTCAACGGCAAAGTAGCGGGCTTGGTAGTTACCACCAATGCCAGCGGCCTGGTGGTGCTGCAAGGGTTGTTCTCCGTGGCAATCGTTCCATTTCTGGCACGAATAATGCATTAGTTGTAGTGGATGGTGTACCTATCGACAACTCCAACCGAGGGCAGACAAGCAATGATTTTGGTGGGTACAACAGCATCGACGGGGTTTCTTCTATCAACCCCGCAGACATTGAGAGTATCAGCTTCTTGAAGGGTGGGGCTGCCGCCGTTCTCTACGGAAGCCGTGGTGCCAATGGCGTAATGTTGATCACCACCAAAAAAGGGAAAGCTGGCAAAATCAGCATGAACCTTAATTCAGGTGTCAATTTTGAGTCCCCTACCCTATTGCCGAGCTTGCAGAACACATACGGACAAGGCAACGGCGGTACATCCAACACAACTTCTTCTGGTAGCTGGGGTGGTAAAACAACGACTTATCCCGATAACGTGGCGGACTTCTTCCGCACGGGAGTTAGTCTTAGCAATAGCCTAGGTATCACAGGTGGAACAGAAAAAACTCAGGTTTACTTCTCCTACACGAATAACCGCGACCAGGCATCATTGCTAATAACCAACTCAACCGCAACACCTTCAATTTGCGTATTGGCACGCAAATTTCAGAGCGATTGACGGGGGACTTCAAAGCGACCCTG
The DNA here is from genome assembly GCA_041392765.1 of Saprospiraceae bacterium. Classification (GTDB taxonomy): domain Bacteria; phylum Bacteroidota; class Bacteroidia; order Chitinophagales; family Saprospiraceae; genus Lewinella. The sequence continues at coordinate 62,493 of JAWKLL010000026.1, forward strand.
ATGCGTCAGCAAATTGACAACAAAGTTAAAGTAGGTGAAGAAAGTGGCATTGTGCAAAACTTGTACAAAATACCCCGTTCTGTGGATTTAGGTGCCTATGAAACTTTTGAGGACGAAAACGGCAATCCTACCTACTGGACGACCTCTTCTATTTACATGAACCCCTATTGGTCGCTGAATCGCGTACTTAATGACGACAGCCGCGATCGCAACATGTTTCTTGGTAGCCTTACGTATGCCATCACCGACAAGATGAACCTGACAGGGCGTGCTAGCTTGGATCGTTCCAACGACTTGCTTACGTTCAAGTTTTATAACAATACGCTACTTTTCGCTGGCCCTGGTGGGTCTTACCAAGAAGGAAGCGGCTATTTTCAGGAAAACAACTTCGATTTATTCTTGAACGGCTACACTGAACTTGGCAGCAACTTGCGGATGGATTATATGTTGGGTACAGCCTTGAACAAACGGGATTCCAAATATACCTTTATCAATGCCAACGGATTGCTAGTGCCTAATAAATTCTCTACGGATTTTGGGCGTAATGTGGCCACTACCAGCAGTCTTTCCGAAAGAGAATACCAGTCTGTCTTTGGTACTTTGTCCTTCGCATACAAAAACTTCCTGATCGTAGATGCATCTGCTCGCAACGACTGGTCGTCCACTTTACCTGCTCCTCATTCGTTCTTCTACCCATCGGTAGGGGTTTCTTTGATTGTGAGCGACATGGTAAGTATGCCAGACTTTTTCTCCTTCTTCAAGCTGCGCGGTGGCTGGTCGGAAGTAGGTAACGATGCCGATCCTTACCGTTTGCAAAACACCTTCTCCGTTCAGCAAGGGGGTACCAATGGATTCATCGCACAAGATCCGACTAAGAACATTCCTGATCTGAAGCCAGAAATCACCAAAACACTGGAATTTGGTTTTGACATGCGTGCACTGCGTGGTCGCTTAGGCTTGGATGTGACTTACTACAAAACTAATTCTATCAACCAGTTGCTGTTAGTGCCACTACCAGCGCCTTCAGGCTTCTCACAGGAATACATCAATGCAGGTAACATCCAGAACCAGGGTGTAGAAATTATGTTGAATTGGAGAGCTATTGAAAAAGAGAATTTCTCCTACAATACTACCTTGAACTACGCACGTAACGTCAACGACATCATCGAACTATCTGAGCGTACGAAAAGTGTATTCCTAGGCGGAGGTTTTGGACGTACCGCAGACGCATTGGTAGAAGAAGGTGGCCGCTATGGTGATCTCTATGCTGAAGGTTGGCTGCGCGATGACCAAGGCCGCTTTGTGGTGGATGCCCAAGGGTTGCCTGTTGGATCGGGTGCTGGGCAAACCTCTATTGGCAACTTCAACCCCAATTTCACATTGGGCTGGAACAACCAATTCAATATCAAAGGGTAACTTTAGGATTATTGATTGATGGCCGTTTCGGAGGCGTGATGGTTTCAGGAACAGATGCTAACCTCGCGTTTGATGGCACTGCCGACTACACCGAAGCGTTCCGCGACGGAGGCTTGGTATTGGATGCCGTAACCGCTAATGGGGAGAAAAATACTACAGCTATCAGTGCCGAGCAATTGTGGACACGGGTTTCAGGGGGTCGTTACTCCTTTGGTGAATTTTTCACTTACGATGCTACCAATGTCCGTATCCGTGAAGCATCTTTAGGTTACAATTTCAATGTGCCTTCTGCTTGAAAGTGGAGTCGCTGCGTCTATCGCTTGTAGCGCGCAACTTAGCGTTCCTCTATAGAGGTAAAGCAATACTGGACATCCCCGGTATTCCTGAGCGTACCATGAATTTCGACCCCGACATCCAGCTCGGTGCAGGTAACTACCAAGGTGTAGAATACGGCAACTTGCCATCTACCCGCTCTTTGGGTGTCAACCTATCGTTGAACTTCTAATTTTGAACTTAAAAAACAAGCATAATGAATAAATTTTCATTTTCTTATTGGCGGTCTGCTTTGTTTGCCGTACTTACATTGGTAATGCTCGGCGGCTGTACAGACGACTTCGAGGAGTTGAATGTTGACCAAACTAAACTCTCCGTATTGGGAGCCAATGAATACCCCTTCCTTTTTAGCAAGGCGCAATCTTCGGCATCCTATGCTTTTTGGCGTTATCAGGTAGCGCAGAACCTTTTTGCCGACCTGTATGCTCAGTATTACGCTACTACCGCTACTTATTTCCCTTCGGATAGAAACGTGATCCGTATGGACTGGATGCAGTGGCACTGGCGCCCTATCTACACTGACTGTGTGCCACAGTTGAAGGTTTTGCTTAACGAACTAGAGCCTTCTTCTCCAGAATATGCATTGGCAGACATCATGTGGGTCTATGCCTTCCACCGCCTTACAGATTACTATGGCCCTGTTCCATACTTTCAGGCAGGGGAACCATTGGCCGTTGTACCTTATGATAGCCAAGAAGCTATTTATATGGATTTCTTCGAACGATTGGGTAAAGCTGTTACTGTGTTACAAAGTAATACGGACAAAACACCTTACGGAAGCTTTGACTTGATTTACGGAGGGGATGTCAACAAATGGATAGAATTTGCTAATAGCCTACGACTGCGCTTGGCCATGCGTATTTCAAGCGCTGACCCAACCAAAGCGAAAGCAGAGGCCGAAGCAGCCGTATCGGCTGGCGTTATCACGAATGTTGCCAATGATGCCTATATGTATAAAACATCAGCAGGGGATGACGTAAATGGCCTGTCAGGCATTTCGGTATGGAATGAATTCCGTATGAGTGCAGCCATGGAATCGGCACTGAAGGGGTACAACGACCCTCGTATGCAAGTTTACTTCCAACCTGCTTCTGAAACAGGTACTTATGAAGGGTTGCGCAATGGTTTATCGGCTGCCCAACTAGGGGAACTGGTGAATACTAGCAACTACAACTCCAATGTAGGTACTCGCTGGGTGACTGGTGGTGGATCTGCTTGGGCAAGAGTAGGCGAAACACCCCAGAATATTCTCCATGCCTCGGAAGTGTATTTCATTCGTGCTGAAGGTGCGCTGAAAGGGTGGAACATGGGTGGCTCTGCTCAGGAGCTATACAACGCAGGAATTGATGCCTCCATGCGACAGTGGGGTATTACCGACAATGCCGCTATTCAGGCTTACCAGAACTTGGAATCTACACCCGTAGCTCCTCAGGATTTCTTGAATTCTCCTGCTTTGAATAACGCCCCTGTAAAATGGGCTGCGGACGAAGCTACACAGCGCCTACAGATCGCTACACAAAAGTGGTTGGCACTCTTCCCTGATGGTATTGAAGCTTGGGCAGATATGCGCCGCTCTGGGTTGCCAGTATTATACCCGGTGGCCAATTCTGACAATGGCGATTTGCCAAACGGGGAACGCCCTCGCCGTATTCCTTTCATCGACTATGAAAAGAATACCAATAGCGACGCGGTAGAGGCGGCAGCTTCCTTGCTGGGTGGCCCGGACAAAGCTACTACCCCACTTTGGTGGGATAGGAACTAGTACCTTGATTCATCGAAATATCGTTGCAGCCATTAGCTAATGCTGCAACTAGATGCAGTTACCTTTTTGTAGCCATCCTGATTTTTATATAAAACAGGATGGCTATTTTTTTTGGGTTCTTTGACTTTTTTAGTGGAGGCTACCCTTCGGGTCGCTACGTTTCGCAGCTCGCTATTCGCTCGGCCCCGGCAAACCCGGGTCTGTCAGCTAAAAGCTGCCACTGCTTCACATCGCTAGCCCAGCACGACCACTAGATTTGTCAAAAAACCTTTTTTTCTATCACTAAAGACATACTCTAAGTAGTATTATACGGAGACCTAGCGATCACGGCAAAAGGCCGAAACAAGTTGTGACGCAGCACCGCGTTGAGCGGCAGTCAGAGCGCCGAGCGAATAGCTAAATCGCAACATTTGTCAAAGAACCTGTTATCTTTGTTAACAACAATTGATTTTCCAATGCGAGGTGAATACATACCAAATGATAAGATTAACATTGTATTGCGGCAAGCGATGCAATGTCTCCGGAAACGTTCACTTTTTCCATTTTTCACCTCTTATGGCTGCTTTTGCTTTCCACTTGTAAAACGAAGCATGACCAACCGTTCCGTTTGCTTTCTTCCGCAGATACGGGTATCAATTTCACCAATACACTATCGGAATCACCAGATTTTAATGTACTCAAATACGGTTATTTCTACAATGGCAGTGGTGTAGCTTGCGGCGATTTGAATAATGATGGTCTGCTGGATTTGTTCTTTACGGGCAACCTCGTACCTAACAAGCTCTATTTCAATACAGGAAAAGGCAAGATTGAGTACAAAGATGTAACAGAACGGCAGGCGTAGCAGCTGCTGACGGATGGAACAATGGGTAAATCTAGTGGATATAATGCCGATTGGTTGGATATATACGTGTGTCGGTCGGCGGCTCAGCAAGCCCGCTTGGGGCGCAATCTCCTTTTTATCAACCAAAAGACGGGTCTTTTCCAGAAGCAGCCGCTCAGTATGGACTGGATGATGATGCTTATTCTACCCAAGCTGCTTTCTTCGACTACGACCGCGATGGTGATTTAGATTGCTTCGTGCTCAACCACTCTGTGCAGGAGTATGCCGGTTTTGGCGCCGCGCTACCCGCTACTAAGGAAAAAAATAACCCAGCTTATAGCTCACACCTGTACCGCAATGATGGAGGAAAATTCAACGACATTTCCGAATCAGCAGGGCTGGTTTCCAATGTGCTCAGTTTTGGTTTAGGTATCGCGGTTGATGATTTTAACAACGACGGTTGGTTAGATATTTATGTTTCCAACGATTATAACGAGGAAGACTATTTCTACATCAATCAGGCGGATGGAACTTTCAAGGAAAGCTTACGTGCTTGTTTCGATCACGTTTCTCTCTTTTCGATGGGATCGGATGCGTGCGACCTTAACGATGACGGATGGACGGATCTTATCACACTGGACATGCTGCCCGCTTCCAATGAAAGGATAAAAATGACTTCCGGCGACGATAATTACCAGAAATATGCTTCTTTGGTCAGGAATGGGTTTTATCATCAGAATATGCGTAATATGCTTCAGCTTAACCAGGGCAATGGTGAACAGGGACATGTGCCGCTTTTTGCTGAAATCGGCCAATTAGCGGGTATTTCCAATACAGATTGGTCTTGGTCGGTGTTGGGTGCAGATCTGAATATGGATACCCATAAAGATTTGTTTATCACTAATGGATATGCAAGGGATTACACCAATATGGAATTCCTGAGTTATACGATGCAAACCCAACTCAATGCGCAACAATCCGGCCAACCCGTGAACCAGATGGAGGTGATAGCGCAAATGCCGGCTATACGTGAACCAAACAAGGTGTTTCAGCAAGTTACGCCCCTGCAATTTGAATCCGTAGGTTCCTCATGGGGGTTGGATCAAGCCTCTATCTCGCATGGCGCTGTCATTGCAGACCTCGATAATGACGGCGATCCCGATATTGTCACCGCGAACGTAAACGAAACTGCTTTTGTGTATGAAAATACCCACACGCAAACAAACACGGCTTATCTGCATATTGATATGAGCAAGATATCCGCAGCGAAGGCTATTGGTGCCCGCGTTGTAGTCGTCGCCGATGGAAAACGACAACACCAAACTTTTATGCCTGCACGTGGGTTTCAGTCTGCCAATTATGCGCCCCTGCTGTTTGCCCTCGGGCATGCAAACCAAGCTGACTCTGTACTCATTTACTGGGCCGACGGTCATGCTAGCGTTTGGAAAAATATTCCTAAAGGGCAGTTTTGGCAACCTAATCAAGATGACAGTGCTGCTAACTTGCCTCCTATTGCTACCCGCAGCAATGCGCTAATGCCGCCCATAAAGATAACAAAGCTACCTTATCGACACCAGGAAGATGTCCGAAATGATTTTGCAGATCAGCCGCTGCTGCCGTTTATGTGTTCCTATGGCGGCCCTGCTTTAGCCACTACTACAAAGGATGACGAAACGCTAGTGTTCATGGGGGGAGCTTCCGGGCAACCGGGTAGTGTACTGCAATACCGAGATGCTCAATTGTTGCCCTGGGGAAATGCTATGGGGATAGCTGCCGCCGCTGCCGAAGACATAGCGGCTACTTTTACCGATACAGATAACGATGGCTATGACGACTTGGTAGTGGTAGCTCAACAATACCATCGTACCGTGCCCACCCAAGAAGAAAAACCTCGCCTGTATCGACGACAAGGTAATAGTTTCAACCTCGTAGCACAAGCATTTCCCGAAGACCTAACGGTTTCCGCCAGCACCGTGCTAGCATTTGACGCTAATGCCGATGGTTGGGATGATCTTTTCATTGGGGCACAAGGTGAAGGGCTGAATTTTCCTGCCCCTGCCGATTCTTGGCTTTGTTTTAATAATGGAGCAGGGATTTTTACCCATTGTGAGTCATTGTCCTTGGGGTTGGTAACGGATGCACTCGCCTTGGATGCGGATCACGATGGCGACACCGACCTAGTAGTAAGTAGAGCATGGGGGACTATTGCCTATATTCCCAATGAAAATGGCAATTTCCAAGTGCACACAGCCCAAGACATGAGCGACACGGGTTGGTGGCTTAGTCTGTCTGCCGCCGATCTGGATGGTGATGATCTTCCGGAAATCATTGCTGGAAACCTAGGACTTAACCATCAACTGGCTGTACTCAGCGATAATGGTTTAATGATGTATTACGGTGCTTTTGCTAATGCGTCTCAGCGCATCCCACTTATCGGTTATACCCAACAAGGTGTGTCTTACCCTTTTGCTGCCCGCGATGAATTATTGGCTCCTCTTCCGCTGCTAAAAAAGACCTTCACTGACTACATAAGCTATTCTCAAGCAACGTTGGAAGAAGTGGTGGCTCCCTTTCAAAAAGAAGCACAATTTTTGTCAGCCCATGAGCTGAGAAGTATGATACTGCATTTCAAAAACAGTGAATGGCACAGTACCGCGCTTCCTGCCGAAGCACAGCGATCGCCCGTTTATGCGAGTACAACGTGGAATGTGAATAGCGACAACTATCCCGACCTAGTTTTGGCTGGAAATATAACCCATACAAGGGTGCGAATAGGCAAAATAGATGCCAACCACGGGCAAGTTTTTATGGGAGACAACAAACGTACATTCACTTACGCAGGCGACATTGGCCTCAGAGCAGATGTGCGCCAAATAGCCCCCATGCCCGATGGCAGCTTGCTCGTAGGCAGCAATGACAGCGAATGGATGCGGGTGTTTATGCCGTTGAGAAATGATTAGGGCGATACCACCGACCCAGACTATTCAAGACTTCGGTATCGGCTAACACCTACTGCCGCACCTCCCTCGCCCCCAAATGGTCGAAGCCTCGCTCGCGTTCGTAGGTAATCATATCCTCTGGGCGAAAGTTGGTGATAAAGGCTCTACGGCGACGGTCGGTGGAATTCCCCCGGGCGTAGTGCACTGTTCGACCATGATGAAAGGTACAGCTTCCCGCTTGCATCTCTGCCGCTATTGCTTCTGCTTCTGTTGCCTGACATTGCAGTGCCCCTCCCTGACCCGTTTGTACATGTGAACGTAGTGCTGCTTGGTGCGACTTGGGAATAAACCACATACACCCGTTTTCTTTCACTACATCGTCCAGTGCGAGCCAACAACTCACTGCTCTTTTATCTGGCATATTGATCCAGTAAGCTTCGTCCTGATGCCAGGGGGTGGGAGCATGGGTGTGGGGTGGCTTGTCTATCAGCATATCAAAATCTAACGCCATATCTTCACCCATCAACTGACGTGCCAACGCAGTCACCCGCTGGTGAATAACGGATTGCATCAACGCTGGATACAATCGGGAAGGACACATAATTTGTACTATTTTTTCCTTCCCTTAGTATCGGTCGTGCCGCTCAAGTCTGACCGATGGCTACCCGTCTCTATCTTGCCAGATAGAAAGTCTTCATATACTTGCCGGAAGTATTCAACCTCCTCAGGTGTAATTAGGTTAGCAACCATCAGGTAGCCTTCGTCCGCAAAGAACTGTATTTGCTGTGCTGTCAACATACGCTAAAATTTCCACCTTCTGAAAGCCTCCATCGCTTCATATTCTGCCAGTCCCAGTGCTCTGTATGCAGCAGCGGTGGCTTGGTTGCGGTCTTCGGCTCGCTGCCAAAATTCCCGCTCGTCTTCCCCTGGAAACGGGGGCTTATCCTTTTGTGATTGGTGCATGAAGATCGCTTTACGCTTTTTGATTAATTCCTGTGGGCTTAGCGGTACCGCCATTTCAATTTCATGAATAGGCCATTCGTGCCAAGCTCCTCGGTATAGCCACAACCAGCAATCTTTCATCCATTTTTCAGTTTGTAATGCCTCAAATGCGCCAAATATAGCATTCAAACACACCCGATGCGTACCATGAGGGTCGGCCAAATCTCCTGCTGCAAATACCTGATGGGGTTGTATATCAATGAGCAATTGCTTGATGATGTCTATATCGGCCTGCCCAACGGGGTTCTTACGAGTTGTGCCCGTTTCATAAAAAGGTAGATCCAAGAAATGGATGTGTTTGTCATCTAACCCACAAAACCGCGCACCGGCACGTGCCTCTCCTCTGCGTATCAACCCCTTTACTAAACGCACATCGGCAGTGTCTTTATCTCCTGTCTTTTTTTTGCAAAGGGCTTGGTACGCATTATCATTAATGCGGAGCAATTCAGCATCCGTTTGTGCAGTCTTTTCGCCAAATTCTTGCAAAAATTCAATATAGCGCAAAGCGTCGTGGTCGTGTACAGCTATGTTACCAGAAGTCTGATAAGCTACATGCACGTCATGCCCTTGATCTACCAACCGCAAAAAAGTCCCTCCCATAGAAATGACATCATCATCGGGATGTGGGCTGAAAATAATAACCCGTTTTTTGGCAGGTTTAGCACGTTCAGGCCTGCGGCTATCATCCGTGCCAGGCTTCCCACCAGGCCACCCTGTAATCGTATCCTGTAGCCGGTTATGTACTTTAATATTTAGTTCGTAAGAAGAAGCGTACTCTATGATCAAATCACTGAGTTGGTGTTCTGTTGTAATCACTATCTGTAAGGCGCAGAATCGTTTTTCCGCCTGCTGTGACAACCAAATAACGGCTTGTATAACTAAATCCTCTGTCCAGTCGCATATACCTACTCCTCCACGGAGTTTTGACACGAGTCAATTCCCTGATGCTGCTTCATCAATATATACCCTTACGTTGGGATGCTCCTGCAAAAAGTTGCTGGAATCACAGGCGTGATCTCGCCTTCTACTGCACGCTGTATAATGGTTGCCTTGTGTTGTACCCCACCCCATCAAGAATATTTTCCGCGCTTTCATAATAGAGCCGATCCCCATCGTAATAGCACGGTAAGGAACATCCTCTATATGGATAAAATCTTTAATGGCATCCTGACGGGTAATCCCATCCAAGCGAACCAAGCGTGTAAAGGAATTCTGCCAACTGCCTGGTTCATTGAAACCAATATGCCCCGTTCGGCCGATACCTAAAAGTTGGATATCAATACCGCCTGCTTGGTCAATTTTTTCTCGTAATCTTTGCAATACTGTTCCACTTCTCTAAGGGTACAGTACCATCAGGGATATGTACATTGGCAGGGTTGATGTCCACATGATCAAACAAATAGTCATGCATAAAACGAACATAACTCTGCTCTGAATCAGGGGCAATGGGGTAGTATTCATCTAAATTGAATGTCACAACATTTGCAAAACTCAGTTGCTCTTCCCCTGTGCATACGCACCAACTCCTTGTACACCCCAATAGGCGACGACCCTGTAGCCAGCCCCAAGACGATAGACTCACCCTCCTGCTGCTTTTGGCGGATCGCTAGCGCTATGGTCTTTGCTATGTGTACACAGGCCTCGTTGGCATCACCCCATATTTTTACGGGAAGTTTCTCTACCGACTTGAGTTGGTACTTCAATGTGTTGGTGATTTTCGCAGACATATTTGTTTTTTTGTTACATGTACCCTAATACCTTCTATTTGATTATGCCAAATTCCAGTATTTCACAAAGATAACGACAAATAATTCAAAATGTGTGCGCACACACTATTTTTTTTTGTATCCTTGTACGGAATTATCGTACATAGGATCAAGTTTGACCATTGCAATGGATTATTCTAAATGAAGTTTATCCATTGCGGAAGGAATCACATACGCTTACCCCAGCCTGTTCCGACAAACAGTTGTAAAAGGCTATATTTGTACGGCAGGAAGAGGTCGCCTTATGTGATCAATGAATATTTACCCATTCTTTAATACCATTCTAAAGCATGAAAAAGCGGGTTCGAATCAAGGACATAGCTTCCAGAGCCAATGTTTCTACTGGTACGGTCGATCGGGTACTGCATAACAGAGGCAAAGTCGCTGATGATGTAAGGAAACGAGTCTTACAAGTGATCGACGAGCTTGGTTACGAACGCAACCTTATCGCCAGTGCTTTAGCCTATAACAAGCAAATAAGAGTGGCATCCCTATTACCTCTCACTCATGTCGATCCTTATTGGAGACAGACGAACCAGGGATTGGTCGCAGCCAATAAATCACTACAGCATTATGGGATGATGCTAGAACCCTTCTTTTTCGATTATGGCGACCCTCGTAGTTTCTTGGAAACAGCCCGAAAAGCCATTGAGATTCAACCTGACGGGATACTTGTCCCCCCCATGTTTGATGCAGAAGCCCATTGGTTGGTAGATGCTTGCGAAGCATCTGCTATTCCCTATGTATTCATTAATACGCACTTAGAAGACGCTAACCCCGTAAGTTATATCGGCCAAGACTCCTATCAAAGCGGCGTACTCGGTGCCAGATTGCTCAATTTTGGCCTTGCAGAAGGTGGGCATGTTTGTATCCTGAATCTGGATTATAGTACTCGTGCTGCTCAACACCTCATTAGCAAAGAAAAAGGGTTTAAGGATTATTTTGCTGAAAGGCCCGCTAAAAAAATCAATATCATCCGTGAAGACTTTGAAGATTTCGACGATCCTCATCGTCTCCAGAAATTTCTCGCGGATCTACTACACAGCCATCCTCTGCTAAGTGGAATTTTTGTAACCAATTCTCGTGCTTATAAAATATTAGACATCTTTGAAAAGCCAATCGTAGAAAGAAATATTAAAATCGTGGGGTTCGACCTTATCCCGCAAAATTTACAATATCTACATGATGATAAAATAAACTTCTTAATCAACCAAAACCCCGCAGAACAAGGCTTTATAGGCCTACATAGCTTATTCAAGCACTTGGTTAGTAAAGAACCCGTAGAAAAAATACAATACCTCCCCCTTGACATCGTAGTAAAGGAAAACGCCGCCTACTATGTAAAAAAAATGGAGACTACCAGTATGGTAATGGGATAAGCTCCTCTATCGTTTCTTCATCCCCCTCGTTTTTCCGCCCATTGCACCGGGTGCCATCCCTCCCATCATGGCTGGGTTTTTACTCATTTGGTGCATGAGCTGGCGCATTTGGTCGAACTGCTTGATAAATCGGTTGATATCATCTATTTGCTGGCCACAACCGCGGGCGATGCGCTTCTTGCGACTCATATTCAGCAGCTCCGGGTTCTCACGCTCCTGAGGTGTCATACTATAGATGATGGCTTCCACTTTACTAAAAGCCGTGTCATCAATATTCAAATCGCGCGTGAGTTTACCCATACCGGGAATCATGCCCAAGAGGCTTTTGAGGTCGCCCATGCGTTTGAGCTGGCCAATTTGGCTAAGGAAGTCGTTGAAGTCGAATTTATTTTTCTTGATCTTCTTCTCCAATCGCTTAGCTTCCTCCTCGTCGAACTGCTGCTGGGCGCGCTCCACGAAAGAAACGATATCCCCCATGCCCAAAATACGTTGCGCCATGCGCTCGGGGTGGAAGACATCCAAGGTGTCCATCTTTTCTCCGGTGGAGATAAATTTAATGGGCTTGCCTACGGTGTATTTCACCGTCAGGGCGGCACCACCACGGGTATCGCCGTCCAATTTGGTGAGTACGACCCCGTCGTAGTTGATGCGGTCGTTGAATGCTTTGGCGGTATTGACAGCATCTTGCCCCGTCATGGAGTCCACCACGAAGAGGGTTTCGTTGGGCGAAACCGCCGCTTTCACCTGCGCTATCTCGTTCATCATGGCCTCATCCACCGACAAGCGGCCTGCAGTATCCACAATGACGACCTCGTATTTATTGGCTTTCGCGTGGGCGATGGCACTCAACGCGATTTGTACCGGGTTCTTATTCTCTGGCTCCTTGTAGATACCTGCACCTACTTGCTCCGCTATCACCGTCAACTGATCGATAGCGGCAGGGCGATATACGTCGGCAGCACACACCAATACTTTCTTCTTGCGCTGTTCTTTGAGGTGCAATGCCAATTTACCTGTAAACGTGGTCTTACCAGATCCTTGCAGACCCGCTATGAGTATCACCGCCGGGTCGTCCTTGATGTTGATACCCGCAGCTTGGCCACCCATTAGCTCCGTCAGCTCATCCTGCACAATCTTGACCATCAGCTCCCCCGGCTTCACATTCTTCAGAATGTTTTCCTGCCCTAGGGCCTTATCCTTTACGCGATCCGTAAACTCTTTGGCAATCTTATAGTTAACGTCTGCTGCCACCAAGGCACGGCGTATTTCCTTCACAGATTGCGCAATATTGATCTCTGTGAGTTTAGCATCCCCGCTAAGGGTTTTAAATACACTGTCTAAACGGTCGCTTAAGCTATTGAACATACGGCTATTTTATTTCAAGAGCGCAAATATACAGTTTTTTCATACAGAACTTGTCCATATTCATCCAAAATTAGAAACACCGCCCAACGTCATACAACTTACAAACAAGTTGTTAATCTTTTATTATCATTACAATGTTTTTACGGATAACCATCTGGTAAGTGTATTTTTGTGCGCCTTTTGCGATGAGTGTATCATTTTTGTGTGCTATTTCACAAAAGGGACGGAAAAAATAAGTGATCCCATTTTTGGCTTGGCTTTATGCACTAAGCGTAGGAATACTTGCACAAAGCGTGTGCATAAAGCCAAGCCTTCAGGAAAAATGGGATCAGTTATTTCCGTCAAATTGCTATGATCTAGCTAGAGGTTAATACCTTTGGAACAATTTTCAACGTCCGTATTATATGAAACCAATTTATACCCTTCTCCTTGTATTATGGAGTGCGTTTGGCTGGAGTCAGATATTAGAACCTGTCAAATGGGATATGAGCAGCAAGCATCTTTCCGGCAACGAATACGAACTAATTTTCACGGCTCGTATGGATGCCGGCTGGAGTATTTATTCGCAATATACAGATGATATATACCCGTTCCTACCTCCTTCCATTTCGATGCTGGCGACCACTATACCCGCGTTGGCCAAGTAGCCGAAAAAGGCAAAAGAAAGAAGGCCCCGACCCGCTTTTTGGTGGGGTAACGGTTATTAAATTCCCTTCAGGCCCCGTGGTATTTACCCAAAAGGTAAAAGTCACTGATTTCAGCCAACCCATCAAAGGGTACTTGGAATTTATGACCTGCGATGATGAAAAATGCCTTCCCCCTACGGAAGTGGACTTTAGCTTCACGCTCACGCCTGCTACTACGGCATCTCCTTCTCCTGCTGCACCTGCCAAACCCGATGCAGGTGGAGAAAAAGCGGCCACAGCGGCAAAAACACCCTCGGCAAGTACGGCCCCACAAGCCAATTCGAACCTCATTTCCACGACCACAGCAAGCACCGATACCGCTACCGAACCGATGGCTTCCATTCAGGTAATTGAAGCCAAAACGGCAGATGGCAATATCCAACAACCCGTGCGCTGGCAGTTGGACGTACGCCAATTGGATGCCAATGAATACGAGGTGGTCTTTACTGCTTTGCTGGAAAAAGGTTGGAATCTTTATTCTCAATTTACGGAAGATAACGGCCCTATCCCCACTACATTTTTATTAAAAAATGGGGACACAGAAACTCCTTGGAAAATGGCCGAAAAAGGCGACCTCAAAGAAGGCGAAGACCCTGTTTTTGGCGTGGTGGTCAAGAAGTTTGAACACGGCCCCGTCACCTTTACCGCTAAGGTGAATGGTCAGCAAAACCTGAACGGCCTAATCGACTACATGAGTTGCGACGATGCTAGTTGCATCCCATTAAGAACGCCATTCGAGATTTCTTTTCAGCCCTTAGCGGCCAAAGTGGGCGAAGAAAGCGCCCCTTCCTCCCCTACCGAACCGGATGCGGGGGATGACGTTATTTTCGGCGGATTGCGCAAGTCCGTTGTCGATCAAGCACCTACCGGCCAATGCGGTGGTGAAGAAGTAGTAACAGGCAAAGGTATCTGGCAAATATTCGGGCTTGGTTTTCTGGGGGGCTTGATTGCCCTGCTTACGCCTTGTGTTTTTCCTATGATTCCGCTTACGGTCAGCTTTTTTACCAAAAGTGCTACTTCTCGCAAAAAAGGAGTTTCCAACGCTGTCTTGTATGGTTTCTTCATCTTTTTGGTGTACTTGCTACTCAGCATTCCTTTCCACCTGATGGATAGCATTGACCCCGATATCCTCAATAAAATATCGACGGATGTAACGCTAAATGTCATCTTCTTTGGTGTGTTTATCATTTTTGCCATTAGCTTTTTCGGGTATTTTGAACTTACGCTGCCGAAAGCTGTACAATAAAGCTAGTTCTGCCGAAGGTGCAGGGGGATTATTGGCATCTTTTTCATGGCGCTGACATTGGCGTTGGTTTCCTTTTCCTGCACCGGCCCCATCTTGGGTTCCCTCTTGGTTGGTGCCCTGACGGGCGACGGTGGCGCTTGGCAACTCACAGCAGGCATGGGAGGTTTTGGCTTGGCATTAGCTTTGCCTTTCGCCTTGTTTGCCGCTTTCCCCGGCATGATGAAATCCCTGCCCAAGTCGGGCGGCTGGCTGAATAGTGTGAAGGTCGTGCTGGGCTTTGCCGAGTTGGCGTTGGCTTTCAAATTCCTTTCCAATGCAGATTTGGTGGACCACTGGGGCTTCCTGCGTATCGAACTATTCTTGGGGCTATGGATTATCATCGGTATTGGCCTGTTCCTGTACCTGATTGGCAAAATAAAATTCCCTCACGATAGTCCGCTGAAAAAATTGTCCATAGGACGTTTGGCGCTTGCGGGTATTACCCTCGCTTTTGTGCTGTACTTGGCCAGCGGTTTTCGTATCGACCCTGAGAAAGGGGCTTACCGTTCCCTCACCCTGCTGAGTGGTTTGGCACCTCCTGTGTGTTACAGCTACTTCAACCCCTGTGACTGCCCACAGTCGCTGGATTGTTTCAAGGATTTGGAAGAAGGGTTGGCTTTCGCCAAAGCGAACAACAAACCCGTCATGCTGGACTTTACCGGTTATGCCTGTGTGAATTGCCGCAAAATGGAGGAAAACGTTTGGCCTAAGCCCGAAGTATATCGCTACTTGAAAGACGAATATGTGGTCATCAGTCTTTACGTGGACGATAAAAAAGAGTTGGAGCAAGTCATAGAGGTCGTAACGCCAAGTGGCAGAAAACGCACCTTAGACGAAGTAGGTGAAAAATGGGGGCACTTCCAGCAAGTGTTCTTCAACCAGAACTCTCAACCGCAGTACGTACTCATCACGCCGGATGGCCAGCGGCTCAACCAGCCCGTCAACTACACCCCGGATGTAGGTGAATACGCAGAGTTTCTCCGTTGCGGGGTTGAGAATTTCCGAAAAATCAAGCAGTAATCGCATGGCTGTCATCGGATTGGAAGGCATGAAATTTCACGCGCCCCACGGTTTCTACCCCGAAGAAGCAGTGCTGGGCAACGATTTTGTGGTGGATGTATATATTGCCGCCAACACGCGCAAGGCATCGCTAAGCGACGATTTGGCCGCCACCATCAACTACGAAACCGTTTATCTGATGGTGCAATCCGAAATGCGCAAACCCGCTCAACTGATTGAAACCTTGGCCGACCGCATCCTCCTGCGGTTGCATGATTTTTACAGCCACATACAAGGCGTGAGAGTCATTGTGCGCAAGCTACACCCACCCTTGGGCGGCGATGTAGCCGCAGCCTATATTGAGGTAACCAGCGGTGTGTTTCAACAAAAAGGGGGATATTAACTTTTCACTAAGTATCCCCGTTTTGTTTTAGACGTTTAAAGGAAGTGTAATTCGTTTTGATTACATCCTTCAAAAAAGCAATACTGTATGTTTAAGCAATTTTCTCTTGTTTTGGCTTTAGCCTTGATGGTATCCTGCGATTCCACTGTCAATTTGGGGCAGGTACTGGACACCGT